>NZ_JAMAUV010000001.1:0-833752 GCF_023714155.1 Neobacillus sp. MER 74
CTCCCGCTCGATATAATTGAGCGAGTCGAACGGAATCTCTACGATCCGTTTTAATACGCTCACCAGGTTTTTTAGGAATTAAAGATGGCGCTATAACCATACAGTGAATATTTAGAGTAAGGAATAATCTATACAATGCATATCCGGTAGGACCTGCTTCGTAACACACTCGTAAGTTCTCGCCGTTTCCTAACTTTTTCATTAATTTCTTAACTGCTTCTGGAGTATTCGAAATCATGCCCCAATATCTAGGCTCATCTCGACCTTCATCTGCAATCGCAACAGCTATTTTTTCTTTTGATACGTCTAAACCAACATATTTTATGGTATCCTTCATAATAACTAGCTCCTTCCGTAATGTAGCTCTGATTTGGTTATGTTTTTTCCAGTAAACATTCTAACCAAATTAATCTACGATGTTACGAGTAAGGAGCTAGTTTCGTTCATGATAACTCGTCGCTTTGCTCCTGCGGGGTCTCCCCTGCCCCGTACTCCCGCAGGAGTCTTCGTGCCTGGAACGAAGAGAAACAGAGTGTTAATATCAACATTAATCTTTAACACAGCCTATTATTTAAAAGTAAAAAAAGGGAAACCAGTGTGGTTTATTCACATTGGTTTCCCTTTTCATTCATACCTTTAAGCGATTATTATAATGAGTAAGTCTGTCTAAATCCGCAGTCATTCTACGACACCTAATATAGTCCTTTTTACGGCGTTTTTCGACTCTCATTCTCACTGTATGATTTCTACTGTAGTCTTCATAACCTACTCCATGGGCACTACGCATCGCTTTTTCCATTTCGCTCGTATAACTTAATTGTAAATGATTAATAACAAAATCATTCCTTTCAGTTTTTTTCACTTGGCGAATTGTTCTTTAATGTAGGTTTCATCTTATCATTGAATGCTGGGTCACACAAAGTCGAAAAAACGGTGTATTTTGCTGTATTAAGGAATGTCATCCAAACTCGATAATATATCTCAGACATTCTAACTTTTTTAGCCATATCCTTCCATATAGTGCTTAACCTATAATTCCCATTACTGATTATCAGTGACTGAGTTGACCATCAAATAAAGAAAACATCTATATAGTTCAGAAGATTGATTTTCTAACAAATAAAAGGAAATTCTCAATGAATTATAGAAATGTTAAATTGGAGGTGCAGTGTTATGACGATCATATATACACCTAGTGACGTACAGGAATTGCTTGGAATTGATGCAATTACATTACGGAAGTATGCTACCCACTTGGAAGGTCATGGGTATCTCGTTCAGCGTAATAGTAGAGGACATAGAACATATTTTGATAAGGATGTTCTCACCCTCCGCAAAATAATCGAATTCACTAAACAAGAGGGTATGACGATGGACCGTTCTGTCGAAGCAGTACTGGCATTGGCCTATGAAGAAAATAATCTGGTTACTGAAGAAAATAATTCGGTAACCTTTAAGGAAGAAGTGCCCATACAGACAATTAATGATGGCGATGCTGAGCAGAATACTAATACTAATGAGCTATTGAATCGTATAGAACATTTGGAGGAAATAAACGTAGAATTAATCAAACTTTTGAAGGAGAAGGCAGTACGGGAAGCTAAGCAAGAAGAGAAAATTAATCAAATATGGAAGTATGTAGACCGGATGGAGCACCAGGAGAAGGAACGCGGGCTAATGATTGATGAAGAAACAAGAAAGCAAATCGCAGCCGCAGAGCAAAAGAAATGGTGGCAGTGGTGGAAATGAGAAGAGCCGTGCTAAAGATAAGCATGGCTTCTTTTTACAAGCATATGTCAGCAATGAAAAATTTTTTCATCTCGGGCATTAGTCGCCTCCACTTGTTACCGGTGTTGTTGATTTCTGGTTTGCACTAGCCGGCTCCGGCATTTTGACCTTCCCACCTGGCTCATACACAGTCACTACACTTATAAAAATAACAACAATCCCCCAAATTAATCCTTTACTACCTAATACCTTTTTCCTTGATTCAAGAGCTAATGGTATGATGATAATACCGAACGGCTGATACTCTCATTTGCATACAATCCTTTGTAAAAATCATTTAATCCTATCAATAGCGAAATGAAAAATTTGAACACGCACTTCTTCATTACATAGTGAAAAAAACTATACTGTAAAATTTATTTAGTTTCCCCTACCTTATTTTATTAGGAAAAAATTATCTTTTCTTTTCCATACTAAAAAGAAGAATTACTATTATACTTTTTCTAAAGTGAACAAGGCACTACAAAATACTAAAAATAATTATTAAATTATCATGAAATTAGGTTGACCTCCCTTGGCCGGAGTCAACCTTAGATTACCAGTTAAAATTTATCTAATCGACTCTTGACTTACTAAAGGTTTCAACCCAGCTGTTTCCATATAATCTTTTCCCCAGTTATACATAGCATCGAGAATCGGCATCAAGCTTCTCCCTTGCTCAGTAAGGGAGTATTCTACTTTTGGAGGAACCACGGGATAGACTTCGCGTTTTACAATCAAGTCTTCTTCCAGTTCTCGCAATTGATTAACTAGCATTCTCTGTGTGATCCCTGGCATAAGAGCTTTCAGTTCACCAAATCGCTTCGTTCCCTCTTTGCCTAGATGCCATAATATAAGCATCTTCCATTTACCACCGATAACGGAAAGAGTTAATTCTTTTTCACAATTAAACATCTTATCCTGCATTCGTGACATTTCACTTCACCTCCATATTTATTATAACTCACAGTATACTTTTTTCACTATATAAAATAAAAGTATGTACTTGTAATATACTTCCATACATTATATATTAGCAGTGAATACAGAATTCTATTCTGCTGCTCAAGAAAGGAGTTAAAAAAAATGGAACAATTTAAAGCATTGATGATTGATAAAAATGAAAACGATTTTTCTGTTCAAGTCAAAAATATTACCTTAAATGAGTTACCTCAAGGTGATGTTTTAATCAAAGTTGTTTATTCTGCTATAAACTATAAAGATGGTTTAGCAAGTATTCCGAATGGGAAAATCATTACAACCTATCCCTTTATTCCAGGTATTGATTTAGCAGGGGTAGTCGTATCCTCTCAAGACCCACGTTTCCGTGAAGGGGACGAAGTCATTGCAACAAGCTATGAAATTGGTGTTTCCCATTATGGTGGTTATAGTGAATTTGCCCGAATTCCTGGTGATTGGATTGTCCAATTACCCAAAAATTTAACGTTGAAAGAATCAATGATTTTGGGGACAGCAGGTATTACTGCAGCCCTCTCCATTCAAAGGTTAGAAGATAACGGTTTAACACCAGAAAAAGGCAAAGTTCTTGTTACAGGAGCAACTGGCGGCGTAGGTAGTTTAGCTGTTTCCATGCTTTCAAAAAGAGGATACGAAGTAGTCGCTAGTACTGGTAAAAATTCTGAGCATACTTTTTTACATAAGATCGGTGCAAAAGAGATTATTTCTCGTGAAGATGTCTTTAACGGTAAAATCAAGCCCCTTGATAAACAAATATGGGCTGCGGCGGTTGATCCAGTAGGGGGGGAGACACTTGCATCCATCTTAAGTAAAATCCAATACAATGGTTCTGTTGCGGTCAGTGGTTTAACTGGTGGAGGAAGCATTCCTACCTCCGTGTTTCCGTTTATTTTACGTGGCATAAACCTTCTCGGTATTGATTCTGTTTATTGTCCAATGGATGTTCGGCAAGAACTATGGAATCGCATGACAACCGATTTAAAACCTTCTACTCTTTCTGAAATTATACAGAAAGAAATTACACTTAAAGAATTACCTCAAAACTTGCCTACTATTTTAAAAGGACAAGCAAGAGGTAGAATCATTGTAAAGATATAAAAAAAAATAAGAGAAGAGAGGGACTCAAATTCTCTCTCTTATGTTCTTACCTACTTAACATGACCACATTTTTACTTGATCTAAAGTGATCACCAAGTCAGTCATTCCAACAAACAACCCATTTTCAACGACTCCCGGTATCATGTTAAGCATTCGTTCTAACATTTCAGGCTGAACGTGCTCAGGAATTTGGCAGTCAAAAATATAGTTCCCATGATCTAATTCTTTGCCAAACTTTCGTGATCATTGGCAGAGGGAGGTTGTTCCATCCATCCCTTTTCTATTAATAGATTTATACTTATACCATCTTCAGCAATTAAGGCAACTTCGTTAATCATTCGTGCGTAATCTGCCATTAAGTCTCTTCTTTGTCCCATTGAATGGTTATTTCGGAAACTAGTGAGATCTCTCAATATGAGCACTTAAAATGTCTTCTATTGTAATTCCAAGTAATTTCTCCAGGAACCCTATTGTTCCTATTATATTTTCCTCCGTTTACCATACTGTGTATTTATCATTTTTGCATCCAATACATTCATGGACTTCACATCCTTCTCTACCATCATATTCATTATTTTCATTACCATTTCACAAATAATGAGCTATTTTTCTTCACCTATTTTTATTGACTCTTTTTCTATTAAATGTGACAGATGTAATTTGTTAATTTTTTTCAACAACATGTCCACCAAATTCGGTACTTAATGCAGCTACCACTTTACCTGTAAAAGTATCGCTGTCTAATGAACGGTAACGCATCAAAAGAGACATTGCGATAACAGGAGTGGCTGCTTGTAAATCTAAAGCTGTTTCAACTGTCCATTTCCCTTCACCAGAAGACATGATAGCAATCAGGCAGAAGGAACTTCTTGAATCACTCAGTTAATGTCGGTACCAAGAACATCAGGTTCTTCAGGAAAGCAAATATTTATACCTATTCAGCCAGAGCATACATTCGAACAAACAAGAAAAATAAATACCTTTGTTGCACATTATTTTGCAGAGCAAATGCCGCAAAAGGTAACTCTTGAACGAGTCGTTTCCAAAAGGGGGAACAAGCTTTATTTTGATTACATGCAGCTATAGAGTGGACGGACGATGCCGGTGGGGTTACTCGGCTAGAGCCAACTCGGAAGCAAATGGGGCCAAACGCTTACCTGGTCAGAGGTAGAAGCGGGTATTAAGCCTACGGATTTTACCATTTTAAATACGAAGACAAGGATTCAAGAAAAGGGGGATTTGTTTAAGCCAGTACCAACAGAAAAACACAATCAGTCTCTAAAAATGATATTCTTAGATTTATTGAAAAAAACAAACTTTAGCTGGTCAAAAACAGTGTTAAGTCATAAAAGAGACCCCCAACCAAATCGGTTGAGAGCCTTTAAAACTCCACAATTAACGTTTTGAGAACTAAGGCGCACAGCGGGCACATTTAAGATCATTTTTTTCGCTCAGATTATATGCCTATTGAAATGTATTTTACTTCCAAAAATTCCTCAATACCGTAATGGCCGCCTTCACGTCCTAAGCCGCTTTCTTTTAATCCACCAAATGGTGCCTGTGAAACAGATGGAATACTGTCATTCACACCAACGATTCCAAATTCCAAGCCCTCACTTACACGAATCGAACATCCAAGATTTTCAGTATATACATATGCAGCTAATCCATAAGGAGAGTTATTTGCACGCTCAATCACTTCTTCTTCCGTTTTAAAGGTCGTAATCGGTGCAAGCGGTCCAAATGTTTCTTCTTTCATACAATCCATTTCATCTGTTACCCCACTTAACAACGTTGGTTCAAAATAATAGCCGTTCTTTGCAACAAGCTGATTGCCCCCTACTAATACTTCAGCGCCTTTATCGACTGCATCAGAGATATGGCTTTTCACTTTTTCTATTGCATTGTAGTTAATGAGCGGACCGATGTCAGTACCTTCTTCAAAGCCGCTACCGACTTTTAATAACGCAGCTGCTGCAGCGAACTCTTGTATAAATGATGCAGCGATGCCTTCTTGCACATAAATACGATTTGTACATATACATGTTTGACCTGCATTTCGGAATTTTGATTGAATAACGCCCTCGACCGCTTTTTTGATATTGGCATCAGACATAACAATGAACGGAGCATGACCGCCCAATTCAAGCGAAACCTTTTTCACGGTATCTGCTGCACGCCTCATCAAATATTTCCCCACTTCCGTAGATCCGGTAAAGGTAATCTTCTTTACACGTGGATCATCTAGCCAAACATTTCCGATTTCTTTCGGATCTCCTGTAACCACATTGATAACCCCTTTGGGGATACCTGCTTCGTGTGCGAAGTTCGCTAATAGCAAAGCGGTTAACGGAGTAGATTCTGCTGGTTTAACAACAACCGTACAACCAGCCGCTAATGCCGGGGCTACTTTTCTTGTAATCATAGCCGCAGGAAAGTTCCAAGGCGTAATCGCTGCGACAACGCCAACTGGCTGTTTTTGAATAAGCAGGCGTTTATGTGAATGAGAAGCTGGAATCGTTTCCCCATATACACGCTTAGCTTCCTCAGCATACCATGATAAAAAACTATTGGCATACTGCACTTCACTTAGTGCTTCTTTTAATGGTTTTCCTTGTTCCATCGTCATCGTTTTAGCAATTTCTTCTTGATTTTGCTCGATGAGAGTAAACCAATTTTTTAAGTATTCACTGCGTTCATATGCTGTTGTTTTCGACCACGTAGAAAATGCTGCATGTGCCGCATTTACTGCAATTTTTGCTTCGTCACTCCCACCATTTGGAACTGACGCAATGATTTCTTTTGTGGCGGGATTTTCCACTTCTAATACGTTACGGGTGTTAAACCACTCGCCGTTTATGTACATGTTGTAATGTTTCATCCTTCTTTCGTCTCCTTTTTACTTAAATACTTGTCATCTGTTATAAAAGGATAAAAAATAACAGAAGAGACGACTTAGCGCCTCCCCTGTATGATATCAAACAAAACTTGACGGTCTATTTTATTACTAATGCTTTTTCTTTCATTAAGATATCTTGAAGAACTTCTTCTAAGTATTTAACAAATACCTCATAATTTTCACTCATTGGAAAATGCCCGATTCCCTTCATTTCCACAAATTTTGCTCCAGAGATTTGATCGGCAGTACGTTTTGAATCCGCAGGAGTAGATAGGTAATCATATTCACCTGTCATTAAATATACAGGGCATTTTTCAGCATCGATTAGGTGTAGTTTTCCACGAAGGTCATGATCAACACTATAGAAATAAAGATCCCCCTTAAAAACACCTGGTGCTCCTTGGCTATAATACCACCATGTTAGACGACGATCTTTTTCAGGGCTTTGTGGCGCCATAAGACCCCAGGTCCCAGATGCACAAACCTCTCCGCCATGCGTATGAGGATGGTTCCACCAATCCACGAAATAGCCTGGAGTATAATCGGCTCCTTCGACAGGAATGGTTGCTCTAAAGTAATCCGGGTATTCAAGAGCGAGTTGCAGGGCTACATTTCCACCAAACGAACTTCCCATGAATACAGGATTTTCAAGTTCAAGCTCCTCACAAAAACTTCTAACAAATTGAAGAAACCACTGGGTAGTAAGTTTATATTCTTCCTTCCACCACTCAACAGCATGTGGAGGATCTGATTTTCCATGACGTGGTAAATCATAAGCAATAACCCTGAAATTTTTGGTTATGTTTCCATCCTCTAAAAGTCCGCGCCACTGGCGGTTATCAGAACCTGCCGTATGTTGACAAACAAGAGGGATACCTCGGCCATTTTCCTCAAAGTAAACCTTGTATTCAACATCTTGTACATTTACGTAAACATAACGACCTTTAACCGTAGATAATTTACTCATTTTTCATCCTCCTTTTTATGCTACTGTAAGTTGAACTTCTCTTGTTACATCTAGAAGGCGAGTCATTGCCCGTAGGTTTGCCATTAACTCCTTGATATCGCCATCTATCTGTAAGTTACCTTGGAACATGGCAGCGAATAATTCGTGATACATTGGAGGTGGAGTCGGCTGAGTAAACTTCACCCAAGCGTCTTCTGTTCCACGGATTGCAAATTTCCAAGGTTCGAGTGGAGTTGGATTTGAAATAATATTCTTAATTTTTCCTTCTAAAACTTCAATCACGTAACTCTTTGGGCCAATCTGCCAAAGGAATTTTGTAGTGAAGTACTTTCCAATAACATTAAGTTCCTGGTCATTGTTTACCGTTTTCTGGAACTGACCCATCCATTCTTTTGTTCCAACATGCATATTGCTTGTCCCCCTTATGAAATTGTTAGCCTTATAAGCGGCTACACTATTTATTAATGCAATTACCATGCCAATTAATTATAGTATTCAAAATAGAGGGAAAAAGCAGATTAGAACAGTCCTGTTCATTTTTTAATACAAGATTCCGCCTTCATATCGTGTATATTTGACCGGTCTATGTTCGGACGAGTGAACAGTATATATACCATTTATTCGATACTATATTTTTGGATTTTCCGATACAAAGCACTGCGAGATATACCCATTTCCTTTGCAGCCTCAGTACGATTGCCATTCGTTTTGTGGAGAATGTATGTGATATATTCACGCTCACTAGTTTTTTCAGCTGATTGGTCTGCTCTTAAAAACTCATGTGCATGAAATGAATCGAACGTATCTTCATCGTGTAGATAAACAATTCGTTCAATTACATTTCTGAGTTCCCTTAAATTCCCCGGCCATGTATGTTGTTGAAATAAACTAATTGCTTTTGCAGTGAGGGAGATTTTTTTTCGTTGCGCTTTTTCGCAAGCTTTGAACAACATGGTATTAAAAATACTTTCTAAATCTTCGATTCGTTCTCTTAAAGAAGGGATCTTTATATTAAACACGTTTAAGCGATAGTAAAGATCTTCTCGGAATTCCCCTTTTTCAACTAGTTCTTTCATATTTTTATTTGTAGCAGCTAAAAAACGTACATTAACTGGAATTGGTGTAGTACTGCCAACCCTTATGACTTGTTTCTCTTCCAAAGTTCTAAGAAGAGTAGCTTGTAAATCTAATGGCAAATCTGCTATTTCATCTAAGAATATTGTGCCTTTGTTAGACGCTTCAATTTTCCCTTGATTCCCTTTGAGTTTAGCACCTGTAAAGGCCCCGCCTTCATAACCAAATAACTCTGTACTAATTAGTTCTCGCGGCAATGCTGCACAATTAATTGCGGTATAAGGATAGTCCCTTCTTTTGCTTTGATTGTGAATAAAACGAGCCATATAATCTTTCCCTACTCCACTTTCCCCTTGTATAAGAATGCTTGCATCACTTTTTGAAACCTTTACAGCCATTTGTATGGTCTTCTCAAAAGCTTCATTTTTAGTATTAAAGGCAAAATAATCGGGGTTTACTATAGTATTGGGTAAAGTTAACTTTGTTTTGGGATGTATAAATATGACGGTAGCTAACTGTTTGTCTTTACTCAATATTACTTCTGAATCGATAGCAAATTTCTTCCCATCCACTTCAATTTCATTCAATACCGAACCATTATCAAAATTACTAAATATTTTCTTTTCTTTTGATTTCAAATCAAATTTGTTTTTTTCAAACAACATTAAAAAGTCTTGAGCCGGCTTATTTTTGAATAACTCAATACCATTTTTATCAAACGAAATAATACCTGTTTTTTCGTTCAACTTATTAACGTAGTCGGTTAATACACTTGATAAAACCTGTTCTTTGATTTTTGTTTTATTAAACTGGTATCTTTCCGTAACGGCACGAGCACCGGCACCTGCCAGTGTATATAACTCTTTCAAATCATTTTTGGGACCTATGCGGCAAACGTCAAATGTTCCTATATAAACTCCATCAACAAAAATAGGACATGCAGAACAATCCCAGCCCCGAAGAGCTAAACAGTAATGCTCATTCCCTGAAGTAGCCATAGCAGTCCGTGTTCTAAGCGCAATTGATAATCCTGTAGAACCAACATTTTCTTCTGTCCATCGTGCCCCAGGACATATTCCGGACCGGTCAGCTAATTTTTGTGATTTATGATCGGCCATCACTTCTAATAAATATCCATCTGCATCCGCAAGCAAAAGAAGGTATCCTCCCCCTTTTAAACGTTTACAAAATTCCTCCATAACTGGTACTGCGGCGTTAATCAGGTCGAAATTTTTTTGTTGTCTGCTTACAAAATCACTTTGTTTAAGATGTGAAAAAATTTCTTCCTTTTCATAGGAAACGCCCAATTGCTTACACCTATTCCACGAATCTAAAATTTCTTCTCTTACGTTGATATTAGTAGTTCCCTCAAGAACAAACTGTGTCCAATTCTCATCTGCCATTGTCATATATATTCCTCTCCGCAAAACTGAATTTTTTATATCCTGTTACAGTCAATGTATATATTTACCAGATCCAATAGCCTTGATAAGGTTCAAAAAAAAAGTTTCTTGTTTTGATGTGAACCGAATATTAACGAATATGGATAAAGCCCTTTTCTAGTATCGGGAAGGGTTTTTTTTACATTTTAAAGATCTCTCATTAAAGCTTTCTATAAATTTTCATCATAAAAATGCCATTTTATCAGCTATTTCATCCAGAACCATTCCGCTTTAAGATAAAGGCATAATCAAGTTTATTCTTTGATGTTGAAGGACGACCCTCGAGTCTTCCTTTCATCATACCAAAATTAATAGAATCCACTTCCTTTGAACAAATCGTATCAAAAAGGATTTTTAAAGTAAATTTTACAGTATTAATTGTTAGATTATTTTGTCTATATTGTCACACCATACATCAAGTGGTCTAGGGATTTCCCAAATAAACAAGACCCCCAACCAAATGGGTTAAGAGCCTTTGAAACCTAAAACCTATAACAGTAAGTAATAATTAGGAAAATTCTCCCCCTCTTGAAAGTAGTTGCAGTTAATAGAGGAGATTGGAGTAGATTTATGATATTTATTCTCAAAGCACACTCGATTAGCAACATTATATTTTCGAGGGATTACCTGAGTTCTTATATTAAGTCTTCTAAGGATCTCCTTAGTGTCCTTGGATACATATTTCTTATTTCTTGGTTTTCCATCCCGTCTTTTTAAGGTGGAATCTTAAACAATTGGAATTTTTGGATTGAAGCATCAGAATACGCTACAAACATTCCATCCCACCTAAATATGATTTAATACTAGCTTAATTGTACTAAACCAGAAGTTTACTGGAACACGATTGAAGAAACTAGAAAAACGAAGAAATATCAAGGAAATCTCATTAAATAATTGGATTTGCGGGTAAATTCACTTTTTTAAAGATTAAAGAGAACAGTCATTTGACTGCTCTCTTTCACTTTCCTAAATATATTTCAAGGAAGATTCAACCTCTGGGAAGGTCAACTATAATGAAGCTTAAATCATTTCATTCAAAACTCGTTTTTAAAAAGCAAACGATGATTACGATAGGGATTCCTAGACCGCCTATAGGTGGGTCTTGCCTTTTCCCCCTCTTGAGCCACTTTCTTTGTGTAGTAGGCAATGTGCTTCATTTGCTTATTCATTCTCATTGCTTCTTAAAAAGTAATAGAAGTAAGCTAATCACACCATTCCGCTACTTAGTGAAGGGAGGGCTCATAGTTAAAAAGCAATTGGCTCCATGTGCTCGCTTTCCGCGGGCGAGCCGGGAGCCTCCTCAGCGCTGCATCTGGAGTAAATCTTCCCAATACCTCTGTTGATATACACATTCAATCCCTTCTCTCTTGTCTATCCTCAAAATTTCTATAAAATGTCCAAAGGCATTTTTCTAGTCGGTTGCGGAAATACTTCATCAAGTCTATTTAAATCCTCTTTTGTTAATTCAATAATAGCAGCTTCCGCATTTGCTAGTACATGTTCTTCTTGAACAGCTTTTGGAATAGCCAGACAATTGTTAGAACGGATTGTCCAAGCGAGAGCGATTTGTAAGGGTTGTACAGTGTATTTTTCTGCAATCTCTAAAATGGTTGGATCCGTTAACAGTTGTCTTCTTAAAGAACCTCCTTGAGCTAGCGGGCTATATGCCATAATAGGCATGTGATGTTCTCGCTGCCATGGTAAGAGATCATACTCTATACCCCTTGAACCAAGATGATATAATACTTGATTAATCATACAATTTTTTCCGTTAGTGGTGTTCCATAACTCTTTCATATCATCGGAATCAAAATTGGAGACTCCCCACCTTACTATTTTTCCTTCCTTGCGTAGCTTTTCCATTCCTTCAATGGTTTCTGCTAATGGCACACGTCCTCGCCAGTGTAAAAGGTACAAATCAAGAAGTTCGGTTCCCAGCCTTTTTAGACTGTTTTCACACGCTTTGGCAATCATATCTAATCCTGCATGATGAGGATACACCTTTGATACTAAAAAGACGTCATCTCTTCGTCCTTTAATTGCTTCACCTACTAAGCGTTCAGAATCGCCATCACCATACATTTCCGCCGTATCTATTAGTTTCATGCCTAATTCTATTCCGAGTTGTAAAGCTTTGATTTCCCTTTCTCTCATTTGAGGATTTTCTCCCATGTACCAAGTTCCTTGTCCTATTCTTGGCATAGAAGTTCCATCAGGCAATGTAACTACACGACTTTCAAGGGAATTTTTTATTTTTGTTAATTTATTTTCGTCCTGTACACTCATTAAAAATCAACACTTCCTTTTGTATCTTTTTCATGTACCTAATAACAAAAAAGGCGGCAATACTCTTTTGCAGTATTGCCGCCAGTAAATTACTTAATTCTTAACTTATTTCTATTTTAGTTAGAACCGCTGCTTGGCAGGGTGATAAGCTTCAATTCAACATCCATTTAGGCCATTATACTAAGTGGGCTCCACCATCAATAAGAACAGCCGTACCAGTAGTAAAACCATTTTTAGCAAGGTATACATAGGTTTCAGCTATGTCTTCCGGCTTTGCAATCCGTCCAACAGGGAGCTGTTGTGCAATGCCGTTGAACAGTGCTTGCCTCTGATCATCTGGCATTCCTGCATAGATTGGAGTGTCTACAATTCCAGGTGAAACCACGTTTACCCTAATAGGGGCTAGGTCTACGGAAAGTCCTCGAACCAATCCTTCAATGGCTGAATTGATTGCCGCTAACGTAGTAGCGCCTTGAGGAGGACGAACGCCATATACACCAGAGGTTAAGGTGATTGAGCTCTCATTGTTTAAATATGGAAGTGCTGAGCGGACGGTAATATATTGCCCCCAGAACTTACTATCAAACGCCTCTTTAGCACTTGCCACAGGCAATTCGCTAAAGTGCCCCATTGCGCCTTCTCCTGCTGTTACCACAAGGTGGTCAAATTTTCCAACCTTGCTGAAAAATTCTGCTACTTTTTCTTCGCTTCGAAAATCGATTTCATTTCCTTCTACATTGCCACCAAGAACTTGTTTTGCTTCATTTAATTTGGAAACAGAACGGCTGGCAATGATCACTTGAGCTGATTGATCGAGAAACGCTTTGGCAGTTGCTAAACCAATACCAGAAGTACCCCCTAAAACAACTACTCGTTTACCATTTAATGACATAGTAAAACCCCTTTCTTATTAAAACCTTTTTTGTATTGAAATTTATTGTGAAATATTAATTTCTAAAACGATACTATTGAGTACTTACGCTATTATTCAGCTAATAATTTTAAGGATTCACGATTAAAGGCAGGAATGTCATCCGGAAAACGGCTTGTTACAATATTATTGCTTACCACAACTTCTTCATCTTTGTAGTTAGCACCTGCATTTTTGAGATCATTCCTTATTGATTTGAAACCTGTTATGTCGACGCCTTTTAATAGGTCTGTATCAATTAATACTTGTGGGCCATGGCAAATGGCAAAAACAGGTTTACCATCTTGTATAAATGCTTTTGCAAATTCACCAAAACGGTCGTCTTCACGTAATAAATCGGGAGAGAAGCCGCCAGGGATGAGTAAAGCATCAAAGTCTTGAGGATTAACTTCCCCAATTCCTTTATCTATTTTTACTACTTCACCTTTTTTACCAGTAATATCTTTTCCAGCCTGTATGTCGATTGTGATCACTTGATGACCAGCATCTTTAAATGCTTGTGCTGGTTCTGTGAATTCTACATCTTCAAATAAGTCTGTTATTAGTGTAGCGATTTTTTTGCTCATTATGATGAGCCCCCTTATAATTGTAAAAGCATCGTTGGTATTATTCTCATTTAACACAATAAATACAGTAATCTACTGTGTTTATTATATGATACTGCTAGATATATGAAGGTATAAAAACATTTAGTATCGCTCTGTCACGTGTTTAATGATGGTGATGCCCTTTGGAAGAATTCGTGATGTCAAATCCTGCTTGCGGCACATAGAAATACTTGATTTAAACCCCATCTAAAAACGGTTCCCTTTTATCAAGTAAAACATCAATGCCTTTGTTTGTTTTCAAAATTTCATCATGGTCCGTGGGCGTATCAAGTTTTACTTCATAATGGGCATGGTCCCCATGGTCCAATGTAACGTAGACACGAACCATTTTCCCTTCAGCCTCTTCACTTTCCAACATTTGTTTCAGCACTTTAGCAGCATTTCGGTTAATTTTGCAGTTCATATCATTGTCTCCTATTCTAACAACTTTTATCTTTTTAATTAAGGAATCCTGTAAACAACCTCATAACCTGATTTCACGGTTTCATCCATATTCAATTCCCTAGAAAAATCAAAAAGGTTTCCTTGCTGATGTCCTCCTTTTTACCTTTCGCTTTTTGTAATTTCTGCCAGAAGCTCGTATGAATGCAGGCGAGCTTTGTGGTCGTAAACTTGGGCAATGGCCATGATTTCATCTGCCTGGCTCTCCTCCAAAAATGTATGCAGCTTGTCCTTTACCGTCTGCTGACTGCCAACAATCGATGAGCCTAATTGCTGCTCGAGAGCCTTTAATTGGTAGCTGCTGGCCACTTCGGATATGTCATCTACCGGTGGTTGAAGCGGTGTAAGGTTGCCACTCATCAGATTCAAAAATTGCTGCTGTATTGTTGTAAAAAGGCGCTTTGCCTCTTTATCCGTTTCTGCTGTAATGATATTCAATGCCACCATCGCATACGGCTTATCGAGAACATTCGAAGGCTTAAACGCCTTGCGATAGATCTGTAGAGCACCCAGAGTGTTAAGTGGCGAGAAATGGGCGGCAAACGCGAATGGCAAACCCAGTTCTCCGGCCAGCTGCGCACTGAAGCCGCTTGAACCCAGCAGCCAGACTGGAATATTCAAACCTTCACCTGGAATCGCTTTTATAGGGTTCCCTTGTGCCAGTGATGGATCAAAGTAACCGCGGAGTTCCGCTAATTGCTCAGGAAAGTCATCTCCGGTACTTCCCAAGTCGCGTCTCAATGCACGAGCGGTCCCCTGATCTGTACCGGGTGCCCGCCCCAGACCAAGGTCAATTCGCCCAGGATATAATGATTCAAGAGTGCCAAACTGCTCAGCGATGACGAGCGGTGCGTGATTCGGCAGCATGATTCCTCCTGAACCAATCCTGATTTTTGATGTACCTGCTGCCACATGGGACATCACCACAGAAGTGGCGGAACTGGCGATAAACGGCATATTATGATGTTCTGCGAGCCAAAAACGGTTGTAACCAAGTTTTTCAGCAAGCTGTGCGAGTTCCAATGTATGGCGGAAAGAGTCAGCAGGAGTACTTCCGGCTGTTATCGGTGAAAGATCAAGCACCGAGAATGGAATTTCGTTTAGTTTATTTGCATGTTTAGACATAAGTTCATCTTCTTCCCTATCTAATTTTTTTAAAAAACTAATCTAATACTGGAATTTTATGCGTCGGAAAGTAAGGCAACACAAACTCTCCAAGCTCCTGGATGACTTCCTCGGGAGGGCGCTTTGAAAAATACAATACAAATGCCAGGTGATTGACACCAATGGATTGAAATTGATATAGAATTTCTAATAACTGTTTGCGCCCTACACGAAATCCTAACGGAATCGGAACAGGAAACGAATCGATATTTTCCGATAAATCGATAAATAAAGTCTGAGTGAAAGGTTTAAACACTCCTGGAGCGTGAATTTCCGACAACTCGCGATATTCGTTAATCAATTGAGTTTGTTGTGGGAAAATCCTCGGGTACTGGATCCAGCCGTCCCCATTCTGGGCGATCCATTCAATCGATTGATTGCTGAATCCTGTCACCATGGTCGGAATCGAAGAAAAAGGTTTGGGGATCATTCTCATATCCGTTCCATCGATGATGCCTAAATCGCTGTTGATTGTCGGATTGTCCTCCTTTAACAGCCGTTCAAGGAATGCATAATTCTTTTTAAACAGCCCTCCACTTTCCAGCTTGGATATTCCCAAAGCTGTGAAATCTTTATCCCGGTCTCCTGAAGCCACTCCCATGATCAGGCGTTCAGGAAACAACCGGTCAATAGATGATGCTTCCTTTGCCACTCGGACAGGATGGCGCAGCGGGAGGACCACACTCGCCGTCCCAAGTGCAATATCCTTGGTATGGGCCGCAAGATAGGTCAAATAAATCCATACATCATACATTTGACCATTATCATCAATATTCAAATTCTGAATCGTAACGTCCCGAAGCCACAATGCCGCGAAACCATGGTCTTCAATTTTGCGGGCAAGCGACAGCTGATTTTCCATAATCGGATATTTGGACATCCTTGCCGTCGGAATCGCGAAACCAAGCGTCATTTTATCCTGTTGGTACAACCTGTTAAATGCTCGATGCTGTAATAAACTCACTTCAATTCTCCTTATATTTTTGTACCAATGTATTTTTCGAACTTTTTAATCGTCTCATCATTACGGCGATAATACGTCCATTGTCCGATTCGCTTCATTTCAACCAGTCTGCTTTGCAGCAGAATCGATAAATACTGTGAAGTAGTGGATTGCGAAATCCCGGCCTTGCTTCGGATATCCCCTACGCAAACCCCGCCTTCAAATCCTTCATCAGCAATAATATGGGCTTGCGGTGAAAAATGACTGTCGGGATCTTTTAACATTTGAAGAATGCTCACCCTCGTCTGGTTCGACAATGCCTTAAAAATTTCAACGGCTTGTTCATCATTTAAGCGTTCCAATTCCTGCTTCAATGTCATTTGCCTCTTTCTATATCGATTATCACTATCCCAATGGAAGCTGGATAGATGATCTGAAAGTATAACGCCAAATCGGTAATTCGCGATATTAATATATTAGCCATCTGGTCCGTCCAAATCAAAAGATTTGTTTCGAAGGAGATACGGCGAAAAACTCCCATCTTAAAAAAGACGACTAAAAAACCTGCATATAACAGGTTTTTCCGACGGTTCCGCCACTCCATCTTTGTAAACTTATTCCATTATCTTTAGCTTATACACTTCTCTAGTTGATACAAGGTCTGCAATATTGTTCCTGTATTCCTGATAATGAGCCGACTGAATATGGTGTTCCAGCGCTTCCTCATCCTTCCACACTTCATATAAAACAAAAGTTTGGTCTTCAGATTGGTGCAAGTCATACTTTATACAACCCGCCTCTTCCCTTGATGCAGCTTGGACCTTTTTGAGTTCTGATAATAGTTGCCCCTGCAGGCCTTCTTTTGGTTTTAATACAGCAGTAATTACAATATGCTCCATTTTCATCCCCCTTAATAATGAATAGTTTGTCCGTGTTACGATATTTATAAAGTTTTACTAGGTCGTCTTTTAAAGGTATATTTTTTACACGATGCTGGGTTCATATTGAATCAGAGTTAATTTTTGGTGTATTTTTCTTACATTTGGATAGCCGAAAGCCTACGAACCCGAATAATGGACACTTAAAAAAAGTCCCTTATTCGGGTTATTGTGTTCGCTGGACAAAAACCCGTTTATAATCATTTAGAGGAATAACCGGAGGAAATTTAAAATGAGTAAAATTATATTTAACGAGATTCAGATAAAATTATTAGAGAGTAATCCGAATGTGGACCATGTGTCCGAACGTTCTATTTCTTATACACCCGACTTTAAGATAAGAGCTGTAAAAGAGAATTTTAATGGAAAGGGCCCCGCACAAATTTTTATTGAGCAGGGGTTTGACCTTCAAGTTATTGGTTCGGCCATATCGGTCAATCCTGTTGATACAAAGGTACGAGCTCCTAAGGAAAGAGTTGAGGAAGTTCCTAAAATTCTAGGTTGGGATGTAGCAGGAGTCGTCGAAGAGACAGGACCGGACTGTTCATTGTTTCGTCCGGGAGATGAAATTTTTTATGCTGGCAGTATTGCACGACAAGGAGGAAACAGTGAATACCATCTGGTCGATGAACGAATCGTTGGGCGCAAACCTGTTTCCTTAAGATTTGTGGAAGCCGCAGCTCTTCCCCTAACCTCCATTACAGCTTGGGAAGCGTTATTTACCCGAATGTCTATTTCCCAAGATCCGGGCCCTAACAAAGGAAAGGCTCTGCTGATCATTGGTGCAGCCGGGGGTGTAGGTTCCATTGCCACTCAGCTTGCAAAACAAGCGGGGCTTACTGTAATCGGGACTGCTTCCCGGTCGGAAACTGTTAGCTGGGTTAAATCAATGGGCGCGGACTATACCATTAATCACCATGACCCGCTCCTTCCACAACTTCAAGCAATTGGATTTACAAACGTTCCGTACATTTTTTGCCTTAATGCTTTGGAAAAACACTGGGCCGGTATTACCGAAGCTATTTCTCCGCAAGGAGTTGTGTGCGCAATTGATGATCCAGCCTCTCCGCTGGACCTCAAATTGCTTAAGCAAAAAAGCGTCACCTTCGTGTGGGAGTTTATGTTTACTCGCCCTGTTTACGAAACAGATGATATGATTGAGCAGCATCTATTGCTTAATCGTATTGCTGATGCTGTGGACCATCAAAAATTAAAGACAACACTGGCCGAAGTCCTTGGACCGATCTCAGCAGAAAATCTCCGTCTAGCCCTCAAACTTTTGGAGAGCAATAGGACGATTGGTAAAATTGTACTAGAAGGTTTTGTTTAAAAACCTGTTTGCAGAGAGTATAAAAAACAATGAGGTTTCCCGATAAATAGGTGATTCGATAATTGCAATTGGATATAAATATAAAGCCGACTGATCACAGCCGGCTTTAATTACACAAAGAAACTTTCTTTTACTTATGATATGGTCCAGATGGTACTTCTTTAAAGATACTTCCTATACTGATTGATTCCAACGTTCTATCCCAATCTGAAACACAAAAATAAGATCTTTTTTAGGATATACATTAAACCTAAACTTTGAACTTAGAGTACTCTAGTTTAGGATACTATGTTTAAGGGGTCTCTGCTTGGGTGTTGATGGCTGACCATCCTAGAGGCCGCATTATTTAGAATAGCGCATTTCACACCGGATGAACAATACTCGCATTTAAACTCCCAATATAAGCTCTATGTAACCCCACTACGTATTTTTTAAGCATTAACACAAGGAGCACTTCCCGGTCTTACGCTATGTAAGAATCCGCTAAATTTTGAGGATCCTCAGGTGAACGGATAGAATATTTTACAAACTGTTCCTGCGATTCCTTAATTTCCTGCTTAATTCGTACTACTTCAAAAATTGACATAGATTCCATTTCTCCAAACTCCCTTTCCTTCTTGTTTTTCGTTTTTCCATTTTTTCTTTTGCTTTGCGAAGCGAGTCGGGAATAAATGTGATTCAACGCTCCTCACACAGCAGGGAAGGTTCATACGTTCCTCCTGGACGGGATGCCCAAGTGAGCTGGAATGGGCCAGATTTAATTTTTAAAAATAATTACAACCAGCCTATCCTCATTCAGGCGAAAACATTAGAGGACAAATTGATTGTTAATGATTATTCTTCTGATGTCATTACTTATAGGCCTAAAAATGTTCCATCTCTTCCAAAGGATTGAAATTACATGCCCAAGTGAGGTTGCTTACTTGGGTTTTTATGGAAAATTTAATCTTTGAAGTGTTAAGAAGGATATCTCACCACTACATGTAACACGGCCTCTTCATCACCGATATTCTTATAAAGATGTTTGCTCGCAGCTTCAAACTTAATGGAATCAAACTGTTTGAGTTGGTATACCCTCTCCTCGACTTTAAAGCTGATATTTCCCCTCATTACCGTCACAAATTCCATTGCTCCTTTATGATGCGGCTCCGGCGAGTACATGGCTTGCAGTCCAAGAAATGCTCGATATATTTCCATTGTTGGTCCATCTGTATTCCGAAAAACTGTCTCTACTCTCCATGTTTGGTCTGGCCCATAAATCATATAGCCCTCTCCACATCTCGAAAGATCGACATGGTCGTCCATTACTAAAATTCTTGTTAAAGGGATCGATAACCCTTCTGTAATTTTCCATACAACTCCTAATGTAGGATTCGTTTCTCCCCTTTCAATCTTTCCTAACGTGAGCTTGCTAACACCTGTTTTTTCGGCAAGCTCCTCGAGGCTCAATTTTTGTTCGCTTCTAATGTTCCGAAGCAGCCCGCCCATTTGTTGAATTAATTTTCTTGTTTGTTCATCTTCTAATCCCATCATTAGGTCCTCCATATTTTCGTATATTATTATATACATTTTATCAGTTTTAATATATTATACTATACTGTAGCTTATTTTAGGAGTGAGTACTTTGTGGAAGAAGAATATTGTTGAATTTCCCCGATTATTATCGATTGGAAATATTTCAAATGGTTTTGTGGCCTGGCTATTCGGCGCAACTGGACCATTACTGATTGTTTTACAAGCTGCTTCGAAAGGCCACCTATCTGATTCAGCGATTACATCCTGGATCTTTGCTATTTATGGAATTGGGGGATTGCTATCGATTGGTCTCTCCTTTTATTACCGCCAGCCGATTGGATATGCTTTTTCAATTCCTGGTGCAATTCTTGTCGGAGCATCCTTATCTCATTACACATTTAGCCAGGTAGTTGGTGCCTATCTCGTTACAGGCATCGTCATTTTTCTTTTAGGAATATCTGGAATGATCCATAAATTAATGAAGGTCCTACCTATGCCAGTCATGATGGGAATGGTTTCCGGCGTCCTTCTTCCCTTTGGTACAGATATGTTTCGTTCTGTTCTCGACAATCCCTTGTTAAATGGAATTCCTTTTCTAGTATTTCTTGTTATTTCTTTTTTCGGCAAGCTGTCAAAAAAATTCCCTCCCATTGTTGGGGCTATTCTCACATCTATTGTTTTATTAAAAGTATTACCAGGAATTCAAGTTCATGGTGTATCATTTTCTTTGGCGGTACCGCACGTGGTCTTTCCTTCCTTTAATTTATCTGTGATGGGAGAACTGGTTATTCCGTTAGTGCTTACGGTCATCGCAATACAAAATGCTCAAGGAATTGCTGTTCTGGAGAGTGCGAATTATCTCCCGCCCATTAATTCTATGACGAGTTGGAGCGGGATTGGATCGATTCTTAATGGATTTATGGGCGGCCATTCTGCTTGTATTGCCGGTCCAATGACTGCCTTATTAGCAAGTAAGGAATCTGGATTGAAAGAAAATCGTTATGCCGCTGCAATCGTATTAGGAATTTTGTCATGTTTATTAGCTGTTTTTGCACCAATGGCAGCAGCCGTTCCCCATTTGATTCCCTCCTCATTAATTAAAATGCTGGGGGGGCTGGCCATGATTAATGTCCTGATTGACTCTTTGAAGACGAGCTTTTCAGGGCGTTTTAAAACAGGTGCTTTATTTTCATTTTTGATTACGATTTCTGGAATTTCTCTCTTTCATATCGGGGCACCTTTTTGGGGATTGGTTGGAGGAACCTTAGCTTCCTTCTTCTTAGATCGAACAGATTTAAAAACTTCTGCTTCACAGGATCAAACAACTCAATCGGTTTAATAGTCACAAAAAATGGCTTGGAGTTTCCTCCAAGCCATTTACCATTATTCCCCTTTTGTAATATCTGCCAAAATTTCATGAGAACGAAGGCGGGCTTAGTGATCATACACCTGGGCAATCGCCATAATTTCATCAGCCCCGCTTTCCTCTATAAAGTTCTGAAGCTTTTCTTTCACTGTTTTAGGGCTGCCCACAATAGATAAACCTAATGAATTTTGAAGAGCCTCTATTTCATAGTTGCTTGCCATTTCATGAATGTTATCAACTGGTGGTTGGAAGGGCACATCCTTACCACGCATTAAATTCAAAAACTGCTGTTGGAGAGTAGTTTCAAGAAGCTGTGCTTCTTTATCCGTTTCTGCTGCAATCACGTTTAACCCGACCATTGCATACGGCTTGTCCAGTACTTTAGAAGGTTTAAATGAACGTCGATATAAGTTTAGAGCAGGCAGCGTGTTATGTGGTGAGAAATGGCCGGCAAATGCGAATGCAGACCAAGTCCTCCGGCCAGCTGGGCACTAAATCCGCTTGAACCTAACAACCAAATTGGAATATTCAAACCTTCAACTGGAACAGCCTTAACATATTTGTTTCCTTGTACTAAGTCAGGATCAAAGTAACCGCGGAGTTCAGCTAACTGTTCTGGAAAGTCATCTCCAGTACTTCTCAAATCACGTCTTAATGCACGGGCAGTAAGCTGATCTGTACCTGGCGCACGGCCAAGACCAAGGTCAATTCGGCCAGGATATAAGTATTCAAGGGTCCCAAACTGTTCAGCAATCACGAGTGGCGCATGATTCGGCAGCATGATCCCGCCTGAACCTACCCGGATTTTTGATGTACTTGCAGCGACATGTCCTATCAATACAAAAGTGGCAGAGCTGGCGATAAACGGCATATTATGATGTTCAGCGAGCCAATAGCGTTATACCCAAGTTTTTCAGCAAGCTGTGCTAACTCCATTGTATTGCGAAATGAATCAGCTGGTGTGCTTCCGGCCACAATCGGTGAAAGATCTAGTACCGAAAACGGAATTTCATTTAGTTTTTTTATATGGTTAGATATACGTTCATCTTCTTCCTTAATGTTTGATTTATAGAGGATAAATACCTGGGTTAATTAATAGACTTTCTTTCTCCTTTTTTAAGGGCTATATATTCATACCGATGTATTTTTCGAACTGTTTGATGGTTTTCTTATTACGCCGATAATACGTCCATTGTCCAATTCGTTTCATTTCGACTAGCCCACTCTGCAGTAGAATCGATAAATACTGGGAAGTTGTGGACTGTGAGATCCGGGTTTTGCTGCGGATATCACTTACACAAACACCACCTTCAAATCCTTCACTTTTACAATATGGGCTTGTGTTGAAAAATTATTATCAGGGTCTTTTAGCGTTTGAAGTATTTTTATTCTAGTCTGGTTGGACAATGCCTTAAAAATTTCAACGGCCTGTTCGTCATTTAATCGTTCTAATTCCTGATTCAATATCATAAATGATGTCATGATCAAAAGTTTCAATCTTTTTTTACTCTCTAAGCCAATACACTGTCTATTTATCTCCCAAACTTGATAATAATAAAAGGGTTTAGCAAAAGTCTTTTTCTCCTTTGTTTCTTCGTCCTCCGTCTTTTTCCAAAGCCAATATATGAAAGAATTAGACGATTATATTTACTATTACAATCACAAACGAATGAAGGCAAAATTAAAAGACCTGAGTCCATTAGAATACCGAACTCAAGTCTTAAAAGTTGCATAAAAATATTTGTCTAACTTTATTAGGTAAAATCAAATTTACGTTGTCTTTCATTTTTTAAGCGATAGGTAACCTAACCAGGCATTCTTCACTAATTCCTATCCCATTATCAATAATTTTTATAAGTATATTTTCCTTTTCAAGACTCCCAACAGCATCGTTTGAAAGGAGAGTCTCGATGCAGAGCTTTTCAATTAAGAAAAGCGATTTTTATTCAATAGGATTTCGAAGAAAGACTTCGAAGAAAAAGAGCGTACTTTCTCCTTGCGTCAGCATGGAGGCAGTCGGCCTTTTTAGGGGTCCGATGCCCCTAAAAAGCCGCCAACACACTTTTAGTCATTAGGAGCAATGCATAGCGAGCGACACGATTCCTGGCGTAGCCGGGAATTTTCCATGCTCTTAGGTACACTAAAACATCCGATTAACATCTTCCCATTCGTCCAAACAAAGCTACTCCGGTCTGTTGTTGTTTTAGAGGATCCTTCATTAACGCTATCGCGGCAACAACTGCCATAAATGCCTTTTGTGCTGATTCTCAATCCTGAGCAAATTTCTTACTGTCGGGTATGTTCCTATCCTTATTTTTATTTCTTCTCCCACTGCTGAATTTGATGGATGCTGCTGAAGTCGCTGTATAAATTCAAATTTTTTTGAATTTTGTTGAATTTTAGCTTATAATTATTGTCGACTGATTTCATTAAAAATTTACATTGTCCTAATAAACGAATATTTCTAAACCATCCTCTTTTCTTATTTAACGCACTTTATGACAAAAAACGTAAGCGTATACACTATCCCTAATTTTTAAAAGAGGTGATATAGAATGAAAAGTCAATTTATTTCATTAAATGTTAACGAATCTCCAACCGATGAAAAAGTGAGGCTTTCAAAAGTTTGGGGAAATTTTGTTTCCGGAAAAGAATTGGATGTAAAAGTGAGACCTCTAACCCAGCAATCATGGATTCGTTCCTTAGAACATGGTATCAATCCGATAAGAGGAATAGCCCCATTTACTTTAACAGAGGA
Organism: Neobacillus sp. MER 74; assembly: GCF_023714155.1. Lineage (NCBI taxonomy): Bacteria > Bacillati > Bacillota > Bacilli > Caryophanales > Bacillaceae > Neobacillus > Neobacillus sp. MER 74. Next base: position 24,506 of record NZ_JAMAUV010000001.1, read on the forward strand.
AAAGATTTTAGAATATAAATCGTCTATGCCTCTTTATTCCATTATAAAACCTATATTTTCAGAATTAAAAGAAGTAGCTATCGACTCAGGTCATCTAGTGGTTTTTTGCAATAATAATGGAGAAATTATTGATTTAGAAGGAGATTCGTTGCTTAAAAGGGCAGCGGAAAGAATGAATTTTACAGTTGGAACTTCATGGTTAGAAAATAATATTGGAACTAATGGTATTGGCACTGCTCTTGCTACAGGTTCTCCTATGCAAGTTTTTGCTAGTGAGCATTTTTGTGAACCCGTACATAATTGGACATGTTCAGCCGCTCCTATTAGAGATCCTGCAACAAATGAAATTATTGGAGTAATTAATTTAACAGGGGAATGGAGGCTGATACATCCTCACTCGTTGTCTACTGCTATTTCAATAGCACAGACTATTGAAGGGAAACTTCTTAATATACTTGAATTTGAACGGTATAAGTTATTGGACCATTATATTGAATCAAGTATTAGAAACCCAAATAGAGTAACAGCAATACTTGATCGTGCAGGTCAAGTAATAAAGGCTAACCATCTTTTTTATGCAAATGGATGGGTCGAGGACAATAGCAACTGTATAACTGATCTAGAAAATCTAAATTTAATAAAGGAGCAAAAATGGCAGTCGAAAAAAAATGAGGGTTGGTGGTTCGAATTAGTTCCTTTTTATTATAGGAATAAACGAATCGGATCCGTTGTACAGGCTATTTCACCAAAGGTTTCCGTGAAGATTGCTGAAAATAATGTAAAATATTCTTTCTTAAATCTTATTGGCGAATCTAAAGATTTTCAATCTGTGATTTCAGAAGCTCGTACTATTGCAGACCTAAATTTACCGGTACTTATTGAAGGAGAAAGCGGAACCGGAAAAGAATTATTCGCACAATCTATTCACGCTGCTAGTTCTCGTTCTTCAGAACCCTTTATTGCAGTTAACTGTGGGGCAATTCAAAAAGACCTTGCAGAGAGTGAATTATTTGGTTATGAAGAGGGAACCTTTACAGGAGGACAAAAGGGAGGAAGATCGGGGAAATTCCAACAGGCCGAAGGCGGAACTATATTTCTAGATGAAATAGGGGAAATGCCGTTAAATTTGCAAACCATTTTACTAAGAGTTCTTGAAGAAGGAGAAATTGTTCGCCTTGGTGGAAAGAAGCCTATAAAATTAAATGTAAGAGTTATTGCAGCTACCAACCGTGATTTAAAAAAAGCTTCAAAAGAGGGAACATTTCGTCTTGATCTTTATTATCGACTGAACATTCTTTCGCTACAGATCCCACCATTGCGTGGTAGATCGGAAGATATTCCTCTGCTACTTGACCATTTGTTAAAAAACGTTTGTAGGCAGATGGGACGCCCCCAACTTAAGATCGAAAATGAAGCATTACAATTCCTTGAACAGTACGAATGGCCTGGGAATGTTCGAGAACTGCGAAATTTCGTGTATAAAATGGTTGTGAAAGTACGAGATAATAATCCAATAACTATTTCTGATCTTCCAAAAGAAATTATTGATCATAAAGACAATAAACAGCATGACAATAATACTTCAAATCATAACAATACTAAATATGGGCAATCTCTCTTAACCCCACAAAATGATTCAAAAACTAATATCCAACTTTTAAAAGATCAGGAACTAAAGACAATATTAAAGGTACTTGATGACGTAAATGGTAATGTTAAAGAGGCTGCTAAAAGACTAGGAATACATCGAAGTACAATATACCGAAAGCTCTCGAGTCTTAATGAACTTAAAAATCAAGGGAATGTTACTACGTTTACTACATAAAGTACTTACACGAAAAATGTTGTGAATTATATAAATTTATAAAATAAAAAAATCACAAAGTCATTTCAGAGAAGTGATATTATTCCTTTTGTGTAGACAGTTTAGACCTATGGCTATCCTAGGATTACAGCTGTCATCAGATAAAATTCCTATTCTTTATTTTTTAGAACTTGACTGCAGACTTTTCGGTGAATAACTACCTTTTTAGAATTAAGGACAGACGTAATTTCAAACGTCTGTCCTCATGAAATGTTCAGTTTTATGGTACTAAGATAGCTCGTCCATTTATTTTACCTTCATGGAGTAATTGTAGAACTTCGTTCACTTGATCAAAAGGAAACTTAGTAGAGTGAAGTTTTACTTTACCTCGACCAAACAGTACCATAAGTTCGTACAATTCGTTATAGTTACCAACTAAGCTACCAACAATGCTATATTCATTATTTATAATATTTAAAGATGGGACCTTTACAGTTCCGCCATAACCAACCACAAAATAATGCCCACCCTTTCGAAGCATCTTCATACTATCAGCATGGGTTTGGTCCGATCCCACAAAGTCTATAATGATATCGGGTCCTTTGTCGTCTGTTAATGTTTTTATGTTTGGAATCATGTTATGGTCTGCTTTTACTGCGTTGGATGCTCCTAATTCCAACGTCGCATTTAAACGAGCTTCATCTCTATCAACAGTGATAATGTCAGCGTTTCCAAGTTCGCGCATGATTTGTACACCAATATGTCCAAGTCCGCCCATCCCGATCATCACAACTTTAGTTCCAGGCATAGCTAATGGTGCTGCTTTACGAACCGCACGATAAGCTGTAATGCCTGCATCTGCAAATGGAGCTACATCCGCAGGATCCACAATATCAGGTAATTTAATTAGTGCACGTTCAGAAGTTTTTAGGTATTCTGCATATCCTCCATCAACGGTAAGTCCGGAAAATTTTAATTTTTCACAATGCATATCTTCTCCAGCTCTACAACTCAAACATTTTCCACAACTAGATACAGGATGAAGAATTACTGGATCTCCAACTTTAAAATCAGTAACAGCGGAACCCACTTCATGAACCCATCCAGCATTTTCATGTCCAATAATATGAGGCAATTCAGTTTCTAAGGTTTCTGCCCATACGCCTTCTATTAAATGTAAATCGGTATGACAAACCCCAGCGCCAGCAACTTTAATAATGACATCCGTCGGGTCGGTTATCACTGGATTAGGGACCTCTTCAATAACTAATGGTTTGTTATATTCATATAATCGTGCTGCTTTCATTCATTTCCATCTCCTTTTTCTGATTATTTTGTTTGATAACGTGTATCCAGTAGGCCACGACAATAGATACCATTAAACTCCATTGACATACGTGTTCTTCTAGCTTCTAATAGATAGTCTTTAAGTTCTAACGGTTCGATTCTTTCTCCTGTATGCTTTTTAAAAGCTAAATCATTAGGATGACTACTTAATCCTAAATCTCTATTAAGGGTTAAATAACGATTTAAAACTGCTCTATCTTGAATAGCAAAATTGGATTCTAGTTCATTTATAGTAAGGCTTAATAATTCCTTATCCATTCCAAAGTTAATCAAGTCACGAAGTAGCTTCTCTTGTCTTGCAATATACGATTTGATTTGGAACTTTTTCCGCACTTCATTTAAATCTCCAGATGCCATATCACTAAAAACTTCACTGAATGATTTTCCTTCAGCCACTCCTTTATTTATTGCCTCTGAAGCAGAATGATCTTTAAGATTAAAATTGAAGTTTTTTACCCAGGGAATTTCCATTACTCGATCCCTGATGTCTTCGGCCATTATAAAAGCGAAATTTGGAGAACACCAATAAGTGGGAAGACGCATTGAAACACTGACATTATCACCTTCAATATTTACTTCATCTATGAAATTCATTTCTACAACAGACTTGTCAAGCTCAGGGTCGTATACTAAATTAAGTTTCTCCATAACTATTTCGTGATGTCGCAATTGGAATTCTCCTTTCCTAAACTGATTTCTATTATAGAACAGCTAATTTTTCCTTACGTAATAGTGCTTTCTGTGTTTCAATATCAATGTTATAGAGGGCAGCCGCGTTTTGGCCTAAAATTTTCTTCTTTACATTTAGATCCAACTTAGCTCCTGTCTCTTGAGCAATATCATCAGGTAATTCAAAGGCCATAAATTTCTCAATTAGCCAACCTGGTTCCCAAATCGCATAATCACTACCAAATAGAATTCTGTCTTCACCTACCCAGTAAAGTAACTCGCTTATGATTTCTGCAAAATATCGAGGTCTATCGTGAATGAACGGCATAACCACAGCCAATCCGGCATACACATTTTTTTCCTGAGTAGCGATCCAACAAAAATCTTCTAATCTAGGAAGGCCGCAATGCTCTACTATAAAATTTAATTCAGGATAACAACTAGCTGCATCGTCTACGTCAGCAACATCAAAAGCATCTCTATTTAAAGGAGTGACTGTTGGTCCTTTATGAACATGAATATTTTTAATTCCTAGTTCGATACATTTCTCAAGATATCTCTTAGTCCGAGGTTCTGATAATTTATAACCTTTTGATTGCCCATACCAGTCAGCGGTATAAAGTTTAATACCTTGCCAACCATACTTTTCTATATTTTCTTCTAATTTTTCTAGGCCAAGTTCACCGTGTCGAGGATCAAGCGTACCGTTACAGATAAAACGATTTTTATACTGTTTAGCTAAGCGGTCATTGGCTTCAAAATCTCCGAATCCATTTTTATAAAATTCATTAAGCCAAACGGGTTGAAAAATAGCCATGTCTGCGTAGCCTTTTACTATAACATCATTAACTAAATCAACAGGATTCATTTTTCTAAACTTTTCATAAGGCCATAAAAGATCTTTAGGAGTATGATCTTTATGGTAGTCATAAAAACAACTAATAAATTCTTCACCATGTCGATTTAATTGGTTTTCTGGACTTCCATCCCATAGGCCTATATGTGCATCAATAACAAAAATTTCTTCTCCGTTAGCAGTTTTAAACATTTCAATTCCTCCCGGTTTTAATTTTTCAAAAATTAAATTCTAAGAAAATTCACTACAGTTATTTTAGTAGTTTTATAAATTCCTTTATAAATTTGGGATGATCAATCCATGCGCGTGATGTAACAAAGTTTCCATCTACAACCACTTTTTCATCAACAAACGTTGCTCCCGCAGCCTTTAAGTCTGGCTCTAAAGACCAAAATGCTGCACATCGTTTTCCTTTTAGATAGCCTAACGGAATAAGAGCAATTGCTGCATGACATTCGAAGGCTAATGGTTTATTAGACTCTACAAAATGTTTCACAATTTCATTAAAAGATTTATCATTTCGAATATATTCAGGAGCTCTTCCACCAGGAATGACAGCGCCTTCATATTCACTCGGATTAACTTCGCTAAAAGCGAGATTCGCTTCTACACGGTATCCAAGTTTTTCTGTAAAAGTATCAATTCCTGGTTCAAAATCATGAATAACAGTTTGAATGACCTTTTTTGTTGGTGCAGCAATATGAACCGTATAGCCTTCCTCTTGTAACCGATGTAAGGGGTACATAACTTCTTGAGACTCTGCCATGTCCCCAGTAATAATTAAAATTTTCCTATCCAACTTAAAAACCTCCTTCCTGTTTCATTAACCTCATGTATATTACTTGCAATTAACGTGCCAATTTAAAATTGAAGATCTTTACTATTGAAATACCCATAGATACCGACACTGTCACAGATAAAGATTTCGAAGGTTCTTTCCATTTTTGTAGATAATTGAGACAACGAAATGCATAAAGGAACATCATTATTATGTTGTTTTTATAAAATTAATTTCGTGCATGTTTATGAAATAAAACTTTAAAAAGTAGTAAATCGTACTTTTTCCAAATTCGCAATATTCAACTTTTGTCTTAAAATGCGACATTAATTACTTTATTTTGCGACAAATTTTAGTTATTAATCTAGTGAAAATGGTTTAAATGCTAGATAAATATTTGCATAAAACTTGCTAATATAATTTACGAAAGTGTTTTAACTAAAACCTATGAAATCAACAAGACGAAATAACGCTTACTTAGAAATTCCTCAAATAATTAGAAATAATAAAAAAATGATGATTTAGGTATGATTAGGTTACTGGTTCACTATCGGTCACTAGGGAGTATTTAGCCTTAACATCCATAGATCAGGACTAATTTGCGGTAACGGAGAAGCCTCTAATACGGTCCCTTCATTATCTATGTATTTAATTAATTCATTTACTAAATCAGGCATTTTATAGACATGTTGCAAATAGTTATCCGATAATGCATTTGATACTTCAGCAGGACCACCCGGTGCCCTTCCAATCCCTACATCAATTCGATTAGGAAATAGAGTGGATAACATGTGATAGGTTTCTGCTACTTTATACGGCTTATAGTATGGCAATGCGTGCGAGATTCATTGATTCCTGTAATGCTTCATTTGCCGTTTGATTAGTTGAGATGGGAGACTGATCTAAAATGCTTAATTTCATAAGATGAAAATCCCCTTTTCTATTATTCCGCTTCTTTCAATGTCAGTTTATATTCACCAATTTGCCCTTTTTCGTATAGATTCGTAATTGATGTTGAATATTCTTGAATCGTTCCGCGGAACTCAAGATGTCTCTCGAGTACGATTACATCAAATCTTCCTTTGTATAATAACGTTGCTATGTCATGGTAGTCGTCACTTGTAACATAAAAAGTTAACGATATCTGAGTTTTACCTTCTATCTTTTTTTCATCATATTGTGTGATTTTAATTTTAGTATCATTTAGTTGGATTTCTGTAACCATTTCATCATCGTCCCTTTCTAAAAGATAACATCTTCCTTATACATTTAACGTACTCTAACTTAGTTAGAAATGACGCCGTATGATATGATTTTTCTAGAATATCGTGACGAACGTAAACTTTCTACGTTCGTCACAACCATGTAAAAAGTTAATCAACCGGTAATACACCCGTTCGTAATATAAGGTTAGCCAGAATTTTCTGGTTGACCTTTTTGTTTATGGTCTTATTATTACGGTAGTCGGGGTAGAACGTCGCACCCGTGGAACTCGATTCCGTCAGCTAAACTGTTCACCCCCTACTTGTATAAACATGTTTCAGGCTGGTTGGGACCATGATCCCGTTTAACAAGCGAACCTATGACATTACAAGCAGCTATAGGGGATACCGACTAATATGTATTTCTAGGAGGAGGAGAAATCAATATGAATCCAGTGATTGGTCTGGATATATCAAAAGGAGAAAGCCAAGTTCAAGCATTTTTAGATAAAGGTAAACCATATCGTAAGAGTTTTAGTATTAAACATGCCAATTTGGTGGATCTTTCCGTTTATACCAAAATACCCAGTAGAATACTAAGTTAGATTAAAGGTAAATGATGATATATTCCTATTAAGTACTCTTTTGCTTTAATAAGTGGTTTGTATTCTTCCTCCATCAAATAGTCGAGAATAAATCGATCGTTTTCTTTTTTTATATCCCTAAGAGTAAAGAAATAAGGTGAATCTTCTTGTAGATCTTTTAAATCTTCAATTCGTTCCGCCAACACTTTGTTTTAAAGTTAAATAGTAAGACTATATAAGCGGTTTGTTTCATAGTATACTTTTTAACACTATGTAAAAAAAAAGTGCGTACTTTTATTGTTGTTATATACGTTGTATACTTGCAGTTGTCAAGCGGGAGAGCATGATATCCCTTATTGCTGGCAGGTACAGATAATGCCTATAAGGATAATATTACAGTAAAAGTATTATTACCCTTTGGGAACATTATCACTGTACAACAATAAAAAAATTATAGGAGAGAATATAGATGGAATTACAATTAGCATTAGATTTAGTCAATATCCCAGAAGCAATTCAGTTGGTAAAAGAAGTGGAGGAACATATTGATATCGTAGAAATCGGAACACCTGTTGTTATCAATGAAGGTCTCCATGCAGTAAAGGCAATAAAAGAAGCATTCCCTAATTTAAAAGTTTTAGCAGACCTAAAAATCATGGATGCAGCTGGTTATGAAGTAATGAAAGCTTCTGAAGCAGGTGCAGATATCGTCACAATTCTTGGTACTGCTGAAGATATGTCTATTAAAGGTGCCGCTGAAGAAGCGAAAAAACAAGGTAAAAAAATCCTTGTTGATATGATTGCTGTAAAAGATCTTGCTGGACGTGCAAAAGAAGTGGACGCTATGGGTGTTGATTATATTTGTGTGCACACTGGCTACGATCTACAAGCTGTTGGAAAGAACTCATTTGAAGATTTACAAACTATTAAAAGTGTTGTAAAAAATGCTAAAACTGCAATCGCAGGTGGTATTAAATTAGACACACTTCCAGAAGTCATCAAAGTACAACCAGACCTTGTCATTGTAGGTGGCGGGATAACTGGACAAGCTGATAAAAAAGCTGCTGCTGCCAAAATGCAACAAATGATTAATCAAGGGTAATTCAGATCATGCATACAACTCAATACCTAGCTGAAATCATAAAAGAGTTAAATCGCTCCGTAGATTTAATTTCGGATGATGAAGCTGAAAAATTAGTAAATGGGATTCTTGAATCAAAAAAAATCTTTGTTGCAGGCGCAGGTAGATCTGGATTTATGGCCAAATCATTCGCCATGCGAATGATGCACATGGGGATAGATGCCTATGTGATTGGCGAAACAGTAACCCCTAACTTTGAAAAAGATGACATCTTAATCATTGGATCAGGTTCAGGAGAAACAAAAGGTTTAGTTTCCATGGCTGAGAAAGCAAAAAGCATCGGTGGGACGATTGCAGCTGTAACCATTTTCCCTGAGTCCACTATTGGACAATTAGCGGATATCACAATTAAGTTGCCTGGCTCACCTAAAGATCAGTCGGAGAGTGATTTTAAGACGATTCAACCAATGGGCTCATTATTTGAGCAAACACTTTTACTATTTTACGACGCTGTGATTCTTCGGTTCATGGAGAAAAAAGGTTTGGATACCAATAAAATGTACGGTAGACACGCCAACTTAGAATAAATATATTATTCCTCGAGGGAAAGACCTAAAGCTGTTTCCATGCAAAATTGCGGTCTTTCTGTTAGAATGAACTACTTCAATTTGTAATAATTTTAGGAGTGATAAAATGATTTCTTTAAATGGAAAAACTGCAATAGTTACTGGCGCAGGTAGAGGCATTGGACGTGCTACTGCTATCGCCTTAGCAAAAGAAGGCGTTCATTTAGGCCTAATCGGCTTAAATATGGCTAATCTAGAAAAGGTAGCTGCTGAACTAGCACAATTTGATGTAAAGGTTTCTGCAGCAACTGCAGATGTGACCGATCTTGAATCCGTTACCCATGCTGTTGAACATATCAAATCAGACTTAGGCCCAATTGATATCCTAATCAACAATGCTGGTGTTGCTAAATTTGGTGGGTTCCTTGATCTAACACCAGAAGAATGGGAAAAAATCATCCAAGTCAATTTAATGGGTGTGTATAATGTAACAAGAGCAGTATTACCAGGAATGATTGAAAGAAAATCAGGAGATATCATCAATATCTCTTCATCTGCTGGCCAAAAAGGTGCTCCAGTTACAAGTGCTTACAGTGCTTCTAAATTCGCTGTTTTAGGGCTAACAGAATCACTTATGCTAGAAGTAAGAAAACATAATGTCCGTGTTACTGCTTTAACACCAAGTACGGTCGTTACAGATTTAGCCATTGATACAAATCTTGTTAAAGGCAATGAAGAAAACGTGATGCACCCAGAAGACCTTGCAGAATTAGTCGTGGCTAGTTTAAAATTTAATCCAAGAGTATTCGTTAAAACAGCTGGATTATGGTCAACAAATCCATCATAAAACGAAGCAGATCCAGTGGGGTCTGCTTCTTTAGTTCGTACAAAATACTCTTATATGTATCTATGATACAAGGACATTACTTTCTATAAATCAACAATTAACTGGTTAACTTCATTCTGTGCTAAGCGTACAAGTATTTAATCGTATAAAGTAATAATTTGCCCATCCATGATTTTAATTAAAATATAATTTTTCCTATTAGTTCTTCCCTTTTATATTTATATCGCAAAACTTTTCATTTACATGGCCTTTTCAGCTATTTATTCTTTAATCTATTAAATCGATTAATTTTATATTGTTCAAAATCCCATTTCGATAAAAATTCTTTTGTAGAAAAATAGCCCGACCTATAGAGAAAATCGACTTCATCCCTATCCAAGTCAAAATCAGTAGCATTGATGTCACCTGTTGGAATTTGAATGGTCCGTTCAATTGCATCCTTGTTCAAATATCGTAAGTCATGGGCCTGAATCATTGTTTTAATTATGTTTTTAAAAAGGTGGAGGGGGGTTGGAATAACAGCATCTATGTTCACTTTATCTTTAACAAAACGAAAGCCGAACGTTGGAAACCGAGGATTGGCCGTATCAAATAACCATATTGGGAAGTTACTAAGTAAACCGCCATCTAAAATATAAGATTTTTTGCTGTCTTTTGATTTCCAGATAACAGGACGGTAAAAAAATGGCAACGATGCACTCATCATAACGGCGGATGAAATTTTTAAATCAGCAGGAGTCATCCCATAGCGGTCCAGATCATCTGGTAAAATAAGCATTTGCCCATTCGAAACATCAGAAGCAATGATTTTTAATTTATCTTTTGGAAGATCCGCAAACGTCTTAATCCCTTTATTTGTAAGAAGCGAATCCAGCCATGTTTCCAAATAATCATTTTTATAAATACCAAGATGAAACATTAGTTCTAATAAGGAGCCAAAAATAGGAATTCGATTCAAGTACGTCCTGCCTCGAAGCTTTGAAAAATCTAGTTTACTTAATTGATCTCTAATTTCATAGCTTTTATAATCGCTGGCCAAAAGTGCAGCGATGATAGCTCCAGCTGATGTTCCAGCCAATCTCTGCCATTCAACTTTTTCCTCTTCCATCGCATGAATCGCTCCAATAAAAGCAATTCCCCTAGCCCCACCACCTTCAAAAACAGCATCTGCCTTCAATATTTTCCACCTCGCTGTTTATTCATTCATTATATATCCTACCTATTTCATTGATAAGTAAGAATCAAACGAAAATTAATTACTCTATAATAGTATCTTTATAGTATACTGCCTGTGATTATACGTCGAAAGTCATATTTCCCATTTCTTTCTACCTCATCTAATATTTAAGAATTTACTAGAACTTTTTTAAACTCTTCCGCAAGAAGTGGAACTACCTCAAACAAATCACCAACAATACCGTAATCTGCGATTTGAAAGATTGGTGCTTCAGGGTCTTTGTTTATTGCTACAACGACTTTCGAGTTAGACATCCCCGCCAAATGCTGAATGGCACCAGAAATCCCGCAGGCAATATATAAATCTGGAGTTACGACTTTTCCCGTCTGTCCAATTTGTAAAGAATAATCACAGTATTCAGCATCACATGCGCCTCTGGATGCTCCGACTGCCCCTCCAAGAACTTTCGCAAGTTCCAATAGCGGTTTAAAACCTTCTACTGATTTGACCCCTCGTCCACCTGAGATAATTATCTTTGCTTCAGATAGGTCTACACCGCCAGCGGTTTTACGCACTACATCCTGTACAATTGTACGTAGATCTTTGATTTCAACAGGATAACGGACAATTTCAACTGTTACTTTGTTTTCTTTCACTGGGATATTATTCGGTCGAACCGTTGCAAATGGAATGCCAGAAACTACTTTCTTTTTTTCAAACGCTTTCCCCGAGTAAATGGGACGAGTAAAGATGACTTCACCATCTTCCATCTGAACATCAATAACATCGGAGACAAGACCAAGTCTAAGTCGTGCTGCAAGGCGTGGTGCCAGATCCTTCCCTATCGCAGTGTGTGGAAGTAAAATGGCTTCTGGTTGTACTTCATCAAAGACCTGCTGCAAAGCTTGCGTATACGCATCTGTTGTGTATACATCCAATTCTTCGTTGCCAAGGATATACACCTTATTTGCTCCATATATTCCTAAAAGGTGTGCGTAATGAGTAGCCTCACTGCCAATAGCAACAGCGATAATTTCTCCTCCTTCAGCAATGCGCTGTGCTGCTGTTAACACTTCTTGAGATACTCCTCTTAATTTTTTTTCTTTTGTCTCTGTCAATACAAGTACTTTTCTCATATATTCTCATCCTCCTAGAGTTTAGATTACTTTCGCTTCATTACGTAAAAGTGCAGCCAGTTCAGAAGCTTGATCCTTTAGATCTCCGTTTAGGATACGTCCTGCTTCCTTTTTCTGTGGAAAAAATGTCTGTGTGACAACCGTTTTTCTTTCAACATCTTCTACCAAATGTAAATCATCTAACTCTAAACACTCAATTGGCTTTTTCTTGGCTTTCATAATGCCAGGAAGGGAAGGATAACGCGGTTCATTTAATCCTTGTTGCGCTGTGATTAGGACTGGAAGAGATACTTGGATCTCCTCTTTATCCCCTTCGACATCACGTTCAATCGTGGCTTTATTTCCTTCGATGTCCAGCTTTGTAATAGTAGTTACCTGTGGAATTCCTAGTTCTTCTGCTAGCCGTGGACCTACTTGCCCACTGCTATAATCAACTCCCACATTGCCAGCTAAAATAATGTCAAATTCTCTATATTTTATAACCGCAGCCAGGATTTTAGCTGTACTATATTCATCAAAATCAAGATCTTCGCTATCAACAAGAACCGCTTTGTCTGCACCCATTGCTAGTGCTGTCCGGAGAGCATTCTCTGAACGTTCGGGTCCAAATGTGATAACCGTTACTTCACCACCGTGCTCCTCCCGCAGTTTAATCGCTTCTTCAATGGCATATTCATCGTATGGGTTGATGATAAAATTTACCCCATCTTCATTAATGATCCCATTTTGCAGAACAATTTTTTCTTCCGTATCGAATGTTTGTTTTATTAAAACGATGATATTCATTTTTATAACCCCTTTACAAGTTCATTTTTTTGGATTGCAGGGTACTTACAACGGAATATTACCATGCTTTTTTTGCGGTCTCGATTCTTTCTTGGTTTTAAGCATTTCAAGAGATTGTTTAAGAACTTTTCTCGTATCCCTTGGATCAATCACGTCATCAACCATTCCGTGAGACGCAGCAACATAAGGATTCGCAAACATGTTCCGATATTCTTCAATTTTTTCTGACCGAGTCATTTCCGGGTTACTGCTTTGGTTAATTTCTTTCGCGAAAATAATATTTGCTGCTCCTTCAGGCCCCATAACGGCAATTTCAGCATTGGGCCATGCATAGACAATGTCAGCGCCGATTGCTTTCGAATTCATCGCCACATAGGCGCCGCCAAATGCTTTTCTCAGTATGACAGTTATTTTTGGTACGGTTGCTTCAGAATAGGCGTAAAGAATTTTTGCCCCGTGTCGAATGATTCCTCCGTGCTCTTGGTTGACACCAGGGAAAAACCCCGTCACATCTTCAAAAGTTATGATTGGAATATTAAATGAATCACAGAATCGAATGAATCTGGAAGTCTTATCCGAAGAATTTATATCCAGCCCTCCAGCCATTACTTTAGGCTGATTAGCAATCACTCCCACACTATTTCCATCAATGCGTCCAAAACCAACCACAATATTTTTCGCATAATCCTTTTGTACTTCCATAAAATCTCCGTAATCTAGAACTTGTTCTAAAACCTTACGAATGTCATATACTTTTGTTCCATTAAGAGGTACTAGTTCAAGTAATTCTTCGCGCCATTCACTTTCTTCACTAATTGGAATTGCCTGAGGAGTTTCCGAATTATTTTGAGGGAGAAAGGTAATCAATTTCCTTACCTCATCCAAGATCTCCGTTTCAGAATCCCCTGTAAAATGCGCACATCCACTGATGGAGGAATGCACCTTAGCACCACCAAGATTCTCCGCAGAAATGTTCTCACCAGTTACAGTTTCAATCACCTTAGGACCTGTAATAAACATTTGACTGGTTTTTTCGACCATAAACACAAAATCAGTAATCGCTGGAGAATAGACTGCCCCGCCGGCACAAGGGCCCAAAATGACAGATATTTGTGGGATTACCCCTGAATAGATGGCATTCCGATAAAATATTTGACCGTATCCGTCTAAGGAAACAACGCCTTCCTGAATCCTAGCCCCGCCAGAATCATTAAGACCAATAATTGGTGCTCCATTTTTAGCTGCCAAATCCATGATTTTGCAAATTTTAGTCGCATGCATCTCCCCTAAAGCTCCACCAAAAACGGTAAAATCTTGAGCAAATAAGTAAACTAGGCGGCCATGAATTTTTCCGTAGCCCGTTACAACCCCTTCTCCTGGAGCTTCTATTTGATCCATTCCGAAGTGGGTGGTACGATGCTGAATAAAGGGATTTAACTCCACAAAGGAATCCTCATCCAGCAATAAATCAATCCTCTCTCTTGCAGTTAGTTTCCCTCGGCTATGCTGTGTATTGATACGGTCGTCACCGCCGCCGAGCTCAACCTTACTCTTCCGGTCCGATAAATCATAAATTTTCTCATAAACAGTGCTCATTGGTTATCTCCACTTCCTTTCTAGATGACCCTGAAGGTGACATTGTGTTTTCAAAAATTTCTACTAATTTTTTCGCTGCTTTTGGAGCGGTTAATGAACCCTTATCTACTGAATGTTCTATCTCTGGAATAATTTGTTGAATATCAGCGTTCGAATAAAAGCTAGATTTCAGATGTTCATGGACGATACTATACATCCAATTCAACTTTTGTTTTTTTCTACGTTCACGAAAAATTCCGGACGAAATTGAATTTTGACGAAAGTCCTTGATCACGGACCAAATTTCTTCAATCCCATCCCCCTCCAAAGCAGAACAAGTATACGCCTTACTAGTCCACCCGAAAGTCGATGGCTTAAGAAAGTGTAATATTCGGTTAAACTCAGCCTTAGCAGCAGCTGCTTTCTTTTTGTTATCACCATCAGCCTTATTAATCACAATGGCATCCGCTAATTCCATTACACCCTTTTTAATTCCTTGCAATTCATCGCCGGCCCCAGTCAGGGTTACTAGTAAGAAAAAATCTACCATTGAACGGACGGTTACTTCACTTTGACCCACTCCAACTGTTTCTATCAGGATCACGTCGTAACAGGCGGCCTCACATAAAAGCATCGTTTCTCGTGTTTTTCGAGCAATTCCTCCGAGGGTACCTCCTGTTGCAGATGGACGGATATACGCATCGGGATTTCTTGATAAGGAATCCATTCGTGTTTTATCCCCTAAAATGCTGCCTCTCGTTATGGTGCTGCTTGGATCAATAGCTAGAACAGCAACTCGATGACCTCGCTCACACAGCCATTGACCAAGTGCTTCTATTAAAGTACTTTTTCCAGCTCCGGGAACACCTGTAATGCCAATTCGAATAGAGCGGCCCGTCTTAGGAAGTATTCTGGACAAAACGTTTTCTGCCATTTCCTTATGCACGGGCAAATGGCTCTCAATTAATGTAATGGCCTGAGCAAGTATCGTCCGATTTCCTTCCAAAATCCCTCTTACATAGTCATCTTCTGAAAGTTTTTTCCTTCCTTTACCTTGTAGTTTCATTTAGATCGCTTCCTCTAGACGACGATTAATTTCTTCTAATACTTTTTGTGCAGCCACGGGAATTACTGTCCCAGGACCAAAGATCGCGGCCGCTCCATTTTCTTTTAAAAATTCATAATCCTGAGCTGGTATCACACCTCCAGCTATAATCACAATGTCTTCACGGCCTAATTTTTTTAATTCAGACATTAATTTAGGAAGCAATGTCTTATGGCCCCCAGCTAAAGAGCTCATCCCTATGACGTGGACATCATCTTCTACCGCCTGAAGAGCCGTTTCTTCTGGTGTTTGGAATAGAGGGCCAATGTCCACATCAAATCCTAAATCTGCAAAAGCCGTGGAGATTACCTTCGCTCCGCGATCATGACCATCTTGACCAAGCTTAGCAACCATGATTCGCGGCCGTCGTCCTTCCCGAGCTTCAAAAGCATCCGCTTGTTTCCTTACAATTTCTATTTCATGTTCTTCACCGTATTCGGCACTGTATACTCCAACGATCGAGCGGACCACAGCCTTATGACGTCCAACCACCTTTTCATAGGCATTTGATATTTCGCCAAGGCTTGCTCTTGCTCTAGCAGCCTCGATGGAAAGGGCTAACAAATTGCCTTCGCCAGTCTCTGCTGAATGGGTAATGGCATGAAGGGTTTTTTGCACGAGTGACTCATCACGATTTGCACGCAGCTTCTGCAGTCTCTTGATTTGTGCTTCTCGAACAGCGGTATTATCCACTTCCAGTACATCGATTGGATCTTCTGTCTCCAATCGATATTTATTCACACCTATAATCGTTTCTTTTCCAGAGTCAATATACGCTTGACGCCTGGCTGCAGCTTCTTCAATCCGCATTTTGGGTAAACCGCTTTCAATGGCTTTTGCCATTCCACCCAATGACTCCACTTCTTGAATATGCTCCCAGGCTTTGTGTGCCAATTCATGTGTTAATGATTCTACATAGTATGAACCACCCCATGGGTCAACCACATTACAAATACCTGTTTCTTCTTTAAGATATAGCTGCGTATTACGAGCAATCCTTGCCGAGAAATCAGTCGGTAAAGCAATCGCTTCATCCAAAGCATTCGTATGCAAGGATTGAGTATGTCCCATAGTTGCTGCCATTGCTTCGATACAGGTTCTAGTCACATTATTATACGGATCTTGTGCTGTCAGGCTCCAACCTGAGGTTTGGGAGTGTGTACGGAGGGCCATCGATTTATCGTTTTTTGGATCAAACGATTTCATAAGTTTTGCCCACAATAAACGTGCCGCTCGCATTTTTGCAACTTCCATAAAGTAATTCATTCCAATTGCCCAAAAGAATGATAACCTTGGGGCAAAAGAATCGATATCGATTCCTGCTTTCAATCCTGTTCGAACATATTCCAACCCATTTGCCAAGGTATATCCCAGTTCTATATCTGCAGTCGCCCCCGCTTCTTGCATATGGTAACCAGATATACTAATACTGTTAAATTTCGGCATATTCTTGGAAGTGTAGGAAAAGATGTCCGCAATAATTCTCATTGATGCTTCCGGTGGGTAAATATAGGTATTCCTAACCATGTATTCTTTTAAGATATCGTTTTGAATGGTCCCCGATAATTGTGATTGGTGGACCCCCTGTTCTTCAGCTGCCACGATATAAAAGGCTAAAATCGGAAGGACTGCACCATTCATTGTCATGGATACTGACATTTTATCCAATGGAATCCCATCAAAAAGTAGTTTCATATCCAAGATGGAATCGACCGCTACCCCTGCTTTTCCGACGTCACCTTCTACCCGTGGATGATCGGAATCATAACCGCGATGTGTCGCCAAATCAAAGGCAATTGACAAACCCTTTTGTCCAGCAGCTAAGTTCCGGCGGTAGAAAGCATTACTTTCCTCTGCGGTGGAAAATCCGGCATATTGACGGATCGTCCATGGCTGGCTTACATACATGGCGGGATATGGTCCTCTTAAAAACGGAGCCATTCCTGACACAAAACTCAAATGTTCCACATCGTTGAGGTCGGAATCGGTGTAAAGCGGTTTCATTTGAATGTTCTCTAACGTATCCCATACTGCATCAAATTCTTTCCTTTCAGGAAGAATGGTGGTTGAAAAAGTATCCTGGAAGGACATTTTCGTAAAATCCGTTACTTTATACATTTTCTAACTCCCCCCAATTCTTGAAGTTCAAGCAGCATTTGATAGATGTTCACTTCTGGGTGAATAAAATCATTTACTCCCGCCTGGATGTACAAGCCTTTATCCACTTGCGACGGATTTCCTGACAATACAATCGGTACCTCCTCCTTATACCTCCTAATATTTCGTGCTAAAGAAGAAACAGCCTCCGAATAATGATCTTCACGAGTACAAATGACAACAATGTTTGCTTGAGAAAAGCGGTAAGCCGTAACTGCTTCGGTTATGGTAGGAAGTCCTTCATGTTGAATCACTGTAAATCCCCCAATTTCAAAAAAATCAGTTATGAAATCGATACGATGCTTATCATTTGGAAGTACTCCAATATTCGTTACAAATACCTTTGGAAGTCCTCCCGTCCTCTTTTTGTATGCATCTGAATTCCTGCGAAGTTCTTCAAAAGGTTCTGCCGCGCGGTGAATGTGCAGTGTTTGAATGGAAGGCGTAATAAAAACGGGCAGCTTTATTGCTGCAACCAAATCTTCAATGGATGCACCTGTTTTTGCAGCGATGATTGCATTTTCGATTGCATGATTGGATATGAAGTCTTGTATTGCCTCTTTAACAAAAAGGGAGTTGACGAGCGAATTTTGGTGATCATCGTAAGAATCAACCTGATCCAGTGCTGACGTTTGGTTTTGGAACTTGTTTTGTTCATTCGAAACTCTACTGCCGATTGAGGGCTCGCTCAATTTAGGATAGATATTGACTCCAACGAACTTTTGTGTCCTTCGTTTAATGTTCTCCGTTTTTTCATCAGCGGTTCTCGCTACAATTTTTTGAGGAAAACCCTCTTGCAGTGCACTATACATTCCACCCAACTCTTCCACTTTTTGAAAAAGCTCCCACGCTTTTTCTGCCAGAGAAAAAGTTAATGTTTCAATATACCAGGATCCTCCGGCTGGATCCACTACCTTCCCCAAATGAGCTTCCTTTTCTAGTATCAATTGTGTATTCCGTGCGATACGACGAGAAAATTCATCAGCCGGACGAATGGCCTCATCAAATGGAGATACACAAAGACTATTAACCCCGCCCATAATTCCAGCAAAAGCTTCCACCGTACCTCTTAAAATATTGACGAAAGGATCATTTATTGTCTTTGTCCATGCGGAAGTTCGTGCATGAATGTGCATCTTTTGTGAAGTTTCATTTCCGCCTAACTCCTTTACAATACGCGCCCACAACATACGTGCAGCACGAAATTTCGCCATTTCCATAAAAAAGTTTGAACCAATTGAAAAGGAAAAACTCATTCGCTGCGCAACTTCATCAATCGAATTGTGTTGATTTACTAGATTTCGAAGATATTCAACTCCAGTGGCAACGGCAAACGCCAATTCCTGAAATGCATTCCCACCCGCTTCATGGTATGGACGAGCACCGATCATTATAGTTTGTAATTTTGGCGCATGCAGTTTAGACCACTTAGTTAAATCGGACATTAATTCATATGCCTGATTGATAGAGTAAGGAAGCGTTCCTTTTAGGGTGAGTTTGCCCAATGGGTCCATTCCAATACAGCCTCTTATTTTCTTGGTATCTACCTTTTGTGTTTTTAAATAGGCCATCAAAGTTGCAAAAAATGGATAACCAGTACTACCAGATTCGATATATATTGGAATTTCCTCCAAATTAATATCTTGGAATGCTATTTGAAAATCTTGTAGATTTGATAGGGAAACACCCAGGGGATGTATTTTTCTCTGATTCGAATTAGGTTCATACCATTTGTCTTCGTTTATGACCATATGTAACATGGTTTGCCCTTTTTCCAGATCATTTCTTGCTGCATGATTAAACTCTTCTGGTGTTGAATAATTCAATTCCTGACAAACATCCCAGGGTACTTCCCTATAGCCTTCTTCATTGGTACCTCTCATATATGGAAAATCACCTGGCAGTGAGGATAAATGAGGATAGTTTTCGACATCCTCTTTCCTATACATAGGTTGAAGTAGAATTTCTTCATAGGTTTTTGTTACTAGCTTTTCTTCAATCGAAGCCCCTTTTAATGATTTCTCCACGACTTCTCGCCACTGTTGAAATGATGGTGTCGGAAATTCTTGAAACAAAGATTTTTCTGTCATCCTTTCAATTAACCCCTTTCTTTTTTTCTGACCCCTTCATTTCAGTTATGACGTCTGTTTTACTAAAAATAGGGGTTGACCATATTCAACCAGTTGACCATTTTCAACTAACACTTCGGCTATTTCTCCCGTCATTTCCGCTTCAATTTCATTGAACAATTTCATGGCTTCAAGGATACAGACAACGGTTGATTTATCAACCTCGTCACCAATTTTTACAAACGGGGCGGCATCCTCCGCTGGCGCCTTGTAAAACGTCCCTACCATAGGAGAAACAATCTTTGCTAGGTTTCCAGTTTCCTGAACTTCTGGTGTCCTTTCCTCTTTTTTGACAATTTCCATCGTGACTGCCGCTTGATTAGTGCCATCAGAAATCTCTTTCGTTGTTGCTTCTTCTACAAGAGATGATGCCTCAGAGATTGAAGGTACAGCCAGTTTAATAGATTTGTTTTCTTGAATAAGAGCGGGACTTATCATTCCATTTCGCCGAAGAAAAATGCTGGAATCCCCCTTCATTATTTCTAAGCACTCTATTGTCGATTCATCAATTAATCTAATCATTTCTCTTATTTCATGAATTTTAAACATGTCTCTTTCTCCCCTTTAAAAATAGTAACAAGTGGAATTACTCCTCTAACTGTACTGGATTTGTTTCAAGAAATTTCGTATTAAACTGACCTTTAACAAAACTTTCATGTTCAAGTAATTTTTGATGGAAAGGAATAGTCGTTTTTATTCCGCTAATGACAAATTCATCAAGCGCCCTTTTCATCCTCCTGATGGCTTCTTCACGGTCTTTTCCCCAAACAATTACTTTTGCTGCCATCGAATCATAAAAAGGAGATATCTCACATCCAGGATAGACTGCACTATCAACCCGCACACCATACCCCCCTGGAGGCAGGTACATTTCCACTTTCCCTGGGGAAGGCATAAAATTCTTAGCGGGGTTCTCTGCATTGATCCGACATTCAATTGCCCAGCCGTTTATTTTTATATCACTTTGGTTGAACGACAGCGGGTATCCTGCTGCCACTGAAATTTGTTCCTTGATTAAGTCAATCCCAGTAATCATTTCTGTCACGGGATGTTCTACCTGTATGCGCGTATTCATTTCCATGAAATAAAATTGACCATTTTTATCTAAAAGGAACTCAACTGTGCCTGCACCATGGTAACCAACAGCTTTTGCTGCCGATATTGCTGCCTTACCCATCTGTTCACGAATCTCTTGTTCAAGGGCTGGTGACGGGGCTTCTTCCACAAGTTTCTGATGGCGCCGTTGGATGGAACAGTCTCGTTCCCCTAAATAGACGATATTTCCATGCATATCTCCCATGATTTGAATTTCAACATGACGAGGTTCTTCCACGTATTTCTCGAGGTATACACCAGCATTTCCGAATGCCGTTTCAGCCTCTTTCTGTGCTTGAATGATGGCTTTTCGTAAAACTTCTTCATCCTCCGCTACTCTCATTCCCTTCCCGCCTCCGCCAGCAGTAGCTTTTACAATTACAGGGAAGCCAATTTCCTTCGCTATCGTTACAGCTTCTTCAAGATCTTTAATTAAACCATCGGTTCCAGGAACCGTAGGCACCCCAACACTCTTCATCGTTTCTCTTGCGACCGCTTTATCCCCCATTTTTCTGATCGCTTCTGCTTCAGGGCCAATAAACGAAATGTCACAATCCGCGCAGATTTCAGCAAAAGTAGCGTTTTCTGCTAAAAATCCATAACCAGGGTGGATGGCATCCGAATTTGTTAATAGAGCAATGCTAATGACGTTTGTCATATTCAAATAACTTTCTGTTGATGGGGTTGGGCCTAAACAATATGCCTCGTCTGCCATTTGTACATGAAGGGCTTCACGGTCTGCTTCAGAATAAACAGCTACAGTTGATACCCCCAATTCTTTACACGCTCTAATCACACGTACAGCAATTTCTCCTCGGTTAGCTATAAGAACCTTTTTAAACATGTACAAGTTCCTTTCCAGCAATTATTTTAAAGATTGGATGTCCATAATCGATGAGTTGTCCCTCTTCCACGAGAACTTCAGAAATAACGCCGTTATGAATTGATGTGATATCGTAATTTAAATTGAGTGCCTTCACGGAACAACGGCCAATTAATGAACCATTTTCAACTTTGTCTCCTGGTTTTGCTAAGGATTGAAACGTACCAACATGGTTTGATTGGAGCACACGTGGTTGCGAAGTCAAATCGGCCTTAGATTTGACTTCACCGGAATTTTCAGTTATTTGTACGTCAACTGAACAACCTAATTGAGTAGATGGCTCCTTTAAATGAACAACCTGAGAAGGTTTCCCCTTCTTTATTAAAATTTTAAGTCCCTCATTTTTCACTTCCAAACTATCAAGAGACGATTGATCTACTAACCTCACCATTTCTCTTATTTCAAGCATTTTAACCATTTCTCACACCCCTGCTTATTTTTTCAATTAATACTTTAATAGAGTTATGCCATTTTTATTATTTTAACTTTTCAGTTTTTTAATGTAAAATACATAAAAGTTACTTATCATTAATTAATAGTTAAAGTTTATATATACATCTTCATCAACGAGAAGAGTCTATTTTTCACATTTAAGAGAAATAAAAAGAGCCAATGAAAAACAGGAATTAATCCGAAATTCATATGACTCTACTATCTATTTTTAAGAACCTAAAAGATTTTTTGCAATGATGTTCTTCATGATTTGATTGGTTCCCGCATAAATCGCTGCAACTGGAATGTCTCGGTATCTGCGGGCAATCGGATATTCTTCCATAAAACCATATCCACCGTATAGCTGCATGCACTCTGATGCCGTTCTTTTGGCCATTTCGGTGATCCACCATTTCGCCATTGATACCTGAGTAACAACATCATCTCCATTCATATGCTTGATAATAAGATCGTCAACGAAACTACGACCCAATTTAATCTCAGTTGCCATCTCGGCAATTTTAAATTGAGAATTTTGAAATTGACTAATGGAATTACCAAAAGCTTTTCGATTTTTCACATAGTCGATTGTCATTCTTAGCATTTCTTCAGCGCTAACCTGAGCTGATATCGCTATAATCAACCTTTCCTGTTGGAGTTTGTTCATCATATAATAAAAGCCCTTACCTTCTTCACCTAGAAGATTGGCTGCTGGAACACGTGCATCTTGAAAAATTAATTCAGCAGTATCTTGACCATGCAAACCAACTTTATCCAATTTTTTCCCTCTAAAAAAGCCGGGTGTATCTCGTTCAACCACAAGCAAGCTAATCCCTTTATAGGCAGGAACCGCATTGGAATCAGTTTTACATGCCACCACGATAAGATCGGAATGAATTCCATTCGTGATAAATGTTTTTTCTCCATTTAGGATATAGGAATCTCCATCTTTTATGGCCTTCGTTTTAATATTGGCAAGATCTGAACCAGCCCCAGGTTCGGTCATGGCAATTGCCGACACCTTTTCACCACTCACACAACCTGGAAGCCACCGTTGCTTTTGTTCCTCGGACCCATACTCAATTATGTATGGTACAACGATATCATTATGTAATCCTATACCTATTAAACTAGTACCTACACGTTCTGATTCTTCAGTAAAAATGACCGAATACGTAAAGTCTGCGTTCAAACCACCATACTTTTCATCCACATTCGGGCATAAAAATCCTTGATTACCAACCTTTAGCCAAAACTCACGAGGAATAATTCCATCTTTTTCCCATTGATCATAATAAGGAACTGCTTCTTTTTCCAAAAATTTTCGAACCGATTCTCTAAAAATTTTATGTTCATTTTGTATATATTTAGCTTCCATCGTTACTGCTCTTACATCATAACCCATTAATTTTAACTCCTTTCAAATTTTATTATTCACTGAGAGTTCATAATATTAATTTTATTTTAACTTTTGCCAATAATAGTGTAAAATACAAGATAGTTACCTATCATTAAATATTAGTTAAATCTCGGAGGGGATTTTATGCATTTTGAGCAATTACAATACATAGCAGAAATTGGAAAACAAGGTTCGATCACAACTGCAGCAGAAAAGCTTCATGTTTCACCTCCGGCCATCAGCAAATCCATCTCGAACTTAGAAAAAGAACTAGGCATTCAAATTTTTAAACGCTCAAAAACAGGTATGATTCCGACACAACAAGGGAAAGCCGTTATCAAGAAAGCATACGAAGTCCTCTCTAAAATTATTGAGTTAAGAGAAGAAGCAAAATTACAAGAAACATTAGCTAAAACTGAGCTAAAGATTTCTTGTATACCAGGATTGACTTATTCGGCCTTTAACTCTTTATTGAAACTTCAAATCGAATTTCCTGAGGTTATAGTAGAAATCCAGGAAGAGGATTTAAAAAAAATATTTAAAGATGTTAAAACTGGAAAATGTGATATCGGAATAATCGCCTCAAATAAAGGAGAATTAGAAGATGAACTTGACTTAGTTTATAAAGAACTGGCAATAGGAAGCCCTTGCATTTTAGTTGGGAAGAACTCTCCATTTGCATTCCATGAATTTGTAACTCCAGACG
Source organism: Neobacillus sp. MER 74 (assembly GCF_023714155.1). NCBI lineage: Bacteria > Bacillati > Bacillota > Bacilli > Caryophanales > Bacillaceae > Neobacillus > Neobacillus sp. MER 74. Next base: position 48,820 of record NZ_JAMAUV010000001.1, read on the forward strand.
ATCTAAAAAATGAATGTTTGGCCACCTACAAAGGCGATTTAATGAAGTTCTTGCTGAAATCCTATTTTTCCAAGAACCGAGTGGTTATTAGCAGCAACAATGTCGAAATTATCCGGAAAGCGATTATTGAAGGAATGGGTATCGGGATTGCCTTTGAAGAAATATTTAAAAATGATGCGGATGTTCTAAACGGTGATATCCTTATTATTCCCTTAAGAAATAGCGATCTACTAATTAAATCTATTTATTCCATTCATGCAAATGACAAACCTCTTACCCCCCCTGCCCAATTATTTTTGAAATTTGTTCAGGATTATTGGGGCTGATGTGATGTCGTTCCCTTTGTCTCTTTTGTAAATTCTTGAATAATACTGCAAAAATAAAATAACCTTTGCCCTTTAGAATTTAGAGCAAAGGTTATTTTATTTATTTAGGATCCAAATGACCTAATTATTGAATCTTTAATTCTTTCTTGATATCTTCAACTGTTTTGGATTTGTATTTGCTTACTACTTTAGGGGCATTTGTCACCCAAGGGTTTTGAATCCCAAAGTTTCTTTCTACAAAGCTAAAGTCTTTAGCGTCAACAGTGCCATCGAAGTTGATATCTGAATTGCGGTTATTTGTGCCCCATGCGGTTTGAATTGCTAGAGCATCGTAAATATCGATTACATTATCTTTGTTAACATCCCCGCCAATTGCCGTATCAACCGTTTCAGTACCTAATGTTTTAAGATATCCATAATCAATGCCATCCATTGTTTTGTAGGTGTGATTACCTTCATCATTAAACTTATTGAATGTCGTGAAGTGTCCTGGAATATCTTGAATGAGTGTCATTTCATCGCGAGTAAGCGGTATTCCAGTTGCGTAGAATTGTCCGCCTTTATTCACTGTTATTGGATACGTCTTTCCTTGTTTGTCTTGAATGGTTACTTTAATTCCATGAGTTGTGTAATCTCTCTTGGAATCGAATTGTCCATTTGCTGGATTCAAGAAACCTTCAGCATGGTGGTATCCTTTAACAGTAATGAAGTTTGGCAAAATCGTAATAGGTGTGACATACGTAAATGGTTTTGTTGTTACAGCTTGACTTGTAATTGTTGAAGTTACACTAGCGAAACTAGATTGACCTGCCGGATCTTTAATATCAGCAATTTTAATTGTGACATCAACCATCGGAATATCGCCTGATACATTTTGATCAAAAGCAACATTTACCTCGGATTTAACAGTTGTACCAGTTCCAGGGGTAGTTGTAACTCTTGTTAAATGTCCGCCTAAAGCTTGTGCTGCAGGATTTAAATCAATCCGAACCACGTTAGTGTCAGTTGTATTTACGTCGAAGTTAAATAAAGCTTCACTTACATCTTGTACGTTATTTGCATGAAGTGTAACTTTAACTTCATCTCCAGAATGTGCTATAGCTTGATTTAAACGTGTTTTTACATCCACTGAACCGAAGACATATGGAGTTGTGTCTTTCACAAAATAGTATTGTTTCTTACCATATGCATTACCTGCTTGGTCGCCGCCCATAAAGTATACATTTAAAGGTTGTTTATTCGGATTCATTAGAATGGCATCGCTGACGTTTCCATTGTCATCTAATTTAAGCTGTCCATTTAATCCAAACGGATTATCATAAGAATACCTGATTTGGTTTTGGCCTTGATTCGCAGGAATACCCGCTTCTTTCATCACTTCAATGTTTTTATCATGAATAGAAGCAGTAAGTCCAATTGTTTGCTGTCCCTCTTTGTATTCAACGAACGGGTTGCCTTCTTTTTCGCCTTCTACTTTAAAGTCGAATTTATCAGGCATTGTGTTATCAATGAAGATGTCTTGTGAATCGATAAATGTTGCACCGTCAAGACCATAACCAATTAATTTAAGTTTGTAGTGACCTTCTGGTACAAGGGCTGCTTTGCTGCTTACCTGCGTCTCTTCTTCATTTACAAACGGGTAAATGTATCCGCCAAATGAAGTGATCGTATATTCCTTATCTTCCTCACGACCAAAACCATTATATGAATTTGTTATTCCTAAGCCCTTACCATTTACATCTGTTAACACAACGTCAATCCAGTCGATATGAGACTTTAAGGTGAATTTGGTGAAGAAGTAAGGGACAAATAATGGATTCGTTAAGTTATTTCGATCACTAGTCCCTGAGCGTTGAATATGTGTTACATTTTTGAATCCTTCATCTATATATTTAACCCCAAATGGAAGGCGGTATGATTCGGCAGGATCATCTTGGTTGGTATAAACCACATACCCTTCATAGATACCTTTTTCAGCTGATGCTGGAATGAAAAGGTCTACTTTTCTTGAAATATTGCTGTTTGCAGGTACTCTAACGGTTTTGTCCGTAGTAACAGTTACGCCGTTTTTCTCTGCATCCTTAGAACCTCTTAAATTAGTTTGGAAAGAAACACTTACATCGAACGTTTTAGCTTTAGAACTATTGTTCTCAAACTTTAGAGTACGAGAATCTTTAACGTCTTTGCCTATGAAAAATTCTTTGCCGAAACTAAGTGCACCGGTTGTTTCTTTAACATCTACTAATTGATTATTAATACCCGTTGGTGTTTCGTCTTTTACTTTGATTTCCATTGCAGAATGAACAGCTTCATATGGATTCACACGCCCTGCACCTTGTTCAAATACGCTGTAGCCACCTTTTAGTGGGTCCGCTGTATTCATTAAGGTTACTTTTACATCTTCAGGTTGTGCATCTGGTTTTGCTTGTAACATTAATGCCGCAACGCCTGTTGTGAATGGAGTGGCCATTGATGTTCCTGACATACGGTCATAGGCATGTTCGAAATCAGATGGATTGTCTGGATTGTGAATAAATCCAGGAACCGTCGACAATACACTAACACCTGGCGCCACAACTTCCGGTTTAATATCGTAATTGATATAAGAAGGTCCACGAGAACTGAAACTAGCTAATTCATCACCTTTGGATGTTTCTTGACCCAAATCGCTGAAAGTAAATGTTGTTTTGCCGCTTGCAATTTGTTGTTTGATGGCAAGACCATCAGCCATTGTCATATTGAAGGCAGGAATGTAATCTCCGCCTTCTGCTAAATAGAATGGCATGTAGCCTTCGACGTTATTATACACAAGGACTGCCGCAGCTCCTTTTTGCTTAGCGATAGCAACCTTTTCATTTACGCCGTTTGTTCCACGTTGTACTAGAGCTACTTTGTTTGTTACGTCAATGTTTTTATAATCGGATGCTTGACCGATTCCTGGAACATTTACGATACTGAACGTTTTACCAATAAATGTTGAAAGGTCGTCATTATAACCTCGTGCTAATAATTTCATATCGGAGGTCAAACTGTCATTATGACCTTTCATTGTCGGAATCGTAGTTGGAACATCACTTGCACCAATCGTCAATGCAAATGGCGAAGTACCAGGAGAACCTAAAGTGTACATTTCGTTTCCTTCGTTACCTGCAGCAACAACTGCTGTTACCCCACTTAACACTGCGTTATCGATGGCAATACTTGTAGGATAAAGCGGATGGTTAATGGCAGCACCTAATGATAGATTGATAACATCCATTCCTTGTTCTACGGCTTTGTCAATTCCGCCGATAACACTTTCAGATGTCCCGCCTTGTGGGCCAAGAACACGATATACATATAGGTCGACATCTGGAGCAACACCAGTAGTAGCGAACTCGCTATCCGCTGTACCTTGACCTGCGATCGTACCAGATACGTGTGTTCCATGTTCTGTTACATAGTCTGAACCGTTATTAGCTGGATTCGGTTTGCCAGCTTTAACCCAATCAGCATAAGTTGTTTCCATTGGATCAGCATCATTGTCGATGAAATCAAACCCGCCTTTAAATACATCCTTTAAGTCTGGGTGATTGTAGTCGATACCTGTATCAAGTACAGCTACTTTTACACCTTTACCAGTGAACCCTTCTTTGTGAAGCTTATCTACGTTTAGGTAAGAACGTTCGGCTGCCATTCCTTGCCCATTTGACTCGAAAGTAGCTTCAATCGGTTCTTCTAGTTTTATAATTTCATTGCTATAAATAGCTTTAACTGCTGCTGATTTCACTAAGTCTTTTAATTTGTTTGCCGGAACTTGTAATGATACCCCGTTGAAGGCGCTTTTATATTCGCGGTTTACTTTATAAGTTCCTTTTGTTTTAGAAGTTAAATCTTTCTTAAAGGTTGCATGATCAGCTTCTGCATTGTTCTTTGCTGTATCAGCTGATAAAGTTTTTCCTTTTGCCGCCGCTTCAAGAACAGCCACTTTTTGAGGCTTATTCTTAAACTCTACGATTACTGATACAACTTCTTCGCTATCAAGATTTACATTTTGCGATAATTGAAGTCCTCTTGCACCGGACGATTGTGAGTTCTTAAGAGCTTCACGTTGTTCCGGAGTTAGGCTATTCAAAATGTTTTCAGTGTTTATGTTTGTGGTCGCATTATATCGCGGACCTTCTTGTCCAATGACATCAAATGGACTTTCAGCAAATACATTAAATGCTTGTCCTTGAGATAATAGCATACCAACAGATAGAGCTCCTGCAAGTATTTTTCTAGATTGTTTTTTACTCATAAGGCTTTTCTTCTCCTCATTCAAATGTTTTTTTGCAATAAATTTAATTTCTAATATTCAAAAAATAAATTGCATCACTCCTCTCACAGCATCTCTATTAAATTTGCAATGCCTACAATATTATTAATTTTATTTTATCTTCCAATAATTTTAATGTATAATACACGATAGTTAAGTATCATTAAATATTAGTTAAACTTCAATTGAATTTGATGAATCACCTTCTTAATCTAGTAATAAACCAATATTTTAGCTACAAAAAAATCTCGATCGATGCGGAAATCGTCGAACGATATGTGGGTTTTTTTACAGTAATTTGACTGATTTTAAATCCAAGTTTTTGGGGTATATTTAAGTTTTTTTGTTGATATCCTTAAAAATGAAAAGTGCCCATCCAAGTATATGGATAGGCTTTTTACATCTAATATTGATTCTTTTCTATTCTTGATCCGGAGATTTGACATCATTTGTTTTTGATTCTATAAAATGAACAAGTTCTTCAATAATATCGTTTAGTCTCATAATGCTGGTATCTTTTCTTAAAATGCTTGACGTTTTATATAGTAAAGTCATTTCTTGTTCACTCATAAATATAGTCTTTTCTTGGTCACTCATAAAAATGCCTCCACTTTTATTAGATATCAAAAAGTCAATTGTATCTTCTTAAGGTGCAAGTAATCTATGACTGAAAAACATTCCACATATCTACGAGAAAGGTTTCTAATCTGAATTAATATACTGATCTAAAATTTTTCTATAATCATTTATGGGTGATGATTCATTATTAAATCGTGTATCTAACTCATTAGCCAATAGCAGAACAAAGTCTTTGCAAAGATTTAACTTAATAGCAGAATCAAAGGCTTCTAGCAATTGTTCAGTGCTAAGGTTATGCATACTTGTCTCACTCCACTTTACTCAATTACCTACTTTCAAGTAATAATATGAAGATGGAATACTATGTTTTAAAATCGTTTTTATTAAAAAAAGCAGCCTGCCTTGGAGGTAAAGCTGCTTTTTTGTGCGATTTAGGTTATCTATTAACAAAGAAAGGCACATCTGAATAAAATGTGGTTTCTTTTAGATATGTACACTATTTACTAGAAGTAACTAGTCCACGTACACTATCTTCTAATCTACGAGCAATATCTTCATGCGTTTCTCTAGCTTGTTTTAAATAGTTATCTGTAACAGATTCCCAAGCATTCAATGCTTCATTTGTAGATTCAATGAATGCCTCGCTGCTTTGTTCAAAACGCTTCTCTGTATTTTCAATTAAATCAAATGCTGAGTTAATTGGAGTTAAATAAAGCTCCTCTAATTTACTAGCTGCTTTATTTACTTGACTTTTTAAAGATTCAGTCATCACTTCAGTAGATTCATTTCCTTGAATAACATTGTATTGGAATATCCCTTTACGCAAGTCGCTATTTATTGTTGAAACTTGTTCAAAAAGACCCTTTAAAGTATTGCGGTACACACCATTGAACTTGGTTGTTTCTTTTATAGCCTTTAAGTAAAGTTCTTGCTGTTGTTCTCTAAGTTCTCTTGTACGAGAAACTGCAGCTTCAAATTGGCCCCAAAAAATATTAATAAATGAATCGGTAACATAGCTTGTTTCGTTCTGCTTCTCTACTTTTAGAACTTCCACTTTTGGTACTTCCACTTTTGAAACTTCCACTTTTTTAACCTCTCCTTTTTTAACTTCCTTTTTTAGGACTTCCTCTTTTTGATCAATTACCTTTTGGCTCATCTTCGTTCCTCCTCAATTGTTTTGTTAATTTCTCTATTTTATCCTCCCTATGAAATGGGGGAAGGTAGAGCTCAAGAAAACTAAAATACATTTTGAAAAATTTATCGAGCATGGATTGGTATTGCTCAAGTTGTATTGCATGGCCCTCTAAATACCCTTTACCAGTATCAGTTATTGAATAACATCGTTTGGCAGGGCCACTACCATTTGTTTGCCATTCTGACTGCACAAGATTATCTTTCTCTAGTTGTCTCAATAAACGATACAAGTTTCCTTGGTCAAGAGTGTGAAAACCTAGAGTTTGAAGTTTTTGAATTAGTTCATAGCCATGAAGCGACATCCTGCTAAGTAGCAATAATATAAATGGAAGGATAAATTGCTTAGATGGAGTAACATTTTTTTCATTATTGTTATTTTTCATGACTACACCTCAATAAAATTACTATAGGTGTATTTTACACATATGGGTCACATTTCGTCAATAGCCCAAAAACAAAAAAATATATAAAGTTTATAATATTTAAAAACTTTATAACAGTCTGTAAGACATGGACCTTCTTTAAAATGAATTAAGATACACAGTGGGAAGCATTTGTTTTCCCACTGTGTATTTTTATTAGACTTGTTTAGTTCGCATGGCAAGCCACTTATCCATAAAGTCTGGGCACTTGTTTGACAGGAACATTCCAATATGACCAGTCACAAATTTCTCATAGGTTTTATCCTTGCTGGAAACCAAATCCATGATTGGCAGACTGGCTTCTTCCGGGACAACATTGTCATTTGCTGCTGTCATAACAAGTAAATTCGCTTGAATATTTTGAAAATTCACTCTTTTTTCGCGGACGAATAACTCACCTCTAATAAGCTTATTATCTATGATTAAATCATTATATAATTGTCTGAGAACTTCGCCAGACATTGGAACATGATCCTTCGTCCACATATCCATACGGGCCCATTTATCAGCAAATTTATCGTTATAGCCATGATTTAGGAGCGTAGCATATGAGCTAAAGTGAATAGGTGAAGATATGAAACGGCAAAGATAATGCAAATATCTCGGTGGAATCAGTCCATTTACATCAACAAAACGATCCACACTTATTTCATTATTTAGTATACTTTCAGCCAGTTTTTCTGGAAGAATCTGTGTTACGGCTCTAAAATCAATGGGAGGCGTTGAAAGGATTAAATTTTTTATCGGTTCCTCCGAAATGGCTGCATAGATAGAAGCCATTACCCCACCGAGACAAGCACCCCAAATGGTAATATCTTCTGCGTTGGAATGACGAAGCGCCCTTTTTACTGCTTTTTGAAGATGGTCGACAATATAATCATCGAGGGTGATTCCTTTGTCTTCATATCCAAGTACTCCCCAATCCAGCAAGTACACTTCATAACCGCGATTAACAAATTGTTCGATAGCACTTATTCCAGGAGCCAAGTCAAAAATATATGGCTTATTAACTAAGGAATAAACGATGAATATTGGAGTTTCATGCTTTTTCTCTACAGCTGGATAATGCCATAATGTTGATTTATTTTTCTTCCAAACCACCTGTCTTGAGGTATGGTTAACCTTTGGTTTCGGATCATTCAATCTATTTATAAAACGATTCCATCGTTTCTGTTCTTTTGTGATATCAAGGGATGGAATATAGTCTATTAATGGGGATATCATTGCCATATTCATTTCTCCAGTTCAGCTTATTTTTTATTACCAGCTTTAGCCGGTTCAAGTTGTTTGGATTTTTGCTTCTTTATTTCTGTAAGATTATTTTCCTCAGAAGTAATGAAAGACTTCAATAATTCTTTCATTGTATTCATTTCTTCTTTTAGTTCCATATATTCTTTTTTAAATTCACTTAACACTGCTTTTTCTTTTTTTAATTCAGATAATTCAGATTTTAAATGTGTTGTCACTTTCATAACTTCTTTAGATATTTCTACAATAGTTACAATCTCTTGATTCGTTTTATCGGCAGAATCGGATAAATTCCAAAGCTGTTCTTCTAGCCCATCCAGTTTTTCTTCTGTTTGAATGGAAATTTTCGCCACATTAGCCAGGTCGTTTTTTGTTGGGATGTTTAACTGTGATGCCAACAATTCTTGGTTCTTACTTAAACGTTCCTGTAAAAGGGTTTGTGAAAGAGAACCCCTTTTTAATAAGCGAACAAATTCTTTATTGTCCGTCACCTGATATATAAGATCATTCATCTGTTTTTCCAATTGACTAGTGATTTTACTTAATGAATCAAAAGGGTCATATGGTCTATTATTTGACATCCTTTTTGCCAGCCTTTCTCTTATTATTTGCTGTGTTAAACTTTTTCACCCAATTATTAATTAAATTTCATCACGAACAGCTGATACTTTGCTTAGTGGATCAATGAATCTATTAATTGGAAATAATACGTTTTTCATATACTTGGAAAGTGATAGAATAACTTTTTCTTGACTATTGTGAATGACCTTCGTCTTCCTTTTTATACTTTCCACTAACTTTTCACGACGGTTATGCCTACATTCAACATATTTCTCTGTTGTTTGAATTAAGTTTTCAAGAAATTCAGGTCTGGAAAGATTTTCAACCGGCTGCTCAGATAGCTCCATTACTTTATTATGGAATTGCTCAAAGTTTTGATTAATATCAACATATGAGATTTTTGGTATGAGCACTGACAGGACAGTTGTGTATGAAAATAACTGGTTTCGAGCGTTTTTTTCCCACTCCAATTGTTCTTTTGTAAACTGTTGAATGAGTTCTTTTGCATTTTGTTGATTGCGTTTTACATTCTCTACTAAATTTGTTACTGAGTTTACAAGGTTTTCTTCTATTTGACTCGCTCGTTCGCTCCATACATCCAGTTGTTGATATACTTGATTCCATAAAAGATCTAAACTCTTTAATTCTTCAACCATGCTATTCTCTTTATTCATTATTCTTCACCTTTCCTATTCTTCTAAGATTAAAATCAAAATTTTTTCTAATAAACGATGGCTGCTTGTATTCCGCCATCTACTCCTAATACTTGTCCGGTTACGAAATCTGATGCGTTGGATGCTAAGAATAAAGCTGCACCCTTCATGTCATAGTTTGAGCCGGAGCGTCCCATCGGTGTAAATCTTTTTGCTTGTTCAATAATAGGATCAGCCATCTTAGTATGGAAGAATCCTGGTGTAATGCAATTGACATGGACATTTTTAGGTGCAAGTTTTACAGCAAAATCTTTAGTGAAATTGATGACTGCGCCTTTACTTGCAGAATAGCCAATGGCATCACCTATTTCTGGCGTTTGTCCACCTAATCCGCAAATGGAAGCAATATTTATGATTTTACCTGCTCCTTGTTCGACCATTAATTTGGCGACTGCTTGTGAAAAGAGGAATACCCCTTTTGCATTTACGTTCATAACTTTGTCCCATTTGTCAGCAGGCATTTCTAGCACAGGTGCTGCCCAAGTCGTCGCACCATTATTGACTAAAATATCAATCTTTCCGAATTTCTTTACTGTCTCCGAAATGACATTATCGATATCATCTGGATTTGAAACATCGCATTTTAATGCAAGTGCGTCAACACCCATTTCTTTTAGTTGATTACTAACTTCTTGGCAGACTTCAACTTTACGGGAACATAAAACAACATTTGCTCCTGCTTCTGCAAATGCAAAAGCAATTTGTTTTCCAATCCCCGTTCCGCCTCCAGTTACGATCGCGGTTTTATTAGTTAAATCAAATAATTGCTTAATGTTCATTTCAATTTCCTCCAGTTGTATTTTTAATATTCCAATAATTATAAACTTAGTTAATTACTCTTGATTGTCCATTCCAGTATTGCATGCGTAAGTCACGTTTTAATATTTTTCCTGTACCGTTTTTCGGCAGCTCAGTCATAAAATCAACCGATTTTGGAACTTTATAGTTGGCAAGATGTTGGCGAACATATAATATAAGTTCTTCCTCGGTCACACTATTTGCTGTTTTCAGAACTACTACTGCTTTCACCGCTTCTCCCCATTTTGCGTCCGGTACTCCAATAACCGCACATTCCAACACATGGGAATGCTTGTACAATACACTTTCAACTTCAGCAGAGTATACATTTTCACCGCCGGAAATAATCATGTCCTTGGCACGATCCACAATGTAGAAGAATTCGTCTTCATCTTTGTAACCCATATCTCCTGTATAATACCAGCCATCCCGAATCGCTTTTGCAGTTTCTTCTGGTAGATTCCAGTATCCCTTCATAACATTGGGGCCTTTAGCGATAAACTCTCCAATTTCCCCTACAGGCACTTCTCTTCCTTCTTGGTCAACAACCTTCATTTCCACTCCCTGAACTGTCTGTCCACATGAAACTAAACGCTTCCCTACATGATCTTTCGATTTGAGCAGGGATAAAATTGGAGCGGTTTCTGTCATTCCATACCCTTGGTAAAACTCAACCTGGGGCATTAACCCGGCACATTTTTTTAATAATTCAGGTGCCATTGGAGAACCACCATAAAGAAGTTTCTTCAATGCACTTGCATCATATTGATGAAAATCAGGTGAGTTAATCAGCATATTAATCATGGTCGGTACCAGCAGCATGCACGTTGGTTTAATTTTGTTGATGGATTCAAGGACATCGCCAGGTGTAAATGAGCGGACAAAGGCATGTGTTCCACCCACCATGGTCAGTCCAAAAATCCCGCCAGCTTCGGCCAAGTGAAACATTGGTGCAGCGTGTAGATAGGTATCCTTTTCTGTGTATGGTAAACTTACAACTGCATGAAATGCATTAGTTAATATGTTTTTATGCGTAAGCATTACACCTTTGGAGCGTCCAGTAGTCCCTCCTGTATAAAAAATACCTGCTACATCGTCTTCATGGATGTCTTCTACAGTAAAAGTTTCTTCCTTCTGCTCTCTCAGGAGTCGTTCATAGGGGTGAACTCCTTCTATACCATCAAACCCTTCGGCAATATCCTCATCCTCAGCCAAAACAATATGTCTTAACTTTTTAACGTGAGTTTTAAGTTCAGGAATGATCGATAAAAATTCCTTATGTAAATACAGTACTTCTGCTCCAGAATCATTTAAAATATCTACTATTTCTACAAGATTAAGTCTCGTATTCAGCGGAACTATGACTGCTCCCGCTGCCATTACGCCATAGGTAATTTCTATATATCGAAATTCATTTAACATTAACTGCGCAACCCGATCTCCTTTTTTTACTTGAAGCTGATTCAAGGACTGTTTTACTTTTGCAGTCCGAGATGCAAATTCTTTATAGGAAAATTGGTGATTCCCATCGATAATCGCTGTTTTCTCCGGGAAATTACGTGATGCATGACTTAATCCTTTTGTTGCTAACATTAATCTTACCCCTCCGATTAACTAGTGATTTTTTTGCATAAATCGAGTTTCGCATCTGCCCCAAATTAGTTTATTGGGACATTTAATGCAGAATGAAATATATATTTCACCTCCCTTCATCATCTTTTCCGTTAAGGAATCGTTATCATTTTTCTCATAGTTTTAATAATAGATTTAACAATTGGGACGGGTAAAAATACGCCCCCGTGTTTTTCCTTCACGGAATTGCTCTAAATAATAGTTAAGTTCATTAAATGGGACTTCTGTTAATGTCGGGGTAATTAAACCTTTCGCAAGTAATCGATAGACCTGCCTTAAATCCTCATGAGTTCCACCCAAAGACCCTTTTAATTCGATTCGGCGTCTAATCAGTACTTGAGTGTCAATTATTGCTTCAAGCTTTCCTAGCCCTACTACAACAACACGGCCATTCACATTTACCACTTTCACGGCCTCGGAAGTTGTCGTACCCATTCCAGCAAAATCAATGATGACATTCGGCTTAACAGATCTTAACTCACTAATATCTTTAATGCATCCACTTGCTCCATTTTTCATAGCCTCTTCAAAAAGATCTTCATTAAGGTCCACTCCATAAACAGTTGCCCCAGATACTGCAGCAATACGAAGACCGTTCATTCCTAATCCGCCAAGTCCAATAATTCCTACAACATCACCCGATTTAACCTTACCGGACGACATCACAGCCTGATAAGCAGTGGTAAGGGCATCCGTCCCAACAGCAGCCTGTTCAAAGGAAACTTCATCAGGTATTGGGATAAGACGAGAAGCACGAACCATCGTTTGCTGCGCATACCCGCCATTTACATGGATACCTGGAATACTGTCGCCGAGAATGCTTCCGTTATTAACAACATTTTCATCATCCTCTGCACTCCCAGACACACCTACTCGATCACCAACTTTGAACCCATTAACGCCTTCACCAATTTCAGCAATCGTCCCGGATACTTCATGTCCTAGGACTATAGGCAAGTGGGATAACCACTTTGTTCCTGTCCCATCGGTCATCGCAATATCCGAATGACACATTCCTACCGCTTCTACATTAAGTACGACCCAACCAGGTTTCGCCTTTGGATTGGGTAAATCAACCAGCTTCATAGGTTCTCCTACTCTTTCAAATAGCCAAGCTTTCATTTTTATCCCCTTTTTTCACTTTTTGTTAATTTAGTAAAACATCGTTAGGATTGATGATTACGCTGTCAATTGTTCAACAATTCAAATTAATATATGAATCTTGTTTCATTATAATTTAATAATAGGGTTTAGAGGAATTTAAACTTAATTAACATCCTCTTAAAAATTATTAAAGGGTTTTACAAACACATAGTGAAAATGCATTGGATCAAATATAGAGGCAACAAAATAGTTTTATTAACGCCTAATCAGAATAGAATAATAGTAAAATTTACATTCTATTAAAAATAAAAGTAAATCAGAAGGTAAATCTGTTACAATATTAGACAAATCTAATTATTATAGGCAGTTTTAGGATAAATTAAAGAGGTTGATATTTTTATGAAGATAGAACAACTTGAGTATATGGTGGAAATCGCGAAGACAGGATCATTGTCCAAAGCAGCAGCCAATTTAAATATCACACTTTCTGCTGTTAGCCAATCTATTTCCAATCTCGAATCAGAGCTTGGAATCCTGTTATTTCACCGGAGTCATTTGGGAGCAACACCAACTCCTGAAGGTCTAATCATCTTAAAAAAAGCATATCATGCAATGAGTATCCTTCAGGAAATAAAAATGGACGCTTTAAACTTTTCAGAACCTCAATTCAAGGAGATAAGCGTTTCTAGTATTCCCGGGTTAATGCCATTGGCTTTAAATACTATTAAGAGTATTAAGAGAGACTACCCTCAAACCCAGATTATCATGGCAGAGAAAAACATGGCAGAAATTACAGAGGACATACGGCAGCAAAAAGTCGATATTGGATTGACGATATTATTTGATGATTATTTATTTGAAAATAAACAATTTTTAACAGGACGACTGTTTGATAGTAAACTTGTATTGGTCGTAAGCCGAAAGTCTTTCCTTGCGCGGTATAAATCCATTTCCATTGATGAACTGTTAAAACTGCCTCTGGTAATCCATAAAACTGAGATATTACAACGTATGCTGGGTCTGTTAACCAATGAATTTGGCCCATTGAATATATTATTTTATACGAATCACTCGAGTACCATTCAAAGGTTAGTACATGAAGACTTTGCCGCTACAATTGCGATGGATATCCCCTTTAGGCACAATTCATCTATCATAAATAAAGAGTTTACTTGTATTGAAATCGAATTTTCTCGCTGGAGACCTTTACCAGTAGGATGGGTGTGTTCGAAAGATAAATTAATATCCGAACCGGCGAAGATATTTCTTGCAAGATTAGAGGAAGACTTTTCAAAAAGCTAAAACATAAATTCATTTTTATGTAGTATTTGTTATTTTATCTCCATGTCTGCATTTTAATAAATCCAACTTAGAAACGTATAAGCACCCCATAGTGGAGTGCTTGTACGTTTCTATATCGAATTAATTTTGAACTTGTTTAGAACGACTCTCTAACCACTTATCAATGTAGGCTGGACATTTGTCTGATAGAAACATTCCAATATGTCCAAACATAAACGTCTCGTAGGTCTTGTCATTACTAGAAACTGCATCCATGATTGGAAGACTTGCTTCTTCTGGGACCACAGTGTCATTTGCTGCTGTCATGACAAGTATATTGGCATGAATATTTTTAAGGTCCACCCTTTTTCCGCGGACGGTTAACTTCCCTTCGATAAACTTATTTTCTACTATAAAATCATTAATGATTTGACGAACAACTTCTCCGGACAACGGAACATGATCCTTCGTCCACATATCCATACGCGACCATTTATCTACAAATTTATCGTTATAACAATGATTAAGAAGCGTTGTATATGAACTTAAGTTAATAGGTGCACTAATGGATCGGCTGAGAGTGTACATATACCTAGGCTGTATAAGTCCATTTACATCAACAAAGCGATCTATATTTATTTCATTATTTAGAATTCCCTCAGCCCATTTTTCCGGAAGCATCTGTATAACTGCTCTAAAATCAATTGGAGGAGTTGTAAGGATTAAATTTTTAATAGGTTCCTCCGCAATTGCAGCATACATGGAAGCCATTACACCACCTAGACAAGCACCCCAAAGGGTAATCTCATCTGCGTTGGAATGACGAAGTGCCCTTCTTACAGCTTTTTGCAGGTAATCTACAATATAATCTTCAAATGTAATGCCCTTATCTTCATATCCTAGTACACCCCAGTCAAGCAAGTACACATCGTAACCACGGCCTACTAATTGTTCGATTACACTTATTCCAGGAGCCAAGTCCAAAATATATGCCTTACTTACTAAAGAATAAACAAGAAATATAGGTGTTTCATACTTTTTCTCTACTGCAGGATAATGCCATAAAGTTGCTTTATTTTTCTTCCAAACCACTTGTCTTGGTGTTTGGTTAACCTTTGGTTTAGGATCATTCAATCTATTAATAAAGCGATTCAATCGTTTTTGTTCTTTTGTAAAATCCATTGAGGGGATATTATTCATTAGTTGGGATATCAATGCCATGTTCTTATTCTCCGGTCCATTTAATTTTTATTATCAGACGTGACTGGTTCAGCTTGTTTGGATTTTTTCTGCTTCATTTCAGTACCTTTTTTCAACTCTGAAGAAATCGTAAACGTGATAAATTCTTTCATAGCACTCATTTCTTCTTTTAGTTTAGTAAACTCCTTTTTAAGTTCACTTAATTCTGCTTGATCTTTTTTTAATTCGGCTAATTCGGAATTTAGTTGTTTTGCTACTTTCAAAACTTCACTGGATGCTGCTACAATACTTTCAATTTCTCGATTCGTTTTATCTGCAAAATCAGTTAAATTCCAAAGCTGTTCTTCTAAGCTATCCAGTTTCTCCTCTGTTTGAATCGCAATTTTTGCCACATCAGCCAGGTCGTTTTTTGTTGGTATGTTTAACTTTGAGGCCAACAAACCGTTGTTCTTATTTAAACGCTCTTGTAAAAGAGCTTGTATATTAGTACCCCTTTTTAATAAACCAACAAATTCCTTATTGTCCGTTAACTGATATACTAAATCATTCACCTGATTTTCCATTTGAACAGTAAGCTTGGTTAATGTATCAAAGGGATCATACGTGCTGTTTTTTGACATCCTTTTTACCAGCCTTTCTCAAATAATTGTCATAAATCTTAAGCAAGTTAAATTTCATTACCTTTTCTTGGTTGCACAATAAACTTACTTACCGGAAATAAAACGTTTTTTATAGGTGTTGAAAGTAAAAGGATTAATTTTTCTTGACTATTGTGAATGGTCATCGTCTTTTCTTTTAGGCTATCAATTAACCTTTCACGTTTGTTACGTTTAAATTCAACATATTTCTCTGTTGATTTGATTAAATTTTCAAGAAATTCAGGTCTTGAAAGCTTTTCAACTGGTAGTTTTGATAACTCCAACACTTTATTTAGGAAATGATTAAAATTTTGATTAATATCGAAATGTGAAATTTTGGGGAATAATTGTGAAAGACTTGTAGTATATGAAAATAATTCATTTCGAGCTTTTTTTTCACAATCTAACTGTTCTTTTGTAAACTGTTCAATGAATTCCTTCGCATTATCTTGATTGCGTTTAACATCATCAACCAGATTTTCTACAGAGGTTAAAAGTACTTCTTCTCGATATTTAGCTCGGTCATTCCAAACATCCAGTTGTTGATAGGCTTGATTCCATAGAATTTCTAAACTCTTTATTTCTCTTAAATTGTTAGTATTATTCTCTCTACTCATTTTCTTCACCTTGCCTTCATTTTTTATATTTTACTAATTGCTATATACATAGTTTGCTTGTATTTGACTAAACTAACTACAACTCTATAAAACTACTGCTTTGAGTCCGCCATCTACTGGCAAAACATGACCGATGACATAATCTGAAGCTTTTGAAGCTAAAAATAATGCTGCACCTTTTATGTCATAATCTGTACCAACTCGACCAATTGGCGCTAAATCCCTGAGTAATTTATCAGCAGATTTTGCCATTTTGGTAGGAAAATATCCTGGTGCGATTGCATTTACATGGACATTATATTGTGCAAGTTTTACTGCTAGATCTTGAGTAAACGTGATGACAGCGCCTTTACTAGTTGTATAGCCAATTACATCCATTTTTTCCGGATTTTGACCGCCAAAACCTGCAACAGAAGCAACATTAATAATTTTGCCTGATCCTTGCTCTACCATTAATTTGGCTGCAGCTTGTGAAAAGAGGAATACTGCTTTCAGATTTACATCCATTACTTTGTCCCATTTTTCCACTGGCATCTCTAATGCAGGAGCATACCAGGTAGCACCACTGTTATTTACTAAAATATCAATCTTTCCGAATTTTTTTAGTGTCTCGGAAATAACATTATTTATATCTTCAGGATTAGATACATCACATTTAATTGCCAGCGATTTGACACCAAGTTCCTTAATTTGATTGCTAACTTCCTGACATACTTCAACGTTACGCGAGCATATAACAACATTTGCTCCCGCTTCTGCAAAAGCAAAAGCGATTTGTTTTCCAATCCCTGTTCCTCCCCCAGTAACAATTGCGGTTTGGTTGGTTAAATCAAATAATTCCTTTACGTGCATTTCTTTTTCCTCCTGTGCAAATTCTATTAGAAGTTAATTTTTTATAAAGTACTAATCAAAAGATTGTTAAATTGTTAGAATTATCCTCTTAAACGAAGTTCTCTTTTCAGTATTTTCCCAGAAGGATTTCTCGGAAGGGAAGGAGCCACTTCGAGCACCTTTATATTCTGAAATTTAGCTAATCTCTCATTGCAATATTTGATTAATTGCTGTTCGTCAACCACCGACTCTGACTTTAATACAACAACTGCCTTTATTGCTTCCCCCCACTTTTCATCAGGAATGCCAATTACCGCTGCGTCCATGACGTCAGGATGTGTAAAGAGGACTTCTTCTATATCTTTCGGGTAGATATTAACACCACCGCTAATAATCATATCTTTCTTACGATCCAGCAAATAGTAGAATCCTTCATCATCCACTTTACCCATATCTCCAGTTTTGAACCAGCCGCCAGGCAAAAAGGATTTTTCCATTTCCTCCGGCAGCTTATAATACTCTTTAAACAATCCAGCGCCCCGAACAACAAACTCACCTTCTTCCCCAACACCTACATTTATACCTTCATCATCAACAAGCCGAACTTGGAAAAAGGCAAACTGTTGTCCGACACTGCTTGTTTTTCGAATGACATCCTCCGGACGAAGAATTAAAAAGTTACTAGTTTCAGAACACCCAAAAAATTCAGATAAATCAGTCTGAAACTTCTCGATAATTCGGTTTTTTACAGACTCAGTAAGTGGTGCTGCTCCAGAAAGTAACAATCTCAAAGAAGATAGATTAAAATCATCAAAATCTTGAAGCTGAAGCATCAAGATATATTGTGTAGGCACAAAAAACGCAAACGTTACCTTCTCATCCTGAATTAAAGATAAGGTACCTCTCGGATCAAAATCTCTAGTAATAACAAGTTTACTTCCACACAAACCTAAAAAAGATGATAATAAATGTCCAGCACTATGATACATTGGAACAGAAATCAATATAGTATCACCGTAATTTAATTTCCATTCACTAACATCAATAAATGCTCGGTAAATCATTGTTTCTTGTGTTACTAATATCCCTTTTGGCAAGGAAGTAGTTCCTGAGGAATAGATCATTGCCGCAGCGTCTTTCCCCGTGACTTCAATGTTAGGAGGTTCCGTTGAACCATTGGCTATGAGGTTTTCATATTCAAAATAGGTTGAAATGGAAGGTGTTCCACCGATGATAATTGTCGAACTTGAGTTAATCGTGTGTAGAACGTCTAAAACCGTTTCGAAGGCTTCTAGCTTTTCTACTTCTACAAAGGCATGAGTGGCATCCGAACTATTGACTAATGTGCGTAAATCATTTCCTTCAATCATGTAATTGACGGGTACCGCAACAGCACCAGCTGTTGACAGCGCATACAAAACTTCTACCATTTCAATTCGGTTTTTCATGTACAATAAAACGTTGGTCCCTTTTTTTACGCCTGTTTCAATAAGCGAATTTGCTAACGCATTTACCCTATCAAACAGTTCCTGGTATGTCCTTGTTGTATCTCCGTAAACAACGGCTATCTCGTTGGGTTTGTTTTTTGCAAAAATCGGCAATCGTTCATGTAAATTTCCAATATTCATTATTAATCTACCTTTCTTTTCGTGATGTAAAAAACGTGAACTTATTATCTTAAAAACAACAGGTAAAACATTTATTTCTATTTTCCCAACGATTGTTAAATCCTATTATTCTCTTATATCACCTCCTTTAAAAATTGTTTTTCTACTACCTTTTACATGTTTAATCCTCCATTGACATGAAAAGTTCATACCTACTATTTTGGTTATCCCCTCAAGCCCAGGCTTATACTACCAGCTTTTAAAACTCGTAAATCCATCGTCCACATTGATGATTTGTCCATTAATTCCACTTGCTGACTCGCTTACTAGGAAAGCGGCAACATTTGCCAATTCTTCTGAGTCTAAAAGAACTTTTCTCATATGCAGTTTTTTGATCTGTTCTTCGACACCATCCCTCACCTTTGCCTGGTCAAGAATAGGTGTATCAACTCCTCCTGGCGCAATACCTACAACGCGAATAACCATATTGCGCTAAGTCTAGAGCAGCTGATTTGGTCATCATAACCACTGCACCTTTTGACGCATTATAGCTAACTTTATAGGATGATGCCATCATACCTAGTGCAGAAGCAGTATTAATGATAACCCCTTTGATTCCAAGTGAACCATCTTTCTAGCTGCGAAGTACATCCCGTAATAAACTCCATGCTGGTTAACGCTTACAACTTTGTTATAAGTAACTGGATCATGTTCGATAAAAGGTTTAGTGATTCCAAATCCTGCATTATTAAACATGACATCCAGCCTGCCGTATTGCTCAACAGCAAAATTCACAGCATTCTCGACTTGTTCTTGTATAGAAACGTCTACCTTAATAAATACAGCCTTTCCGCCTGTTGACACGATTTGATCAACGGTTTCTTGTCCACCCCACCCGCTTCATTAAAATCTGCTACAACGATTTTTGCTCCCTGCTCTGCCATCTTGTTGGCAGTTGCACGGCCAATTCCACTGGAAGCGCCTGTAATAATAACAACTTTGTCCGTCAAAAACATCATCATGACCTCCGTTAATTTAAATCTTATTTAATAAGTGCGATTAACAATGACAACAGTTTTCTTCTTTAGAAATTGCTCCAATACATTGCCAAATAGTGTGAGAAACTCGATTATACTCTGGCCGTCAGACTATGTTGAATGTTCTCTCTTTTTTCATTATAATAAGCTCTATGGTTTAGGTAAATTTTAAATTAACTTAAAAGGATTTAACTAACACTTAAGGGTGGTTCTCATGAATTTGGAACAAATTGAATATATTATTGAAGTTACTAAAGCCGGATCTTTATCTAAGGCAGCTAATCATTTAGACATCACGATACCTGCAATAAGCCAGTCAATTTCAAATCTTGAAGCGGAACTTGGGATTAAACTGTTTCATCGCAGCCATTTGGGCGCATCTCCTACAGCAGAAGGACAAAACATCATTGACATTGCTAATTCTGTATTAAGCCAAATTCAGCTCCTGAAAAAGGCAGCGATGGAGTATTCAAATCCACAAACCAACGAATTAAGAATAGCCAGTTCACCCGGACTTACATCCTTAATTGTCGATACTCTCGTGAATATTAAAGAAGACTACCCTCAACTCAAGTTGTCGATCACTGAGAAAACAATCTCGGAAATCGAAGCTGATTTCCAAAGTAATCATATCGATGTCGCTATCATGATATTACGCGAAGAATTAATGCAAAAACGCAATTTATTAAAGGGACTATTATTAGAGGGTAATTTGTTGCTAGTGGTAAGCAAACGCTCTCCATTCGTATTGGAAAAATCCATTACGATAGAAGACCTTCGTCAGTTGCCACTGGTACTTTATAAGGATGAAATTTTACAAAAGTCTATTGATGAATTTGAACGTACGTATGGGTCATTGAATATATTGTTTTGGACAAATCATTCAGAGACCATAATAAAATTGGTTTCTGAAGGTTTTGCTTCGACGATTGCGATGGATTTATCCTTTGAGCGCAGCCTCATAATGCAAATTGCAAACCTCGCATATGTTGATTTAGAGGTATCATGCTGGGAGTCGTTTCATGTAGGCTGGGTTTGCTTGAGGGACAACCATTTAACCGAGCCATCAAAAGTTTTCCTAACAAGATTAGAACATGATTTACGAAAAAAATAATAAAATAGAAAAAAGAAACGTTTAAGCACCCATAGCACCTAAACGTTTCTTTTTTAATGGCTCTGTTAAACTAGTCTGTTGATTTCCGCTCCAATCAACGAGCTTCAAAATCAAAATAAACAAGTTCTTTAACATAGCTTTTTTAATAATAATTTTTGTCCATGTTTAGTTGGATCATTCATTAGATTACCTGTTCATAAATTTGACTCTGCTCATTTAGAAATTCAAGTAATAATTCATTATATCTTTCTTTACATTCAATGATAGGTGCATGACCACATTCATCCAAAATGACCAATTTTGCTTTTCCTAAGGTCATTAGGTGTGTCTGTCTAGCTAATATTACCGGTAAAAGTTTGTCGTATAAACCTCCAATAATAAGTGTTGGTACTTTAATAAAAGGTAACATAAATAAATAATTTACACCTATTGTTGCTTTTGCTGTTTTAATATATGTTTCATCCTTTAATAATAAAGCATCTTTTACTTCTTGAATAAATTCTGGATTTTGATCATATAAACAATTTGAAGCAGCCGCTGAGACTATATTTTCTCTAGGTGCCGATAAAAATTGGTCAATTTTCTTTTTAAGAATCCACTTTGCCCCAGTTTTCGGTAGATATGAAGTGGTATTTGATAAAATCATGGACCTTACTCTCTTTGGAAATAATTTGTAAATTTCCTGTACTATGATTCCACCTAAAGAAATACCACAGAAGTGTGCTGATTCTATTCCTAATTGATCTAGCAGGCTAATTATATTTTTAGCAAAATTCGGTATCGATATATTTTCTACGTCATTTGATTCACCATGCCCTAATAAGTCAGGAATAATTAACCGATATGATTCTGAAAGCTCATATTGATTTTTCCAACTTTCTTTTTTACTGCCAAAGCCATGAATCAACACCAATGGTTCACCTTTACCCATATCTAGATAATGGAACACCAACAACAACTCCTTGAAAAAGATAGTGTTATTAGGAAGAGAGTTTTCATAGATCGTTTGTTTTTTAGAACTAACTTCTTAACCGTAGTTCTCTTTTTAGTATTTTTCCAGAGGGGTTTCTCGGAAGGGAAGGTGCCGCTTCGAGCACTTTAATATTCTGATATTTTGCTAGTTTTGAATTGCAAAAATCTAACAATTGCTTTTCGTCAATATCTGAATCAGACTTTAATACAACAACAGCTTTTACCGCTTCTCCCCACTTCTCATCAGCAATACCTATGACTGCAGCGTCCAGAATATCAGGATGTGTAAATAGAACATCTTCAATATCCTTCGGATATATGTTGACACCACCGCTTATAATCATATCTTTTTTGCGGTCAAGCAAGTAGTAGAATCCTTCATCATCTACTTTGCCCATATCCCCAGTCTTAAACCAACCACCTGGTAAAAATGATTTTTCCATTTCTTCCGGCAGCTTATAATACTCACTAAATAATCCAGCTCCCCGAACGACAAACTCGCCTTCTTCCCCAACACCTACATCTATTCCTTCATCATCAACAAGCCGAACTTGAAAAAAGGCACATTGTTGACCGACACTGCTTGTTTTACGAATGACATCATCTGGACGAAGGATAATAAACGCACTAGTTTCTGAACACCCGAAAAATTCTGATAAATTTGTCTTGAACTTCTCGATAATCCGCTTTTTAACAGACTCAGCTAGTGGTGCTGCAGCACAAAGTAACATCTTCAAAGACGATAGGTCAAAATCATCAAAATCTGGAACCTGCAACATCATTACATATTGTGTAGGTACAAAAAACGCAAACGTTATCTTTTCATTCTGAATTTTAGATAGCGTATCTCTTGGATCAAAATCTCTTGTAATGACAAGTTTGGTACCAGTCAAACCTATATAAAATGAAAATAAATGGCCAACACTATGATACATTGGAACAGATATCAATACAGTATCACCGAAATTTAATTTCCATTCAGTTGCTCCAATAAATGCCCGGTAAATCATCGTTTCATGTGTAAACAAAATTCCTTTTGGTAATGAAGTGGTACCCGATGAGTAGATCATGGCCGCAACGTCTTTACCAGTCACTTCAATGTTAGGTGGTTCCGTTGATCCATTGGAAATGAGTTTCTCATAATCTAAGTAAATGGAGGATAAAGCTGTTCCACCAATGATGATTGTCGAATTAGCAGTAATTGTATGAAGAACGTCTAAAACCGTTTCGTATGCAGCCAGCTTTTCCGTCTCTACAATGGCATGCGTCGCATCCGAGCTATTCACTAATGTACGTAGATCATTTCCTTCAATCATGTAATTGACGGGTACCGCAACTGCACCAGCGGTAGATAGCGCATATAAAGCTTCCAGCATTTCTATTCGGTTTTTCATGTACAATACAACGTGTGTTCCTTTTTTTACACCTGCTTCAATGAGTGAATTGGCCAGAGCATTTACTCTTTCATACAGTTCTAGATATGTCCTATTCGTATCACCATAAATTACAGCTACATCATTTGGTCTGTTTTTCGCATATATTTGTAAGCGCTCATGTAAATTTCCAAAGTTCATTTTCTCATCTCCCCCTTTTATTGATAAAGAAAAAACGTGAACATTCTTCATGAAATCTATTATTTTTCTATTAATTACACCTCCCTTAAAAAAATCGAATAATGCCTATTACTCATTACAATCGAAAATTCCCTTTATTCAACGAATGTTCGTATGCATGCTCCATGAATACTTTAACCGAATTAGTGAAGGCAGCGAATCTTTTATCCTGGGAGGCTCCTATTTTCCAGCGATAATGCATTTGCTGCAGTACAATGGCCGTTCTGA
This sequence comes from Neobacillus sp. MER 74, assembly GCF_023714155.1. Lineage (NCBI taxonomy): Bacteria > Bacillati > Bacillota > Bacilli > Caryophanales > Bacillaceae > Neobacillus > Neobacillus sp. MER 74. The sequence goes on from NZ_JAMAUV010000001.1 coordinate 72,832, forward strand.
AATATGAAAAGGTCAAATAGAAGTGGAGGTTGGAGACATCCCGCTTTGTTTTCGCTGCATAGCGTTCAACAAACTCTCTACGATTGATAAAGCTTGGATTTGCTGTAATACTTGGGAGCCCATGCTTAAGCAATTCAGGATCATCATGCTGATTCCAATATCCGAGAGTAGTTCCTAAATCGAATAAGGGGTCGGCAATCGTCGCTAATTCCCAGTCCACCACCGCCTCTACTTTTTGAAGATCTTCTGAAATGAGCATATTATTTAATTTGTAGTCATTATGAATAAGGACAGCCTCATTTGATTGGGGAATATTCTCGACCAGCCACTTGGAAAGCGATTCAAAAACGGAGATTTCTTCCGTCCTGCAAAGCTGAAACCGTTTAATCCAGCCATGTACCTGTCTTTCCAAAAAACCCTGCGGCCGGCCAAACTCCTCAAGCATGGCCTTTTTGACATCTACCGAATGTAGTTCTGCCATGGTATCGACAACCAGATAGGAGACCTGTTTGCAATCTGCCTCTGAAAAGGTGATCCCCATTGGGAATTCCTTATCGAAAATCAATCCGTTTTTTCGTTCCATCACATAAAATGGTACTCCGATGATACTTTTGTCTTCACAAAATAAATATGGTTTCGGTACATACGGAAAAAACGGATGAAGCCGGGACATAATATTTGATTCTCTTTCTACGTCATGGGCTTTTGGCGGAAGCGGTCCAGAGGGAGGGCGGCGCAATACCGCCTCCCAGTCTCCACACTGAATGAGAAAGGTAAGATTAGATGCCCCTGCTTGAAACTGACTCACCATTAATGGTTGATCTGGCAACCCATCAATATGTTTTTGCAGATATCTTCTAACTGCTTCCCAGTTCAAATCGTCCATTCCATTTTCTGATGTCGTTTTGAAATTTACCTCTTTACTCATGCAAACAGCTCCCAACAAAGCTTTTTCTATCCAAAAGATTACTCGGCATACTTTCTAATTTCCAATTTCGCTACGGTTTCTTTATGCACTTCATCTGGTCCATCAGCAATTCTCGTCATCCTTGCATGTGCGTACATTCTTGCCAAAGGAAAAACATCGCTGAGACCGCCAGCACCATGTACCTGAATGGCGCGATCAATGACCTTACACGCCATTTCTGGGGCAGCGACCTTAATCATGGCAATTTCTGCCCGAGCTGCTTTATTGCCAACTGTATCCATCATGTAGGCTGCATTCATCGTTAAAAGCCGGGCTTGATCGATATCGATGCGGGACTCCGCAATCCAATTTCTAATAACACCTTGTTCAGATATTGGTTTTCCAAAAGCTACCCGGCTTTTTGCCCGTTTAATCATTAATTCCAAGGCACGTTCTGCAGCTCCAATCTGGCGCATACAATGATGAATTCTTCCCGGGCCAAGCCTTGCTTGGGCAATCGCAAATCCTTTCCCTTCTGCCCATAAAATATTGGATACAGGAACACGAACATTTTCAAAAATAATCTCTGAATGTCCATGGGGAGCATCATCATATCCAAGTACCGTTAACTTTTGGACAATCTTCACTCCGGGAGTGTCTTTTGGTACTAGAATCATAGATTGCTGCTCAAACTTCGGAGCAGAGGGATCTGTTTTTCCCATGACGATCAATATTTTACACTTTGCAGATTCAGTTCCCGATTGCCACCATTTTCGTCCATTTATCACGTAATAGTCGCCATCTCTTTGTATACTGGTTCTGATATTGGTGGCATCCGAGGAGGCTACATCCGGTTCTGTCATACTAAAAGTAGACCTTATTTCCCCTTCCAATAATGGTCTTAACCATCTTTCCTTTTGATCCTCCGTTCCAAAGCGGTCCAAGATTTCCATATTTCCAGTATTCGGTGCATCACAGTTAAATACTTCAGGTGCCATCGCTGACCGGCCCATGATTTCACACAACGGGGCATACTCTAAATTGGTCAATCCTGCACCATTATTACTTTCAGGTAAAAATAAATTCCATAACCCTGCTTTTTTTGCTTTTTCTTTTAGTTCACTCATTACCTGCGGTTCATCCCACCGATTTTGATTTAATTGTTTCTCGTAGACAGCTTCGTTTGGATAAATGTATTTGTCCATAAATTGAATTAGATCATGTTCAAACCGCTTTGCTTTCTCTGATTTTTCAAACATACTTTTTTCAATCCTTCTATGTTAAGATTATTTGATTGAATGAATTATTTCCGGTAACCGCCGTCAACTGGAATGATGGCACCGGTGGTATAGCTCGATGCATCAGATGCAAGGTACAGAGCCATTCCGATAATTTCTTCCGGCCGGCCTGGCCGCCCTAACGAAGTTTGACTTTCAAATTTTTTCATGACCGTCTCATCCCATGATTTTGAAATATCCGTCAAAAATGCCCCCGGCATAATACAATTGACGCGTACTTTTGGTCCATAGGTGTTGGCAACACCAATTGTAAGCGCATGCAAACCAACCTTTGCAGCGGCATATGGTACCTCATCCGCCGTCGGACTGACTGCTGTAATACTGCTAATGTTTATAATCGAACCTCCCTCACCCCCTGCCATTCGTTTCCCCACTAAAGCAGCAAGTCGAAACGGTCCTTTCAAATTTAACGAGATGACGCTGTCCCACATTGCCTCACTTACATCTGCCAAGGACTCATATAATGGCGATTTCCCGGCATTATTGACTAAAATATCAATTTTTCCGAAATGCTCATAAACCGTATTAACAAGTTCATCGATTTGCTCCCAGCGCCCGACGTGACATGAGATTGGCATTGCCCTCCTGCCAAGTGCCTCTACTTCAGCTGCCACCTTTTCACAGGCATCAAGCTTACGGCTGACGATAACAATGTCAGCTCCCGCTTTTGCAAACGCTAATGCCATTTCCCTTCCTAATCCGCGGCTTGCCCCCGTAATCAGCGCCACCTTACCAGATAGAGAAAAAATATCCTCCAAAGATTTCATAACAAATTTCTCTCCTTCTATTTTTGCAATTGCTGAAGTGGATTTACTATTTCTTTGTTATGCTCACCAAGTCCCACGCCGATATGTTTATATTCGGGCTTGAAGACAGAAGTCTTAATCGGGCAAGCTACCTGTTTTTGATAGCCCCCATTTGGTCTCGGAACTTCTACAATCATTCCCCGACTCACGATTTGCGGATGCTCACATGCCTCGGCAAATGTAAGGACTGGTTCCACACAAGCCTCGATTTTAGCAAAGATTGTTTGCCACTCTGCAAATGTTTTTGAAAGGAAGGCAGTCCGAACCGCCTGTTTAAAAGCCTGAATATCCTCTTGCAGCTCACTTAAGCTGAGTTCAATCAAGTCTGGACGTTCTATTCCTTCACATAGAAGCTTACGGAATTGAGGCTCCAAACTTCCTACAGAAAAATAGCGGCCATCTTTTGTTTCATAATAGTCATAGAAGATACCTCCATTTAAAAATGTCTGCTCGAGCTCAGGGGTAATTCCTCCCATCAAATAACCGGCTGCAGTGGTAGCATTGAGGGCAAAACTGCAATCTGTCATACTGATATCAATCCACTGTCCTTCACCTGTACGGCCTCTATGGATAACAGCTGACAGAATTCCAATTACCCCATGCAAGGAACCGCCAGCTACATCCGCAATTTGAATTCCCGCTGGTGCAGGTCCATTTATTTGACGACCTGAATAACTTGCAACTCCAGCAATGGACAAATAGTTGTTATCATGTCCTGGGCGATGGCGGTATGGCCCAGTTTGTCCAAAACCAGTGATTGAACAGTAGATTAATTTGGGGTTTACTTCTCTTAAGGCTTCGTAGCCTAATCCCAAGCGTTCCATTACACCTGGACGAAATTGTTCTAATACAATGTCGTATTCAGCAACTAATTTTTTCACTATATCAATAGAATCTGCTTTTTTTAAATCTAGGGTAATCGACTTTTTTGAGCGATTGATATAACCATGATTCACTGAATCTTTACCATCACGTGGATACCCGTCTCTCAAGAGATCAGGTCTTGTAGCAGATTCCACTCGTAAAACCTCAGCACCTAGATCTGCTAGCAGCATCGTGGCATATGGACCAGGAAGCAATGTAGAAAAATCCAATATTTTCAACCCTTTAAGCAATGTCATTTAATTCACTCCATTCTCACAATTTGTTATATATTGCCTTCAAAGTACCCCATTGATATGGTGAATCTGACATATTACAAAGTGGAAAACTGTGATGTTAATTGCAAAATTATTATAATCCTAGGTTAGATGCGATAATTCCTTTCATTATCTCATTTGTACCTGCAAAGATTGATTGGACTGCGACATCACGGTACCATCTGGCAATCTCGTATTCTTCCATAAATCCATACCCACCATGCAGTTGCATGCATTCTGAGGCTGTTTTCTTTGCCAATGCACTTGTCCACCATTTGGCCATCGACACTTCTGTTACAAAATTCTCTTTATCTATGTGTTTCTCTATTAAATTGTCCAAAAACGCACGGCCAATTTGAATCTCTGTTGCAAGCTCCGCAAGTTTAAATTGTGTGTTTTGGAAGGAACTGATAGGTTTTCCAAAAGCGTGCCGTCCCTTCACATAGTTTAATGTAATTTCTAGCATTCTTTCAGCACTGACAATAGCTGAAATCGACACAATTAATCGTTCTTGTTGAAGCTTAGACATTAGATAATAAAACCCCTTATTCTCGTCACCAAGGAGATTTTCAACTGGTACAATCGCATCTTCAAAAATGAGTTCCGCTGTATCCTGTGAATGGATCCCCATCTTTTTTAATTGCTTTCCTTTTTTAAATCCTGGTGTGCCTTCCTCTACGACTATTAAACTAATTCCCTTATATCCAGGAACTGCATGAGGATCCGTTTTACATGCGACAACGAACAGATTTCCTAAGATACCATTTGAAATAAACGTTTTTTCACCGTTGATGACAAAATAGTCACCTTTCCTTACTGCAGTCGTCTTAAGTGCAGCAAGATCAGACCCTGTACCCGGTTCTGTCATCGCAACACCTGTTATAATTTCACCTGAAACAGAACCCGGTAACCAGCGTCTTTTCTGTTCTTCTGTTCCGTAACTATCAATGTACGGAATGACAATGTCACTGTGAAGTATAGCACCACCGCCGGGTCCTAACCCTAATTTAGTGAACTCTTCATTGATTACGACAGAATAACCAAAATCAGCATTTAAACCACCATACTCTTCACCTACCCAAGGGCATAAATATCCTTGTTCGCCCATTTTTTTCCAAAATGATATAGGGACTAACCTGTCTTCTTCCCATTTCTCTACAAAAGGTACTGCTTCTTTTTCTAAAAATTTAGCAAAAGCTTTTCTGAATATGTGATGTTCTTCTTTCAAATACGTTTTTGTAGTAAGATTTGTTTTTCCAGTTAATGTTTTGGCCATAAATATATTTCTCCTTTTTTGTGAAATTCATAATATTCACTTTATTTTAACTTTTCTTAACAATATAGTAAAATACATGATAGTTATATATCTTTAAATAATAGTTAAGTTTAGAAAGCGATATTTACATATAGAGACAGCCTTAGTTCTAATTTAATTTTCTGGATTTTTCCAATCTACTGTCAGGTTTACAAATTGGTAACCAACAACATAGAAATCATTAGAAAAGCAATTAAAGATGGAATAGGAATTTCATTTGCATTTGAAGAAATGTTTTAAAATGAGGCCGATGTGCAAAACGGTGATTTGGGAATGAATAAAAGAAACCTTACTTTAGATGAAACATAAAGGCAGCCAAGATTTTTGTAATTTCGCTGCCTTTTGTGTTTTTTTATAGTTTTACTTTTTTTATTGACCAGTGATCATACATGTATTGTTCACTCCTCTTCATTTGCTTCTTAAGATTTTAAATGTTCCACTGCCTTTAGCTAATAGTTTACCTTCACTATTTCTGATTTCCCCTTCGCCCGAAGCAATCTTGTATCCTTGATGAAGTATTTTTGCAGTGGCAACAATGATTTCTCCTTCGACCGCTGCTGCGAAATAACTAATATTTAAATTAACTGTTACCAAAGGATCACCAGCTAGGTTACGAATATTCACACCTATTACACAATCAAGAAGTGAGGCGTAAGCTCCTCCATGTAACGTTCCATTTAAATTTAAATGTGATGGGGATACAGGCAGTTCCAAAATGATCCTCCCATCATCTAATTGAATGATATCAAATCCCATTGATGCTTCTAAGCCATTACTCCGTTCAAGTATTTTTTTCAAGTCAGCGACTAACATAGATTCTCCCCACTTTATGCTTATTTTAATTTAATATAATGATTTTCATTTCATTATATCTTTTACTGATAATTAATGTAAAACAATTGATAGTTACCTACCGTTAATTATCAGTTAAATTTTGGAGGGTAGAGAAAAGGGAAAACACCTCCATGAATTCGCATTTCTAGATACGATCACATAGAGGTGATTTTTCCATAACTATTTTTACGCTGAATTCTTGCTAAAGCACCAATTTGAATGAATGATTATATTATTTTCCTGGAAAATGAGGACGTCTTTTTTCCAAAAATGCTTGAACTCCTTCTTTAACATCCTCTGTAAGGAAAAGCTCTTGAAACAATTCTGCCTCTCGTTCGAGTGCCTTATGAAAGGGTAATTCAAGGCCCTCATCTACCGCCCTTTTAATATTTCTCACAGCTGTAGGGGAGTTTTTGCTAATTTTTTTTGCTAACTGAAGTCCAACTTGTAATCCCTCACCCTTTGGAACTACTCTATTTACTAAACCGATTCTCAATGCCTCTACCGCGGTAATATGATCGCCTGTAAACATTAACTCCTTTGCTTTCGCTTCCCCGATAAGACGTGGTAATCGCTGTGTACCGCCTCCACCAGGGAATAAGCCAAGTGTTGATTCAGGTACCCCGATTAATGCCTGCTCTTCTGAAATGCGGATATCACATGTAAGTGCTAGTTCACATCCTCCGCCAAGAGTATAACCATTTAATACGGCAATCGTAGGCTTTAGCGAGAAATCTATGCTATTTAGCATCTCATGTGTATTTAAAAAACTAGGAATTAAATTAGGATTTCCGATTTTTTCAGGGAAACCTTTAATGTCACCGCCAGCCATGAATGCCTTTTCCCCAGCACCTGTAATAATAATGGCCAATACATCACTGTCACTGTTTAGGTTTGCGAAGGTTTCGCCTAATTCTTGAATAACAGCTGTGCTTAATGTATTCATTGGCGGGTTGTCAATGATTACAATGGCTATCCTGTCTTGTTTTTCTATTTTAATTAATGCCATTTATGTTTCACCTCTATAAAAATTTTTTGAATAAAAGTTGAATTATTCACTTAATCTATTATTTTGGCTGCATGCGGATCGCACCATCTATCCTAATCACTTCTCCATTTAGCATAGGATTTTCAATAATGGTTTGAACAAGATGTGCGTATTCACTTGGACGCCCTAAACGTTTAGGGAATGGAACCATTGCACCTAGTGAATTTAATAGTTCTTCAGGGGCACCATCCAGGATTGGAGTTTTAAAAATGCCTGGCGCAATCGCTAGAACGCGGATTCCATAGCTTGCAAGATCACGAGCGATTGGAAGTGTCATCCCTACAATGCCTCCCTTGGATGCACTGTAGGCAGCTTGGCCAATTTGTCCTTCAAAGGCAGCAACAGAAGCCGTGCTGACAATGACACCTCTTTCGCCGCTTTCATTGGGTTCATTTTGTGCCATCTTTTCAGCTGCTAACCGAATGATGTTAAAAGACCCGACTAAGTTTACATTAATAACCTTTTTGAATTGCTCGAGAGAATGAGGACCATTTTTACCATAGGTTTTTTCACCAAGTCCGATACCAGCACAGTTGATAGCCGCGGTGATTTTACCGAATTTTCGAACAGCTTGATCTAGTGCTGATTGGACATCTGCTTCTTCAGCTACGTTTGTTTTAATATAAAGAACATTTTCTGCTCCGAGTTCTTCTACTAGATTGTTTCCTCTATCTTCGTTGAGGTCCACAATCAGAGCTTTCCCGCCGTTTGCTACTGTATTTCGAACTGTTGCTTCTCCCAGACCTGACGCCCCGCCTGTCACAACTACTACACTATTTTTCAATTCCATTTTCTACACTCCTTTTTAAAATATTAAACTTGAAAAAATTATAATCTTTCAATGATTGTAGCATTGGCTTGTCCGTGTCCTTCGCATATGGACATCAATCCATACCTGCCGCCACGACGTTCAAGCTCATGAAGCAAAGTAGTCATGATACGGGAACCTGTACAGCCAATGGGATGGCCAAGAGCGATTGCTCCACCATTTACATTCAACTTGTTCCAATCAGCACCCATCTCCTGGGCCCAAACCATTGGAACTGGGGCAAAGGCTTCATTCACTTCATATATATCCATATCTTCAAGGGTAAGTCCGGCTATTTCCAATGCTTTTTTCGATGCTGCAATGGGACCGGTCAACATTAAGGTTGGGTCCGAACCTACAACACTTCGTGAAATAATCCGTGCACGAGGTTTTAATCCCAACTCTTCCGCTTTATCACGGGACATAATTAGTACGCTTGACGCACCATCACTAATTTGACTGGAATTTCCGGCATGAATCTTTCCTCCTGCTTGAAAAACAGGTTTTAACCCTGCTAATTTTTCTAAGCTGGTATCTGCTCTAACTCCCTCATCCGCAGAAACAATCGCTGTCGTACCATCTGGAAGCGTAACTTCGATTGGAACAATTTCTCGTTCAAAACGTCCCTCTTTTTGGGCATGAAGGGCTTTTCTATGACTTTCTATGGAAAACTCATCTAATTGGGTGCGGCTAATATCCCATTTATCAGCCACACGTTCAGCCGAAACACCTTGGTGAAGAACTTCGTATCTCTTAAAGTATTCTTTGCTATGGTCTGGGGTAGCTAAGGGTAAAACATGTGACATGACCTCAACACCTCCCGCAATAACAACGTCCATATCTCCACTTAGGATGGCTTGTGCTGCAAAATGGATGGCTTGCTGCCCTGATCCACATTGACGTTCAACCACAACTCCAGGCACTTCAATAGGAAATTCTGCGATTAAAGATGCTACCCTGGCAAGGTCAAATCCTTGTTTCCCAACTTGGGAGCCGATACCAAAAATAACATCCTCGACAAGACTTGGAGAAATCCCTGTTCTTTTTATTAGCTCCTTTAACGTATGAGCAGCTAACTCCTGCGGATGAACAGCACTTAAGCCCCCTTTATGTTTCCCTATTGGTGTTCTAACTGCTTCGACAATGACTGCTTCACGCATCATGATCACCTTCCATTCTTTTAATATTATTGCTATATTTGAAAATCAATAGACACATTTTGAAACTGCTAATCTTTCATGTGCCTAATGAGAATCATCCAATATACTAACAAACCAATTCAGAGTAAAAATTCATATAATTTAGATTATTAAAATAATGATTATATATTTCATTTTATTTTTTCATATCATTAATGTAAAATACATAATAATTAACCAGTATTAACCTTTAGTTAATTAATTTGCCTATGTATTAGGTATTACACCCTAATCTTTGATTTTCATCAGAAAAATAAGATTGACAAAACTTTGTTGAAAAACTTATACTTCAATTGTTAACCGATAAATAATTTTAGTTAACATTAAACGACTAGGGGGGATATGATGCTTCGATCACACAATCAATTAAAAATGTGGATTTTGAGTGCTTTATTTGCTGCAATTATCGGCATCTTGGCTCAAGTTACAATCCCATTACCACTTGTTCCGATTACAGGACAAACACTTGCAGTTGGTTTAGCTGCGACAATTTTAGGATCGAGATACGGCACTCTTTCTGTTATTTTATATTCTTTCATTGGCGCTATCGGCATTCCCGTATTTAGTGGAATGTCAGGAGGATTCGGAGTGATTGTTGGACCTACTGGGGGTTATATTGTTGGTTTCATCCCTGCAGCATTTATAACAGGTGTGTTTTTAGAAAAAACTAGTTTTACCATCTTAAAAGGTATGATCGCAAATACTATGGGTATGCTTGTTACCTTGTTCATTGGGACCGTTTGGCTAAAATTTGCCGCTGAAATGACTTGGACGGCTACCTTTGCTTCAGGGTTTTTACCATTCATTATCGTTGGGATAATTAAAGCATTTTTAGCATCATGGATTGGGATTACCGTCTATAAACGACTTGTATCAGCCAAGTTGTTAGCATCGCCTCATCAAGTATCTAGTTAAATTAAACCTGGGGGGATAATAATAAAGAAGTTTAGTAATCCCATATATATATCCATTCTTATTGACAACAAATCCTACTTGGCCAGAGTAGCCGGAGCTATTGCTATGTGAATAATAGGTAGGAATCTAGCCTTAGTTTCTAACCGCTGTTACAAGAACATTTCGAAAAAAAATGCACCGCAAATTGTTTAGCTTGTCTAACAATTTGGGTGCAGTTCTGCGTAATTATTTGTTTGGCCGGGTAAATAAACGACCACGCGTTTTTCCTTGTGCAAATTGTTCCAATACTTCGTCTAATTTGTCAAAAGGAAATTCAGTGAGCTCCGGCGTGTAGACTCCTTCGGTAATCAATTCGTAAACTCTTTTAAGATCTTCCTGAGTCCCGCCCGACGATCCTACTAATTGGATTTTTTTAGTAACGAGTAGATTTGTACTTATTGTAGACTCAATTTTTCCGAGGCCGACTTGAACAACACGTCCGTATTTGGCAACTGTTTTGATAGCATCAGCTGTTGTCGTGCCGAATCCGGCAAAATCGATAATAACGGATGGTTTTAAGGGGCTTAGTTCTGAGACATCTTTGAAACAACCCGCAGCGCCATTTTTGATGGCTTCATCAAATAGTTCTTCATTAATATCAACACCATATACTGTAGCCCCAGCAAAGGCAGCAGTACGAAGTCCATTCATGCCCAGACCTCCGAGACCTATTATGCCAACAACATTACCAACTTTCACTTCACCAGCTGTCATTACTGCACTGTAGGCGGTAGTAATTGCATCCGTAGCAACTGCACCCATCTCGAATGATACATTGTCCGGCAACGGAATTAGACGGGATGCGCGAACCAACATTTGCTCCGCATAACCTCCGTCTACATGAAGACCAGGTGCGCTGCCGCCACGCGGGCCCTTTGCGGTCCCGGCACCTAATCCTGCATCATCCTCATCATGCCCTTCTCTTAGAGAAACACCAACCCGGTCGCCAACCTTTAATCCGACGACACCTTCACCTATCTCTGCAACAGTACCAGCAACTTCGTGACCAAGCACTATAGGTCTATGGTCAAGAGCATAAGTCATTGTACCATCCACTATTCCTACGTCCGAATGACACATTCCGGCAGCCTCAACATTGATGACAACCCAGCCGGGTTTAGCTTTCGGATTAGGCAGATCAACCAACTTCATTTTTTCTCCAACGTTCTCAAACAACCATGCTTTCATGTTCTTTTACTCCTTTATCTGCATCCATCTTTAGTAATTTTGGATAAATAATCGCGATATCCCCTGAACAGTATAATATAAAAATGAGGTTAATATATATTAAAACTTACTAAAGAGGGATTAAGCTACAATTAAGGGTGGAAGTTTGATATATATACGTATGCCAAAACTATCTGTAGTCTGGTAACTCTATCCTATGTATGCCATTTATTAATTGATAGATAAAATGGAATGGCTATAGAATTCGCCAATCCCTTTTATCCAAATTTCTATTTATACAAAGATATTTGATATATTTTAAAATTCACTTTATATCTGTAGATTATTTATGTATTTGAATCTACACTTGGTTTAGTTAATTTCAAAAGCCTTTTCCAACTTTTCATCACTATGTTGTGCTATTTCCGGCAATGGTCTGACTGCAAATATACCTAAAATCACAAAGAGCGACTCTCGAATGAGAATCGCTCTACCCTTTGTACTGTGATTTGAAAAATAAACACATTAAATTAATATTCGAAAGACTTCGTAATCACTTCCCATTGTTCTTCGTCAGTCAGCTCTTGATAATTTACTTTTACCTTATAAAATAAACTACGATAAGATTTAATCAAACTCCTAAAATCATTAATTCGATCTAAATTTGCACCTATACACATATCAGTTCCCCTCTCCTAGTACAATTTAAGCAACACAATATACCCTGCTGAATGTGCTAAGTTGTCTTAGAAAGCCATTTGATATTCTAGGTGATTTTTATATTAGCATCAGACCCATTACACAGAATTCGTGAGAACTGAATATGTAACGGACCTAATTTCATTATATTTGCAAACGCTTACATATTCAACGAAAATTTAATATTATTCATAAAATTACTAATTATATGAATATTAAAATATGAATATACTTTGTTCGCATGAAAATAACCTCCAGTGAACAAAAAAGCCTCTTTTACTTATTGGGGTTTCCAATATAGCTAAAGAGGCTCGACATTTTTTATCTAATTTAAGTTTTTACTTAGCAGAATAACTAAATAGCTTTTCTAAATTACGAACTACTTCATCTTTATCAGCCTCAATAACCTCTAGATATTGTGGTTTATCGAACAATTGAGTAATTTGCTCAGGGAATGTTTGTTGGATATTACAACGTTCAATAGATTCATTAAATTTTGCCGGGTGAGCTGTAGCAAGAGTGATACAAACCTCATTAAGATTATTAAACCTTTCATAGGCAGCAACCCCACAAGCAGTATGTGGATCTAATAAATATTTTGTTTCAGCATAATACTCGCTGATGGTTTGCAAGCATTCTTCCCCAACAACCCCATGGGCAGCAAACTCCTCCTTCACCTGATGGAGCAATTCCTCGTTCACGACGATTTTTCCGTCTGACTTGAATTGTTCCATTAAGTCAGTCACTTTATTTGGATTTTCATCTAGCAAGTAGTACAAATAACGTTCAAAATTGCTTGCTACTTGGATATCCATAGAAGGACTATAGGTACTGCGGAACTCACCTGGCTTATACACACCATCACGGATAAACCCTTCTAAAATATTATTTTCGTTTGTCGCCACAATGAGTTTACCAACTGGCAGACCCATTTTCTTGGCAAGATATCCAGCAAAAATATCTCCGAAATTACCGGTCGGCACACTGAAGTTAACACTCTCTATGTCATGCTCTTTTTTAATTTGGAAGTACGCATAGAAATAATAAACGGTCTGCGCTAAAATACGAACAAAATTGATGGAATTGATGGCACGCAGGTGATATTTATCCTTTAGATCGACATCTGCAAACAATTCTTTGATAATTCTTTGACCATCATCAAACGTTCCTTTTATAGCCAAATTCAATACACTTTGGTCATCAATAGTCGTCATTTGTAATTCTTGCACCTTACTTACTTTACCGTGGGGATGCAAAATACAAATGCGAATGCCTTCTTTTCCTCTTACACCTTCAATGGCTGATGCCCCCGTATCTCCCGAAGTTGCACCAAGAATATGAATCGTTTCACCCTTCTTCTTTGAAACATAGGAATATAGGTTTCCTAAGAATTGCAGAGCAATATCTTTAAAAGCAAAGGTTGGTCCATGGAAAAGTTCTAATACATACATATTATCCTTAAGCTTTTGTACCGGTGTTACCTCTGGGTGGCGGAAGCTAGCATAGCTTTTTTGGATCAACTCCTTTAACTCATTTTCTGGAATTTCACCGTCAACATAATAGGAAAAGATTTCGAAAGCTAATTCTTGATAAGTAAGTTTTGACATTGCCTTTAACTTTTCTGCAGGAAGTTGAGGGATTTTCTCTGGTACTAATAATCCCCCATCGTTTGCCAATCCCATTAAGACTGTATCAATAAAACCAATTTTATTTACGCTTCCGCGTGTACTAACAAAGTTCATAGTTATCCTCCATTGTTGATAATTTTTTAGATTAATATTGGTGCTGTAGTTTTTCTTCTAATATTCTTGGCACTTTAATATATAAAATTTATTGTAACATAATTGAGCGAATAGTCTATAAATTGTCGTTTTTGAAAGCGTTTTTATATTAATTACATGTTTCGATAGTAGATTTCCTCGCAATTACTCAACAAATAGGGGTACTCCTCGTATTTCATAAGAAAGTGACGATAAAAACTCAACACACATATACAGGAATAAAAAGGATTATATGGAATATTACTCTTACAAGAAAAAAATCTTGTGACAAAAATTGAAAGGTTGTGAGTTAATGAGACTTTCTGATCTACAACCTAAGAAAAACTTCAGCTACATCTTCATTCAATTTCCTGGAATGAAAATGAATGTCCCTATGCTCTCGAGTGAGGAGAGAAAGGCGGTGAAAGAAGAGGTTGCTTTATGTCTCCAATTAAATAGCAATAAAAAGGTTCATCAACTCTATTTTGTCCGCACAGAAAGTATTAAACCCTTTGACTTTACCGATGAAGGAATTGGAGCAAAAGCATTTTATAGAGTTGTGAAGCTAAATGAAAACACCCAAAACTCAAACACGAATGAATACGTAGAATTTGCCACGATTATTACAGATGAAGTAAAAATTGTACAGAAGAAAACAGAAACAGGCTTCGACTTCGTCTTAATGTTAAATAAACGTGAAATCGGAATAGTTGCTTCGATGGAAGTAGAAGTTGCTAAAATAGAATATGAATCAGTGCTAACCACTAAAGAATCGAATGAGCTTGTTGGTACTAAAGATAATAGTAAAAAAAATAAACCTGTCCTTGACAGGAGAGCAATCATGGAGATTTTCTTAGGAGACAATGTCTTTCAGGATATTGGAGTTATGAAATCGATCCGAATACTTTTGGAGGGCGTTAAAAGAAAAGTGCGGGTCTTTTCTCCTGCCGCATTAGATTTTCTCGGTCCGGGTGATCAGAACCAAACCATTTTAAACATGAGGGGGTGTAAATGAGAGTCGTTACTTTAATAAAAACTTCATAATAGTAAAATCGAATCAAAAGGATTAAATGGATAATCCTTTTCGATAGAATACACTTTAGGAAAGGAATGAATATAGGCCTCAAGCCTGTTACTTAATAAGGAAAACTAATCGAATCCATTTATTATAGGGACTTAACCAATGAGTTAAGTCCTTTTACTTTTCAGACAATTACATACTCAGATTTTTGGTGCCTTGAAACATATGGATTATTCGTAACCCAAAAGCGCCATGGATAATCCCGCGCTTCACCAGATTTGTCAATTCCAATCCTTTTGCCGACGGATATGCTTCTCGGACAAAAGCCTTTGGCGATATATAAGGGTGGAAGTGTAAGAGGATGGCTATAATCCTCCATGGTAATCCCCAAGGATTTTGTCAAATTGCCAGGGCCATTGGTCAATTTTATAAGTTCTTCCACACCTCTCCTAATTTTCATTAACTCGAGACCCGATTGAGGTTCAAGGGCCCGGATCAAAACTGCTTCTGGTTTTTCTACACCGCCACTTACCACATTGAAAAGACAGTGTGTGTGCATTAAATAAGTATACGCAAGGCCCGAATGTTGGAACATGACTTCGGTTCTAGCCGTCCTTCTATTATTGTAACTGTGTGCAGCCCTATCCCCGGGACCTATATAAGCCTCTGTTTCAACTATGTATCCTGCTGCCATCCCCTCACTCGTTTCTTTTACAAGGAGGCATCCGAGCAATGCCTTTGCCAGTTCAAGGGTGGGCTGATCATAAAAATCACAGGGTAAAGGTACCAATTCTTTATTAAATTCTCCCACGTCATTATGCCCTCCTAAAAAATGAATTTCTTCTGAACTATGGTCAAAAAAACAAAGAATTAAACAACACTCTGAAATCAGAATACTAAATATTATGGGTTTCCATTTATTTGTACAAAAAAATCCACCATTCATAGAAACATGGTGGTGGATTGGACACAAAAACAAAATACGTCGTACTAGTCTATGTAATGGATAATAATTATTTATAGTAGTTAATTATTCTTATAATTGATTCCGTACGTTCAGTAATCCATGCTGCCGATTTTTTCATAGATTCATTTAAGGAACAAGGTCCGGGAACAATTGAAAATGCAGAAAGTATGCCTAGTTCATTAAACTTAGTTGGTTCAATTTCTACTCCTCCACATATGACAATGACAGGTACTTGATGTTTTCTTGCAATTTTGCCTACCCCAGAAATTACCTTCCCAGATATTGTTTGTGTATCAAGTTTTCCTTCACCTGTAATAATCAGGTCAGCACCAATAATTTGCCCATTAAAGTCGACTTCTTTTAAAATAACATCAATACCAGACTGGATGGAAGCTCCTAGAAATGCAATAAGTGCTGCCCCCATGCCACCAGCAGCACCACCTCCTGGAAACTCCTTAATATCAACACCTTTTTGTTTATACACAATGTCCGCAAAATGACTTAGCGCATGGTCTAAGTGTTTTACCATTTCAGGAGATGCACCTTTTTGTGGTCCAAATACCACAGATGCTCCTTCCTTTCCGCAAAGCTTATTTATTACATCACTTGCAATGGTAAAATTCGACTCTGATATCCGAGGGTCGAGCCCTGATTCATCGAAAAATGTTAAATCGGAGAGAAATCCCCCACCCTCTGATAATATATTTCCATTTTTATCAAAAAGCTTTAATCCTAGAGCCGTTAGCATTCCTGTGCCACAGTCATTTGTTGCACTACCACCTAAACCAATGATGAATCTCCGGTAACCTGCATCTAGTGCATGTTTTATCAATTGGCCTGTTCCAAAACTTGTAGCAAGATACAGGTTTCTTTCCTCGGGTTCAACAAGGGGAAGACCAGAAGCTTGAGCCATTTCAATTACAACTGTTTCCCCATCTCCCAATATTCCATATGAAGCATTAACCTCTTTCCCCATTGGCCCTTTAACTTTTTTTCGCATTAAGGTACCATTTGATGAATAAATCATATTTTCCAGTGTTCCTTCACCACCATCAGCAAGCGGTACAGCCTTTATTTCCGCATCTGGGAATACACGAAGGATTCCCTCTTTTATCGCAGAACAAATATCCCCTGCAGAAATAGAGCCTTTGAATGAATCTGGAGCAATCACCACTTTCATTATCATCCCTCTTATCTAGTTTTTTTAATCCTCATAAAAAAGCGACAGGAACAGTAATATATTGAAAACGACTAATGCACAGTCCACCTACAACAAGTTCATGTTCATAACACAACATTTCTTTTGCGAGTTTCGTTGCTTTATCTAAGCACTCAATGGTTGTTTATAAGCCAGATTCAATAAAGTTTTTAAATGGAACATTATCGTCCCTTTTAATTTCATATACTCTAGGAGATTCTTATGCTAATTGCTCTGCTCGAGGAAACTGCTTACTTATTTTATCAACTACTGCATTTCCTATTTGAATAGATGCTGTAGCCGCAGGCGATGGTGCATTACATACATGAATTGTATTTCGACCAGAGACTATATGAAAGTCATCTACCATCGTCCCATCCGATTTTAATGCTTGAGCTCTTACACCAGCAGGAGCCGTCTCTAAATCTGAAGCACTGATTTCCGGGATGAGCTCCTGAAGACTCCGGACGAAAGCTGTTTTACTAAAGGACCGAACCATTTCTTCTAAGCCATTTTTCCAGTATTTTGATGCAATTTTCCAAAATCCTGAGTATGTCATGATATCTATAAAATCCTGCAAATCAAAATCAGTCTTAAAATAGCCTTCTCGCTTAAAACTAAGAACAGCATTAGGTCCTGCATCCACTCTCCCGTCAATCATACGAGTAAAATGAACACCTAAAAAGGGGAAATTAGGGTCCGGGACCGGATATATAAGATTTTTTACAAGGTAGCGCTTTTCAGGTTTAAGTTCGTAATATTCCCCACGAAACGGGATAATTTTTATATCTGTTTCTACTTTTTCCAGTTTCGCAATTCGGTCGCTTTGAAGTCCGGCACAATTGATCAAAAAATGAGTCCTGAATGAACCACGATTACTCTCAATTTCTATTCCATCGGCCTTATTCACAATGTTTTCTACCTTTGTATTAAGGAGTAATTCACCACCATTTTTCTCAATAATGGAAGCAAAGACTTCTGCCACCTGTTTATAATTGACAATCCCAGCATTAGCGACACGAATACCTGCCAACCCATTGACGTGCGGTTCTATTTCTTTAAGTTCACCAGGTCCAATTTTTTTTATATTTAAGCCATTTTGTAATCCACGTTGAAAAAGATTTTCTAAAAAAGGAAGTTCTGCCGGTTTTGTCGCAACAATGACTTTGCCACAAATTTCATGCTGAATATTATTAATTTTACAAAAATTAACCATAGCTTGACTTCCCTCACGTGCAAATCTGGCTTTATAACTGCCAGGCTTATAATAAATTCCCGAATGAATTACCCCACTATTATGTCCGGTCTGATGACTAGCCCAAACTTTTTCCTTTTCTAAAATTAGAATTTTCGCCTTGGGATAATGCCGACTTAATGCCATCCCCGTGGATAAACCAACGATGCCACCGCCTACTATTGTAAAATCATACATGATTATCCCCCTTTTATTTAACTCTAGTTATATGATAGCTAATAGAGTAAAGGCTCTCTTACCTTTACTCTATTTTTTATCTCTTAAAAACTCATTGATATAAATTTGTCCTCTAAGTATTCATCCAAGCCTTGATGCCCGCCTTCCCTGCCAATCCCACTCTCCTTAAAGCCTCCAAACGGTGCCTGGGGTACTGCAGGAACTGCATCGTTCATTCCGATGATTCCAAATTCTAAAGCTTCAGAAACTCTGATTGCACGGCCAATGTTTTGTGTGTAAAAATAGGCAGCTAAACCATAAACTGTATTGTTTGCATTCCGAATTACTTCTTCCTCTGTTTCAAAAGGTATAATAGGAGCAACAGGCCCGAAAGTTTCCTCATTCGTAATAATCATGTCGGTATTAACTTCAGATAAAACGGTAGGTTCATAGAATAAACCGTCAGACAATTCTCCTCCAAGCCTTTGTCCACCACAAAGAATTCTTGCACCTTTACTTATAGCATCCTTCACGTGTTCCTCTACCTTTAAAAGTCCAGCATGACTTACTAGCGGTCCTACTTGAACATTCGCCTTAATGCTATTTCCAACCTTTAGAGCTTGAACTTTCTCAACGAAAATTTTAGAGAATTTATCAATTACGGACTTTTGAACATAGATTCGATTCGCACAAACACACGTCTGTCCTGTATTTCTAAATTTACTAGCAACTGCACCAGTAGCAGCAGCCTCTAAATCAGCATCTTCAAAAACAATGAAAGGAGCATGACCACCAAGCTCTAGTGATAATCGCTTTAACTGGTCCGCAGATTTAGAAACAAGTAATTTTCCGATATCAGTAGAACCAGTGAAAGAAATTTTTCGTACAACTGGATTTTCGAAAATCTCATCTGAAATAGGCTCGGCATCACCTGTTACTACATTGACTACTCCACGGGGTATACCCGCTAATTCAACCAATTTACAAAATGCTATTGCACTGATAGGTGATTGTTTTGCAGGCTTTACAATTCCAGTACAACCGGCTGCCATTGCAGGTCCTAATTTCCGAGTCATCATAGCCAATGGGAAATTCCAAGGCGTGATAGCTGCAACCACCCCCACAGGCTGTCGAATTACCATTAATCTTTTGTGAGGAACAGATGCAGGAATGGTCTCACCGTAAATCCGGCGGCCTTCTTCGGCAAACCATTCTAAGAAACTAGCAGCATATACTACTTCTCCCTGTGCCTCAGTGAATGGTTTTCCCATTTCCAAACTCATAATTTCTGCAAGCTGGTCCTTATGTTCATGCATAAGATCCCGTAATTTTAATAAGTACTTTGCACGTTCATTAGCTGTTAACTTTGACCAAGATTTAAATGCTTCTTCAGCGGCTGCAATTGCCTGTTTCGTCTCTTGTCGTCCGCCATTTGGAACGAGGGCGACAACTTGGCCAGTAGACGGATTCGTCACAGTGAATGTTTTTCCTTTGCCCTCTGTCCATTCGCCATTCACAAACATTTTTAATTCGTCTAAATCAATTAAACTAACTGTTTTCTCCACGCTAGTTTCCTCCTAATTTACTTTGAAATCATTTGTTCTCAATATTATAGGTTTTCAATGACATTCTTTCTTTACCGAAAATTCTCATGTCCATCACCTTAAGATTCTGGTGGATAATCGGCGTAAATTCCATTTGCTCTAAAACATCTTTTGCTAAATCTATTCCTGGGGCTATTTCTTTTAAAACAAGTCCGTCCATTGTCAATTCAAATACAGCTCTTTCGGTAACATAGATAATTTCTTTATGAAGTTTTGAAGCATATTCACCGCTAAACGTAATTTGGCTTACTTCAGATTTGAATTTTTTAATATTCCCCTCTTGTATAATGTTTAGCCGGCCATCATTTATTTCAGCCTGAAAACCGCCTCCAGTAAATGTGGTGCAGAAAACGACTTTTTTTGCGGGTTGGGTTATATCGATAAAGCCGCCACAACCAGTTATTCGATTACCGAACTTGCTAACATTTACATTGCCAAGCCGATCCACTTCGGCCGCACCCATAAAAGTGATATCTACCCCTGTTCCATGGTAATAATCGAACAAGTATTCATGGTCTATAATGGCTGTGGCATTTTGAGCAATCCCGAATTGATTTGCTCCGAGTGGTATTCCACCTATGACCCCGGACTCAAGCGTAAGCACAACGCCGGCTTGAAGTTGCTCTTCATGAAGAATCGGCCCAATAACGTCACCCGGAATCCCAATTCCTATATTCGCTACAGAAAATGTTGGCATTTCTTGTACTGCTCTTCTGCCAATTATTTTCCGAATACTCATTGGTAGCTTTTCTATCCTTTGCGATGGGACTCGTGCATTTCCACTAAAAACTGGATGATATGCTTTACTTGGGATCTGCCTGTGATCAGTCTCTGGTTTGTCAACGATATTTACAGTATCTATTAGATATCCTGGTACCACAACATCTTTTGGGTGCAATGTTCCTTTACTCGCTACGTATTTTACCTGGGCCACAACTACTCCGCCATGTGCTCTTGCCGCTTGAGCAGCAGAAAGCACCTCAAGCTTTAGTGCTTCTTCTTCAGATGTTAAGTTACCCTCCTCATCGACTGTTGTTCCCCTGATAAAGACAAAGTCGAAAGGGATAGATTTATAGAGTAAAAACTCTTCCTCTTCGATCGTAATAAGTTTCACAAGATCTTCTTTTCCTAACGTACGTTCATTAAACTTCCCGCCTTCCTTCCTCGGATCTACAAAGGTGCCGAGCCCAATTCTTGAAAGCTGTCCAGGTAGACCGCTGGCCATTGTCCTGAACAAATGTGTAAGCTGTCCCTGTGGAAAACAGTAGGCTTCGATTTTATTTTCCTCAATAAGAAGTTTCATTTTAGGAGCTAATCCCCAATGACCACCAATTACACGACGAATCAAGCCTTCCTCCGCTATATATTCGATGCCATTCAATTTATCTGACTGACCAGCCGCATGGAAAACCGTTAAGTCACGAGGATGTCCCGATCGTAAGAAAGAGTCACGAATGCCTTTTAAAATACTGTCACATTGCCCCATTCCCCCAAATCCGGCAAGAGCAATGGTGCTTCCGTCAGGAATACTTTGGGCAATTTCTTCGGGATTCTTAAACACAGCCATAATTTTAACTCCTTTATACCAGACTTCAAAAAAATGAGATTTTATCTTTACATTTTAGTAGATAGCATGATACAAATTAACAATATCTTCCAAATTTGTTTTTCTAGGATTAACAAGGACGTTTCCACTTTTCATCGCATCTCTGGCCATAATAGGAATTGCCGCTTCATAATCATCTTTGTTGATACCAAGTTCAGAAATAGAATTCGGAATTTTGATATCTTTGACTAACCGTTGGACCAAATGAATCGATGCATAAGCCTTTTCCATCATACTTCCCTTCACTTCTGGGTCCATCGCTTCTGTTATGCGTGCAAATTTATCAGGGCAGGAAAGCAAGTTAAATTCCATAATCACAGGAAGTAGGATACCGTTTGCGATTCCATGTGCGATCCCAAAAAAAGCACTTAACGGGTGACTGATCGCATGGGCATTGCCTAGGCGGGTATTATTAAAAGCAAGGGCAGCCGTTAAACTTCCGAGAAGCATGTTTTCCCTTGCTTGTAGATCATCGCCTTGATAATAAGCCTTTCGTAGACTGCCGCTAATCAAGGAAACAGCATCTAGGGCAAGAACCTCGGAATAATGGAAAGAAGCTCTCGAAGTATAAGATTCAATCGCGTGAACGAGTGCATCAATTCCAGTAGATGCTGTTATTCCAGGTGGTAAAGATAATGTAAGTTGAGGGTCTACAATAGCCCATCTTGCAGCTACTAGAGTCCCTCCCACCGTTAATTTATAATTGCGTTCGGTATCGGTTATAACTGTAAAGGAAGTAACCTCACTGCCAGTGCCGGATGTGGTTGGGATCGCCAATAAAGGTGTAGCAGGAGTAGTAAATGTATCAATCCCTTCATAATCCACAATCGAGCCTCCATTGGAATAAACAACAGCAACAGCTTTCGCTACATCAATGGGGCTACCTCCTCCCACGCCAATAATGAGATCCGCCTCCAGTTCCTTACATTTACCTAATGCTTTAAATACTGTTTGTACGGAAGGATTAGGCTCGACGTCACTAAATAGAGAATATTCCACTCCTGTAAGTTGAGCAGTGACTTGATCTAAAACACCTGATTTTGCGATTCCAGCATCAGTGACCACCAATATTTTCTTCGCTATATTCTTTTCAAGAATGTCGGCCACCTTACTGACAGCCCCCACTCCCCAGATAATTTCCGTCACATTTTTAATCATAGAAACTGTACTGTTAACCAACTTCAATCCCTCCTTTAAGCTGTGAGTTACTTGTTTGGAGAAGGGATTTTTCTAATCCAAAAAATTCATTTTCGAACTCCATTACCTCATCTCTAAAAATCCTACTATCCATCATTTTTAAGTCCGCAGCAATGATAGGCTTGAAATCCATATGGGCGAGAATATCTATTTCAAGATCGATACCTGGCGCAATTTCCGTAAGCACCAATCCATCTTTTCTTAATTCAAAAACTGCTCTTTCAGTCACGAATATCACCCTCTGGCCAATGTCGCGAGCATATTTGCCGCTGAAGGTGATCTGATTAACTTCATCAATGAATTTCTTTGTTCTTCCTTCCTGGATAACACGAAGGGTTTCACCTTCAATATCGACCTTAAGCCCGCCTGCTGTAAATGTGGCGCAAAACACAACTTTTTTGGCTGGCTGTGTGATGTCAATAAAGCCACCGCAGCCGACAGTCTTAGTGCCAAATTTACTTACGTTTACATTCCCTGCAGAATCAACTTCCGCCATTCCCATAAAAGTGACATCCACACCGCTGCCGTTGTAATAATCAAACTGATAGCAATGTTCGATAATCGCTTCTGCGTTCTTTGTGATTCCGAAGTCTGTTCCGCCTTCCGGGATACCGCCAATGACACCTGATTCAATGGTTAGGGTTATCGCTTTGTTTATTCTTTCTTCGTTAGCGATCGGACCAATAACATCACCTGGTATACCTGTACCTAGATTGACAACAGCGTTAGGGAAAAGCTCCATGACAGCACGGCGACCGATTATTTTCCTGATATTAAAAGGATAAGGATCCCTTGTGGCTACAGGAATTTTTAAATCCCCTGAATATACAGGATCAAAGAAATATGAAGCTGTTTGACGATGATCTTCCTCTTGGTTTTCCGAAATAATAATGCCGTCAACATATATACCTGGAACGACAATATCCTTCGGGTGAAGGCTTCCGCTTTTGGCGAGGTACTTTACCTGTGCAAACACTTTTCCTCCATTGCTTTTTGCTGCCTGCGCAACAGAGATGGCTTCCAATTTAATTGCTTCTTCTTCCATAGTGATATTTCCTCTTTCATCCGCAGTCGTACCACGGATTATGGCCACATCTATGGGATGACTCTTATAGAACAAATACTCCTCTCCATTTAGAGAAAGCACTTCCAAAATATCGTCACATGCCTGAGCACTAACGTTCATCTTACCTCCTTCAATACGCGGATCGACAAACGTACCTACTCCAACCTTGGAGAAATTCCCTGGCTTACCGGAAGCCATTGCACGAAATAAATGGACAAGCTGTCCCTGTGGAAGACAAAAAGCTTCCACTTCATTGTTGTGAATCATTTCTCCCCATTTAGGAGCGAGTCCCCAGTGTGAACCAATAATTCTTTTCACCAACCCGGGATGTGCCAAACGTTGTATACCATTAATTCTGTCACTTTGACCGGCCCCATGCAGAAGCGTTAAATTTTTCGGATAACCAGTCTCCAAGAAACTCTTTTCGATTTCATTTAGGATGGTGCCGCAGGCTCCCATTAATGTGAAACCTACAGTAGACAGGACTGCTCCTTCTTTCAGATGGGGCAGTACCTCTTCCGCTTTCATCACTTTATCCATACTTTTCACCTCATATTTTTCATTTTCTTTTTATCATAAGCGTTTGAACCCCTTGTTGAGTAATAACACCTTCTTGATTAACTAATCTGACAAAAAAGCGAATAACTCCACGGTCTTTTTTGCTTTTGCTTTCAATCTTTTCTTGCACTTCTACTACTGCGTGGATAGTATCTCCCAGATAGACCGGCGCTGTAAACTGCCATTTATCCACCCCTAATAATGCAATTCCTGTTCCGTCAAAGATACCAAGTCGAAACATTAAGCCGTGGGAGATAGATAGACCAAGCAATCCCTGTGCAAGTCGTTTCCCGAAAGGAGTTTGCTTGGAGAACTCTTCACTTGTATGGAGTTCGTTCATATCACCCGACATTGCTGAAAACATTACTACATCCGTTTCAGTCATTGTTCTTGTTGGAGTTTTATAGACGATTCCTACTTCAAAGTCATCAAAATAAATTCCTACCACTCTACCAAAACCTTTCCTTAGTCTTAATGGAAGCCTAGATAAGCTGCTTTTACCTCCGGATCTACCATTAATTGATTGCTTGTTCCCGATACGTGAATCGAACCATTTTCTAAAACATAGCCCCTATTAGCAATAGAGAGAGCAATGGGAACATTTTGTTCAACTACAAGCATCGCCATATCTGTTGATTTATGGATTTCTGCCAACTTTTCATACATTTGCTCCACAATCAGCGGAGATAACCCAGAAGAAGGCTCATCAAGAATAATTAATTTCGGCTTTAACATTAAGCCTCTTGCGACCGCAAGCATCTGCTGTTCACCGCCAGACATTGTCCCAGCAAGTTGACTTTTGCGTTCAGCTAAGCGGGGAAACAAGCTGAAAACATAATCAAGGTTTTCATTTCGATGAGCCTTTGCTTCTTTCACATATGAACCAAGAATTAAATTATCTAATACACTCATTTCCGTAAAAACACGGCGTCCTTCAGGCACATGCGCAATTGCAAGATTGGCAATTTCATAGGCTTTTTTCCCGACCAACGGTTTCCCATCCAGTTCAACGGATCCTTGATTTGGGGTTAATAAACCGCAAATCGTTTTTAATAATGTGGTTTTTCCAGCCCCATTACTGCCGACAATGGCGACACATTCTCCACGGTTGATCTCAATTGAAACCCCTTGCAAAGCCTTAATTGCACCATATGAAACATGTAGGTTGTTTACATTAAGCATGCTGCGCAAACCCCTTCCCCAGATAAGCCTCAACTACAACAGGATTGCTCATGACATCCTTTGGAAGACCCTCCATCAATTTAGAACCAAAGTTGAGTACCACCACTCGGTCTGATATAGCATTAATGACCTTCATTACATGCTCGATAACTACTAGGGTAATACCAGATGCCTTTACTTTCCTAATTAGCTCAATTGCTTCTTCAACTTCACGATTATTTAGTCCTGCTAGACACTCATCCAATAAGAGTAATTTTGGTTGTGTCGCTAGGCTTCTTGCAAATTCCAATCTCCTTTGATCGATTATGGAGAGAGTGCGCGCAACTGATTGTGCCTTTTCACTAAGTCCGACAAACTCGATCATTTCCATCGCTTTCCTCTTCGCCTCATTAAAGTTGGAGGTCTTAAGAAAACCACCCACCATTACATTCTGCATAACTGTCATATCACCGAAAGGACGAGTTACCTGAAAGGTTCTGCTAAGTCCTTTTTTACAAATCTCATCTGATGAAAGGCCGTTTATTTTCTCTCCATTCATAATGACTTCACCAGAATCCGGTTTGTAAACCCCTGTAATTAGATTGAACGTTGTTGATTTACCGGCACCATTTGGACCGATAACTCCTAAAATTTCACCCTTATTAATTTGGAAACTTAAATCGTTAACAGCAAGCAACCCATGAAACCTTTTCGAGATATTTTTAACTTCTAAGATTTTTTCGCTCATTTATGATCATCCCTCCACTTTGATTTTCCGCCTGGAAGGACAGAAAGCAATTTGTTATATACCTTTGAGATAGGTCTAATTAAACCATTAGGAATCAGAATAACAACAACGATTAAAATAATCCCATATAAAAAGTAGTTAATCCCTTCCAGTGAACCCAATCCCAGAAAACTTGTTATGGAAATGGCAATTTCAATAAATGGCTTCATAACAATGGCTCCAATAACAGGCCCCATTACTGTACCAAGCCCGCCAATAATCGAAACCATTGCAAATTCTACAGACAAAGGAATATCAAAAACAGCCTTTGGTTCGATAAAATACATATACTGAGCATACAAGGTTCCTACCATCGACATGGTAAATGCACTGATGGCTAATGCGATATGTTTTACCCTTGGAATATTAATCCCTATTGCTTTTGCTGCTTGATCATCTTGGCCCATCGCTATCATGTAATAACCAAGACGTGAGTTTTCCATTCTGCGTACTAATAAGAGAATAGTCACTAAGAAAGCCAGGAAAATATAGAAATAAGGCAGCTTACTTGAGAACTGAAGCATCCCAAAAGATTCCGCGAATGGTACTGACAGTCCTTCCGCCCCGCCTGTAAATCCACGAAACTTTGTTACCAGCAGAAGGGCGACCTGTGAGAAGACGATGGTGGCAATCGCAAAATAATGACCCCTTAATCGCATAAGTCCCACTCCCATTATGTACCCAACAACTATAGAGATGAGTCCACCGGCAAGCATTCCAATCCAGGGGCTAATTCCATACTTTGTTAACAGGATCGTTGATGTGTAAGCTCCGATTCCGAAGAAAAGGGCATGACCGATAGATACCTGGCGTGCATATCCACCAAATATATTCCAGGATACTCCTGCAATAGCAAACAGAAGGATTGAATTTAAGATATTCTGGTAATACTCATTAACTGCCAGAGGGGCAACACATATGAATAACAATCCGAATAGAGGGACATAAATTTTTGGCTGTGATATTTGACCAAGTAGTGTAACTTTTTTTGAATGCTTAATAGTTTTATCTCCCAGAGTATGCGTATTTTCCATCTGTTCTCTCTCTGAAACCACCTTTTCCGCCTGAATGCCCATTTTTACGCAGCCCCCTTCGCGGTAAATAATCCGTTTGGCTTAATAAACAGTACGACTAGGAATAGTATAAATGCCGCAAGAAGTCCTGAATTTGCGCTAATATATTGAATTCCGAAAGATTCGGCAATACCAAGAATCAAGCCACCAATAAAAGCTCCTTTAAGATTACCCAATCCTCCAAGGATTACAACTATATAGGCCATTATCCCAAAATGTGCTCCTGCCAAAGGCTGGATGTACTGAAAGGTACTAATTGCTGTACCAGCTGCTCCTGTCAGTGCAGCAGCAATTCCAGCGGCAATGTAAAAAATCTTGTTTGTGTTAATTCCCATTAGCATCGCCGTTTCCCGATCCAATTTCGCTGCTTTCATCGCCTTGCCGATATCGGTCTTCGTTAAGAAAACAAATAATATACCCGCGAGTACAAGCGAAAGGCAGAAGGCAACTAACATGTTGACTGGAACTACTACCCCTGCAAATTTCAATGTTTCTTCTCTCCAGCTGAAATTAATGGAACGTGTGCTTGAACCAAATAACATTAGTGCACCATTTTGCAGTACAAGCTGAAGTCCCACCGTTAAAAAAATCTGAGTAAGGGCTGGAGCTTTCATAATGTGTGAAAATAAGTACTTTTGTGTAATTACTCCAACCATAAACATGCCTGCAATAGAAACGATTAAAGTGTAAATTGGATCCGCACCTGTATATACCCATGTCCAATAAGAAGCATACATACCAAGCATAACAAATTCACCATGAGCAAAATTTACAATATCCACGACTCCAAAAAGTAGAGTTAAACCAATACTGATTAATGCGTAAATTCCGCCGATTAATAGTCCATTTATTAGTACCTGCAATAGTAAATCCATCATTTCACCGCCTATTATGTCTCGTATTTTTATTAATAACAGTAGAAAGGAAGGAAGGAATACTCATTTACGTACTCCTTCCCATTTTATTAGTTTTTATATTCTACTTTCGCATCTTCTTTTGGATAGATTGTAACAGGTTTTGTATCTTGCCATTGGATAATAACTGGATGAACATTCTTATTCCATCCTGTTTTATCCATTTGAATGTTTCCACCTGGCATGATATTTCCAGGTGCACCTTCTTCTAAGTTCAATTTAGATAGCGCTTCCTTAATTTTCTCAGGGTCACTTGATCCGGCTTTTTCAATAGCGTGCGCAATTGCCCACATTGCGGAATATGCTTCCCCTGAGTGTTCTGTTATGAACTCACCATTTTTCTCCATATAACGTTTGTCTATATCTTCTACACCTTTTTTGTTTATATCACGGTTCCAGGAAGCAACAGATACAACGCCTTCCCCGTCTTCTCCCAGCTCCTTGTAAAACTCAGGCATTAAGTAACCAGCTCCTCCGCCAACTGTGGTGATATCCACCCCAAACTGCTTTATCGTTTTCTGGATAAGAATAGCATCCTGTAAATATGAAACTGGGAACAATATTTCGGCCCCAGAAGATTTAATTTTGTTCACAAGTGGTGAAGCGTCTGCAAAATTAGCCTGATATGGTTCAAACAAAGTCACTTCTAAACCAAGGTCTTCGGCTGTCTTTTTCAATCCTTCAGACGTTGATGTTCCGTAGCTTGTTTCTTCAAAAACTATGGCTACCTTCGGTTTTTTCCCGAGTTTGCCGACGAGATATTCTTTTGCGAATTTAACTTGAGTTTCTCCGAACATCGAGCCTTTAGGAGAAACCTGGAAAAGATATTTCATTCCACGGGAAGTTAAGTTATCCGCAACGGAAGCGGTTACAAATGGAATCTTAGCTCGTTCTGCCACCTCTGAAGTTACAAGGGAAAGAGAGCTTGAATAATCTCCCGTAAGGGCGGATACTTTTTTATTTTGAATAAGACGCTCTGTCGCAGATTTTGCGGATTCTGGCTTTTCACCTGGATCGACCGCTTCTAATTTAATCTTGGCTCCTCCGAGAGATTTGATTCCCCCCGCTGCGTTAATATCGTCAACAGCTAATTCAACAGCTTTCAGAGCAGCACCTCCTAAGCGGGCAAGGCTTCCCGAAGTAGGATAAAGAACACCGACAACCACTTCTTTACCGTTTTTTCCATCTCCATTATTAGTACCGGCTTCTTTACTTCCACAACCAGCTAAACCAAGAATTAATGCACTTGAAAGAGTAATCGAAGTAAATATTTTCATTAATTTTTTCAAGATCCTAATCTCCCCTTATCTAAATGATTTTCTGCTTACAAAAGTGTTTTTCTTTTGATTAATAAAATCAGACAGGTTAATAATCCCGTTTTCATAGAGGCATGAATCCATTATTTTTAGGTCGGGTGAAATAATCGGAACAAATTCCATTTGGGATAAAATATCTTTTTCAAGATCGATTCCTGGTGCAACCTCTGTAAGTACCATACCTTTTTCACTTAAGGTAAAGACCGCTCTTTCTGTAACGAATAAGACTTGCTGATTTCGGTTTGCAGCATATTTCCCATTAAAAGTGATTTGTTCAACACGATTTACAAATTTTTTATGTCTTCCTTCTTTGGAGATTCGAACCTTACCTTCCTCAACATCCATTTGAAGGCCGCCTGAAGTTAATGTTAAACAAAAGACTAATTTTTTTGCTGCCTGCGTAATATCGATAAATCCTCCGCAGCCAGGACTGCGTGGTCCAAACTTGCTCACATTAACATTTCCATCTCTATCTATTTCTGCAGCGCCCATAAACGTAACATCAACACCGCATCCGGTATAATAATCGAATTTCTGGGAATTTTCGATAATCGCTTCAGCATTTTTAGTGATACCAAAATCACCTCCACCGACTGTAATCCCGCCGATTGTTCCAAGTTCAACGGATAAGGAAATCTGCTTGGCCATATCTTCCTCTTCGATAATCGCTCCAACTGAATCACCAGGTATTCCGACACCTAGATTTACAATATCTCCTTCAGTCAGTTCCATTACAGCCCTTCTGCCAATCAATTTTTTGGCCTGAAGTTTTAACATCTCACTTGACTGTTTTAATGGTTCTTTAAGCCTTCCCACGTAGCCTGGGTGATAAAAGGCAGAAGATGTCATTCGATGATTTTCATAAGGATGTTCACTAACAACGATTTCATCTACGAAAATGCCAGGAACAACAACATCTTTAGGGTTTAAAGTATTTCTTTCTACTAATCTCTTAACTTGAAAGATCACTCTTCCTCCACTAGCCTTAACTGCTTGAACTGCTGATATTATTTCTAATTTGCCTGCCTCATCTTCCATTGTAATATTACCAGCTTCATCTGCCGTAGTTCCCCGGCCAATATACAAGTCAAAGGCTACACTAGGATAAAAAAGATATTCTGCATCTCCCATTTTCAAATATTGGACCAAATCTTCCTGGCTGTTGATAGCTTTTCGATTCATCTTCCCGCCTTCTATCCTAGGATCAACAAAAGTGCCAAGACCAATTTGTGATAGAATCCCCGGCTTACCGGAGGCTGCTGCTTTATACATGGAAATCATTTGCCCCATTGGCAGACAAAATGCTTCTATTTCATTATTCGTTATCAATGCCTCTAGCCTTGGTGACAACCCCCAATGAGAACCAATGATTCTCTTTAACAGTCCTGGATGGGCCAGATGCTCCATTCCTCTGACGGTATCGCTCTGTCCAGCCGAATGAACAAATGTCAATTCCTTAGGTGAGCCGTTCTCAAGAAAGTTCTCTTCAATTTTTTGATAGATTTCCTCGGCTACACCAATCAAACTAAAACCTGTAGTTAACACTACACTGTTATCTCTTATGCTTTGGGCGACTTCAGCAGCTGACGAAACTTTAACTGTACGTGTCAAAGTACCATACCACCTCCAACATTGATCACTTCTCCAGTGATATAGGAAGCAGCATCTGAGGCAAGGAAGGCTATTGTATTTGCAACATCTTCCGGCTTCCCGGCACGCCCCATTGCAATTTTGGAAACCATAATATCCCAAACCTTTTCCGGAACACCTCTGGTCATATCCGTATCAATAAATCCAGGGCAAATCGCATTGACTGTAACATCATATTTACCAAGTTCACGGGCTGCTGTCTTTGTAAGTCCAACCACACCTGCTTTTGAAGCTGCATAATTCGCTTGCCCGAAGTTCCCAAGCCAGCTAGCTGAAGCGATGTTGATAATTCGGCCAGATTTTTGCTCTCTCATATGTATACTGGCCGGCTGCATCATGTTAAATGTACCTGTCAAATTTACTGAAATAACGTCATCCCATTGCTTCCGCTCCATTTTGTGGAGCACTCCGTCTCGGTTGATTCCTGCGTTGTTAACAAGTATGTCGAGCTTGCCCCTTTTTTCTATTACCGTCGCAATAAATCCTTGGGCTTCTTCTGTATCAGCGACATTTAGTGTATAGAAATCGACATCCAACCCTTTTTGACTAAGTTCTTTTGCAGTTTCTGAAGCTATTTCCTCACTGATATCACAGATGGTAACGGATGCACCCAATTCGGCTAATTTGGTGGCAATCCCTTTTCCAATACCTCTCCCTGATCCTGTTACAATTGCTGATTTTCCTGTTAAATCGATCAAAATTATTCACTCCTCGTAGTTTGATAATTTTCCTTTTAGAAAACGAGACTGTTTTACTAGGAGAGAATTGTAAGAAAAGTTTTCACTTCTAGTAAAAATTTACTCAACTTTGCTATAGTGATAAATGGTGGCAACCTGGCCTATTAATCTATTTTGAATAACTTTCAAAAATAGTTGCGATACCCTGACCACCGCCTATACACATGGTAACGATTCCGAATTTCGATCCTTTACGCTTCATTTCATTTAGCAGTTTAACTGTTAAAATACATCCTGATGCACCAATCGGATGGCCAAGGGCTATTGCTCCACCATTGACGTTAACTTTACAAGGATCTACATCTAAGTCTTTAATGACGGCGACTGCCTGAGATGCAAACGCTTCATTAATTTCTAATAAATCAATATCATCAATAGTTAAGCCTGATTTTTGGAGAACTTTTTTAACTGCTGGAGCTGGGGCAAATCCCATAATTTCTGGCTCAACACCGGCTACTGCCTGTTCCCTAACATATGCAAGGGGGATTAATCCGAGTTCTTTTGCCTTTTCTGCGCTCATCATTACGACAGCAGCAGCTCCATCATTAATACCTGAGGAATTTCCAGCTGTAACTGTTCCTTTTTCCTGGAAAGCTGGTTTTAGAGATGACAATTTTTCATAGGTAGTCTTTCGTGGATGTTCATCAGTATCGAAGAATTTTGGTTCCCCTCTTCGCTGGGGTATTTCAACAGGCACAATTTCATCTTTAAATTTTCCAGACTCAATTGCAGCAGCTGCTTTCTCCTGGCTCTCGAATGCAAATCGGTCCTGCTCTTCACGAGTTATATTAAATCGTTCGCTGACTTT
Organism: Neobacillus sp. MER 74; assembly: GCF_023714155.1. Lineage (NCBI taxonomy): Bacteria > Bacillati > Bacillota > Bacilli > Caryophanales > Bacillaceae > Neobacillus > Neobacillus sp. MER 74. The sequence goes on from NZ_JAMAUV010000001.1 coordinate 105,840, forward strand.
TTCTGCTGTTACTCCCATCGGATAATTTCCAAAAGGATCCGTTAATGCGGTAAGAAGTCCGTCTTCCAATTGTGCATGGCCAAAACGGTACCCATACCTTCCTTTGCGAACATAGTATGGTAGAAGATTCATGTTTTCAGTTCCAGCAGCTACGATAATTTCATTTTCTCCCGCTCTAATTGCTTGAGCCGCCGTATTGATGGCTTGCAGGCCTGAGCCACATAGTCTATTTACTGTATAGGCATTACTTTGTGCTGGAATTCCTGCTCGTAAAGCACACATCCTTGCGATAAAGGCACTTTCGGCTACCTGGCCTACGCAGCCGACAATTACATCTTCAACCAACTCAGGACTGACATTTGATCTTTTCAAAGCTTCTTTTATCGCAATTGCTCCTAAGTCTGCTGCATGGATATCTTTTAAAGCTCCCCCCATAGTGCCGATTGCTGTACGAGCGCCGCCCACGATTACAACTTCTTTCATTCTTTTCTCCTCCGTTAATCATGTGTATTTTTATGTTTTTCTTACAAGGTTAACTGATAATATGATGATTCTTCTTCGAGGACGATTTACAACTTTCTCTTATAATAAGAGATGGAGTTAATATTACTTGTTTTGGAAAATGATTTTCTCCTTCATTGACTCTCTGCAACAAAAGTTCCATTCCTAATTTGCCCATTTCATAGGTAGGATGGTTAACTGTTGATAGCGGAACAAGAAAGTCTTTCGAAAAATTATTGTTATCATTACCAATTACAGCGATATCTTCAGGAACTCGGATACCTTTATCTCTTAATGCTTTAATAATCCCAAATGCGATTAAATCACTTGCTGCACATATCGCATCCGGCAGCTCCTTCACTTGCTTCAACATTTTTATGACACTGGCATATCCGGATTCTTGCGTATACTCCCCTTCAAAAATTAGATCATTAGTGGCCTGCAGACCATTTTGCGTCTTTCCTTGTATAAACCCCCTTAATCTTTCCTTAGAAGTTGAAAGATCAGAGTTTCCACCAATAAAAGCAATCCTTTTATATCCAAGAGATACGAGATGATTAACAGCTAATTCTATAGCAAGTTGATTATTCACCCCTACATAGCTTGTGTTATATCCAAGCGGTCTTCGATTTACCAATACGAAATTAAGATTTCTTTTTTCAACCTCGAGTAATTCCTCCTGATTTGATATATTAGCTAAAATAAGACCATCTACCCGTTTATCTACCATTAAATCTAAATAGGACTGGAAGCGGTTATTATCATTTGAGGTATTACATAGGATGACACTAAAGTTATTCTTAATGGCAACATCATCCATACCCTTTACGATAGCGGGATAATATGGGTTCAGAATATCGGAAAGGATTACTCCCACCGTATTTGTACTTTTCATTTTTAGGCTTCGCGCTATAGCATTGGGCCTGTAATTCAATTCTTCAATTGCTCTGTTTACCCTCTCAGTTAGTTCGGGACTTACATAAGTTGATTGATTGACCACAGCGGATACTGTTGCTATGGAAACATTTGCTTTTTTAGAGATATCCTTCATAGTCGCCATCTATTGTCCCTCCTATCTAATCGTTTAACTAAACGTTTAGACGTACTTCCAAAAAAATATTATTTATATGTATAAAAACCCCTTCCTGTTTTACGTCCCAGTTGCCCGCCTTCCACCAGGTTGATCAGCAATGGGCAAGGACGGTATTTTGAATCACGGAATCCTTCATATAAACCTTGCATAGTTGCTAATAAAGTATCTAATCCTACAAAATCTGCTAATTGAATAGGCCCCATCGGATGATTTGCTCCAAGTTTCATGGCGGCATCTACATCTTCTGGTTTCGCCCCTTCCATTACGCAGTAAATTGCTTCATTAATCATAGGAACCAGAACACGATTGACTAAAAAGCCTGGATAATTCGGTGCGTCAACTGCGTTCTTACCAATTTGTTCTGAGAGTTTTTTTACTTTATCATATACAAAATCTGATGTAAGAACTCCTTTGATTATTTCCACTAGCCCCATTTTAGGAACTGGGAAAAAAAAATGCATTCCGATAACTTGTTCAGGACGATTAGTGACTGAAGCTATATCAGAAATCGATAAACCGGAAGTATTTGAAATGAAAATCGCATTCTGATTGATCACTTCATCGAGTTTTTTAAATATCTGTTTTTTTAACTCTAATCTTTCAGGTACAGCTTCTATTACAAATTCGGTATCGGTAACGCTTTCAAAACTATTGAAAGTAGTGAATCTCTCAATACAGCTATTTACATATTCCTTATCTATTTCTCCCTTTTCAACTTTTCGATTTAAAAATGAGTAAATTTTGCCTTTACTATTTTCCAACTGGTCAGCGCTTACATCTACCAATGAAACATGGAATCCTGCTTCTAGAATTACTTGGGCAATTCCAGTACCCATTAAGCCTGCCCCAATTACAGCAATTCTTGGGTTTTCCATTAACAACATCCTTTCATCTAAACGTTTAGATAACATTTGAACCAAGTATAAATTATTAATTTTGATTTTTCAATATTTTTTTAAAATTAAAATAATTTATTTTTTTACTTATTATACCAATAAATTAAAAGCATATCAGGTTCATTTAACAAAGACGCAATGGTTCATTTCCTAAACCTAAGTCTTTTTTAAACATAAACAAGAAAACTAGTATTTAATAAATCTACTAGAAACTCATTTATATAAACAATTTGGGAATTCTAAAAAGTACGATATTAAAGGCAAAAGAAATCTACGTAATAAATAGTTGTAAGCCTTCTTTGTTTCATTCTTTATTTATAATATTATTATTTGTCAAAAACTAATTGTTCATTTTTTTAATCAATAACAAGGGCACTTAGGAGTCCTCTGCAGTCGAGTTTAAACTCTTTCTACATTGTATTAACAACACTATAGATGGGCTTGTATCTTTTTTAACCGCGTCGTAACGTATCGTATCATCACTATATCAAATGGCTTTAAATGGTATTCTATTTTTTGCAATTTTTCCTGTAAGTCTGAAATGGTAATTGCATAACCGGCTGGCTTGTCCGTAAAGTCCAGGACAACACCATCGTTAAAAAACAAACCAGCGGCATTTCATCAATTGTCCTTGCTGACTTCCCTTCTGAAGTGGGCCAGTAATGCCATGGTGCATCGACAAGAGTTCCAGCATGACATGTTAAGGTAAGAACCCCCCAGCTAATCCCTTTCTTTCTGGGAAGTCACCCGGTATTACACCCACTAACTTCGCGCCAAATTCGGCACCTCCCTCATGCGTCTCATAGCGGATTGAAATGCCTATCAAAATGAAAAAGATGCCGAAGATGAGTCTATTAAAGTCCATGTAAGTTTATGGATTAAAAAAGCCTCCCTTTTAAAAGGGAGACTCTAGACTAACCTATTAAAGTGAGACACGATAAAACACCTTCGAAATGGTACACTGAATTTAAGTACTAAAATCGGAGGTGTTTTTGCATGGGCAAAAACGTATATTCTAGTGAAATAAAATGGGCTGTGGTGAAGGATAAGATGTCAGGCAAGTTAACTAATCAAGAAATTATGGAGAAGTATGGAATAAAAAATGTCTCTCAGATAAAGACATGGATGAAATGGTACCGAGAGAATGAGATACATCGTTTTGATCAGCCAATTGGCAAACAATATTCGTATGGGCTTGGACCGGAAATCGTGAGTGAAGAGGAAAAAAAAGATCGGCAATTTTCTCACTTGAAACAGGAGAACGAAATCTTAAAAAAGTATTTGGAGATGGTAAAGGAGTTGAAAAACAAGTTCAAAAACATTATTTGCAATGTCGTGTAAAGCCTAAACGAAAGTGGAAATCGCAAGGAGAATCCGTAGTTATTGCTCCAAATATTTTAGAACGAGATTTCACAGCCAGTGCTCCAAATCAAAAGTGGGTCACCGATATTACATACCTACAATATGGCCCATCTACATTGTATTTGTCGACTATTGTGGACATGTATAACAATCAAATTGTGGCATATAAAGTATATGATCATCAACAGACTCCACTTGTGTTGGATACACTCAAAGCAGCTTTAATTACACGTGGAAACCCATCAGGAGTCATTCTTCATTCCGACCAAGGAAGTGTATATACATCATATGCCTTTCAGGATTTTGTGAAAGAGAGTAACCTAATCAGTAGTATGTCTAGACGTGGAAATTGTTGGGACAATGCAGTTATTGAGTCGTTTCACTCCAACTTGAAATCAGAGGAGTTCCAATATATTAAGTTCAATTCAATAGGCTTAAATGACGTAAGAAATCATGTAAAAGATTACGTTAAACATTATAATGAAGAACGTATTCAAGAAAAATTAGGCTACCGAACCCCCATTGAATTTGGGAGTATGGCAGCCCAATAAGGGTGTTTTATCTCTGTCTCAAATGACTAGGACAGTCTAACTCAGAGTAGGGACTTTACTATGTACATAATTACTCAATCACATGAGGATAAAAGCATTTCACTATAATTTTATTTGAGAAGACTAACTTCATCTGTTTGTTTTTTTATCTTGTTTTTCTTTCTTATCTTTTGTATCTATAGTAGAAAAATAGAAAACAACCGATAACCATCACCGCATATTCTTCGACAGCATGATGGAAGTTTGTCCAGTCATCAGGTGAAAGAGCTCGGCCAAGGATAATACCGATATAGAGGATAGCCATATCCCTGATAGGTTCATACCATTTAACTTTATGCATGTACCAATAAATGAAGAATTGTATAAAAACAGTGAAAAGGAAAGCAAAAATGACCCCAGAATCATCAGCAAATGATTCACCATCGATATTCCATTTAGGAAACCAAAAACAAATCATGAGAGTCTGTAGAATAGCTAGAAATACCGTGAAGATGAAACCTTGTTTCCGTCTCTTTGTCTCTTGATCCGCAGCCCAGTTCTCCTGCTCTTCTGTTAAAAAGATATTATCCAAGTCTTCAGCCTCTGAACCCACTACAAATTTCAGGGTTCCTTCAAACTCCATCATTGGAACAACTTCAATTCCTTCGGGTGTATTAGGGGTAGCGGTTAGGGCTTTTTCTGTATGGTAGATTTTAACTCCATGTTCTTGAAATACCTTAATCCATTGATCAAGGGCAGCCTGATTACTGTGAGTAAAACTTAAAACTTCTAATTGATTAAAAGAATTAACTCCATACATCATCATTTTGGCCGTTCTTAAAGTAACTAGCGCTGCCCGTTCATAACCAGCCTTATGCTCTCTGGCATTAATTGGTAGTCCATTCCTATTAAAACATACTTCATATGTTCATATGATAAAAAGGAATGACTTTCTTCGCCTTTCTTTTGATCCTTCACATAATAATCATAACCATTTCCACCAAGATCGATTTTAACAATGAACTTTAGGTATTTTTGGATGTTGTTATAGGCATACCAGCTAAGACCAAGAAAAACGGCACTTAATCCAAGTAAAAATAATCCAAACTCCTCTCCAATTCCTTCTATAACACTCAGGAACATCAGTCCCAGTCCTATTAACAAGAAAAAGATAACTAGTCCAATATGAAAAGCAATTGCCCATTTTGGCAGCTGGTTAGTAAAACTTAGATTATTCGTTGTTTGCATTTCCATTTTATAAATCCCCCCTATCCTCTCACATTTTACCAGATCGTCAGCAGGAAAAATTACTCATTCTAGATAGGTCAATTGGAGGTATTTTCTAAAAGGAAGGTTATCACGAAATAACAAAAAGCCACCAACCGGTGACTTTTTATTTTTGAATAGTGTGGATCCTTTATCTATAAAATATATTCTATATAAAATATCTTATATGACTCCCTGGGCAATCATCGCATCCGCTACTTTTACAAATCCAGCGATATTGGCACCGACAACTAGATTCCCAGGTGCTTCATAATCTACTGATGCCTTCATACTCTTAGAATATATATCTTTCATAATTCCTTGTAATTTTAAGTCCACTTCTTCTTGTGTCCATGCCAGCCTTGCACTATTTTGCGCCATTTCTAACGCAGAGACTGCAACTCCACCTGCATTTGCTGCTTTGGCAGGAGCAAATAAAACGTGATGTTCGATAAACGTCTCGATTGCCTCCAGAGTTGAAGGCATATTTGCACCTTCGCCCACTGCCTTAACACCATTCGAAACTAAAATGTCTGCCGCTTCCTTATTTAACTCATTTTGCGTTGCACAAGGTAAAGCAATGTCACAAGGGATGGACCAGATGCCTGAACACCCTTCTTGATAGATTGCATCTGGATGTTCATTAACATATTCAAAAATTCTTTTATTTTCTACTTCTTTTAATCGTTTGACCGTATCTAGATTAATACCGTTTGGATCATAAACATAACCGCTTGAATCACTGCATGCTACTACTTTTGCTCCAAATTCCAATGCTTTTTCGATTGCATAAATAGAGACGTTTCCAGAACCCGATACTACCACTGTACTTCCTTCGAAGCTTAATCCATTATCCTTGAGCATTTCTTCAACAAAATATACTAATCCATATCCTGTTGCCTCTTTCCGGCCTAAGCTCCCGCCATAACCAATACCTTTCCCAGTAAGAACCCCTGCTTCATATGCACCTTTTAGTCTTTTATATTGTCCGAACATATACCCGATTTCTCTAGCTCCTACTCCAATATCACCGGCGGGAACATCAACATCCGGCCCGATATGTCTGCTAAGCTCCGTCATAAAACTCTGACAGAATCGCATAATTTCAAAATCGGATTTCCCTTTGGGGTCAAAGTCAGAACCGCCTTTTCCACCGCCGATTGGCTGCCCTGTTAATGAGTTCTTGAAGATTTGCTCAAACCCGAGAAATTTTATGATGCTTGCATTAACAGAAGGATGAAAACGTAGTCCTCCCTTATAAGGTCCAATCGAGCTGCTAAACTGAACACGATACCCGCGATTCACTTGTACATTCCCTCGATCATCTACCCATGGGACACGAAAGCTAATTAAGCGCTCAGGTTCCATCATTCTTTCGAGGACAGCTTGCTTAATATATATTGGATTTTTCACAAGGACAGGTACTAAAGAATCAAGTACTTCTTTAACAGCCTGCTGGAATTCCCCTTCATTTGGATTACGCATTTGAACCGTTTTAAATAAACGATTTACGTATTCTTTAACGATTTGCAATTGATTCTCTTCTACTCTGTCCAGCATTTTCATATCGGTCAGCCCCTAGTATATTATAAAGTTAAGAAAATTCCCTTTTCTTACGTGTGTTTTCATTTTATAATTTTATAATTAATAGTTTCAATCTTAATTTTCGATGAAATTAATGCGTTTTACGCATTAAATGGAGTGATATAAAAATGGAAATAAGGCAAATTCAATATTTCTTGGAAGTGGCAAAAAGAGAGCATGTGACTGAGGCTGCAGTCGCCTTGCATGTTGCTCAATCTTCGGTTAGCAGACAAATCTTCAATTTAGAAGAAGAATTAGGTGTAAAACTTTTTATACGTGAGGGAAGAAGTGTAAAGTTAACCCCTTTAGGCAGAATTTTTTATGAACGAATGAAACAAGTGTGGTATTTAATGGAGGACGCAAAGCGAGAAGTAGAAGAAAATTTAAACCCTGAAAAAGGAACCGTTCGAATTGCATTCCCGATTAGCATGGCGGCCCATACATTGCCTTCTATCATTTACGCATTCCGTATTCGGTACCCCGAAGCAAAATTTCAAATGAGTAATGCCCTTTATTATGATTTAATCGATGGTGTGATAAACGGTGAATTTAATTTGGCCATGATTGCCCCCATGCCCAATCAGGAAAAAGAGAAAAAAATCAAAGGAGCTACGTTATTTACAGAAAATATCGTTGCCCTCCTCCCGCTCCATCATCCATTATCTGATCGGAAAACAATTCGGCTTAGGGATTTAAGGAATGACCCATTTTGTGTCCTTCCTGAAGGGTTTGTATTTCGCGAACAGGTGGTTCAAGCATGCAATGATTCAGGTTTTTCACCACAAATCGACTTTGAAGGAAAAGATATTGATGCATTAAAAGGCTTAGTCTCTGCAGGCTTAGGTGTAGCATTGATGCCTGAGATGACATTGGTAGATAACACCCCGCGTTCTACCGTGGTGCTTCCAATTTCCGATGCGAATCTCACTCGAACAGTTGGTGTCATCTATCCGACCCAACGTAAACTGCTCCCAACCGAAGCATTATTTTATGATTTTCTGCTTGAAACTTATGAAAGATTAAATGAGTTTCGGAATTAATATGGTTCTTATCCGTCAGAATTAAAAAAAGAGGCAGGCCTTTTAAAAGGTCCTGCCTCCCGATCCTTAATGATTATTGTACCTGTAATGGAGACTGCCGTTTGAATTTAATGGTAAAAAATGTCAAAGTTGCAGTTAGGAATAAAACAAAGAAAATCGCAATGTGCCCGATATTATTCCACATATAACCGAAATCACCAGTTGAGATAATCGACCTGAAGCCAGAAATCGAATAGGTCATAGGTAAGAATTTCATTATATTTTGCAGGAATGTTGGGCCTAGTTCAATCGGGTACGTTCCTGCACTGCCTGTTAACTGTAATATTAAGATAATAACCGCTATGAAACGTCCAGGATTATCAAGAGCTGTAACAAGGAATTGAATGATGGCTAAGAATGCCCAGCTCGTAAAGATACTTAGCATTATGAAATATGGAATGCTCTTCACTTCGAGACCAAGACCCGACAGCATAACCGCATCTACTAAAAGCGCCTGGCCAATTCCTACTGCTAAAATAACACTGGTTTTTCCAATGAACCATCTAAAACCGTTCTTCGGCTCCGAGGCTGGTTCAAACATTGGAAAAATAACGGAGAGCATTAGAGCACCGACAAAAAGACTAAGTGACAAGAAATAAGGTGCTAATCCACTGCCATAGTTTGGAACATGGTTCATCTTGTTGTTTGAAAGTTTTACTGGATCAGCGAACATATCATAAACTCGATCATTGGCTTTTACATCACTGGCATCCTTAGCTCCTTCAGATAGTTGATCGCCCAATTCCTTCGATCCATCCACTAGTTTAGTCATCCCGCTGTTCAAATCCTTCGAACCACTCGCAAGGGCGGACATTCCGTTATTTAAGTCTTTTTCACCCTGATATAGCGATGTGGTGCCAGATGCTAATTTATTTGCCCCCTGTGCTAACTTATTTGTCCCTTCATTCAATAAAGCGGAACTGGATGATAATTTCCCTAACCCTGAAGTTAGACTGTTTGAACCACTTTCAAGTTGACCGAATCCTTTTTGTGCTTCATCAATCTTTGCACCAAACTGGGTAAGTCCTTGAGTTATCTGTTCTTGGCCATTTAATACCTGTTTTGCTCCGCCAGATAATTGGGTAATACCATCAGCCAGTTTCTGTTGTCCTTGATTCAACTGATTAGCCCCTTCGGCTAATGAATCGGAGCCTTGTTTTATCTTCTCAGCACTGCTAGACAAATCTCCTACACCAGAAGCAACCTGCTGGCTGCCTTTCGACAATTTGGTCAGGCTATCCTTTAGTGCGTTTATTTTTTCCTTCTCTGTTGGATCAGTCGTACTATCCTCCATGCTGCTTACTTGATCGAGCAGCTGCTGAAGTCCTTGACTGACCGTATCTGCACCGGACTTGGTATGGTCAGCTCCTGTCTTCCAACTACCTAAGGAAGCTGAGAGCTGCTCAGAACCATTTACAATCTGCTTTGCTCCGTTTTGCAGACTAGGAACATTTTCTGCAGCAGATGTTAATCCATCAGCTAATTGCTTCGTGCCATCCTCCGCTTTTATCGCACCTGCTATCAACTTCGTATTGGCATTTTTCATTTGGCTGAGACCATTGCTGAATTGCTGCAATCCGCTTTGGAGCTGTTTTGAACCCGACGAAGCTGAAACCACTCCATTTGAAAAAGCAAGAGATTTATCTGCTAAAGCCTCAAGGTTTTGCTTAATCGTTTTAGCGCCATCGTCCACTGATTTTGCACCATTCGCTAATTTTTCTGCACCACTGTTAGCAGATGTAATTCCATCTGATAAACTACCGGCCCCTTCTTTGGCTTCTGCCATCCCGTTTGAAAGTTCCCCCGCTCCATCACTAGCTTTGTTCAACCCTTTAGCGACATCCTTTAAACTGTCAAACATGGACTCGGCATAGGTCTTGGTGACGGATTCGGAAACGGCTGCTTTTATCTTTTCAACAGCTGAATCGCCGATTTTGGATGATAAATAGTTATTACCTTCATTTACGGTATAAATTAGATTTAGTTTTTTAGGACTTTCACTTTGTAACGTCGTGGCATTTTTTGAAAAGTCTTTTGGAATTTCAATTTCCAAATAATAATCTTGACTCTTCAAACCTTGTTTTGCCTTTTCTGTACTGACAAAATTCCAATTAAAAGTTTTTTTCTCTTTCAAATTCTCAACTAAATCACTGCCAACTGTTAAGTGCTCTCCATTGTACTCGGCACCTTGGTCATTATTGACAATTGCTACAGGCATTCTGTCCAAATGGGAATATGGATCCCAAAAAGCCCATAAGTAGGTTCCACTATAAAGAACAGGAATCGTCATTACACCGATAATGGCGATTAGCAATTTACGCGTCCGAAAAATCCGTAGAAATTCACTTTTCACAGAAGGGAAAAATTTCATGTAGATCACCTCATTCAAATTCTTATTTCAGTCCGTTGTGACCGTAATCCCCATTTAGTCATTTTGAAACAAAAAAATATTCACCCGATTGACCATTTTAGTTTTTTAGTCATTTATAAGACTTTGTTATAATACCACAACTTATTTTTAGTTTCAACCATTTCAGTATTGATTTTTGTTTTGAGAATAGACCATCAAGTCAATACTAGTAGCGGAGAAAAATGGCAAACAACTATTCCCGATAGGATGGATCGGTTGATTCATGAAGGGAAATTGTGTTAGGAGAACATCACTATGACCAAGGAAGAGGTAGTTAAACTTTTAATACTTATAGAATCGGTATATCCCAACTGCGTATTAAAGGGCGAGACGGTCCAGCAATGGTTCCAATTTTGTTCAGAAATAGATTACGAAATAGTAATGGGCCAGGTGAAAAACCACATTCGAAAAAGCCCCTTTCCACCTGCGTTTGCTGATATCGCAGTATTCACATCAGCAGAAAATGATTTCCCAGAAACATTACAAAATGGAAAGAAGAAAATAAAACGTGAATGGAAATCTGACCATCGAAATTCAATACCTGAATGGCTTTCCGAATATTCAGCAAGAAAAAATGTTTAACATAATAAAAAATAAACCGAAAATATAAAGCTTCCAAAAGAAAACTTATATTTCGGTTTTTATAGTTTATCTGTATAAAGTTATAATAGACCCACCATTTGGAGACCATGAGTAATTCCATTGTCGTCAACGGATTTTGTCACATATTTTGCAACTGCCTTTACTCTTTCTTCCGCATTCCCCATTGCCACACTATTTTTAATGGTGGTCAGCATTTCCAAATCATTAAGCCCATCACCAAAGGCAAATTGGTTTTCTTTTGGGATACCTAATTTTTCAACTATTTTTTCAATCCCTTTTGCTTTTGAGCCGCCGTTAGGGAGTACATCGACTGAAACAGGATGCCATCTTACAAAATCAAATTCACGAAACTCCTGTTCATATTGTTTCTCTTCTCCTTCTGGACAAAAAAGGAGAGATTGAAACAGCTCGCGTCCTTTGTAATAATGCGGATCGTGCGAAGGAAAACGGCTAATTTTTAATGTAGCAATACTTTCTGTAATGTAGCTATGCTCTGGTACATTCGTTTTCATATCCTCGTGATCCATAAAGACTACCGGATGATTGTTAAGAAGAGCTGCTTCTGTTAACTTTTCAATTGCTGAGGCATTTAAAGAATTTTTATATAACTCTTCCCCTCTTAACACGACGTATTGTCCGTTATAACTTACAAATGTAGTAATATCCAATTCTTTTCGCAGATCCTCAAACATAAACGGGGCTCGTCCTGTTGCTATGGCTACTTCATGTCCAAGTTCTTTTAATTTAAAAATGGATTCTTTCGTTGAAAGCGGTAGTTCTTTATCATGATTAAGCAGCGTGCCATCTATATCAAAGAATATAATACTTTTATTGGTCATTTTATGATTCCTGCTTTCGATGTGTATTTTTCTTATTAATTCCCATTGGGTTTATTTATTATTTTACCTGAGCGACTGCCTCCCCTTGATAAATCCGAAAGGCTGGAACAATCGTGTCTGAAACAATTTCTTTTCCTTTTTCACGAATGAAATCTAATTTATAATAGGCGTCAAATCTTTGGCTGATTTCCGTTTTTACCAGTTCAGGCGGAGTAACGACGATGAATTGGAACTTCAGTTTTTCGGCGACTGCGAAGATCGGGTCAAGGACATGTGCGGAAGCGGCCTGACCGAACGGATTATCACAGACTAATGGAACCCAGCTTTGAATGGTTTCGCTTTTGACGGATAATAACATCATCATCATTACCATTCGGGCAGATAACTTCTGTCCCCCACTGCCATCGGACTTCGTTTTAGAACCCTGATTAATCGTCTGCCAGGTAGAATAATGTTCTTTTTGCGGTTTCCCGTACATAAAGGCATTATCTGTTCGCATATTATAGACCAGCAGTTCAGGGTATCGATTTCGAAGTGAAACAAATAAAATTTGCTCATCACTTATCAGTTGTTTGATTTCTTCATCTAATAATCGGTTATTGTCATCAATCATATCAAATTGTTTGGTAATTTTGTTAATGGCAGTTACAAAGTGCTGCTTTAGCAGTGGTTCGATATCTTCAGCCTTTTTAGGTAAGATATCTTCTTTGAGCTGGACAAGTGGAAATGATCCTCGTTCATTTTTTAGCTTCATTTTCGAAACCATCGAACGAATGGCCTCTGAAATGCTCATTACTTTCATGCTGGCACGGCTGGCCCAAAAGTTTTGAGCTCTTTCTGCTCTTTCTTTGTCGCGTTCTAATTGTTCCAATCCACTTTGTGAAAAACGTTTCATATTTTTAACGATGGACTGGATATGCGAATAATGCCTTGTATCCAAATGGTCTAGTGTCGTTAACACTTCATTTTTAAAACGTATCTCCCAATCTTTCCCTTCAATCGTGAGCTTTAAATTCCTTAATGATTGATCGATTTTCGCATGCTTCTCTTGGCCTTCATCCTGAATCGCTTGATGTTCTTCACACCAGGCTAGGATACACGCTTTTCCTTGACTCTTAATTTTCTCTAGATCATCATTCGTAAAAACTGCAGCATCCTCTTTTAAGATAACGGAAAGCGTTAATAAATCGCCTTCATAACCCGTAATTTTGGAGCCCGTTTCTTTTTGGCGTTTCTCAGCCTGCTTGATTTCTTCTTTCGCTAATCTTGTTTGGTCTTTAATTTCTACTTCCTTGACTTCTAAGTCAAGGGCTTCCCACTGTTCAGGCTGTTTTTCATGTTTCTCGACTTTCTTCCCTAACTTATCACGCTGTTCACCCGCATGCTTTAAGGACGTTTCCGCCACTGTTACAGCCGTTCCTTGTTCCCGTTCTTCTTTTTCTGCTGTCTTCGCTTCCTTCTGTGCCGTATGCAGCATAGTCTCTAATATACTTAGAGGTTCATCAGGTTCTGCTGCTTTATTCCAGTCAAGATCATGGGTAGTCAGTTTTTTCTCTAATTTCTTTTGCTGCTTTTGTTCGGTTTCTCTTTTTGCTTGAAGAACGAGTAATTCTCTAGCCTGTTCTTCTTTTGATTTTTGAAGCTGTTTTAACTCTTCCGTACTTCCGTTATTCTCTTGTAGTAAATGCGTTGAAAGATGAGGGACCTCTTCGGATTGTTCGGCTTTTTCCTCAGCAGGAAAAGCTGCTTCTTCAATAAAAAACCGGATTTCCTTAATATTTTGCTCGGTTGTAAGCTTCCATTCCACATACGTTTGATTCCACTGGTTTTGTAGTTCAACTGTATTCTGGTGCTCTTTCCCTATTTCTTGCTGCTGAGCTCCTAAGGCTTCCTTTAGCATTTCTTTCTCGACTTTTACCCGTTTATTTTCATGATGAAGAGTTTTTTCTTGATCAAACTCCTCTAATTTTTCTACATTTCTAGTAAGTTTCTCAATTTTACCTTTTGTCTTTTCAAGTTGTTCTTTTAACCCAAGCTGTAAGACTTTTTCTTTTTCTTCCTGTGTTTTAATTTCCTGCAATTGCGTCTTTTTAGTAAGTAGAGCGTTTTGTTCCTGAGTGAGAACTTTTTCGATATCAGTCGAAAGTTCGCTAGATAAAAATCGATCGATTTCTTTTAAAATACGACGCAGGGAGATTTCTGTCTTTTCAATTTCTAGAAGTGTATCTTTCTTTTCGTCTATTTGTTTAGCAATCGTTATTTTCCAACTGGTGAATTGATTTTTATCACTTAATAGATCTTTTTCCGATCCATTAATAATCACAAAGGACGGGTGGTGATATTCGCTGTTCATTTCCTCACGCAAGAAAATTGGTACAGGACTTTTAAACATCCTTCCTGTAAGAACCTGCTGATTAATTTTTTGCCATTGCTGCCCGCTTACGACCAACCCGTATGGAAGGAGCGGATACGTCATAAGGGAATGAGCCATTTCCTCTGAACTTAATGATTGGAGAAATTGGGTTCCATAAAATACATCAATTCCCGTCTTCTCATCGATCCATTCCTTTAATTCCTTCACATCCTTGTTTGCGATCCAGAAGGGCTCATCGTTTAAGGAATGGTCGAGTTGTGTTTCCCAAAGTTCCTTCTTTATTTGTTCAGCTTGTTGGCGGTTATTGCCTAGAACTTCTTCTATTTGTAATGCGTACTTCGACAGGAGTGATTGAGTAAATGGTGCTGTGACATCATCAATTAAACCAAGTAGCTTATCAAAGAGTTTTGCCTCTTTTTGTTTTTGCTCTTCATTTGCTATGTTTAAGTCTTCACATTTTTCCTCTGAATACTGAATCGATTGGACAAGCGTACCATGTGAAGTGGCAAGTTGATTTTGCTTTTCACTAGATTCTTTATCTTTTGCCTGCAGCTCAACTAATCCAGCCTTTTTACCTTCAATTTGTTTTAAAAAACTCTCGATCAAGCCCTTTAAGTCATAGGTTAAGCGATCGCCAAATTCTTGGATAAGTGCCGCTTCCTTCGACTCAAACCTATGCATTTGTGTATAAAGAAAATCAATTTCCGTACTTAGTTGAGCTATTTCTTTTGTCTTTTGTTTATCCTGTTGCAACAGCCCCGATGCTTTTTTATGTAAGAACTTTTGATAGCCCAAATACCGTTTTACACCATCTTGAATCAACAAATAGGATTGCTCCCATTGCTTTCTAGCTTCTTGTTTAATTTCTTCCATTCTTTGATTCACTTGCTCCAAGCCGCTGTTTTGCTCTAATGTCGCAATCTGCTGTGATAGAGAGCGAATAGTTTGTTCGTTTTCACTCCACTCTTTTAATAACAGCTGAAAGTCTAGTTGTGCTTTTCGTTCCTGTTTCTCTTTAACAATTGTTTGTAAGGAAGTATGTTTCTCCCTTTCTTCCACTAATTTCTTCTCCCAGTCCATGACCTCTCTATGAGCTTTCGCAAACTCTAAATTATCTTTCTGATAGCGCAAATCTGCCTGTCTAATCGCCAGTTTTTCCAATTTTTTCTCTAAACCATGCAGCATTTCCTCTTCCGATTGCTTCAAGTGTTCTAATGCACCAAGCAGTTGTCTTCCGGTCTGTATACTTGCATGAACAATTTCTTTATGTTCTACTCCTTTAGCTACGTACTCTTCAAATGGGACAATGTCTTCTAAAAATTCTTTATGGGCTTGCTCTCTTTTTAACAGAACAGGCAGGTCCTTCGCGATACTAGCCTGGCTTTTGAAAATTTCTACTAAATCGTTCTTTTGATGTTCAGCTCGATGCAACACTTGACTTACTGTAGGAATGATTCGTTTTTGAAAGAGAGAATGATCATCCTCAGCGCCCTCGAAATATTTTCCAACGCCCCCTTCATCCTTGTTAATGTCCTTCATAATATCCCAGTCTTTACGATTAATACCATATGTATCAAGGATGCGATAGTGCTTCTTCGGATCTCGGTAAACGTCATATCCATTCCATTTTAGATAGTCCTTTAAGCTTTCCGTTTCAGCAACCTCACCATTTTCATAAAGTGGAATATGCTCAAGCGATGCCTCTTCTTTCCGTTCAAATTCTCTTGTATAAAAGGTAAAAATAGGGAGAATTTTTGCTTCCTGTTCCAATGGTATCCCTTCATGTCCACCTTCATCATTCATCGAAATCCGCTGCTCGGCTGAGAACATCCCGCCCGTCACCAGATGCCGGTTTTCCGCCCCATCTAATTCCCACTGAATGAGAACATGGAAGGTATAGGGAATAAATTGCTCTTTATTGTTAAAGAAAAACTGCTGATAATATCGATTGTTTTGTTTTCCCCACGATGTTCCAGGTTTGAGTATTTGGAAAATAGTCTGGAGGAACACACCTTTCCCGCCCCCATTCATCATGGCAATGAGCCCATTTGTTGATGTCTCATCATTATGAAAATTAAACGTGGTATCTTTATATTGCTTTTGCATGCCATCATACTTGAGGCCGACAATTCTAATTCGATGGATTTTCGGCATGCATATCCTCCTCTGTAGTCATTAATTTTTTAAAAACTTCATAACGATCATAATCATGATACAAATATTCAATTCGCTCAAAAAGTTCTTGTTTGGGAATAACCTTAGCTATATCGTCCCGATCAAGAATGACAATAAGCCCCTCTGTCTCTAATAAGCGCATAGCGCCGGCAATTAAACCGATACGGGTCCGTCTATTGCCTTTTTTACTCCCATAATCATCCGAGTCAACCTCCATGTATTTCCATGTTGTTACAACTTCCTTCATATCAATCCGTTCTTCTTCTCCAAAGGTCGGTTCAACTTTAAGAATGCTCTCCCATTTCATCATTAAGTCATTGACTTGCCGTTCTAATGCATAGTAACTAATCCCTTCCCGCTTTGTGCGGATTTTTGCTGCCTGGTTGCGGTCTATGGCTGCTAAAAAAGACATAATGACAACGCTAATCAGATGAAAATGTTTCTTCGTTTCAACTTGTCTATGCTTTTCCTTCATATGGGTAAAATTCGTAGCAAAGACAGATCCGGTTGGCTGAACAACTAAGTGGATCCGTTTAGGCGATTCAATGATATATGTACCTGATTCGTCTGCCAATAAAAGAACGGTCTGTCTCACTTCCGGATCAAAATATGTCTGAAAGTGTTCGCTATTTTCGTCGATGACTTTATCTTTCAATAAAGAAAAATAGACAGCTGATGCTCTTTTGATCGTTTCTGCATTCATCATTTCTCCTCCTGAACACAAATTTTAAAAGGGGTAATTTTCATTTGATACCATTGATGCGGCTCTGCCCGATGGTCAAACATGGTATAAATCTTTAAGCCTTCGAAGACTTGAAATTGCGGATATTCCTTCATTAATTTATAAAGAAGAATTTCCCTCTCATCTGTTAAGGTTTCTTCCTTTCGATGCAGCACTTGAATCTTCAGCGGTTTTTTATCGAACATCATCCACAAATCAATCGTTTCAGATTCTTCAAACCATAAATCCTGTACTTCTAGTGGCAGCTCGGCTATATCAGCTAACGAGAACTCACGGTTTGTTTGTAAAAATTGAAAAACATAACTCCATGCCTTAATAACTGAATCCCAGTTCGTCACTCGCAACCGAGTAATGTTTTCTTCTGCCTCTTCTTCAATAACGGCATCAGTTAGTTGTTTTTCATCAAATTCTTGTTCGCCCCAAATCCAATCGAGCGGCAGAATAAATTCATTCTTCGGTGAAAATAACGGAGAAAGGACACCTTCTATTATCTCGAAATTTTTGATCCCTTCCTGCATGAACCAATTTTCATAAAAATGCTCCCGAAATGAAACCAGACTGTTTTCCCAAAACAATGAAGGGTTTTCCGCCTTTAATTTCATTTCATAGGAAATATTTTGAATGACTAGCTTAGCAAAACGATCATGCAATTGTCTTGTATGGCCAATTTTTTCTTGAAGAAGAATCAATTCTTTCTGCATAAAATCATCTTCTTCATTCCTGCGTTTGGTCTTTTCTATCATATTAGTAATGGTCCGGAAGTGATTCTTTTCTTCTTCAAATTGCTTTTCAATTTCAACCCGATTGTCGGCCCTTTGCCATTCCTCTTCCATTAATAAGATTTTGGGATTGTTAATCATTTCTTTTTGAAAGGTGAATTCATTTGCCATTAAGCGGTTTACTCTTGAAATGAGGTGATCGAGGTTTCGTGTAGCTTTTCGAAAATTACCGTTCTTAATCAACTGCATACTATAGAGCTGTTCTATTGTAATGGAGAATTCCTCTGCCATTTCTCTGCTCATAAAAATCATTTCCTGAGAGACATCCGTGAGTTTATAAACAATGGATCCGCCTATTTCTAAGTTCGTATATAATTCATCCATCGTGACATATCGATAGGTTTGAGTTTCCCATGATTGTCTGATTTCATCGTAATATAGAGCTTCAAACGGTTTACTATACTCTTCCTTTCCCTGATATAAAAGGCCACTGGTAATTCGTTCAATTTGCTTTTCGTCTGCTAAAAGCTTCATTTGCTTTATGGAATCTTCCACCATGTATTTGATATCGGATTTACTTCTATGATCATCATCATTTAATTCTCGATAAAAAATGGTGAGTAGCACATGCATGAGAATGGTTTGGATATGAGGTTTTAGATCCCCCACCTCCATTCCTCTGCCAAGTTCAAATAATGGATTTAATCGTTGCATCCGCTGGGCGAATCCTTCCCATGACTCGTTCACATCCATCGCCTCCATGATTCGATCGTTAACACTTCTTGCGCTATCCGCTTATTTTCCTGCCATAAATCCTGTAATAGCGCTTGCTCTTCTTCTGTAAACCATTGAAAGAATAAATCACGGTATTTGAGGTTTTGTGTTTGACCTTGTTTCTGTTCATTCCTTTGTTCTATACATTCGAGCATCTTTCGGTAAATTTTTAAGGCTGGCTGAATACAGCAATCTGGATATTTTTCGATAAGCCGAATAAGGATTCCGTAACCTGCAGCATCAAGGTCTCCTGCATAATAGAAAAGATAGGATTTAGGTGGAAACATTCTAAAGAAAAAGGAGAAGCTCCGTTCAATTTTCGTTCCTTCACCATAAATAATCAGTTCTGGTTCATAGTCGAGTTGATTTGCTTCCAATAACTTAATGGATGTATGAAAGAAAGATAGATTTTCGACGATTAGAACTCTCTGAATATCTTTCATTTCTTTCCCTTGTTTCATCCAAAAGACAAAAGGCTCGCCGTAGTTTACCATTTTAAGCTGGTCTTCTCCAATGCCAATTCTAGCTAAAAAACCTTTTCCATCAGGAAAGCTATCACTGTCGAGTAAGAATTTTTCATGACCAAAAAGCTCTAGGCTTCTTTCTTCGACTGACACGACCTCCCGTTCCTGACTGGACTTTAGAAATGTATAGACATTCTGGATACGATTCCATTCATCTTTCGTTTGCCATTCAGGATGCCGTTCATAAAAGGAAAAATCAAACTGATCACCTAATTTCATCATTTCAAGACGATCCCATTTGTTTTCCTGAACTTTTAAATTTACCCAGTGATATAACGATAGAGATGGTGTTCTTCCATTATATTGATTATTTAGAATGGGGATTAGTTGTCCTTCTTCTTTCAATGTTTCAATGGCACGATAAAACAGCGAATAACCATCCATTTCAAAATAATCATCTATTAGCTTCCGCAACTGAAGTTCTAAATCGTTAATATTTATTTTCTTTTTTTGTTTAGGGTGTTGAATATCAGCTATAAAACTTCTCACCCGTGTTTCAATGATGTCGATTGTATTCACCTACTTAGATCTTCTTAGTTTCATAGAAATAGACTATTACAGCCAATTTGGACATCCTTTTATTATAAACTAGTTGTGATATGGTTGGTAAATGAAATTTTCTTAAAATAGTGACTGGATGCGAAAGGACAAAAAAACAATGCTAAAACACTCGAACCTACGAGTGGAATTTAATCAAAAAACCGCACAAGTGAAAAATCACCGTGCGGTTAGTTTTTAACTTCATGTATATCAATACTGATAAATTAAAGTCCACTAGTGTCTTCATCTGTTTTGCCCCACTGACTTGTCAGTTGATCGAGTTTTTCCATACAAACTTTAAGCCGATTAACCTCGGTATGGAGTAATGAAACATGGTGGTGTAGACATGCTTCTCTTTCCACAATCGCCCGCTGCATTTCTTCCGGTGCAGGTCCTCCAGGAAGCGACCGAATTTTCACAAAGTGTTCTGGGTCCATTGCTGTGCGAATAATCTCATCCGATAAATTCAATGGAAATCCGACAACTGTTTTTGCAGCTTCGTCTACGAGTACAGATGTGACATGAGTCGCATTTAGTCCCCTTGCCAAGGCAATTTTCACCACCTGGCTGGCTATGGAATGTGAGGTTCGGAACGGTATGTTTGCTTTCCTAAATAGCGTATCGGCCAATTCCGTTATCGTGGCAAAACTTTCTTGGGCCCTTCTTTTTAAAAGTGCTTCATTTACTTCCAACGTTCCGACCACCACTTTTGCTAACCGAAAAACTTGATCAATGAGGTGCAGGCCCTTCCATAAATATGGCTGAAGGTCATCCTCAGTATCATTTATATCTCCGTACGGTGTGTTATGTAACATTTGAAGTACGGTTTGGGCATTTCCAATTCCGCTTGAACTTAATGCACGAATATGCTCTAGTGATACAGGATTTCTTTTTTGCGGCATAATGGAACTCTTCTGAACATAAGGGTCTGCCACACGAATCGCTGAAAATTCCTGGCTGGACCATAAGAGAAGGTCTTGTGAAAATCGGCCGAGATTGATAAAGGTTAATTGGATCGCTGTGGCAATTTCCCCTAAATAATCGGCACCGCCAATCGAATCATAGGCACTCTTGATGATTTTCGGAAATCCTAATAGCTCTGCGACTGTTTTTCGGTCAATCGGAAATCCGGTTGTAGTAAGTGCAGCAGCGCCGAGTGGACTTACATTGCAAGTATCATAGGCTGCTTTCAATCTTTTTAAGTCACGGTCAACGACATCGTACATACCCAGAAGATAATGGGAGAACGTCATCGGCTGGGCTTGCTGCGTATGGGTATGCCCCAAGACAATGGTTTCCTTATAGTTCTCGATCACCCTCAAAAGTGTTTCTTGAAACGATAGCAGCGCCCGGGTGGCGAGGAGAATCTTGTCCCTAAGAACCATCCTGTATATTGCAACACCCATATCGTTCCTACTCCGGGCAAGGTGCAAACTTCCGCCAATCTCGCCAGCTACATTCATAATTTTACTTTCCACAAGAAAAAAAAGATCCTCAAACTGTCCATCATAGGTGGAATTAAGAAGTGCTTCCTTATCAAGTGCGGAAATCCCTGCCACAATTTGGGATGCTCCATTCTCCTCCAACAACCCTTGTTCTTTCAACATAATCAGGTGGGCTTTATGGACAGCGAGCATCGGCTCTAATAAAGTTTGTTTGGCATGCTCATAAGCAGGTGCCAATACTACCTCTGAATAGGTCGCTCCTGGAAACTCTCGTCCTTCATTTTCAAAAGTGCTATCCTTAATATTCATCACAATACCCCCTATTAATAATTATGTTACTTCAGTTCCCTCAATCCCCAATTTCTGCAGATTTGGGGGCTTTTCTTCCGCTTGTCAGCATAGAATGTAGACAAGCGGAAGTGATCTCTCAATGAAAATAGTTAACCTGGAGGGAATAACCTAATGCAATTTATTGAAGATGTTAAAGACGTCAAATTTAGCTTTTTGGAAAAACCGCCAGCGTCGTCTATGACTTATGCCTTTGTTTATGTTAATAATCACAACGAATACTTTGCAGTCAAAAATGGAGAGCGTTTGTCACGTAGTGAATTGCGGATTGGCAAATATAATAGGGTTTATACAGTCAATATGCAGCAGCAAACTATCGCCTACAAGGAGGAAGTCCCTTCGGCAACAAGAGGTAGAAGGTTTTCTGTCAATTTATTTATCGATATTGCTGTTGAACACCCCGAAAGGTTAGTTCAACAAAATGCAGGAGAAATTGGCAACATTTTCAACAATAATCTGCCCTTCTGGGTGGAGTCGGAAGCAAGATTTTTTCCTATTGAAGAGGATCTGAGTTTTGCCAGACATATTGAAGAATTTTTTCAAACCTCGCGATTGGTCAAGGTGTTAAGAGAGGCTGGTATTGTGGTTCGAAATGTTCGTGTTTTGATCCGGCAAGGTATTCGGGACCAGCGCCATGATGAGGCGATCGCCGATTTAGACCGGAATGCAGAACTAGCCGCCTATCAAGAAGCTCTGGACTTGGAGGAAGCACGCCGGATTTCGGCCTCGATTAAAGAAGCCCTTCAAGCAGGTGATTTTATCACTGCAGGGAAGCTTGGAGAAAAAAATGAAATGGCAAAGCGGTTAGTAGAATCGGAGTTTAGCCAAAATCAAGCCTTCAAATATGAGGTAAACAAACAACTTTTAAACTTGATCAACGATCACACTATTAACCAGTTTGAGGCAGAACAAAGATTGGCCAAGCTAAAAAAACTATTCCCCTATCTCCCCGTCAATTTGGAAAACATCAATAGAAAAAAACAGATTGAAGGTCCAAGGAGAGAACTTTCATCCTATTTATATAAAGGAGATTAGCGATTGTGGAATCCATTTTAAATCAGCTGTTTTGGATCTGGTCACTTATTTCTGTACTTCCGGAATGGTTGCGTATTTTTTTGGTTCTCTTTGTGTTCCTGCAGCTCGCAAGGCTGATTTTGTTGTACATGGTTCCTCCCTTCTTAAACTTGTTGTGCCGTTTGTTGAAAAAAATGCTTTATCCCATTTCTTACCCAATCATGGCACTTCTTTGCACGATCCAAAGAAGCCGGAGAGAAGAGGGAAAAGCTGACATTTCTGTTTGGATTGATATAATTGAAGGATTGCTCGCCTTGTTCGAAAGATTTTTCAACAGAATCATACAGCTTTCCATGAAACGGAAAAGAAATAAGACAAGGATTAAAAGATGGTCCTTCTATTCTGCCACAACTCTAGTGATCTTGCTTACTGCAGCAATCATCAACAATCCAAATGAGTGGTATACACAAAAATGGAAGAAAACTGAGGTCTGGTTAAACCAAGAACATGTGCACATACAAGCATCCGTGACTTCACCTGAACGAAAAGAATTAATTTTAAATAAGAAATATGAAGAAGGCGGAAATATTCGTGATGCTCCTACACTAACCGCGCCCCATCTATACACTATTACAAATGGTGAAATAATGCACTTTTTAAATGAAGAACAAGTTGACTCCAAAGGAATAAAGTGGCTAAAAGTTCAAACCCCAAACGGAATTGAAGGCTGGATTTCAGCCCTGATTGTCAGGGAAAAATAAATTGAGAGAGACCATCTGAGTGTCGCAATGAATGGAACCATTTCCATTATTTAATGATCCTTTGTCACTAGTTTACGGAAGAGATTGGTCTTCATTCGCTTGATGATGACCTTTCCTTCGGCTTTCTTATGAAGTTTTGGTCAATAGTAACTAATTTTTCACCAACACTATTATAACAAAAGTAAAAATCCCACCTTCCATAATAGAAAGTGAGATTTTCACCAATAAATCCTCAAATTTAAGCTTGATAAAAAACTATTTAAACCAATCTACATTTTACTCTGTCCTATCAACTATTGATTGCTTGATAAAGTGAATTGAGCAATATCCCCACTGCAAGTACGAACAAAAAAACATGTGCGTGGTTTATCGTACGCTTTCGTTTATTTTGAAGAAAAATCCATATCCAAAGGATAGCTAAAAGGATATTAATCATGTCCCCTACAAGTTCATTTCCTGGCAATGGCACCCTCTCCTTATAGTCTTAAGCAAATACGATCGTTTTATTACCGTGAACAAGTACCTTATCCTCTACGTGCCAGGAAACGGCCTCAGCAAGAACCCTTCTCTCCACATGACGTCCGGCGGTCTTTAAATCCTCTGCAGTATAGCGTTGGTTAATTCGCTGTACATCCTGTTCAATAATTGGTCCTTCATCAAGATCATTCGTAACGTAATGTGCAGTTGCACCGATTAACTTTACACCACGGTTAAATGCTCTCACGTAAGGATTTGCGCCAACAAATGCCGGCAAGAATGAATGATGGATGTTGATAATTTGATTAGGATACTTTGAAATAAAGTTAGGGGAAAGTATCTGCATATATCTAGCAAGGACAATTAAGTCCACCTTCCCTTTCATTAATTCTAATGCTTTCTGTTCGGCATCTTCTTTCGTTTCGTGAGACATTGGAATATGATAAAAAGGGATGCCATAACTTTCAACTACTTCTTTTAAACTAGTATGATTACTAATTACCATTGGGATATCTACTGAAATTTCATTGGATTTCCAGCGCCAAAGAAGTTCGTTTAGACAATGATCAGTTTTCGAAACAAAGATAGCCATCCGCTTTCTTTTTTCATTATTGCTCAACTGCCAAACTAAGGCATGATCCTGCGCAAGCTCATGTAAATCTTCTTCAAGCTTTTTAATAGAAGGTTCAAATTCTTCCAACTCGAACTCGATTCTCATAAAAAACATACCTGCTCTTGGATCTGTTGTATGTTGATCAAAGTGGACAATATTGGCTTTGTGTTCTAATAAAAAATTCGTGACAGTCGAGATAATACCCGGCTTTTCCCGACATGAAATTAGTAATTTTGCCCGGTTGGGCTTCGATGTTGTGATCACGCTTATACACCATCCTTAAGA
The DNA here is from genome assembly GCF_023714155.1 of Neobacillus sp. MER 74. Classification (NCBI taxonomy): domain Bacteria; kingdom Bacillati; phylum Bacillota; class Bacilli; order Caryophanales; family Bacillaceae; genus Neobacillus; species Neobacillus sp. MER 74. The sequence goes on from NZ_JAMAUV010000001.1 coordinate 130,794, forward strand.
TTATTAATTATGTATTATAGAAGGACGAATACCCTCGTAATGAGTTAGGCATGAATTTCCTGTCCATACACAGCAAGGGCAGCTTCACCAATAGCTTCGGCTAATGTAGGATGCGGATGAATTGTATGGGCAATATCCATTGCTGTTGCATTCAATACACAAGCAAGCCCGGCCTCAGTAATCATATCCGTTACATGTGGACCTACCATATGTGCTCCTAAAAGCTTATTCGTTCCTTCTTCAACAACCAGTTTGACAAATCCGTCAGATTCACCAAAAACCAATGCCTTTCCAATCGCACGGAAGGAGAATTTACCAACCTTCACCAGATAGCCCTTTTCCTTTGCAGCTTCCTCTGTGAGCCCGACACTCGCTACTTCTGGGCTGCAATAGATACATCTGGCAATAAGGTTTGAATCAAGTAGATTTGGCGTTTTACCTGCCATATGTTCAATAGCAATGATTCCTTCATGTGAAGCAGCATGGGCAAGCTGTAAGCCGCCAATGACATCACCAATGGCGTAAATGTTCGGTTCATTTGTTTGGTAGAACTCATTTGTTTGAATAAAAAACGGATTTAGTTCAACGGCCGTTTTTTCAAGGCCAAAACCTTCTGTATTTGGAGAGCGCCCTACAGATACCAAAAGTTTGTCTGCAGAAAATGGTGTTTCTTTGCCTTTATGCTCCGCTTTAATGGAAACACCCTCACCTTTTTCCAGCGTTTCTGGAAGAACTTTTGCTCCTGTAACGATTTTTACTCCTTTTTTCTTCATCAAACGCTGTACTTCCTTTGAAATATCTGTATCTTCTGATGGTAAAATACGCTCGGCAAATTCAATTACAGTAACTTGGATGCCGAAGTCAGAAAGCATAGATGCCCATTCGATTCCTATTACCCCGCCGCCAACGATAATGATAGAACTCGGAAGCTTCTTCATTTTTAGCGCTTCATCCGAAGTCATCACATACTTCTCATCCACTTCAAGGCCAGGAAGTGTTCTTGGACGGGACCCTGTGGCAATTAAGATATTTTTGGGGCTTAAAATGACTTCCCCTTCATCATTATTCAATTCCACTAACACATCTTTTGTCTGTGTAATACTTCCCTTTCCATCAAAAACATCGATCTTTCCTTTTTTCATTAAATGTTGGACACCTTTATATAGGCGGTCCGTAATTTCTTCTTTCCGGGCCTGTACTTTTGAAAAATTAAGACCCACTACAGGGGCAATTACACCATACTTATCTGCATGCTTTGTTTGAGCGAATACTTCTGCACTTCTTAATAGGGCCTTACTCGGAATACAACCAGCGTGAAGGCATGTTCCACCAATTTTTCCTTTTTCAATAACCGCCGCTCTTAAACCTAATTGTGAAGCGCGAATGGCAGCTACGTACCCACCCGTGCCACCACCGATAATTACGACATCATATTCTTTTGTCATGTGTGTTATCTCCTCTTAACATTATATCTGTCGGAAAACTGCTGAATCTTTCCTATATAGTTAATAAGCTTCTCTACCCGATTAATCGATTGGAATGGCACATGCACTAGAGGCAAAGCTTTCCCCAACTACAAATCCTTGTTCTGTGCTATAGTCAATATGCGTTTCCTCATCTAAATAGCGTTTTGTAAAACGGTCTATTTGAATTTGGATCCCTTCTATTTCCATACATAAATCGTTTCGCCGAGGTTCATCAAATACAATTGAAAACCTAACAGACATTCCGCATCCTCCGCTAACTTCGGCATCAATCCGAGGATTATGATTTTCATTCGCCATCATTTCTTTTAGTTTATTGGTGGCCGCTTCTGTCATTTTTATTATCATAGACTTTCTTCTCCTTACACCTATTTCATTACACAATTACATTTGCGGCATTGACCTGTTCGTCCGCATGATAAGAGGAGCGAACAAGAGGACCTGCCTCGCAGTGACTAAATCCTTTTGACATGGCGATCGTTTTTAGTTCCTCAAACTCTTGTGGACTCCAATACTTTTGAACTTTTAAATGATGTTTGGTAGGCTGCAAATATTGACCAATTGTCATAATATCCACATGGTTCGCTCGAAGATCGCCCATCGTTTCGATAATTTCTTCCTTTGTTTCTCCAAGTCCAATCATAATACTTGATTTGGTTGGAATACTGGCATTCATTTCTTTAGCCCGGCGCAAAAACTCTAAGGAACGTTCATACGTTGCCCGTGCCCGAATACTTGGTGATAACCGTTTAACTGTTTCAATATTGTGATTTAATATATCAGGCCTTGCATCCATTAATGTTTTTAAGTTTTCATATTCACCTTTCATGTCGGACGGAAGGACCTCAATGCTGCAAAATGGATTTCGGCGTCTTACAGCTCTGATCGTTTCTGCAAATACCCCCGCTCCGCCATCTTTTAAATCATCTCGAGCAACAGCGGTAATCACGACATGTTTTAAGCCCATTTTTTCCACTGAATCTGCTACACGCTCTGGCTCTTCCCAATCAAGTTCTGTCGGCAGGCCCGTTTGAACCGCACAAAACCGGCAGGCTCGCGTACAAATACTTCCTAATATCATAAAAGTCGCTGTTTTCCGTTCAGCCCAGCATTCATGAATATTTGGACATTTTGCTTCTTCACAGACGGTATGAAGGTTTTTTTCACGCATCATTTTTTTTAGGCCTGTATATTGTTCATTTGTATTTAGTTTTATTTTTAACCACTCTGGTTTTCGAACATAATTTGTAGACATGTCTATCACTCCTAAAAACAGACATTAGATTTTTTGTATTGGCTGTGTGTTAAATAGGTCTGTTGGTTTCCGTTCCAGGCACTTCGCTTTCCGCGGGCGTGCCGGGGAGCCTCCTCGTCGCTTTGCTCCTGCGGGGTCTCCCCTGCCCCGTACTCCCGCAGGAGTCTTCGTGCCTGGAACGAAGGCCAACAGGGTTTCAAAATCAACATAACCGTTAACACAGCCTTTGTATTTAATAAACCACCAAGAATGAGAGATCATAGGAAGGTTTATTGTCTCCATTTCTTCATTCCTAGTGGTTCAATGATCATTCGTTTAAGATTTTACTGTTACCTTTTGATTAGTTTCTTCTATTATATATCGTAAGATTGGTTGTCTCGCCGCTTGTACTTCATCCAACCGGCCGATGACTGTCGTGTGTGGTGCCTCTAAAACAATCTCTGGGTTTTCTTCTACTTCTTTTGCAATTTTTATCATCACATCGGCAAAGGCATCCATTGTTTCCTTTGACTCCGTTTCTGTAGGTTCAATCATCAAACACTCCTCAACATTCAGCGGGAAGTAGATGGTCGGTGGATGATAGCCAAAATCAAGGAGCCGTTTTGCCATATCAAGAGTTCTTACACCCAGTTTTTTCTGTCTAGAACCGGATAAGACAAATTCATGTTTACACACTTGGGAATACGGAGCATCAAAATATGGTTCAAGTTTTTTACGGAGGTAGTTCGCATGAAGCACTGCCCCCTCAGAAACTTGACGTAATCCCACAGGTCCCATCGTACGAATATAGGTATAAGCACGAACCAAAATTCCAAAGTTTCCATAATATCCTTTTACACGGCCAATTGATAGCGGATGATTCGAGTTCAGTACATATTTCTCACCATCTTTTTCAATACGTGGGACAGGTAAGTACGGAATGAGTTTCTTTTTCACACCGACTGGACCAGCTCCTGGGCCGCCACCGCCATGTGGAGTCGTGAACGTCTTATGAAGATTTAAATGCACAATATCAAATCCCATATGACCCGGTGTTGTTTTTCCAAGAATGGCGTTGGCATTTGCTCCATCGTAGTATAATAAGCCGCCTGCTTCATGAACAACTTTGGCAATTTCCAAAATTTCTTTCTCAAACAATCCAAGTGTATTAGGATTTGTCAGCATCAATGCAGCTGTATCCTGATCCACATGCTTTTTTAATTCTTCTAAGTCGACCAATCCATTTTCATTGGAAGGAATGGTGACTGTTTTAAACCCGGCAACCGTTGCACTGGCAGGGTTTGTACCATGCGCGGAGTCCGGAACAAGGACCTTTGTTCTTTTTTCTCCTTTTTGTTCAAGATAGGCTTTTACCATCATTAAGCCAGTCCATTCTCCCTGTGCTCCTGCAGAAGGCTGTAACGTTACTGAATCCATGCCGGTGATCTCTGCTAATTCTTCCTGCAAATTATATAAAAGCTCTAAAGCGCCCTGAACCGTTTCTGCCGGCTGATAAGGGTGTATGCGGCTAAAGCCATCAAAACGGGCAACATCTTCGTTAATTTTCGGGTTGTATTTCATCGTACAAGAACCTAATGGATAGAACCCATTATCAATTCCGTGGTTTCGGTTGGAAAGCGCTGTGTAATGACGGACAAGCTGAAGTTCTGATACTTCCGGGAGCTCGGCTGGTATATCACGAATCAAATGCTTCGGGTATTTCGTGTTTAAATCAATACGATCGACGTCAGTTTCCGGCAGGCTTGAACCCATACGACCTTCACGACTAATTTCAAAGATTAGCTCATTATATTCAATCATTTACAACTTCCTCCAATACTTTTACAAATTGGTCAATCTCTTCTTTTGTTCTCTGCTCTGTTACTGCAATAAGCATTTGATTGTCAAAACTATAATCACTTTCTAAATCAAATCCTCCGATGATTCCCGCCTCAAGCAGTTTGGTGTTGACCTCTTTGACCGAACGAGGAAGTTCTACCACAAATTCATTAAAAAATGGTGATTGATTGATAATGATAAAACCTGCCTTTTGCAAACACTTTGCCATATAATCGGCTTTCTCAACGTTTAGCTGGGCCATTTGTCGAATTCCTTGCTTTCCAAGTGCAGACATGCAAATAGAAGAAGCAAGTGCATTTAATGCCTGATTGGAACAAATATTAGAAGACGCTTTATCACGGCGAATATGCTGTTCACGTGCTTGCAGCGTTAACACAAATCCACGTTTTCCTTGCTCATCCCTTGTTTGTCCTACAATCCGCCCCGGTACTTTACGCATAAATTTTTTGTGAACTGCGAAATAACCGCAGTGTGGGCCTCCAAAGGCCATCGGTATTCCTAATGGCTGCATATCACCCACCACAATATCTGCCCCGAGTTTACCTGGTGACTGCAGAAGCGCAAGTGCCAATGGATTAGCACTTACAATGAGTAATGCTCCTTGTGTATCCGCAATTTTTTTAATTTCTGCCAAATCTTCAATCGATCCGAAGAAATTCGGGTATTGAACAATAACGGCGGCAATGCTCTTATCCATTTGTTCTTTTAGTCCTCTTAAATCGGTGACATCATCAACAAGATTGACTTCTTCTACTGCATATTCTTGGCCGCGTGCTACTGTATTTAATATTGCTCGTGATTCAGGATGAACCGCTTTTGAAACAAGCACTTTTGAACGCCTTGTTGATGAAATAGCAAGTGAAGCAGCTTCTGCAAGTGATGTAAAGCCATCGTACATGGAAGAGTTGGCAACATCCATTCCTGTTAACTCACAAACCATTGTCTGGAATTCAAAAATGGCTTGCAATTCACCTTGACTGATTTCCGGTTGATATGGCGTATAAGCTGTGTAAAATTCTGAACGTGAAATCATATGATTTACCACGCTTGGAATGTAGTGATCATATGTACCTGCACCAAGAAAGGTTGGATAGTTATTTGCACTTTTGTTTTTGGAAGCAAGCTGTTGCATTTTTTTCAACAGAAGCGGCTCTGGAACCGCTTCTGGAATGTTTAACTCACCCTCTAAACGTATTTCTTTTGGAATGTCCTCAAATAAATCATCGATGGAAGACATGTTTAAAAATGAGAGCATCTCCTCTTGATCTTGTTTCGTATCAGGAAGGTATCTAAATGTGTTGGTCATCTTATTCCCCTCCTTCAATATATGCCTGGTACTCATTTTCATTTAAAAGGGATTTTAACTCCTCTGGATTGGATAGTTCCACTTCTACTAACCACCCTGCATCATATGGCTGTTCATTGATTGTCTCAGGACTATCGTTTAAATCCTCGTTTACACAAATAACCGTGCCTGATACTGGAGCGTAAATTTCAGAAACGGCTTTAACCGATTCGATGGTGCCCATCGATTCCTCCACTGTAACTTCATCATCTACCTCCGGAGTTTCAACAAACACGATATCCCCTAATTGTTTTTGTGCAAAATGAGAAATTCCAATTCGTACCCGATTTCCGTCTAGTTGTAATACCCATTCGTGTTCCTTGCTATATAGTAAACTTGCAGTTGCGTTTGTCATAATTTTACTTCCCTTCATTTTTGTATTTGAATTTGACCATCTATCATGTAATTAAGTACTGTGGGTATCGAATTCTATGATTTTATTAACCCATTTTATAAAACGGTGTCTTAATTACTACTGCATCAATTTGTTTATTACGGATTTCTACTTTTATTTGTGTGTCAACTTGTGCATACTCCGCTGATATAAGAGCAAGACCAATACTTTTCTTTAGAGTGGGTGATTGTGTTCCCGATGTAATGACACCAATTTCCTCTCCACTCTCTGAAACTACTTTATAACCGTGACGGGGAATCCCACGACCAGTAACTTCAATTCCTACTAATTTGCGTTTTAATCCCTCTTCTTTTTGTCTTAAAAGTGCCTCTTTTCCAATAAAATCACTTTCTTTATTGGTTTTCACCGCGAAGCCGATTCCTGCTTCAAGGGGACTAATATCGCTTAACAGTTCTTGACCATAAAGTGCAAGACGTGCCTCTAAACGAAGGGTGTCACGTGCACCCAATCCGCATGGCTTTAAGCCATCTTCACACCCTGCTTCTATCAATTTTTCCCATAGTGCTTCCGCCTGACCAGCTGCTAAATAAAGCTCAAAACCATTTTCACCTGTATAACCTGTACGTGATACGAGGATATCTGTTATTCCGGAAACATTAACATGTTGTGCAAATTTAAATGAGCCAATTTCAGATAGATTGGTTTCCGTTAGTTTTTGCAAAATACGTTCAGCCTCTGGTCCTTGAATGGCTAGCTGCGCAATTTCATTGGAGATATTTTTGAGTGTTACCTCTCCTTTTACATGTTGCTTCATCCATTCAAAGTCTTTATCAATGTTGGCCGCATTGATGACCAGTAAATATTTATCATGCGTTAATTTATAAACTAGTAAATCATCGACCGTTCCGCCGTTCTGGTAGCACATTGCAGTATACTGTGCCTGATTGATACTGAGCTTCGTCACATCGTTTGTGACCAGATAGTTTATGTAGCTTTCTGCATCTTTTCCCTCTACCACTACTTCACCCATATGAGAGACATCAAAAAGTCCTGCTCGGTTACGTACTGACTCATGCTCTTCTAAAATACTTGAAAACTGTACCGGAAGCTCCCAGCCGCCAAAATCGATGACCTTTGCGCCATGTTTTTTATATGTTTCAAATAAGGGTGTCCGTTTTAACAATGTATTAGTAGTCATTGTGTTACCTCCGATTTAGATTTCCGACAAAATAACTGTTCTTTTACCTTTTTACCTGTTTCGGTCATCGCCAGCCCGCCAAGTGCGGTTTCCCTTAGTGTCCTTGGCATTTCCTTTCCAACCTTATACATCGCTTCTATGACTTCGTCACATGGAATCCGGCTTTCCACACCAGCAAGTGATAGATCGGCAGCAGAAAAGGCAATCGAGGTACCAATGACATTTCGTTTAATACAAGGTACTTCAACAAGTCCTGCAACCGGATCACACACCAAGCCTAATAATGATTTCATAGCAATTGCGGTTGCATTTACAGCTTGTTGTGGTGTACCGCCTTTTAACTCTACGATTGTCCCCGCAGCCATTGCCGTTGCGGATCCCACTTCTGCTTGGCAGCCTCCTGCTGCTCCTGAAATAAAGGAACGGTTAGCAATCACGTAACCTAGCATACTTGCAGTAAATAAGCCCATGACTAAATCTTTATATGAATAGGTGTCATTTTTATAAAGTGAAAACAATACACCAGGTAAAATTCCAGCTGCTCCCGCAGTTGGTGTAGCAACAATAATCCCCATACGTGCATTGCTTTCAGATGTAGCTAATGAAAACGTCATGGCATTACTAATGTAATTTCCTGACAAGGGATTGCCCTGAGTCATATAGTTATACATTTTCACCGCATCACCGCCGGAGATACCACTTGGTGCTGTTGAGCCGTCTTTAATTCCGCTATCGACGGCCTCCTTCATTTTGATCAATCGTTCTTCCATCATGCTGATAATGGTTTCTTCGTCTCTTCCCGACTTTTTCGCTTCCAACATCAACATGATTTGACCAATGGTTTTTTGTTCTCTTTCACAAGCTTCAATCAGTTCTGCCATGGACTTAATTTCCATTAAATTGCCTCCATAAATACTTTCTCGTTTGGTTGGAAATGACTAGCAAGGGACGTAAAATCATCGCCTGAACTTAACCGAATATCCACTTTTCTTCCGTTAATCATAAAGATTTTGGATAAACCACCGCCAAGGGATACCCCTCCAACTTTTACAGCCCGATTATTGCATTTGGCTGTCACAATCGTTGTATTGGGATGGTTATAAAAAGTACATTTGTCTTCAAACTCGAAATGGTACTGCATACCTTCCTCTTTTGCCCACTCCAACGAATTTTTTATTCGTGAATCGTCGGTATTCATACCAAGCAATCCGCCGATAAGCGCTTTATCTGTTCCATGTCCTTGGTACGTTTCAGCAAAGGAATCGTAAAATACAATTTTTGTCTCTTCTGGACAACGACCTAATAGTTCAAATATAAATTTTCCGATTGACACAACACCTGCTGTATGTGAACTCGAGGGCCCAACCATAATCGGGCCGATTATATCAAAGCAACTTTGAAATTCCATGGAATGTCTCCTTCTTAAACAGTAATTAACTGTTGAAATAGTGGATAGTTACCACAAATATTTTTAGTCGTTTCTTTTGCTTGTTTAAGAACTTCAAGATTACCTTTATTCTTCAGAACAGCAGCGATTACTTTACCGATCTTCTCCATATCATCCTGCTTCATTCCGCGAGTTGTTAAAGCAGCAGTTCCCATACGGATTCCACTTGTGACAAATGGGCTTGCAGGGTCAAAAGGAATCGTGTTTTTGTTAACAGTAATTCCTGCTTCTTCTAACAATTTCTCTGCTTCTTTTCCTGTTAAGTTCCACGGGCGAACATCTAAAAGAACAATGTGATTGTCTGTACCTCCAGAGACAAGGGTTGCTCCTTCTTTCTTTAACGTATCCGCTAGTGCTGCTGCATTATCAATGATTTGTTTCGCATAATCTTTAAAGCTTGGTTGTAAAGCCTCATTGAAAGCAACTGCTTTAGCTGCAATGATGTGCATAAGGGGGCCGCCTTGAATTCCTGGGAACACAGATTTATTAATCGCTTTAATAATCTCTTCATTGTTTGATAAAACGATACCGCCTCGAGGTCCTCTCAACGTTTTATGAGTGGTGCTTGTCACAACATCTGCGTATGGAACTGGCGATGGATGAAGACCAGCAGCAACGAGTCCTGCAATATGCGCCATGTCCACCATGAATTTTGCACCCACTTGATCTGCAATTTGTCTAAAGCGTGCAAAATCAATTGTTCTTGGGTAAGCACTTGCCCCTGCAATAATCAATTTTGGCTGTTCTTTTTTCGCAACTTCTTCCAGTTCATCATAATCAATCAAATGAGTGTCTTCTTTGACGCCATAGGACACAACCTCAAACCATTTTCCTGAAACACTAACAGGACTTCCATGCGTTAAATGTCCACCTTGTGAAAGGTTCATTCCCATGATTTTATCGCCAGGCTGAAGAAGTGCGAAAAAAACAGCAAAGTTAGCTTGTGCACCTGAGTGAGGTTGAACGTTTGCATATTTAGCACCAAACAGCTTTGTTAAACGATCAATAGCTGCTTGTTCTGCCACATCGACAAATTCACATCCGCCATAGTAACGCTTTCCTGGATAGCCTTCTGCATATTTATTGGTCATCACACTTCCCATTGCTTCTAGGACATCTTGGCTAACGAAGTTTTCCGATGCAATCAACTCCAATGTTTGATGCTGACGATCCTGCTCCTTTTTAATCGCTTCAAAAATGGTTTGATCATTCTGTTGTAAACTCATGTTAACTCCTCCTTGAAATATTGTTCAGGCTCCCCTTTATGCTTCAAACATCTGCTTTTTTGCACGCAAAAAAGGACAGAAGAAGGGGAAGCAAAAAGCTTCATATTCCCTTCTCTGTCCTTTTTACCTGAGAGTTTAGTTCTGTTACGAACATTCCCCTTTGGTGGCATAAATTTAATGCGCTCTCCAGAGTTGCGTCCCGCTGTGGTTCCATCTACCTGAGAGATTAATTCCAAGGGTTTTTTTGGAACTTGCTCCTTCGGTGGCGTGTAAAAATTGCACTCTCCCACAACCGTCATCCGCTCTATTTTTTTATTATTTTCAGAATAATTGTTACTGGAAACCAAGTCAAGCTTTTTTTGAAAACGGTATCAAAAATGGATCATAAGACATTTTTGAGTTAGGTATTAATTTTCTGCTATCTTTTCCTGATTGACTTGATCTGCATAGTTTGCCTTCATATTCCGCATCTTATAGATGGCAATTAGTAAAATAAACCAAACTGGAGTTACAAACAAGGCAACGCGAGTATCTTCTGCAAGTGCAAGCACAACCAGAACAAATGCTAGAAAAGCTAGGATCAAGTAATTAGAAAATGGATAAAGCGGCAATTTAAATTTGTTTATTTTTGCTAGATCTGGTCTTGTTTTTCGGTATTTCAAATGGCTGATAATTGTAATACCCCAAATAAAGATGAAACATACGGTAGAAATACTTGTTATTAGGGTAAATACTCCTTCTGGCATAACATAGTTCAACACAACGGCAATTAAAATGACCACAGTTGAAAAGAGCAATGCATTTGAAGGTACTTTACGGGAAGTAAGTTTTGTAAATGGTACAGGTGCATTTTTATCTCTGGCAAGTGAGTATACCATCCGGCTTGTACTAAAGATGGCACTGTTACATGCCGAAGCCGCGGAAGTTAGAACGACAAAATTGACAATACCAGCAGCTGCAGCGATTCCAACCGCCACGAAGACTTGAACAAATGGGCTTTTCGCAGGATTTATCGCGTTCCATGGATAAATACTCATGATGACAATAAGGGCTCCAACGTAGAAAATTAAAACTCGAATAGGAATATTATTGATGGCCTTTGGTATTACTTTTTCTGGGTTTTCGGTTTCACCTGCTGTAAGTCCTACTAGTTCTATGCCAACAAACGCAAACACAACCATCTGGAATGAGAGAATAAACCCATTTATGCCATTTGGAAACCAGCCGTCATGGCTCCATAAATTCGTGAAACTGGATGCTCCTGCATTGGTAGAAAAGCCTTTAATAATCATGAACACACCGATGACAATGAGTGCCAGTATCGCGATGACTTTAATTAATGCGAACCAGAATTCCATTTCGCCGAAAAGTTTGACAGTAGCGAGGTTCATAACTAGCAAGATGACAAGCGCAATTAATCCTGGCATCCACTGTGGTACAGAAGGAAACCAATATTGGGTATAAAGACCAACTGCTGTTAAGTCTGCCATTGCAATTGATATCCAGCAAAACCAGTAGGTCCATCCTGTGATAAAAGCTGCCATATTACCTAAATAGTCTCTTACAAAGTCAACAAAAGAATGATAGTTCAAATTGGTTAAGAGCAGTTCCCCAAGTGCCCGCATGATCAAAAAGCAAATTACACCTGTAATTAAGTAAGCAAATAATATTGATGGACCAGCTAAATGTATAGATTTTCCGGCACCTAGAAATAATCCTGTTCCGATTGCTCCACCAATAGCGATTAATTGTACGTGCCTATTTTTTAGGCCTCTATCCAATTTCTGTTCCTGCATATGAATTCCCACCCTCTACTTTTTTATTTTGAAAAAGGTCAGTCCCATCCGATTAAAATTCTTTATCCTCCTTATTTTAAAAATGAGTTAATTCCTTAATCAGTAGAAAAAAAGTTATAAAAAAGCCATTTAAGAAGTGTTTTTGATGATCTTCACTTTATATGGCTATTGCTAATGTAGGGTTTAGTAGTGATTAATAATTATTTTGTTAATTTTTGCAACAAAAAAAGGACAGAAGAAGGCAATGTTTCACCTTCTCTGTCCTTTTACCTGAAAGTTTGTTCCGCATAAAAGCGGATCCCCTTTGGTGGCATATACAGAAATATGCACTCTCCAGAGCTACGTCATGTAATGGTTCTTTTTACCTGAGAGATTAATTCCAAGGATTTTATGGAACTTGCTCCGTCGGCGGCGACATTCGTCACTCTCTCCCAATACAATCAATCGTAAACTATTAAATTATCTAAAAATTGAAAGCGTATTCACAACGCTATATTCTCATAGACATATTCCATTGTCAATCAAATAATAAATAAAATTTAGAATTTTCTTTTTTTGAATAACAAAAAATAGCCCTAACAAAAGGTAGGGCCTGAATGAATATTTTTATTGGCGTTAAGTTAAAAGAAATCAAAAAATGACGATTTCATCGCTGGAATCTTTTTTTCGAATAGATCAATCTCAGTCTTGGAACCTTTCAAATATCCCATTTCAAAAAGGTCCATCGGTCTCTTGTACCCGAATAGAATCGCTGAAAGAGAATTAATACTTAATTGAATCCCTTTTTTGGGAGGATGAACACACTGACTTCCCGTTTTATCTTTAAACACCCTGATTTCTCCCTTTCCTAGCAGATAACTCCCATTATTCCATGGTGCATGTGTATCTTCAAGATGGAGGAACAGTGGCTCATTTTCTTGTAGGAACGGAAATTTCAGTAAACATGCTTCAGCGTCGATAACCCTTGCCATAAAATAGAGAGCTAACTCATTTTTCACCTTTGGCTGGGGCAGAAAATAAGGAAATGGATCGTGAGTTGCAAGAGTCATAGTAACTGTTTCAACCATGGAGTCATGCTGGCAGATAAAATTCCATAGCCCTTTTCTCGCATCGTGGTCAAGAGCAACCAGCTCCTCCACCTCCATTTTTCTATCCTTCACCTGGTACAGAAGATAGCCCTTTGCCTCGTTCGAGGAATGGTAATATACAGCAAGCTGCGAATCCTCATTATAAACGTGTTTTTTCCACCAATTTGTATCGCGTTTTAACATTCCGGTATGTTGCGTGGAAAATTGCTGGTAAATCATTTCAATCTCCTCATTATGGGACTCTTTGGAATATCTCTTTATAAAACCTGTCTGCGTTTCAAGGAACTTAAGGTTTACTTTTTCAAACGTTAATTTCTTCTGTTCACTTAAAACCTCCCAACCATATTTCCGGTAAAAAGAGATATCAAATGGGTGTAACAGCGATACAATCTGATTATTGTTTCGCATATGCTTTAAGGACTCGATAATAAGTGCGTTTACATAACCGTTTCTTCTAAATTCAGGGTATGTAGCAACTCCTGCAACCCCACCCATTTTCCATTCAGCATCCCCCATGAATATGGTGAGTGGAATAATATGAAGTTTGGCAGCCAGTATGTTCTCATCGTCCCATATTCCTAGAATAGTATGACTTTTTATTGATTCTTTTCTAGCCGGTATATCAACTTCCGGGATCTTATATTGAAAAGCATACATTGATAGTTTCATTGCTTCTAAATATTCATTCTCGATAATTTCTCTAACCTGCATTTAACACAATCCCCTTCATTCCTCGACGTTAGTATATTTATGATTTTAATGATAAAACAATATGCTTATTTTTCCAACAATATTTGGAAATCAGATACGATCTTTACTTCAACTATAAAAATCAATTTCTTCTAAAAAAGCCTCGTTTGCTTCATTGGGTTTCCCAACAAGCACACGAGGCTGCCCTGACATCATTGGATTAAACTTCTCTGGTTTGGCTTACCTTTTCTCTAGTTAAAGCATTTTTAAACTGCTCGATTAGAATAGGAACGATTTCGAAGGCATCGCCCACAATTCCATAATGGCAATTCTGAAAAATGGGAGCCTCTTTGTCCTTATTTATGGCAATAATTAACCCGGAGTTTTTCATTCCCACAATATGTTGAATTGCTCCGGAGATTCCAATTGCAAAATATATTTTTGGTGTTACCGTTACACCGGTTTGCCCCACTTGATGAGCATGGTCGATCCAACCCGCTTCTACTACATCTCTGCTTGCACCAACCGCTCCTCCAAGCGTTTCAGCCAATTGGTGGATGATCTGAAATCCTTCGAAGCTCCCTAATCCTTTCCCACCTGCAACAATAATGTCCGCTTCGTCGATTCGAACTTTCTTTACTGTTTCCTTTACAATTTCCAAGACCTTTGTCCGAATATCTTCTTCCTTCAGGGGTATAGTTTCCTCAACAATCTTGCCGCTTCTCCCCGGCACCGGGTCCAGTGCCTTCATGACTTTAGCGCGTACTGTCGCCATTTGCGGCCGGTATTTTTTACATAAAATAGTCGCCATTATATTTCCGCCAAAAGCCGGTCTGCTCGCCAGTAGTAAACCGGTTTCCTCTTCCACATCAAGTTCCGTTGTATCCGCTGTCAAACCTGTCGGAAGATCGGTGGCAACAGCACTTGCCAGGTCTTTTCCTGTTGAGGTGGCCCCGTAGAGAATAATTTCTGGTTTATATTTGTCAGCACACTCCAGCAGCGCCTTCATGAAAGTTTCAGTCCGGTAATGTTTAAAGATAGGTTGATCATATACATACACGGTATCGGCTCCATATTCAAAAATGGTCTTTGTTAATTGTTTAACATTTTCCCCGATTAGAATACCGGCCAATTCCACTCCCCGCTTGTCTGCCAACTTCCTACCGGCACCCAGTAGTTCTAGGGATACGGAAGCAACTACACCATCCTTTTGTTCAATAAATACCCAAACACCTTTGTAATCTTTGAAATCCAATTACACTCCCTCCTTTGTTTCAAACAACTCTTTCTTTTCTAGCAGGACAGAGAGCAATTGCTCAACTTGTGCAGATGGGCTACCTTCAAGGAACGTACCCCCTGCCGGTTTCTGCGGAGCCCATACTTTGGAAACAATCGTTGGAGATCCCTTCAATCCAAGCTGTTTAATATCTACCTCTTCCAAGTCATCGACAGACCAGATGTGAGGATTATATCTGGCTGCTTTCAGCATGTTTGGCAGCGGAGAATAGGGTACTTCATTAATTGTTTTTTCAACAGAAAACAGACATGGCAATGTGGACCTTACGACTTCATATCCTTCCTCAAACTTGCGATGAACAATAGCATATCCTTCCTCTTGATTTACTTCCGCTACTTTATTCACAGACGTAAGGGGTGGAATATCAAGACGTCGAGCAATTCCGGGTCCGACTTGCCCGGTATCTCCATCGATGGACATTTTCCCGCAAATGATTAAATCAACGGGTTTCGTTTTTGCAATTTTTTCAATCGCTTTTGTTACGGCATAGCTCGTTGCCAATGTATCCGCACCTGCAAACCGGCGGTCCGTGATTAAATATCCCTCATCGGCACCTATCTCAATACACTTTTTAATAGCGGTAACCGCTGGAGGCGGCCCCATTGTTACAACAGATACGATTCCTCCATACCTATTCTTTAGACGAACCGCCTCTTCAACAGCATGAGCATCATACGGATTCAAGATCGCGGGCGCTGTCCTGCGGTCCATCGTGTTTGTTTTTGGATTCATCTTAATAATTTTGGTGTCAGGCACTTGCTTGATACAGGCTACAATATGCAGCATTTAACCCCTCCCCTTTATTAAAAACACTTAGTTACATTAGTTAAAATAATATAAAACTAGCCGGCTGTTCTCTGGTTAAGAAGCCTTTTTACTCCCGTTACATTTACTTTATTAGAAGAGATGTCCATACATTCGAACTTTCTAACAATATCTATGTAAATGTTGCAAATGACAGAAGTTTTGAACTCTTGTTTGTTAGCCAAATATAGAATAAAAAAACACGACTCTTATTAATTTTGAGTCATGTTTTTCATCTGGCGCTTTTCCTTAATACAAATCACGCCTATCACACCAATCATAGAGAAGATAACTGGAGTAATGAAACCGTAGTAGTATCCATTACCCACACTACCTGAAGCTGTCAGAAAATGATCCAAAATATATCCAAAAATGCTTGGCAGCAATACCGCACTTAGAAATCCGCCTGTATTCGCAAACCCCGATACAATGCCGGATTCTATCATCGGAAAAGATTGGCGAACGACAGCAAAAGTTAAGGCACTTGCCCCGTAACCAAAGCCAATGATAAAGAAAAGCAGAACGAGCACGGAAAAGGGTGGATTCCCCTTAAATAAAAGAAAGAAGGACCAACTCAATAAAATCATAGTATGAACAATAACATAAGGTCGTTTAATTGTGTCTAATCGACTTGAAATCCAACTAGTTAGAGGAGCACCAATAAGTGCTCCAATCAGTCCAATCATAATAAGTTGACTTGCATATGAACGAGTCATTCCATAGACATCCATCCCATAAGGCACTGCCCACGAACCGATAAATCCCACATATGCACCTACAATCCCAAAGTGACAAAAAAATAAAGCCCACGCTTGTCGATTCGAGAATATTCTTCGTAGTATCGTAAACGTTTTTTCACGTGGTATCACTTTTTTAACAGCGGCCGATTTGGTAAGAAAGATTTGTTTTGGTTTTTTTATAAGAACAAAATAAAGAAGGATTCCACACAGACATAAAAGCAGTCCAGCTGAAAAAAATGCCCCCCTCCAACCAAGTAAGTTAATTAATATGGAGAACGGGACTGTTGCAAAAAGGAAACCTAGACTTCCCGTCATTCCCGCCAAACCAATTAATCGAACAAATTCCTTTACTTTAAACCATTGACCCAAAATTAACACCATATTTACCCAAATGGTCGCATCCCCCGTCCCCGTCAGTATTCTGGCCAAAAACAGGACAATTTCATCGGTACCAAGACTATACATGATTGTACCTATGCCAGTAAGTATGGCACCTATCACGAGGAAAAAATTGGGTCCATACCGATCTGCCAAAATACCCATTGGGATTTGCAATCCTGTGTATACAAAAAATTGTATACTTGTAAGTAAACCAATCGTTGTAGCAGTTACATTAAAATCCTTCATCACTTGTTCTGTAATCAACCCCGGTGCAGTTCGTTGGCTCGCCATCAATAAATAAGTAAACATGACAGAAGCAAATACAATCCATCTAAATCTGCTATTTTGTTTGTCCAATGATTTCTACTCCTATTTTCTTTTACTCCTATTTATATGGATTTTCTTTAACGGTAGATGTGGAAAATTACCTTAAAATCTAATAAATGTTTCAAAATTCCATTTATTAAATATTATTTGTATGATATTATTTTTTAAAAAAGAAGGGGTTAACATATGGAATCCACATTCTCACCACCAAAAACAACATCTAAGACAAAAGTCATTGTCATCAATGCATTATTCATTGCCCTAACTCTTTTAGCTACGATGTTCATTAACATTAAGCTCCCAATTATGGGTAACGGAGGGCTTATCCATCTGGGCAACGTTCCACTTTTTATTGCTGCCCTGGTTTACGGCAAGAAAACAGGAGCCATAGCTGGAGCTTTCGGTATGGGGTTCTTCGATCTAATCTCAGGCTGGGCTATTTGGTCCCCATTCACATTTATCATCGTAGGTGCAATGGGCTTTGTAGTCGGACTTATTTCCGAAAAAGTACCTGGCAATAAAATGTTTGTTAACACTCTAGCAATTGCCACCGCATTAATAATTAAGGTTGTTGGCTATTATTTTGCAGAAGTGATCCTTTATAGCAATTGGATACAGCCATTCGGCTCCATCCCTGGTAACATCATGCAGGTCGTAATAGCAGGCATCATTGTAGTACCTTTAGCAGAACGCTTAAAGAGTAGAGTCTTCAGATAACTTAATATAAAGTGCAGAGTCTATTTTTAGTTTATTCATGGAGAGAGGATATTTCCTCTCTTTTTTTAATAGGTTTACGTAAATCCATTTCATCTTAGACCTTTGTCTCCCCTCCCCTATCTTCAAAAATGTAAACTCTCTCATAATTACCTATCTAATTGAATAGGATTAATGGTGACATGAAATTTTACACCCCTTTTTCAGATTCCTTTTGGTTTTATTCATCCATTATTTTTTACTATTATTTAAAGTCCAATGTTTTTAGTAGTATAGAATAACTTTCTATTACAATATTAAAGGAGGGCAACTCAATGAGCGAGTTTGTTTCAGCATTTCAAGGGATTCCAACCACATGCATTTCTGACACAATGCAAGGATTAAATAACATGGATCCATTAATTAAACCATTAAAAGAGGAATACAGAATAGCAGGTCGTGCCTATACTGTAAAAATGCCTGTTGGTGATAATCAATGCGTGTTACGTGCGATTCGTGAAGCCAAGCCAGGAGATATTCTCGTAGTGGATGCCAAAGGTGATAGCTATCGTACCATTGCAGGGGATTTTATCCTTGGACTTTCACAAACATTAGGAATTGCAGGGATCGTAACCGATGGGGTTATTCGTGACATCCTTGGTGTAAAAAAGCTTAATTTTCCAGTCTTCTGCAAAGGTACGACTGTTGCATCCAGTGCTAAGGGTGGTTGGGGAGAAGTAAACGTGCCGATTTCTTGCGGTGGAACCTCAGTAAGCCCCGGAGATATCATTGTAGCGGATGCTGATGGGGTTGTAGTCGTTCCGAAAGCTATTGAGGAAAAAGTATTAAGGATAGCAAAAGAAAAGCTAGTTAAAGATCAAGAACGGGATGAGAAAGTTTCCGGAAAACCAGTTGAAGTAATCCGCTATTTAGATAGTATGTTGAAATAAATAGATAACCAAAAGAAGGGAAACGCGATAGTGACGTTTCTCTTCTCTTTTTTTTCATTTTATTAGAAAAGAGAAAAATACTTTAATGGGCTGCAATCTAGGATGATCACTCCACAAGAAAATCCTTTTTTTTCCATATAAAAATTTCTTATAGATAAGTATAATTTTTATCAATTTTTATTATTCTGAAAACTATATTATTATCATCCGTATAGTAACTTATATTTTTTTAATAAAGGCGCAACACAAATAATGATTAATAAATGGGAGAGAAAAAAATTTATGTCAATTTTACATGAAGAAGCATTAAGGATACATAAGGAAAAGCAAGGAAAACTTGGCGTTATGTCAAAGGTCCCCTTGCGTGATGCAAAGGATTTGAGCCTTGCTTATTCTCCTGGGGTTGCTGAGCCGTGTATGGAAATTTATAAAGATGAAAACAAAGTGTATGACTATACAATAAAAGGGAACCTCGTTGCTGTTGTCTCCAACGGAACAGCTGTATTAGGGCTTGGAAATATTGGACCTAAAGCCGCTATGCCAGTCATGGAGGGGAAAGCCTTATTATTCAAATCATTTGCAGATGTTGATGCATTCCCAATTTGCTTAGATACATCAGATCCAGACAAGATTGTCGAGGTCGTTAAATTATTAGAGCCGACTTTTGGTGGTGTGAATTTGGAAGATATTGCTGCACCGCAATGCTTCGAAATCGAAGACAGATTGAGAAAAATTTGTAATATTCCAATTTTCCATGATGATCAGCATGGCACAGCCATTGTTACCGCTGCAGGGTTAATTAATGCGTTGAAACTCGTTGACAAAAAATTAGAAGATATTCGTGTTGTTGCAAACGGCGCAGGTGCTGCAGGGGTAGCGATCGTTAAGCTGCTGCTTAATATGGGTGTAAAAGATGTTATTTTATGTGATACAAAAGGAATCATTTATGAAGGTCGCCCAGATGGGATGAATCGTTTTAAGGAGGAACTGGCACGCATCACTAATAAAGAACAAAAGCAAGGTACACTGGCAGATGCTCTTGTTGGGGCGGATGTATTTGTTGGAGTATCAGCAGCTGGAGCCGTTACAAAAGAAATGGTTTGTTCGATGAATCGTGATTCTATTATATTTGCAATGGCAAATCCGATTCCGGAAATCATGCCGGAAGAAGCAAAGGAAGCTGGAGCATTTGTTGTCGGGACAGGCCGTTCGGACTTTCCAAATCAAGTCAATAACGTATTAGCATTCCCTGGCATTTTCCGCGGTGCTTTAGATGTTAGTGCAAAAGAAATCAACGAAGAAATGAAACTAGCAGCTGTTTATGCGATTGCTGGGTTAATTGAGGATGAAGAGCTTACCCCGGATTATGTTATTCCGGATCCATTTGATCCTAGAGTAGCTGCACATGTTGCCGCTGCAGTAGCTAAGGCTGCAATGGAAACAGGAGTTTCACAAAGGACTATTAATATAAACGAGATCGAAGAACGTTTATTGGTATTAAGGGACTAACCTGTCATAGCTTAAATTCTATATTGCAATATATAAAAACAATATAATAAGGAGAGAGGACACACCTATGTCCCCTCTCCTTATTTTTTTCTCCCCATTTATCAAAACTTGATTTTTTATATGCAAAAAAACTGGGACAGTGTTCCTGCCCCATGTCATAATTATTGTCAATCCATATAGCGATGTTCTCTCAGATTATTCAAAATAGAGATTTCCTGTAATAATTTCTCTCCAATATTTGTTTCTCTTACCTTTTTTCTCTTTAATTCTTTATCTACCAATCTTTTTATTGATAAAACATCAGTACCGTTTAGCAGGACATCTTCTTTTGAATTAAAATGCTTATGTGCGACGAGCTGCATACCATAGGAATTATAGAGTAATGTATATCCTGCAATACCTGTTGTTGATTGATAAGCTTTAGAGAAACCGCCATCGATGACAATCATCTTACCATTTGCTTTAATTGGATTTTCTCCCTCAATTTCTTTCACTGGTGTATGTCCATTTATAATATGCCCCTGGTCAGGATTCAGATCAAATTCAGTTAGAATTCTGCGGCAAAAATCTTCATTTTCGCGTAAATGATAGTATGGATTCTTCCCCTCTCTATGAGTGGACTTATCCTTAATAAAGTACCTCTCAAAAGTTGTCATTTCTTTTTTTCCAAAGAGTGAGGAATATTCTCCTGTCCATAAATACCAGACCATATCTGTCGCAAGATCATCTGTCTCTTCAGGATGTGCAAAAGAATGGCGCAAATAATGTTCAAATACATCCAGTAAATCACGACCTGAATAGGTTTTATTTTCAATCACCATTTTTCCCATATTCCCTTCTTCATCAAGAGGAATACAACCATGTATTAATAGGTTCCCATTATATTTTAAATACAGACTCCCTTTCTTCATTAAGAAATTCATATGTCTAGCAAGCTTTTCTGAATGCTGGATAGAAAATAATAATTTTTCCATAACCTGCTTTTCTTCTTCTAATAATTGATCAGGCTGCTCCGGATTTATGGTTGCAAAGCAAGTATTTTCTAGAGGGTAGGTCCTCCCGTTAATCGTTATTTCGCTCTTGTCATAATCAATTTTCTCAAGCAATAGCCTTTCGGACATATTAAAATTCGGGCGTCTCTTTATAATAGGCATTTCGAGTTTAAACTGAATCATCGCAATTGCTTGATGAATTTTCGTTATTTGTAATTTTTCATGGTCCGATAATTTCTTTTCCGAATGTAGCTTAGGCCTGAAAGCTGGATTGTCCTCGTAGTATTTCTCCGCAAGATTCAGCAGGGGCCTAAGATTGATTCCATATACATCTTCAATAATATCCAAATTGTCGTATCTCGCACAGATCCGTATGATATTAGCGAGACAAACCATTGAACCAGCAAATGCACCCAGCCATAATACATCATGGTTTCCCCACTGAATATCAACGGAATGATAATTGATCAAAGTATCCATGATTTTATCAGGTTCAGGTCCACGATCATAAATATCCCCCACTACATGAAGATGATCGACAACTAATCTCTGTGTGGTATAGGCAAGCCCTGTTATGAGTTTATCTGCCTGACCTAAAGAGATGATCTGTTGGACTATTTCCGTATAATATTGTTCTTTATTTGTAGATTGGTATGTTTTGTATAGCAGCTCTTCTATAATAAACACAAACTGACTCGGTAATGCTTTTCTTAATTTCGAACGTGTATATTTAGAGGATGCATGAGAAATAAGCCTTATCATCCGCTCAATGATTACAATGTACCATTGGTTTAATTCTTCTTCATTACTAAAATGATTTTTAATTATTTGTAACTTTTCTTCAGGATAATAAACTAATGCCGCAAATTCATTTATTTCTTTTTCAAATAAAACATCTTGAAACAAGTCCCTGATTTTCTCTTTTACATTCCCTGAACCATTTCTTAACACATGTTGAAAAGCCTGATATTCCCCATGTAAATCACTGACAAAATGTTCTGTTCCCTTTGGTAAATTAAGAATGGCTTCCAGATTAATAATTTCAGTTACTACTTTTTCTTCACAATCATATTTTTGGACAAGTAAGTCTAGGTACTTTGAGTTCAAAATTATGTATCCCCTTTCAAAATTCATCATTTATTTTCTATGTATTCGATTGAGATATATTATTTATATTATCAGATAAACTTAAATTATAGTTAAATTACCATTAAGAATCTCTATGTCAACTAGATTTTTTAACAATTACCAAAAAAAAAAGGTTTGGGCCTTTAGCACATTGGGGTGCAAGAAACCCAAACCTCTTATAAACTTAATAATCTGGCAGTCTTCAAATGGTGACATTGCAATGCTACAGAGACACTATTAAAGTCAACGATATCATATTCTAAGTAATTCGAATTCTACCAACTCTTCTATTTCGATTAGGATGTTTATTACTCATTGCTCCTTGAGATTTAGGAATACCTGGAAGTGATATGAGGCCAGCCTTAAACAGGGTATACCCGATAAATGTAGCATAGATCGTGCTTCCGATCAGAAACCAGATAAGTCTTCTGCCAACATTGCGTAACATATTTTCACCTCTTTAACCTCTAATTGGTGATAAATATGATGAAATCATCTTTTTTATGTCGTCTTATTCAACTCTGCCATCCTTATTCACTTCCGAGAATTCCAGGAAATTACTTAAACTTAATAGTTAGGATGAGGGAGGAGACTTTTACTTTTCCCCACCAAATCGAAGCTTCAATAAA
Source organism: Neobacillus sp. MER 74 (assembly GCF_023714155.1). NCBI lineage: Bacteria > Bacillati > Bacillota > Bacilli > Caryophanales > Bacillaceae > Neobacillus > Neobacillus sp. MER 74. The sequence continues at coordinate 153,967 of NZ_JAMAUV010000001.1, forward strand.
AAACCATACATAAACAGGGAAACCATAATACCCATCATTTAAAAAAAGTAGTGGAACATCGTCCCGCTACTTCATATTTTAAAAATCCATATCTATAATCTCTTTAATTGTCCCTGTAACTCGATCACTTTCGAGCAATTGACCTTCTTTCAAATCGTTCACTTCATTAGCTTGTTCCACAACGGCCGTTGTGTTACTTGGATTTGCAGTATCAACTGGACGAACAATAAGTTCACTTTTAAGTCTATTAATTTCATTTAATAACTCGCTGCGAAGGGATTTTAACAACGTTTGGAATTGATCCTTATCTAACTTTTGCTCACCAAGTTTTGTTACAAAATCCTGTAACTCGTTTGTTTGAACGGACCCGACCCCAGTTCTGCCAACATCGAAACGGGAGGCAAATTCTTGTTTAAGTTGATTGATCTTAGCTAAAAACTCTTCACGAAGTGTATCTATTGTCTCTTCTTTTTCAAATTTATTCATATCCTTCTCAACAAGCTTTGTTAGATAATCCTCCAGTTCATTTGCTTGGGCTTTTTGCTCAAGAAATGAATACACTTTTGGAGAGATTTTCGAAGTTTTTAATGTCAACCCTACATGTTCGTTTTTACTTACTGACTCCATCTTCATTAATCTGAACACATCCGTTTGGAGATTAGCAGCCGTTAAAAAAAAGTTTGAGAGAGCGTAAAATGGTGCAAACATCTGTGCACCCAGATGGGAATCCCTATTGTTTACTCCGGAAGCGGACTTATCACCAAGAAGATGATCTTTGTTGCTCATACGTTCTTCTCCCCTTCTTATGCGAAAACAGCGTTTGTTTCATGCCTGCTTAGAATTTCTAGTCCATACAAATTTAACTTTCTTGAATCAGGTAGGAATAGATGATTTTGCTCTCTAATTTCGACGCCATACCTTGTATCAATCGATTCCTCGATGAAGCGTTTAAGAATCCCTGCGATTCCACCTATATAAACATATTTATAAACTTTATCTTTAGGAGATGGGAAAGTGTTTTCAATTTTCGTTAATAATATTTGCGTGTACTCTCTTAATGACTCATGGATTTGCTCTGTAAGATCAACTTTTTTACCACTATTTCCATCCTGTTGCTCCATTTTTGTTTTCTCGATTGTTTTAATAATGAATTCTTCTAGCGAGCGAACATCCTCAAAATACTCAAGTAACTTTTCACTTCTCAGTTTATCGATATGCTTTAAGTACGAAATGTCAGCAAAACAGTTTAATGAATCCCTGCTCTTAGGAGCTTGAAGTCCGGCTTGAAGCAAAGCAAGATCAACAGTCCCTCCCCCTAAATCGACAATTAGGGTTTCATAATTATTAAATGAATTGGCTTCCTCACGATCTTGCAAATCAAAATCTTTTTTAATTGCCCAACGAGCAACTTCGCTTTCAATCCGGCATTTGCTAGTTTCGACGTGAATGGAAATAACTCTTTCAAATCCTGGAGTTAAAATCGCTACTTGGTGCTCCCCTTCAAATCGGCTGGCCATTTTATTCTGCATATCACTGAACTTGTTCGTTTTCTTAAGTAACCAAATTGGAAGCATGGTTGAAAAATAATTAATGTTCACTCTATTATCTTCTTGACCATTCCCTTTTAATACATTGTAATAGGCCACTGAAGCCAGGAACATCACGTAAGGAATCTCAGATTCTGTTTTATCATGAAGCTTGTTGATATGAATATTTCCTAACACCTGCTTTTCCGCTGAATCGCCCACCAGATAATATTTCTCTACACCGTCTATCTTAGTTGAAATGAGCATATTTTGAAGAAGGTATTGGGGATCATTAAAAGTAGACGGATAGTGGCCGTCTGCCTTTTCCTTCGTTATTTCTACGACATTTGTAGGAACCTCAAAATAATAACCATCTACAAGGGTTTGAAAGATAGAATTACCAAAATCGACATTTTGACGTTTTATATCCATTATTTCTCCTCTTTTCATGCTTTTTCCTGATATTAAGTATATATTCTTCTCTTCCATTTGTCTAAATATGTTAATAGTTTTTTAGATTTTGAAAATTTAATATGAATGCTTTTGTAATGGTTTTAAATTCCTGCCTTGAAAAATATAAAAAAGACTGCAGGTGCGGAAACACCATACAGTCTTAGACAATTAACATTCCTTCATACAAGCTAGACTATTTTAAACCCATTGAATTGAGCCGAACTCACCATGTGGATGGTTTTGTAATTTAAATTTCCTATACTCATATTCTAATTTCGATAATGGAAATTTATAAAGCTGTTGATCATCTTTATTATATACATTTAAAAAAATTAGTTTATTGATAAGTTTGTTCCGCTTTTTTTCATCATTTTTTCTCATCATAAACACTCCTTCTGTTTTCAACAAACTTCCCTTGCTTCCATCAACTTTAAATTCAGTCTGATTAAATTTTTTATTAGATTAATAATATTATAAACCCAATAATTCCTATCTGTAAAGTATGAATTAAAAAAATAATGAAGGCACTATCATCCTGACAGTACCTTGGGGATTTCCATTTATTTGAGACAGGGGTCAATTTGTAAATTGGTTGGCTTAAACTAAAGTCAAATGATTTCAATATCGAATTCCATGTATTTATTTAAATTATGACTTAATGGACCGTCTTCGGTAATTAAGTAATCAAGTTCTGAAACAGGACCAACCAAGTAATTGGAAATCGTATTAAGTTTACTTCTTGTAACCAGGGTTGCGATCTTATTTGAACTTTTAATCATCTGACGTTTAGCATAAGACTCTTCTATATGAGGAATGCTGATACCAAAGTCAGGGTGCAAAGAATACACTCCTAAAAAACAGAGATCGGCTCTAATATTTTTAAGCACTTCAATAACATCTAATCCTACAGTCACAAAAGATTCTTTAAAAAAGGTTCCTCCCAAAAGGATGATATCAATATTTGGATGTTTGGATAATGCCAAACTAATAGAGGGACTATTCGTAATAACGGTCCCTTTAAACTCTAGTGGAATTTCTTGAGCCAGAAAAAGATTGGTTGTACTTCCATCTATTAAAAGAACTTGTCCATCTTTAATTATTTTCACTGCTTTTAAGGCTAATTCTTTTTTTGCATCTATATTTTCTTCCGTTCTTTCAGAAAATGTTAAAGCGCTCGCAGATGCAGGAAATGCCCCGCCGTGTACTCTCTTGAGAAGACCTAATGAATCCATTTCCCTTAAATCTCGTCTAATTGTGTCCTCGGATACATCCCATTTCATGCTTAATTCTTTAGCAACGACTTTCCCTTCTTTTTCAAGTATTTGTAAAATCTTGCTTTGTCGTTCTTTTCTCAGCATAACAATGATCAGCCTCCGTGTTTTTGCATGTTTTTTCTTATATTATATTATTTTTTCTTGAATTCACAAATTTTTTTTAAAAACAGGCAAAGTTATTCTTGTTTTTTCTTGTTTTTAAAGATAGAATATTCACGAATAAGAAAAAACTTGCGTTAAAATGCAAAAGCAAGAAATTCTTTGAGGCAAGTAAACAAACCAATTATTTAAAATCATATGAATAAAGAGGAGGAAAAATGATGAATAATAGTATCGAAACACTAGCTGTAAATACGATTCGCACCTTATCAATTGACGCGATCAATAGTGCTAATTCCGGTCATCCAGGCCTGCCTATGGGGGCTGCTCCAATGGCCTATGCACTTTGGGCGAATCATCTAAATCATAATTCTGCAAATGCAAAATGGTTTAATCGAGATCGTTTTATTCTTTCTGCCGGACACGGCTCTAGCTTGTTGTATAGTTTGCTTCATTTAGCTGGGTACAATGTATCTTTAGAAGATTTAAAAAGTTTTAGAAAACTTAATAGCAAAACACCTGGTCATCCAGAATTTGGTCACACAGACGGTGTTGAAGCAACAACTGGGCCATTAGGGCAAGGGATTGCAAATGCAGTAGGAATGGCGATGGCTGAAGCGCATTTAGCTGCAAAATTCAATCAAGATGGATATCCTGTCATTGACCATTATACATATGCTTTAGTGGGCGATGGAGATTTAATGGAGGGCGTCTCTTATGAAGCCATGTCAATGGCTGGCCATATGAAACTAGGAAAATTAATTGCATTATATGACTCCAATGATATTTCTTTGGACGGTGAATTAAACCTTTCCTTTTCAGAAGACATACAAAAGAGAACTGAATCCGCTCATTGGCAATATTTACGAGTAGAAGATGGCAATGATGTAGCAGAAATCTCAAAAGCTATTACACTAGCTAAACAAAATGTAAACCAACCAACCTTGATCGAAATTAGAACTACGATTGGTTTTGGAAGTCCCAAAGTGGCAGGATCAAACAAGGCACATGGAAATCCACTTGGAGCAGAAGAAGCTCGTGCAACAAAAGAGGTATATGGCTGGCACTATGAAGAGGATTTCTTTGTACCAGAAGAGGTTAAAGCACATTTTGAAGAGCTAAAACAAAGAGGAATGGGTCAAGAAGAACAATGGAATGCATTATTCCAGTCTTATCAAGAGACATATCCTGAATTAGCAAAAGAACTGCAACAAGCCATCACGGGAGAGGTTTTAATTAATGAAGAAGACATCCTGACATTTGAAACAGGTAAAACAATCTCTACTCGTGTAGCCAGCGGAGAAGCTATTAACCATTTTGTCAAATCAGTTCCTTCTATTTTTGGAGGAAGCGCAGATCTTTCTCATTCCACAATGACAGATATCAAGGAAAACGCAGCATTCGCGGTAGAATCATTTAGCGGACGGAATATTTATTTTGGTGTCCGGGAACACGCAATGGGAGCGGCTGGCAATGGTTTAGCTCTTCATGGAGGAGTAAAGCCATTTGTAAGCACATTCTTTGTTTTCAATGATTATCTCAGACCATCCATTCGTCTGGCAGCCTTGCAAAAGCTTCCTGTCACTTATGTATTTACTCATGATTCAATTGCGGTTGGTGAGGATGGTCCAACGCATGAGCCAGTTGAGCAGCTAGCTTCTCTTCGTGCCATCCCAGGGCTAACCGTCATTCGTCCATCAGATGCGAACGAAACAGCAAATGCTTGGGCATATGCACTAAAACAAACAGACGGTCCTGTTGCGATGGTCCTAAGTCGTCAAAACCTTCCTGTGCTCCAAGAAACACAAGCGGGTTTAGACAACCTTTCAAAGGGAGCTTACGTATTAACCCAAACAAATGACCAACCAGAGGTTATCTTAATCGCAACTGGTTCGGAAGTGTCATTAGCCATTAACGCGAAAGCTGAACTTGAAAAAGAAAATGTATCAGTTCGCGTTGTCGCTATGCCAAGCTGGGAACTTTTCGATCGTCAACCGAAGGAGTATAAAGAGCTTGTCCTCCCTGCTTCGATCAAAAAGCGTGTGGCACTCGAAATGGGTATCTCTCTTGGCTGGGAACGCTATGTAGGATTAGAAGGGAAAGTATTATCGATTGAAACTTTCGGTGCTTCAGGAACAGGCGCTGCAGTCATGGAGCTATTTGGATTTACGACTGAAAATGTTGTTCAAACTGCTAAAAGTCTACTATAATCTTAAAATGGAGGAAATTTACGATGAAATTATTTATTGATACTGCAAACCTTGTTGATATTAAAAAGGCATATAAAATTGGTGTTTTATCAGGTGTTACAACTAATCCTTCCCTTGTTGCGAAGGAAGGCGTAAAATTCGAAGACCGCATTGAAGAAATCTGCCAAGCAGTTCCAAAAGTAGAGTCTGTTTCCGCTGAGGTAACTCCAGATGCCGTTACAGCTGACGAAATGATTGCTCAAGCTGAGGAGCTTATTAAAATTAACGGCGGAGATGAGAAAATTACAATCAAGCTTCCTATGACTTTAGACGGTTTAGAGGCTTGCCGTTATCTTGCTGATAAAGGCGTTAAAACAAATGTTACGCTTATCTTTACAGTAAACCAAGCGCTATTAGCGGCTCGTGCAGGTGCAACTTATGTATCTCCATTTTTAGGACGCTTAGATGATATTTCCGAAGACGGCGTACAATTAGTATCAAAAGTAGCTGAACTTTTCAACATTCATAATTTCGACACACAAATTATTGCCGCATCTGTTCGTCACCCAGATCATGTTACTCGTGTAGCAATGGCAGGTGCACATATTGCAACGATTCCGTTTTCAGTCATTGAGCAAATTTCAAAACATCCACTTACTAATCAAGGGATGGAAAAATTCGCTGCAGATTGGGAAAATACTCTTAAAAACTAAGTTATAGAAAACACGACAGGTTAATCGCCTGTCGTGTTTTTAATCCCAATTCACTTTTTATGATTAATTTATATAATGGTTTGAATATATTACTGGAACCTCCAACCATTTAACATTTCAAAAAAGTGACTTTGATTCATGTCAGTCAGGTTCACTAAAAAAGGAGTCTCCCCTTTTTCTTTTAATACCTTCGCAGCCGGACCATCTCCAATTGGTGTACAAAATAATAAATTAGTTCCGTTCAACTCTAAAATTCTACAACGTGCATTGGTTTGCGTATCAATATACTCCTTGCCTTGTCTAAGACAAAACAATTTCTTCCAAATTTCTACTGTTTGATCCAAATCATTTACGACAAAACCAACACTTTCCAATTTTGGCTGGCCTAATATGTGTGACCCTATCAGTCTTTGTTCCTCTAATTCCGAATACCTTTCTTCATCTGATTTCTCCCATTGAATAAAAAATGGTAAAGAAACCTTGTTTTCTGCGTATTCAGGGAATAACAATGACCACCTGATTACTTGACCATCAGCACGAACTCTCTCCCCAGTTAGCGGCCCATATACGGTAAGTCCTTCCACTTTAAGTTTGATTGCTAGTTCTTCCATTTCATTTGTTCGGATTGCTATTTTCGCAGGACCTTCCCGACTTTCTTTTGCCAGCTGTCGAACGATTTGCGTATTCAATCGATTTTCATCATGTTTTTCAGCTATTGATACATTCTCAATTCCTAAAAACTCAATATAACTTAATCCAAAATAGGTTAGGGTATTATATGTTCCCCAAGATTCATGTCGCCCACCCTTCACAACATGAAGTCCTCTTTGTTTTAACGGAGAAATAGCTTCCTCTGGTTTCTTAAAAAACCAAACAAGGTGATCAAAGTAAAATTGCATTATTGTACTCCTCTACAAATAAAATAAACTTCAAAAATTGAGTCATAAAGTCTTGTTATTTAATGCCGCCAACCTCTGAATCATAATAGAATTGTTTCCTTTTCTAATTTACGATGAAGTACTTCTCCCATACGCTTCATACCTTCCCTAATTTTCTCTATAGGCATATTCGAATAATTTAAACGTAAAGCATTGTTCTCTGTTCCATTCGGAAAAAATGGCGAACCAGGAACAAACGCAACATTATTTGCCAAACATTCAGCGAATAACTCCCTAGAATCAACAGACTCAGGAAGCTCAACCCAAATAAATAATCCACCTTCTGGCTTACTGTAGGACAAATTCTTTGGGAAAAATTCCTCAATGCAAGATAACATAACTGTACATCTTTCTTTATAAACTGCTTTGATATTATTAATGTGCTCTTCGATATTGTAAAGTTCCAAATATTTTGCTGTAATTCTTTGAGCAAAGCTATCAGTATGTAAATCAGCTGTTTGCTTAAAAGCAACGTACTTTTCAATAAAAGGTTCATCTGCACAAATCCACCCGAGTCGAAGACCGGGAGTAAAAATCTTAGAAAAGGTGCTGATATAAATCACTCTGCCCTCTGTGTCAAAATATTTTACAGGCGGGAGTGTTTCCCCAGCAAATCTAATCGCTCCATAAGGATTATCCTCTACAATCAGTACATCATATTGATTTGCAAGCTCTATCATTTTCTTTCGTCTTTCTAGCTTTAATGTGCGACCTGTAGGGTTTTGGAAATCTGGAATTGTATAGATAAATTTCGTATTAGGATGCTCTTTCAGCTTTTTCTCTAGCTCTTCCATAACCATCCCATCATCATCCATAACTACTTCAACAAATTTGGGATTGTATGACTTGAATGCATTTATTGCTGCAAGGTAGGTTGGGCTTTCACAAATAATCGTATCTCCCTCATTGATAAATATTCTTCCAGTAAGATCGATGGCTTGCTGGGATCCTGATGTGATCAGAATTTTATCAATCGTAGAGTTGATTTTCATACCTTTCATTCTTTGATTAATAGCTTCTCTTAAAGGAATATATCCTTCAGTCGTACTATATTGAAGAGAAGCCGCACCTTCTTCATTCAATACTGCATTGCATGAATTCTTAAGAGCTTCTACAGGGAACAACTCTGGAGCTGGCAGGCCACCTGCAAAAGAGATAACCTCTGGTCTTTCGGTTACTTTTAATATTTCACGTGTCTCAGAAGGTTTTACTAAATTAGTTCTATCAGCAAATTTATTTTCCACTTTTCATCATTCCTTTTTAATAATAACTAACTTCACGTTAGAATACGCTGAATTTTCAGTTACTTTTTCAGAACATCTTAACACACGCAAAAAAACCATACAACAATATAATTGTATGGCAAACAATATTATGAATGTAAAGCAAATTCAATTAGGTATAATCGTTTAGTAAACCTTTGAGAATGATCAATCCTTGCTTAAGCTCTTCGAGTGTTTCTGTTGCACTTACGGCAATTCTTACAGCACGCTCTGGACAACTATTTCCAACTACAAAACGTTCCGCCGCAAACACTTGTACCCCATGCTGGGCAGCTACCTTTTCAAATTCCGCACCTGTGATTTTGCCTGGTAATAATAACCAACGAAAAATACCTGTTTCAGTACCTAAACAGGTATAGTCTGACAAATATTGATTTACGACTTGGTTTCTACGAATCGTTTGTTCCCGATGACTCTGAATGATGTTTTCAAATTGATTCGATACAATCGTACGTGCTGACAGTTCTGCTAATAATGGGGAAACCGATATATTAAGATTATAAAGTGCCTTTGAAATTGGCTTCTTGAATCGACTGGACACGGCCACATAGGCTAGGCGTAACCCCGGTGCTATTAATTTCGATAAACTTGCAATATAGATAACCTGTTCTGGAGCAAATGATGCTACTGCTGGAATTGGATTTTCGTTGAGGAGTTGATAGGTTGCATCTTCGATAATGAACTGATCATACTTTTTAGCAATTGCTGCAATCGTTTTTCGATTCTCAACAGACAAACAGGAAGCTGTCGGATTATGATAATCTGGAATCAAATATATGCCTTTAATATTGTCATTTTTACAGGCATATTCAAAGGCATTTGGACTCATTTCATCGTTCTCTGACTTTATCGGGACTATTTGCACACTAAGCATCGCGGCAACCGTTTTTAAGCCAGGGTAGGTATGAGGGTCAGCACCAATACGGTCCCCAGGCTTACAAAGACTTGCCAATGTAGCAGCAATCGCATTTTGACCACCATTTGTAAATAAAATGTGATCAACGGTTGTTTCAAATCCACCTCTTCGGATTAGCTTTTGTGCTGCAACCTTTTGCCAGAGGCGTTCCCCTGTTCGACCATACCCAAACCATTTTGCATAATCAGGCTCTTGCAGCATATTTTTCAGTTGGAGTAGTAGTGGCTCGTATGAAGCATTATCTGGTAGTGTCGCTCCCATTTCAATTAAATACTTCGGCTTTGTATCTTCAAGTAAATACGAATTCGATAACGCATCAAATGATACAAATGTGCCACTTCCCACAGAGGCACTGATCAATCCCTTTAACTCACACATTTTTAATGCTTTTGAAATGGTACTCAAATTTAAATCTAAATAATCGGCCAATTCGCGCTGTGGGGGAAGCTTTGTTCCGGGTAATAAAACACCGTTTAAAATATCCTGTTCCAATTGCCCTGCAAGTGTTTGATAAATTGGCTTTTTTGTTTTATCAATCGATGGCTTCCAGCTCATCGGATAGTTTTCAAACGAATTAATCGGCATGATACGCATCCTTTTTCATACAATTATATGATTGTGTGGTTTATAAAACAATTGCAGGCTCATTAAATCAAATCAATAACCTTATTCCACTCACAAAGTATTGCAACAAGAAAAAAGGATCCTCTCTGCAACCTCTTATCGACAAACACTCATTGGTTTCGTTAAGGCCTCTCCGATTGTGGCCCCTTGCTGTTGATTAATTGGATACGTTTCGGACACTCTAGAAATAGGAGGTGCGTCTTTATGTATTCTTGGATATACTCTCATTTTATAAACACAGGCTGGTTTGTCATCACTGTGTTCTCGATTCCTTTAGTTTTATTAGCTTTTTTATTATACTTTGAGGTAAAACAGCATATGCAAAATAATGACGGTAGTCAAAATCAATAGTACATCGCGTTATTTCTTCCATATCACGCACCATTACCCGCACATATCCGAAATACCGCGTTCATTCTATTATATTCCCCCGGTAGGTATAATGTAATATCCTCAATAATTCCGACAAATAAATGATTTTAAAAAGGATAACGCTTACAACTTAGCGAATATATATATTGAGTTACTAATAAAATACACGGAGGGATGTCTTTTGTTGAATTGCAAAAAATGTGAAAAAGAGTTTTATTTCCAAGTTACGGAAATGAATGTCCCTGGAGGCAAAGTGCGTGAGAATATAAATTGCCCACATTGCGGTGAAACAAATGGCTCAGTTCTAACGAGCGGTGTCGTGTATATTCATAAAATTGAGGAAAACTCTAAGAATTAATTAACTATCGATACTTTACACGACAAATGGGCCCTTGTATATAGGGCTTTCTTTAATTTTTGTACAAATAAAAACGCCATCCACGAGTGAGGAAATGATAACCGATTTTTGGTCTTCCTCCAACGTGGCTATCTTATCTTCAATTCCCTGATTATAAATTTTCAAAATCGATTCTGATCATTTATTGAAGCCAGTCTTGTTCTATATTCCTCTTTCATTACTTTATCCCCTAGATTTTTATCTGCTTACAACCAATATATAAAAAATTTTTAATTTCCAAACAAATATTGGTTGCATTTTGCAAATAATTTGTATATAAATAAATCAGAGGTGAAAAAAATGGAAAACGTGAGAGAATTGTTCCAAGTTATGACAAGGCGATTTGGTCTTTTAAATAAAAACTGTTGTCAAATAGGTGAAACTGAAATTTCTCTTGTACAGAGTCATATCCTTTATGAAATTCTACGTCATGATAAACCTTCCATGCAACAGGTTGCTGATACTCTGGGGATGGATATAACCACTTTTAGTCGCCAAATCCAAACACTAGTAAAGATGGAACTAGTTAAAAAAGCGCCTCTTCCTGATGATAGACGTGTTTCAATACTTACTTTAACTACACAAGGAAATTATGTTGCTGCTAAAATTGATGCGGAAATGAATCAATATTTAAATGAAGTATTTTCACATATGAGCGAATTTGAACGTGAAATGGTTATTAAATCAGTCAAATTACTTAACGAAGCAATGTCAAAATCCACTGTTTGTTGTAAACCATTAATTTGAGCAAGAATCACTTGCTCTTTTAATAAAATAAATACTTGCAAATTGCAAGTATTTGAAAGGAGGGATTATAAAACATTTCTTGAAAAAGTCATAAAGAAATGGACTGAAGGTCGACAGTCATCAAGAGTACAATCAAATTGCTGTAGTTGCACATGTTAAACCGTTGGCTTATTGAATAAATCCAAATCATATTATTGATGATTAATCAAATTAAATTATTAGGAGGAAATTGAAATGAAATATGCACATGTTGGTCTTAATGTTACTAACCTAGAAAAATCCATTGGGTTCTACAGTAAAGTTTTTGGAGTTGATCCAGTTAAAGTAAAGCCTGATTATGCAAAGTTTCTTCTTGAAACACCAGGATTAAACTTTACCCTTAATCTTCAAGATAATGTAAGTGGAAATCAAGTAGGACATTTTGGTATTCAGGTTGAAAGCACAGATGAGGTTATTGCTCACAAGAATAGACTTGAAGCAAATGGTATTCATACACAATACGAAGAAATAAACACTACATGCTGCTATGCTCTCCAAGATAAATTTTGGGTTCTTGACCCAGATGGAAACGAATGGGAGTTTTTCTATACAAAAGCAGATATTGAAGTTAACAGTGAAAATGAATCTTCTTGTTGCACTCCTAAACCGAAAGTTGAAAAAGTGGAGCAGTGTTGTTCAACGGCAACTCAAAGCAAAAATACAACTAATTGCTGTTCTTGAAATACTCTAATGATCTATCAAAGGGTCTCCTTATAGATAGAGACCCTTTTAATAAGGGAATATATAATTAAAGAAAGAGATTTTTTCTTATTTTAAACCTATTAGACTTTCTCCTGGGTATTCAATCCTCTTATTCACCAGTTTCAGCAAAACGCTTAATGCGAACTCCAATTTCATCTCGGACACGTTGGAAGAATGCCCATTTTTCTTCTTCAGTTCCTTCTGCCTTTGCAGGGTCATCAAATCCCCAGTGCACTCGTTTTACATGAGGAGGAGTTACTGGGCAGTTATCTGATGCATGTCCGCATAGCGTGACAACCAGATCAGCATTGTTTAAAATTTCAGGGTCGATGACATCAGATGTTTGGTTTGAAATATCGATTCCAGCTTCTTTCATTGATTTTACAGCATTAGGGTTTAATCCATGAGCTTCAAGCCCAGCACTTTTCACTTCCCACTCATCACTTAGATGCTTTTTAGCCCAACCTTCTGCCATTTGGCTACGACAAGAGTTCCCTGTACATAAGAAGTAAATTGTTTTTTTGTTATCCATAATATTCCACCTTCAGAATTAGTTTTAAGCTGCATGTTCTTTAAAATATTTTCTTTTGAACCACAAAGCCACGTTTACTAAAGCAATCATCACTGGCACTTCTACAAGTGGTCCAATGACTGCTGCAAAAGCTGCACCAGAATGGATACCAAATACACCAACAGCTACCGCAATTGCTAATTCAAAGTTATTACTTCCAGCAGTAAAAGCAAGGGTTGTGGTAACAGGATAACTTGCTCCTATCTTCCTTCCCATGAAAAAGGAAACAAAGAACATAATTACAAAGTAAATTAATAAAGGAATTGCAATACGAACTACGTCTAATGGCAAGCTCACAATAGCGTCCCCTTTTAATGAGAACATAAGGATAATCGTAAAAAGTAATGCAATTAATGTAATAGGACTGATTTTAGGAATAAACACTTTCTCGTACCATCGTCTGCCTTTAGCCTTTACCATTGTAAAACGTGTAATCATTCCAGCTATAAAAGGAATTCCAAGATAAATGAAAACAGATTTAGCCACTTCAATCATCGTAATGTTTACTACTGCCCCCTGTATTCCTATCATTTCAGGGATGATGGTTACAAACACATATGCATAAACAGAGAAGAACAACATTTGGAAAATCGAATTGAATGCCACTAAACCTGCTGCATATTCCGTATCACCCTTTGCAAGATCATTCCATACAATGACCATTGCAATACATCGAGCTAAACCGATCATAATAAGACCTACCATATATTCTGGTTTATCAGGAAGAAAAATAATGGCTAATAAAAACATAAGAACTGGTCCAATGATCCAGTTTTGTACAAGCGATAATACTAATACTTTTACATCTTTAAATACACGCCCTATCTCCTCATAACGAACTTTCGCCAATGGAGGATACATCATTAAAATCAAACCAATGGCAAGTGGAATCGATGTTGTTCCTATCTGCAAGCTGTTCATACTATCGACAAAACCTGGAGAGACAAACCCTAATCCTATTCCGATTGCCATAGCAAGAAAAATCCAAAGTGTTAGGTATCGGTCCAGGAACGATAGACGTTTCTTTTCTGTCTTACTCATTTTCTCACTCCCTAATTAAATAAAACTAACAACCACATCGGAATGTGGGATTGTTTTTTTCAATCATTTTGATTTTTTCTGTTTGATCAGGTACATGCTCCAAAATATCTTGTATCATTCCATATACCTCAATTTGTTGATTAAGGGAATAGTAAATCCACTGTCCTCTTCGTTCTTCCTTTACCATTCCAGCATCTTTTAATTTTCGAAGATGCTGACTAATTGATGGTTGACTCATTTTGAACACTTCAAGAAACTCACAAACACAGCATTCACGTTGTTTCAACATCGCAACAATGGATAATCTTGTTTTATCCCCTAATAGTTTTAATATGTTTGCTGATCGCTCTATTTCAACCACTGATTTCAACATGAAGGACATTTCCCCTTATTTTGATATTGTTCATATGTCATAGTTGCCCTAATAATTACATAATCTCCTTCAAATCAATATATAACTATTTGCTTATATATTAGTTTTAAATTTAATTAACTTCAAGTGCTTAATTGTAAAGATACTGTAAATATACAAAAGATGCTAACCCCTCTGTTTTATTAGCAGTCATAAATATATTATACATCCAATGTCAGGATATTTGATTCAGTTTTGGATTTCATTTTGCTGCCCTCTCTAATCTTCCCTACTTTCGGCTTAACCTATTTGGGCGAATCTTGGTCTGCATAAAAATCAACCTCCAAAAAATAATTATTTGGAGGTTAAAGGAAACGTTCTCTACAGTCTCGCCAACAGCCCTTCTACAGTCTTGTCAGTAGATAGAGGTGAGACTGTGAAGGAATATGTAAAAACTTTATTCAAAGTAAATCTACAAAGACCCTTGATAAATCAACTTTTATGGCGGGACTGCGTGGGAATCGAACCCACCAGACCTGGCACGCAGGTCTCGAGCAGTTTTGAAGTTTGCTGACACCTGTTTTTCTGGTATCTCCATGTATCTTCAAGTGCTGATAAATCAAGGTTTCTTACTTCCTAGTGTTTTCATGTGTCTTTAATATTAAAAATTTGGGCACCAAGCATGGCACCAAAGCACCAAACCATATTTATTTTGAAATATAAAAAAGGCGCCTTTTTATAATTATCTTTTAGTCATTTAGGTCATCATTGACCATTATGACCTGAAATTAAACTAAAAGAAAACAGGATAATCAGAAATCAAAATATATAATTAGGTGAGCTCAACTCTGTCAAGGTTGTAAAGTGAATCTGATTATCACAGAATCATTTGAAAACGTTGGTATAATAGGCTTATCTTTTACAATTATATGATTCAATCAGAAGTAGTTGGTGGCAAAGGCATCTACGGCATCTGTCTTTACTTTTCTTAAACTTGATCCTCTTGCCTTGTATGAAATCAAGGGGTTGATAATAATTAATAAATAACCTCGTTCTTCCAAATAATGAACGACAGGTGTTTGATAGTGCCCAGTAGCTTCTAGTATGATTGAAGGCTTCTTACCAGACTCTTTTTTCACATCCTCCAGAAACAATACAAGATAACTTAGCCCTTCAACTGTATGAGATACCTTAAACTCTTTCTGAATGGTTTGCCTTTATCTAAAAATGCTTGAACTTGACTTTCGCCTTTTGAAATATCCAGACCAACGACTGGATTCATTCAAAATCCTCCTAAACTAGTAATTTGCCAGTACCCCTAATTCCTCCATGCAGTGTCACAGCTTCGCTTGTTATACGAGATCTAAGTCCCAACCAGCCTAAATCATGTTTCTACAAGTAGGGGGCGAACCGTTTAGCTGACGGGGTCAAAGCCCCACGAGCAGATACGTTCTACCCTGGCTACTGTTATAATAAGACCATAAAAAATAAGGTCAACCAGAAATATTTAGCATTCTGGCTAACCTTATAATACGAACGAAGCAGGTTAGCTTAAGAAGAAGCATTTAAATATCTCCCACTTTTTTACCGATTTATGGTAATGTTAAAGTAGTGAATATTTATGAAGAATTACTATGTAATAGTGATTGTCCTCTTTCAATATTTTATGTCTTTTGTTGGTTTAGTTGTTCTATTTCTTATTTTTCGATATGCCGTTAGGAGCGGGATTTCAGAACGAAATTGGTTACAGATTGGATCACTTAGACTGCCGAGGGGGAAATGTGTCAATGAAAAAACGAGCACTTGGTCATAACGGTCCACTGGTTTCTGAGATTGGTCTCGGTTGTATGGGGATGTCATGGCTATATCGTAATGCTGAACGTAGCGAAAGCATTGCAACAATCCACTCAGCGCTTGAGGAAGGCATTACACTCTTTGATACAGGGGATTTCTATGGCGATGGACACAATGAATTACTTCTACGTGAAGCATTCCAAGGAATCCAACGGGAAAATGTGTTCATTTCAGTAAAATTCGATGGCAAGCTCCATTCTCAGGGCAAGAGTCATCGAAAGAGTGATAACCACCCTCATACAGTAAAGAATTTCCTTGAGGATACCCTACTGCGCCTAGGTGTTGAATACATCGATCTTTATCAACCAGGCACAGCCTGCATCGATCCAAACGTACCAATTGAAGAAACGGTTGGTGCCATGCCGATATGGTAAAGAATGGATATGTGCGTTACATTGGTCTTTCTGAAGTAGGAGTAGATACAATTCGTCGCGCACACGCTGTACATTCTATTAGTTGGCTGCAAATGGAATACTCACTATTTAATAGGGGTATTGAGACCACTATTTTGCCTACTTTACGGGAATTAGGCATTTCGCTTTCGGCTTATGGTGTTCTCTCTAGAGGGTTACTGAGTGGTACATGGTCTAAAGAGAGAGTGCTAGGTTCAGATGATAAGCGCGTTAATGCGCCGCGGTTTACCAATGAAAACCTTGAAAAGAACCTAGCCCTTGTAGAGTCCTTGCGTGAAATTGCTAAAGAAAAGCAAGTAACTGTTGCGCAGCTTGCTATCGCATGGGTTCTATCTCGGGGTAAAGATGTTATCCCATTAGTTGGAGCAAGAAAAAGATCACAACTTCAGGATTCACTCGGTTCACTTGACCTGAATTTAAGTTCAGACGACCTTTTTACGAATTGACAAAGCCGTACCTCCAGAACTTGTCGCTGGTGAATACTTTCCTATACCGCGGGAGAAATGGTTTTTAAACTACCATGAAAATTAACTTCTGTAATATTCGTAAAATGGCAATACTAAAATAGACGCAGCTCATTCATTTTGAATCGTGACTGGATTAAGATGCTTTAGGTTCTTCCAACGTAACGGTGTATCCTAAGCTTTCGAGTCGTCTCAGTGAATGCCGAACGATATATTGTTGTCTCTGCTTATCAAAGTTGTCTTCGCCTAGGTCTACATACATTTCTTTTCGGGTTAAGAAATAATAAGAGATACGTAACATTGCGTGAGCGACTACAATACCAGCACGTTTCTTACCCTTTCGGGATGCTGTACGTCTATACAGTGCTCCGAGATAGTTTTTGGATCCTCTTACTGAATGAGCTGCTTCGGTTAACGCCGATCTTAAATACTTATTTCCTTTTTTAGTTTTGGCTGATTTTCTTTTTCCGGCACTTTCATTTTGCCCAGGAACTAATCCTGCCCAAGAACACATATGAGCTGCAGTTGGGAATTGTTTCTTCACATCAGTCCCAATTTCGGATAGAATTTGCTCAGCCATTCTGGTCGCTATACCAGGAATCGAATCCAATCGTGATACATCTTCTTGATGAGAGCTGACTCTGTCCGCAACTTCCGTATCAAGTATCTCGATTTGCTCAGTAAGAAAATCAATATAACCTAAAATGGTTTTTAACATGAGGCTTTGATGTGAATTGATATAGCCTTTTAGGGCGAGTTCCAGTTCTTCTTTCTTCTTCATGCTGCGTCGAACGAAGTTTGCTAGTTTTTCAGGGTCCTCTTCACCATCGGCAATGGCATCAAGCATATCTCGTGCTGAAACACCCAACACATCTGAAACCACAGATCCCAACTTAATGTTCGCGCCTTCTAACACCTTTTGGATTAGATTATGTTGTCTGGCACGCTCCTCGATAATACTTCGACGATAGCGAACGAGTTCACGCAATTCACGTTGATTTCGGTCAGGGATATAACTAGCTTTAAGTAGTCCATGGCGAAGAAGTTTGGCGATCCATTCTGCATCCTTTACATCTGTCTTGCGTCCTGGAACTGCCTTCATATGTTGGGCATTCACCACTAAAAACTCAATATCCTCGGCTTCTAGTAAATTCACAATAGGCTTCCAATAAACACTCGTGCTCTCCATGGCGACATGAGTACAATTATGTTGTTTAATCCAGTCAACCAACTGTAATAGAAATACAGTTTTAGTAGAGAACATTTGATTCTCCTTTCCTTCAGGTGTCAAAATACAGGCAGTAATATTGTCCTTATGGACATCCATACCGCATGCTCTTTCAATGACTACATCCATTGAAAACATCCTTTCTACGGCGATCATTATAATTAGAGGCTGGTGCAACAACCAGAATAGGATTAATTTACCATGTGTGCTTCCCGTAAGGGAGCGACAGTCAGTGGTGCACCGTGGTCGGTGGAGTCAGACTAACGGATGGGCTCAACGCACCATAGTTCATTGACCTTCCTCTCCCAGCCGTAGAATCAGTATTTACGGTTCCAACCCATTTTCATTCTCTGTAGTGAAGCGCTGATTTTTGCGCTTCATGGCTGGCTAACGGGTGCAAGTGTTTAAGTACGGAGATCGCTGCGGCGATCTTTTCATTTTGTTCTAACGGAGATTAGTTGAAGAATAATTTACATTTGACTAAAAATATAAAAACATAAATTGGTCCGTGAGAGCACATGAACGTTAACACAGCCAAATAAAACATATGGTGTCTTTTTCAACGGGTGCGTTCAACAAAAGAGTGCAATACTCCAACTGAAGTAATGCTTTAAACTATCGCTCACCATATAGTTTTATACAAAATCATAAACAATCCTTATCACCAAAAATGATTTTAGTTTACCGTTATTCATGATACGGTTCTCCGTACTGTATCTAAGTGAGGTTTTTATTCACCCTCTTTACAGTACACAGCTACTAATGCTGTTTCCACACAGTTTTTAGTCCCAGAAATCACTTTCTGTTCAATACAAATAAACATTCAAAGGTCAATCCTTACTTCTTTGTTAAAACAAGTATAAAATAAATGCCTACTTCAAATACTAAAAAAAATCTATTGAAGGATATGTTTCAATTGAAAATCCATCTAAATAAAAATAACTGCCCTAACTATGAAAAAATTAAATACATCCTAAACGAATCACCAGACTTAATGTGTAGAACACTTGAAGTTGGTGGAGATTGTCTCGAAGTTATTTTTATGAAAAATTTAATTAAACATGAGTTTCTAAATGAGTATGTAATTAAATACATTCAACAACTTCCAATAGAATACATAACTTTCTCTTACTTATTGAAAAACATACCAATGGACGAAGTAAAGACAAACTTTGATGAACAAGAGGTTATCTCTTCCCTCTTAAAGGGATTCGTTTATATTTACTTATCAGTCGAAAGTAAAGCATTTATGGTAAATTGCACTAACCCTATTGAAAGGTCTATCGAGAAAGCTGAAACAGAATCATTGGTATACGGTCCTAAAATATCATTTACAGAATCATTAACTTCAAATATAAAAATTATAAGACAAAATCTAAAAGATTCTAATTTGTGTACAGATGAACTAGAAATAGGAGAACGTGCTAAAAAGCAAGTAAGAATTATATATATTAAAGATATAGCGGATGATGACATACTTAAAACACTTAAGGAAAGGTTTGAAAAAATAAAAACTGACGATATAAGTGACAGTTCAGTATTAGCACAATGTCTTGAAGATAATCATTACTCGTTTTTTCCACAGTTTATATTAACAGAGTTGCCCGATCGATTCCTCTATTCTATTTTAAACGGAAGGATTGGTGTTCTAATAGATAGAAGTCCCGTTGCCATTATAGGACCTGCTAATTTTTTATCATTTTTTGAATCAACAGAAGATATTTATTTAAGATGGTCCTTAAGTACTTTTATTAGATTTGTACGATTATTTGCTATGGTTGGGTCACTCCTCTTTACAGCATTCTATGTTGCAACCATTACCTATCACTTTGAACTTATTCCATCTAAATTGTTAATAATAATTGGTCAATCCCGTTCACAAGTTCCTTTCCCCCCTTTGCTAGAAGCACTTTTATTGGAATTTTTAATTGAATTACTTAGAGAAGCAGGGGCACGCCTTCCTTCAAAAGTAGGTCAAACAATGGGAATTGTTGGAGGGATTGTTATTGGCCAAGCAACTGTTGAGGCGGGCTTGACTAGTAATATTCTAATTATTATTGTGGCATTTAGTGCATTGGGGGCGTTTATGGCTCCAATTTATGAAATGGGAACTGCTATAAGAGTTGCCAGATTTCCTTTCATCATTCTAGCTGGTATTTGGGGATTAAATGGAATTATTATCGGTGTCTGTGTACTGATGGTCCACTTGTTAAAATTGACATCATTAAACAAACCTTATCTTGCACCTTTATACCCGTTTAGGATCGAGGATTTAAAATATTTCTTAATACGTCTCCCACATCATTTTTATATGAAACGTCCTATTGTCAATCGTCCATTAAATGCAATCCGCACCAGGTGGAAATCTAAAAAAACAGAAAAAGATTTGGATGAATTTTGAGGTGGATAATGAAATCAAATATTAGTTTTGTAAACGCCTATATTGCTTTCTTTATCATACACACTTCGCAAATTGGGATGGGCATCCTTGGTGTTCCTAGAATAATTTATCTTGAAGCTAAGCAAGATGCATGGATGTCCATTTTACTATCTGGTCTATACATTAGTCTTATCACTTGGATTATGATTAGCTTACTAAATAAATATGAAAACTGTAATCTTTATGAAATACACGAAATTTTGTTTGGTCGCTTTCTAGGTAGTATCATCAATACCTTTATTGTCATTTACTTCATTGCAGCCAATTACTCTATCATCATTGGTTATATAGAATTGTCCCTAACATGGGGCTATGAAGGGTTTTATGAATGGGGAGCCACTTTAGTACTATTATTACTAACCATTTATGCAGTATCAGGTGGATTCAGAGTAATTGCAGGGATATGCTTCTTATCCTTTATAATGACTATATGGCTGGTATTTGTGATGTATCAACCACTAGATTCCATAAAGTTTACTAGAATTTTACCCATCCTGTCTGCTTCCCCTTCAGAATTGATGAAAGGAGTCTTTAAAAGTAGTTATACCATGTTGGGTTTTGAGACTTTATATTTTATTTTTCCCTTTATAAAGGAGAAAAATAAAATACTTTTTTTCAGTCAATTAGCAGTTTGGTTTACCACCCTCCTTATTTTATTTTCAACTGTTATTTCTATATTATTTTTCAGCCCAAAAGAATTAGAAAGGCATATCTGGCCTATTGTCAGTATGATAAGTTCTGTCCATTTTCCATTTATTGAGCGTTTTGAATTTATAGCCGTTTCATTATGGATAATAGTCATTTTTCCGAATTTATGTACATACCTATTTATTTCTTCAAAAGGAGTTAAACAAATATTTCACTTAAAACAAAAACACGGAATATGGATAATTTCTATCATCATTCTTATAACCAGTCTTTTTATCACAAAAAGAGTCGACAATAACCTTTTTTTTGATCAAGTTAGTCAGGTTGGCTTTTACCTATGGTTTATCTATCCGATATTCTTATATTTCATTTCAATCATTAAATCTAAAATCTTTTCACGTTCTTAACGGAGTTGAAAAAATGAAAAAATGTTTTATTCTATTGTGTTCCCTTCTCTGCACTGCATGTATGCCCCCTGATAAAACATTAGAAAGGCAAGGGATTTCAACAATTATTGGTTATGACTTACTTGATGAGGATACATACAAAGGTACAATTAGCTTGTTACAATTCGACCGTAAAGAAGAAAAGACAAGTGTAACCATTTCTGCCGTCGGAACGACAAGCAAACAAATAAGACAAAGGTTAGAACAACAGACAAGCCACGACATTACTTCTGGACAACTAAGGACAATATTATTTGATAAAGATATGACTGAAATGTTAGGAATTGCTTCTTTTTTAGATACCATGCAACGTGACACCAGCATTGGGTCTTTAATATTTTTGGCAATTACAAACAATGCTGAGGATACGATTAATAATAATAACTATGAAGAATTCCCTGACATGGGATCATATATTTACCAATTATTAGATAAACACGAAAGGAAGGAAATGTTAATAGACTCCAACTTGCACGATTTTTTCTCCTCACTATATGATATTGGTATCGATCCTACCTTACCTATTATAGCGAATAAGAAGGGTGTAGCCCCCTATATCAATAGTGTTGCATTATTTAAGGGTGATAAAATGGTGGGTTCTATCTCTTTGAAAAAAACCTTGTTCATAAAATTATTCACTAAAAGAGATGCTTTTTTGGGAGATATAACATTTAACATTCCTGTTGAGGTTTTAGAAAAAAAGGGAGTAACACTAGTCGAAAAGATAAAAGGAGATAAATTTAATATTACCATTCGCCCAATAAAGTACCGTGGAAAAATTGAATTTTCTAAAGAAGAGGCGGTAAACCTAAACGCCACTATTTCAGTTTCAACTATAGAATTACAGCCTGCTGTGACTTTTAAAAATAAGGAATCCATAAAAAAATTGGAGCAAATACTTGAGGAAGAACTAAACAAAGAATTAGGGGATATTCTTGAGGTGTTTAGGAAATTAGAAATTGATCCAATTGGCATTGGAAGAAAAATAAAAAGTATTCGAAAATATTCCAATACTAATGAAGAAGATTTGAGAGAAAAGTATTCCAGATTAAAGTTCAAACCAAATATAACGATAGAAATAAAACGAACAGGGGCAGTTGATTAGTAAAGATAATGATAAAGTCTTATTCTTCCATGTATCAATATGTAAAACCATAATTAACTACAATCCTTGTTCAACAATTGGGCCAGATTGTTGAACAAAGATCAAACAACACTTTCAACATGAGAAATTATGTAAATGATGAAAATCCATAATTGGCGGGACTGCGTGGGAATCGAACCCACCAGACCTGGCACGCAGGTCTCGAGCAGTATTGAAGTTAGAGGAAAAGTGTTATTTCAAGTTTTTTTAAGTACTTAATAGTTATTGGTAATCCTTATTCTTAAAGGCTTTTTTAGGCACTGTTATAAATTTGGTTACTAATTATTATCGGAAGTTATTTTTAGTTCGTTACCAAAATGTTACAAACTTATTTCTATTCGGAACCCGCCCTAAGTTACCGACAACATCTGCAGATCCTTTTTAAGTGGTCTGCAGATTATTTTATTTATTTTTTAATTTTTACTTTTAATCCATTACTAAATTGACCATTAATCTTTGGTATCGTAAATGATCTCAACCTTGTCAAGGACGAGTCTTGTATTCTTTCTAATTATTTATTGTTACCGACAGTTTCTATTAATCTTTATTTATAAGTTGACTTGAGGGATCTCTTTGACATTTCACATAAATAATGTTCCATATTTAATCCCCTTTCTCTAATCCACTTTTAAGACAATTATGATTTTAAATCCCTTTATAAGAAACCGTTTCATCACAAAAAAGGTGTCTTATATTACGCATCTCTATCATTCTTTTTTCTTATAAAAGGATAAGGTGTTCTTTATTAGTATTAAATAGCGATAAAGGACATCTTTTAAAAATATAAGGAATAATTGCGTAGAAAGCATCCTAAAATTCACAATAAAAAAGTAGGGAAACCTCTCACGAGGCTTCCCCCTATTTTAAACCCTATGTGCCCTACTAAGGCAGCTTTCTAACATGATACCGCCCTAATCCCCTGGGACATATGGTTTTTTACTAATATTCCATCCTGTGTTTTTACTACAAACAACATTTAATTTAATAGAACACAATAGTTCAAAATGAAAGGACCACTAGAACTATTATCTCTAAAAGATATTAACCCTGTTTTCTTGACAGCCATAGGCCAACTTAATTTTAATCTTCGACAAATAGTTGTACTTAATACTTGGCCCTTCCTCTTGAATAAATCATAATCCCTTTGCTTGGTTGAACCAATCCGAAGTAATTCTTTTTTTAGGTCTTCAAGGGTTTCTTCATTTGATTTCAACAAAACCACCCTCCATATATTTTAGATCAACACGTTTTTTATTAATTTAGTCAAGTGTTTTTTTACCAGCCAAGCTCCTCCAATTACGCCTGCATTATTTCCTAGTGTTGCAGGAACAATCTCTACACCTTGGGATACTCTTGGAAAAGTAAAGGAAAAAAACTCCTCTCTCAAATTACTCAAAAGTGCGTTACCTGCTTTTGACACTCCGCCTCCGATGACAATTTTTTCAGGATTTAAGCCATTAGGTAAATTGGCCAAAGCCAATCCCAAGTGATATGCAACTTGTTGGATTATTTGCTTCGCAAATTCATCCCCTTCGTTTGCAGCATCAAAAACTTGCTTGGCTGTTATTGCTTGATTTTCCTCATGAATTCCCCTTAATTTACTAGTACAATCATCAAAAGCTAGTCGTTTTTGAGCTAATCGGACAATTCCTGTTGCAGATGCAACGGTTTCTAAACACCCCGTTTTTCCACAATTACAAGGTAAACCATCTCTGGGAACAGAGGTAATATGATCAATTTCTCCGCCAGCTCCATTGGTACCATGTACAATCTCACCGTTGACGATAATCCCGCCTCCTACGCCTGTTCCTAAGGTGACACAGATTAAGTTCACAGCTCCTTTGCCTGCACCTTTCCACATTCCTCCTATTGCTGCAATATTAGCATCATTTTCAACAATAACTGGTAAGGATGTTTCCATTTCAAGAATTTCCCGTAAAGGAAATTTCTCCCACCCTAAATTTACCGCCACTTCAATGGAACCGTCTTCTTTATTAACGGGACCAGGTGCTCCTATTCCGATACCTATTAACTTATTTTTTTTCATATAATTCGTTTAACTTTTGATCAATCGATTTTGAGATAGTTGTGGGAATATGCTGACCCCTTTCCCTTTTGTCCGTTTCTATTTCCGAACTTTTTATAATCTCACCATGCAAGTTAACAAATGTTTTAATGGTGTCCCACCTATATCCACACCACCAAGCCATTTTTCTTCCATAACTATCACTCTTTTTCCCTTTTTATTTATATGATCTTTAAAACTATCATTACATTTTCTACCTAAAAAAGGGACTTGGCTTTATAAAAATAGAAGAATAGAGTGAGATTTATACATTACAGATAATCTCACTCTATAAATATCATACTATTTTATTTTCTCTGTTTTTTTATTTTCAATTCCGTCGCGGTCGATGACAATCATTTCCCAGTATTCCAAGCTTGGAAGGGTAATGACTAACTCTTCCTTCTCCCATTTATACTGAAGTTCTTTTAATTGTCCCTGGTCGGCATCCGGACTAGCTGAATAAACCTTTAAGTCAGGCAGTTCTTGTTGGCTCATTCCTATTGGGTATCGTACTGTTAATTCTTGATGCTTAATTGGTTTTGATGCTGCATTTCTCCAGTTGGAATCATTATTTAATAGATTAATGAGATGAACTACGTCATAGTCCTCAAAACCATTATTCTTGTTTTCCCTAACAATTGACCAAATAGTATTTTTCTCTCCATCTCTGCTGACTTTTAGTGGCTGGCCTTTCTCTTCGGCCTTTATCATCCGATCCGTCCCTTTACTATCAAAAAGCAGATTTTCGTAGGCAGCAAAAAACTTATAATAATCCTTCATAGATTCTTTAAGAGATTGACTCATTTTTTTACTGCGATTCGGATAATATTCATGTGCCAACATATTAGGTCCTTCATCGTATTTCTCAGCTGTACCCATTTCAATATGTGTCGCGCCCATTGCCGCGAGTCCCGCATCCATTAAACGTACCGATGGTTCATCAAATAGTCCAACGGTCATACGACGTAAATTAATAGAACCCTTTTGATTATCATCCTGTTTCAACGTAATCGTATGTTTACCTGAATCTAAACCTGGTAATACCACATATCCGTCTTCACTATAGGTATCTATATTTTTTGTAGTATTAAATGCGACCGTATACGGATTCCCTTTGTCATCTAACACTGGTTTTCCATCCACATAGATTGTTCTTACTGTGTCGGCTCCTGCATTAGAATAAGTAAATATAAAACTAGTTTCTCCTTTTTCCTTTAAATCTACGTCAAAAGTAACTTCATCCCCTGCATGTCCGAAATTTAATAACGTATCTTTATAGATTTGCATTGTAGGCAGAGAATTAGTTGATTCGGCATGATACTTTTTACTTCCGATTTGTAAATAATCTAGCTTCACCCCATCATCATCTAGATTCTCGACTCTTATGGTAATCTTATTTTTTCCTTCTTTTAAAGGAATTCCTGTCATAGTTTGATCTTTCCAATTATTACTGTAAGCAAAATTAACATCATCTATTTTCTCGTTATTTACATAAACAGAACGATTCGCCGTTCTTTTTGACGAAGAGTCATTGTTATACCTCCATGTCAAATCATACTTCCCTGCATTTGCTGTATTTACATCAAAAGTCAGGAAGTCCCCATCCTCGTTAAAGTCGTATATATAGCCTTCTGATGTCGTAATTCCATTACCTTCCGGAGCAAAAGCTGCCTCTTCGACTTGATATTCCTCATCTCCAACCAGCAAACTATCTAAATTGATATACTCTCCATTTGAAGCCAATTCAAATAACACCTCATGCTGGCCGGCAGGTACAATTGCTTTAATAGACTTTTCCACCATTGCACCGTCCCAGCCGCCTGGTGTACTGGCAAAAATATTCTCAGAAACCGTTTTCCCGTCCACATATGAGTTATTTGCTGGTATTAATTTTCCATCGACATAAATATTTACCCTTGGATTATTACCGGTACGATATTTAAACCGGAGAGTATCTGTTTCTTTTTCGTTATTAACGGTAAAGATGGCCCGTTGACCTGCCTGACCAAAATTATCGGTTTTTCCAGGAGATACAGAAATGCTGCTCGTTCTAGCCTCAACAGGACTCCAGCCTAGATCGGTTTTTTCTGCTTCAATTACTTGATGGTTTACTTCCAACTGATCCACTTCAATACCTTTTTCAGTGGTTTGATCTTCCATCTTCAGTTGAATCTCATTTGTTCCTTTATAAAGATAGATTGGTACATGAACCTTGTTCCAGCCAGCGTTTGTCTGATTAAAGTGAACGATTCCTGCTTTTTTTCCATTTACAAGAAGACTACGTTCTGTTTCCGCTCCAGCATTTTTATATGTAATGGAGATTGGTAACTCTTTAGACTCATCTGAATCCACTTTGAAAGACAGATAATCTCCCTGCTGTTTAAAGTTACTAATTTGATTACTTGCTGTTTCTATTATTGGCTTCTGAGTAGGGTCCCAGCCAACAGTTGATTTTTCCGCTTGATAGCGAGAATCCCCTACCTTAAGATAATCTACTTTAGCGCCTGTATCATTTACCTTTTCTACCTTTAATACCACTTTATTTTCTCCTGCTTTTAAAGGCACTTGAATAGCTTCGGAATCATTAAATATCTCCCAGCTTCCAGTTGGTTCTAATTTAATAGAATTAGATATGAGCTCATTATTCACATACAGATTACGATTGACCACCGTTGTTCCTACACTATAGCCAAATTGAATTGGATAAGTTCCAGCCTGGGCCGACTTTACCGTAAACTCGATATAATCTCCGTCTATCTCAAAATTTTCCACATGTCCAATTTTATCAACTTTACAACTGATTAATTCTGCATCTTCAGCTTCATATTCTTTTTCAAACGAATCGTTTTTAACCACCATACTATCTACGTTTAGCCACAGATTGTTGGTGTTAAGTTGAAGCTTAATTTTATTGGTTCCTTTTTCTAAATGCAGAGATAAATTCTTATTGGCAACTGGATTTCCCCAACCTGTTTTTTCATTAAAAGTAATGGCATTCTCTACAAGTTGGTTATTAACAGATAACTTCCCTTCTGGGCTAGCCTCATTATCATGTCCATATTTGAGATCCACATTGTAGGTTCCTGATTCCGGAACATCCACTGTCCAAATAATTTGATCCTCGTCTTGTCTTCCGAAGTCCCCTACCCAGCCCGGGACTTTTTGAATACTAG
Organism: Neobacillus sp. MER 74; assembly: GCF_023714155.1. Lineage (NCBI taxonomy): Bacteria > Bacillati > Bacillota > Bacilli > Caryophanales > Bacillaceae > Neobacillus > Neobacillus sp. MER 74. The sequence continues at coordinate 182,081 of NZ_JAMAUV010000001.1, forward strand.
AGGAAAATCGCTCTGCTTTCGGAATACCTTTCACATCTGCAGCCTCATAGTGAATTCCGGTTGCCTGCTTATAATTCATATATCCTGCAATAACCACAGCTTTTCCGCCGTTTGTCTTACGAGTATCTTCTACTACTTTAACTAGATTACGATAGTTGTCCTTGTCCTGCCAAATTTCACTGTAATCAAAATCCGTGTTAGTCGTTGGCTTAGGGACATCCTTGTAGCCTTCATTACCTCCAACCATGTTAAAGGTAACAAAATCCTTCTTACTATTATTTTTCACAAGTGAATCTTTAACCGAATTGATTAGTGAATCATAGTCCTTGGAAAAATAACGTTCCTCACCATTGTAGTCATATAAGTAATCATTATCATTTGCGCCCCATTGATCAAGATGCATTCCATCAAAGCCGAAATCGTTTACACTTCTAGCAAACTGTTTGTTAATATAAGTTTGCCAAGATGGATTACCTGGATCCTGAAGGTAAAGTCCTGTATTTGCCCAGTCAAAGATAAAACCTTCCTGATCCTGTTGAGAAGGATTGGGAAACTGGGCATTCTTCCGATACAGTCCCCATTCTTTTTTTACACCGAAATCCTGATAATTTTCCCTTGCCGCGTAGTTCATTTGATAAGCCATGGCGGCTGCATTATATTTTTGCGCAGCTTGAACCTGTTGCTTTATGGTAAGCGGAAACAGCATTCGGCCTAATAAATCTTTGTAAACTGTATTTGAACCGATTTCTTCAGTAATAAAATTTCCGTCTTTATCCAAAATCGGTTTCCCATTACTGCCCGTTTTGGAATAAACCGATACGTCATGGCGCCACATCCAATCATAAAATTGGAATCCATTTAAATAATATTCCTGTGTAAGCTGCTTCATCTTTTTATCGCTTTCAACGGCTGTCTCTTTAGGAAACTCCGTCGTATACCCGTAACGTGGATAGTGAGTCCAATCACTGGAGACATCAATTGCAGCGGTTAGCGTTTGATTGGACCCCTCGATTGAGGCTTTTACCATATAACCGCGGAAGTCATCAGCAGGTGGAGTCCAGACGATTTCTAATCCCTTTACATCCCTCTTGACCTGAATATTCTTCTTTCCTTCCGCTACCTTCTCATTTAAATGATAGACGTCCAAGTTAAGTGTACCTTTCCATTCCTTAGATGAATCGAAAAGTAGTGACATGGTCACTTTTTCCCCCGGATTATAACGGGCTTTATCTACTAAAAAGGCTTGAATTGGTTCACTTGGCAGCTGCTTTTTAGCAGCCTCATAAATATTGGGACTTGTGGCGTGAGCTTTTGTCATTGGTATCAACGGCAGAGAAGTTAGAGTCAAGTTTAATGCAACTAAACTAGCAATTGGTAATATTCGTTTCTTTTTGGATTTTTTCATGGCTTCCTCCTTAAATTCTTGAGATATTGTGAACAAAAGACTCCTTTCGAAATGAGATGATAGGTTCATTTTCTTATAGACAAAGGTAACTTGTAACCGTTAACAATACTTTTTTGGTGTCTTTTATTTTGTTCTTTAGAAGTAAACTTGATTTCGATAGTGTTTTATATTAATAGGTGAGAAATAAAAAACACCAAAAGAACTCCACGAAAAAACCCTGCCAATCAGACAGGGTTAACAAATAAGGATTATTTTATTAAATAAACTCGTGCTTCATATGGCTTCAGGCTAAATGAGGTAACAGGGACTTCTTCATTAACCTCATAGTTGCCAATTAACAGTTCAGGCTTAATAAATTTAATATCATCTGGAAATTCAATTGGTGCATCTTCACCAGAGAAATTACACAAAACCACTAATTTCTCATTTCCTAGTGTCCGCGTATACGCGTAAATCTTTTCATCAGCTTCCAAGATTAAATCGTATCTACCATAGACAATCACCTCATATTCCTTACGAAGTTTAATCAACTTTTGATAGTAATGAAAAATCGAATCTTGATCGGTAACTGCTTGAGCTGCATTGATTTCCTTGTAATTAGGATTCACCTTTAACCATGGTTTCCCTATCGTAAACCCAGCATTTTCACTGTTATCCCACTGCATCGGTGTTCTGGCATTATCACGGCCCTTTATATAAATGGCCTCCATGATTTGATTGTGATCTTCCCCGCCTTCCACCACTTTCTCCATATACATATTGTGGATTTCAATATCGTTGTAATCTTCTATTTGTTCAAAGCAGACATTGGTCATACCAAGCTCTTCCCCTTGGTAGATATACGGAGTCCCTTTCATCATATGAAGAAAGGTCCCGAGCATTTTGGCAGATTCAACCCTGTATTCCTTATCATTTCCGAAGCGGGAAACCATTCTTGGTTGATCATGGTTATTTAGATAAAGACTGTTCCATCCTTTACCTTCCAAATCATTCTGCCATTTGGACATAACTTCTTTTAGGTCAGATAACTTCCAAGGCTTTACATTCCATTTACCTCCAGGACCTGAATCCAAATCCATATGCTCAAAGGTAAAAATCATGTTCAACTCTGTTCCTTCATTGTTTGCATACTTTATGGCATCTGCGGTAGTGGCCCCAGGGCATTCACCAACGGTTATAATGTTATATTTTGAAAGAACTTCCTGATTCATTTCTTGCAAATACTCATGGACACGCGGACCATTCATAAAGAAATCTCCGCCCCAGTCGTATGGTTTTCCCCCAGGAGCACTCGGAAGTCCATCCACTTTTGAAATCAGGTTAATCACATCCATTCGGAATCCATCAATCCCCTTATCCAGCCACCACTTCATCATGTCATAAATTTCTTTTCTAAGCGTAGGGTTTTCCCAATTCAAATCAGGCTGCTTTTTGCTGAACAGGTGTAGATAATATTCTTCCGTTGCTTCATCATATTGCCATGCTGAGCCGCTAAAGAAAGAGGTCCAATTATTCGGTTCTGTCTCGTCCTTGCCCGGCCTCCAGATATAATAGTCACGATATGGGTTATCCTTTGATTTACGCGACTCGACAAACCAGTGATGCTCATCCGATGAATGGTTCACAACCAGATCCATCATCAGTTTCATATCACGTTCGTGTAGCTGTTTCAATAGCTCGTCCATATCTTCCATCGTACCAAACTCATTCATGATTTTTTGATAATCACTGATATCATACCCATTGTCATCATTTGGGGACTGATAAACTGGTGACAGCCAAATGACATCCACACCTAATTCTTTTAGATAATCTAGTTTAGAAATAATTCCACGGAGATCTCCGATTCCGTCTCCATTGCTATCCATGAAGCTTCGCGGATAAATTTGATAAACGACACTATTTTTCCACCATTGCTTTTCCATCTTTATCTTCCTTTCTCTTTCAGAAGTTGGTTATCTATTTCCTTGGCTGCAAGAGACATTCCCTCTTTAGCGCCAATTTGGTCAAGGATGATCATCCTAATATATTTTATATAAATTTCTTCAATCTCGGCCCAATTAGCCAAGGGTGGTAATGAAAAGGAATTCTCTAAACCTGCAATATAACTATCTATGTAACCAGCCTCTTTAATCGATTCTTTTATATTCACCCCTTTTGCAGTGGGCATAAGGCCTGTTTTCATTAAAAGCTTTTGTGGCTCCGAAGTGGCCATCCATTTGACAAATGTCCAACTAGCTTTCGGATTCGTGGCTCCTTTCATGATGACAAGATTCTCTCCACCAAGAATAGACCCTTTTCCGTTTGTAACAGGAAACGGAACTGAGATAGTATTTTTCATAATTTCTTCAAGCTTTTGAGGAGATTGAATACTATAAAACCAAGGACCTTCATCAATCATTAAATACTTTCCATCGATAACGCCCTCCCAAGTATCCGAATTCCCTGATGCGTTAAAGAGGATGCGTAATTTCTCAGCGGCTTGAATACTTTTGGGACTGTTTAAATATCCTTCTGCCTTTTTTAAATCGGGACTTAGTATTTTCCCGCCAAACCCATAAAAGTAAGGCAGACTTTCCCAAGCCGTATATCCAGTCAGACCTATACGGTAGTTGTTCTTGAGAATCAAATCCAGTAATTCATCCATATTACCAGGAGGACTAGTATATCCAACATTTTTAAGGAGCTGGCGATTGAAAATGGCCACCTTCGTATTAGTATTAAGGGGGAGGCCGTAATATTTTCCGTTAAGAAGGTTTGATTTTAATGGTGCCTCAAGAAAACCTTCCTTTACCTGAGTAAAATCATTAAAATCACTGACAGAATAGATTTGTCCCATCTTTGCAAAAAATGGAACCCATGAAATATCCATACGGACGATATCAGGAGGTCTCTTGGCTGATGCTCTTGCTAGAAGTGTCCACTTTAATTGTTCACCATATGGCTGACGGACAGGCTTGACATCAATATCGGGATGCTGTTTTTCAAATAGAGGAATGACCTCGTTTTCAAATACTTTTGTTTCCTCTTCACTATAAGTATGCCATACAATAATTTCTTCCTTCTTTTTGTCCGCTTTTGAAAGAGAATGGCTTCCATACATAATCGATTGGTTATTACAGCCTGAGATAAACAACAATCCTGCTAATACGATTCCTAAAAGCCTCCAATTCAAAACCAGCATCCTCCTTCCGTATCAGATATGTCGAAGTTTCAAACTTAAAATGGACTCTGATTTTTTGAACGGAAATCAATTGGTGTTGATCCTATTAACTTCTTAAATAGCTTGCTAAAATACTTTACATCGTTAAACCCGGATTGTTCTGCCACTTCATACACCTTTAATGAGGTATTTTCTAATAGTTCTTTTGCCTTCTGTATCCGTAGATTCATCACATAATCGATAAAATTTTCACCGATTAACTGTTTAAACAAGACACTAAAATAATTGCGGCTGATATGGACATGACTGGAGACCAACTGCAATGTCAGTTCTCCTGTATAATGACCATGAATAAAATCAAGAGCTTTTTGCATGATAGCATTGTCAGCATGCGGATGATGACGCTTTTGCTGGCCCAACTCGACATATTCTTCTATCTGCAGCAGCAGTGTACTCTTGATTTCATCTAACGTTTCTATCTTCTTTATCTGCTCATATTTTTCCATTAATGTATCAAAATCCAACTGTTTCATGAACAGATGACCGAAAATCTCACAGGCATCATTTTTTATTTCCATTGGAAGAGCCATTTTCGACTCCCATTCTTGAAATCGGTTCGTTAAAAAGTCCATTAGTCTTTGTTTGTCATAAGGCAATAGAATTGGATGTAGCCACTCAATATCCAGTGAAGTCAATTTTCCCGCTTTAAATGATTCATAGCGGAATATAGATTCATTTGAATGAAAAAACCTTTGTTCAGAAGCTAATCGACTTCTTTCAAAACCCTTTTTTACAGATAATAGATCTTGAATCATTTCGAAGCCAACCGTAAAGCTAGAGTTTGTTTCCTGTTCGAGTTCCTCTTTTAATTTTCCGATAACCACATACGGATCTACTTTTGTGTTTAATAGAAAAAACATTTGATTCTCATTTACTGGAAAACAAATTCCCTCATCCATATTGTTATAAAAATAATTCTGAACATCTTCTAAAATCATTGTTTTATATAAAAAACCATACTGTTCTTCTAACATATCATTATGATTAAGTGTCATGGTTGACAAAAGGAATGGTTCCTTTAGCCAGCTCACTTTTTGATGGAGTTCCTCAGAAGAAGCGTCCTCAAGAATAACTTTTTTAATAGCCTGCTCTAGACTTTTTCGTTCCCTTATAAAAGTGGTTTGATTCACAAGTGCCAGTTTTTCTTCGACCATCCGATCCATTTTGATCATATCCACACACTTCTGAATTAGCTTGGTGAAATCCTCTGGTTCTAAGGTAGGTTTTAATACATAATCTACAGCACCTAACTGTAAGCCTTCCCGAACGTAATCAAAGTCGGTATAACTGCTAACGAGAATCACTTTTAACCGGGGAAAAAGTTGGAGCATTTCCTTCATTAATATAAGGCCATCCATAACAGGCATTTTAATATCTGTAATTAATAAATCAAGGGTTATGCCCTCTACTGCTTTAAGGGCTTCCTCTCCGTTTGGGTAATCTCCTACATAATGAAGGCCCTCCCTTGTCCAATCAACAGAGGCCTTTAAACCATATCGTATTACTGGTTCATCATCTACTACCATGACGTTATACATGCTTTCCACCCCCATCTTTAGGGAATAATTCTAAAGTAACCAAAGTCCCATGTTCTCCACTTTTAATCGTTACAGTTGATACTGGTGAAAAATAAAGCCGAACCGAATCGTACACATGATTCAACCCGATACCTAAAAATGAATTTTTGGTTTCCCCTTTTCGCCTGATTTGGTCTAATCTATCTTTTTGAATTCCGATTCCATTATCATGTACTTCAATTTTTACACCATTGTTTAAGGTACTTGCTTTAATCGATATGTTTCCAGATTTCCCAGTAGGAACCAGGCCATGGAAGGCTGCATTTTCTACAATAGGTTGAATAAGCATCCTAGGAATAACAAATACTTCGGTTCCTGCTTCGATAGTCAGCTGTAAATCAAAAGTCTGATCATAGCGGATTTGTAGAATAACAAGGAATCGTTCAATAATTTCTAACTCTTGATGGAGCGTGACAAAGTTACCATTCTTCCCCATGCTCGCTTCAAGCAAACGACTTAATGCAGATAAAGCGGTATTTGCTTTATCTGTTTGCTTAAATTGTACAAGCCATCGGATGGTAGTAAGGGTATTAAATAGAAAATGTGGATTGATCCGATGTTTAATTGCCCTTAGTTCAGCTTCTGTCTTAAGACTTTGCTCCTCTTTTACTTGCTCCAGTAATTGATCAACTTGTTTCGTCATCTGGTTAAATTGGTCACTCATCAACCCAATCTCATCATTTGAATTAACTTCGGAGCGAACTTTAAAATTCCCTTTTCCGACCTGCCTCATTTGCTCCGTCAGTTTTTTTATCGGTTTTGTGACCTTATTGGTTGCAATTAAACCAAAAACAACAGCAAATAGAGTAAATAAGATCGAAATTAATATGGTAATTTGCTGGAGCTTTGTCAACTCACCCGTAATTTCCTTAATAGGCACAATCCCCACCAATGACCAGCCATTCGACAATGGTTGTTTCACTCCATAAAATAGTTCATCATTGTTCTTAAATTCAAATTCATCAGTATTTTTATTTTGAATATGCTTGAACAAATCAGGATTTTCAACAGTCTTGTTGATTTTATCCATATTGGAATCAATCATGATTTGACCCTTGTCGTTAACAACAAAAAAATGGCCTGTTTTTCCAAGCTTTAATTGTTCTATTTTATTCAGGATTGATTTACCGTCCAGATTCACCTGTATATAAGCGATATTCCCCATGTTAGTAAAGTCTTTCATAACCCTAGTGACTGGCAGAACAAGCTCCGTATTCTCACCAGCCCCGCTAAATAAATCATATTGGAGCCCCCGCCAAACGAGGGCCCCATCTTTCTTCTTGGATTCCTGAATCCAATCGAAATCTACGAGATGATATTTGCTCAATTTAACAGGTGAAAAAGTTCCGCTCCCCCAGCTCGTTCCCTCTTCTTTTAATATATAGAGAATTCGAACAAAGGAGCTTGAAAAAATTTGTGAATTTAAAAAAGTTTTTATTTCATCATAATTCTGTTCTTTATCAATCCGAGAAAGTTGGGGTTCCCGGTCCATTTTGACCATTTCCTGAAGCCGCTTGTTACTATACAGAAGATCCGACATATCACTTCCTACCGACAAAGCGAATGATAGGGATTCAGCCGCCTGGGTAGATGTCTGAAGAGAAGATTCCCTGACATTTTCTTTCACAATGTTAGAGGAAGAGATAAAATAGAATACACTTATGAACGAAGTAGGAATCAATATCCCAATACAAATAGCAAGGATAACCTTCGTAGAAAACTTTTTAATTAGTGGCTTCTTGTTCATATGATCCCTTCTTTTCTTCCATTCATCTGTATTCCATGTTACCGCTTCAATCAATATGGTTCAACCGCGATTTAACTAAAATAGTTATCTATCATTAATTGGTAAATAATTCTTGACTAGTTTGCCTCTTTTTCAATTCAGCTCTCATACTTTTCTCATAAAAATAAGTCGATAGAAGAGCGACCAACCCAGGCAAAATAAAGAGTAATAAAGGTGGAAAGACCATCCACATGATATAAGCAGCTGCGAATATCTCAAAAATCATAAGAAGCCCATTGAAAGGATATTTGAGCAATAACATCATGCTATTGCTTAAGTATGCCTTCAAAGGTAATTCCTGGTCGACAAGAAAACTATAAACGTACAGGAAGAAAAATGGGGTCACAATGGCCAGAGCATAAAAGAAGGTCGCCAATATAGGAGAAAGCCCTGCATAATACCTTATGGATAAGTAAAATACAGTTAATACTGCGGTATTAATAATCCCAAAGATCATACTTTTTACGTATTCCCTTGTGTAATACTTCCAGAAAAACTTAAAAAACGGAAGCTCATCGTAACCTTTTATATATTTTCTTGCCAGTGCCAAGGTTGTCACAGTCGCTGGGATTGCCACAAATGGAAAAAGGATTAGGCCTGTGATGCCCATCATATGAACGGTAGCTACATCAGGTGCCCCCCAGAGATACGCTCCTATTAATATATATGGGACATTTAAGAGCCACCAAATCCCCGTCAGTTTTAGAATCGTATAGAGCGAATTCATCAAATGGTTACTGTGTTGAAATAAGTTCATTTGCATGTCCCCTTAAAAAAGGCTATTCCTTAACAGAACCGATTACTAATCCGCTTGTAAAATATTTCTGTAAAAACGGATAGATTAATAGTACAGGAATTGTAGAAACCACAATCTTCGCGGCATTTAATGTTTGATTTGAAATTTCAGCTACAGCTTTTAATTGAGACACATCTGTAATTTTTGTTACGTCGATGTTTAGTTGTTGAATATATGTTTGCAATGGATAATTAGCCGCTTTGTTAATATAAAGCAAACCACTAAAGTAGTCATTCCAATGACCTACAATTGCAAAAAGTGAAATAGTGGCCAACGCTGGCAGTGAAATAGGTAAATAAACTTTGAATAAGACTTTTAATTTTGTCGCCCCATCCATAATTGCCGCTTCTTCCAATGAACTTGGAATACTCTTAAAAAAGTTCATAAGTAGGATAATGTTAAAGATTGGTACTGCACCTGGCAATACAAGCGACCAAATGGTATCAAGCAATCCTAAGCTCTTTACAACTAAGAACGTTGGGATCATCCCACCGGAAAAAAGCATTGCAAAAATTAATAAATTCATATAAATATTACGTGATCTAAATTGCTGCTTACTTTTTGACAATGGATAAGCCATCAAAATTGTTAACAACATATTAAGGGCCGTCCCTAGGACCACTCTTTCTACCGATATCATAAACGATCTCCAAAACTGTGTATCACCTAAGAGCACTTTATAAGCACCGACATTAAAATTGACAGGCAGTAACCCCACTTCATTTGCTTGGGCCGCAACTCGGTCGCTAAAAGAGATAGATACCATGTTAAGTAAAGGTAATACACATAGGGCTGTCACTAATAAAAGAGTAACCCAGATACATATATCAGCAATCCTGCTTCCAAGTGGTTTAGAGCGTTTAGATATTTTCAACCCTCTCCCCCATGTAATAGCCATCTGACTGGAGACTGTTTTTGGTTTCATTGGATCTGACCCTCCTTTTAAAAAATCCTCATGTTTGCAAGTTTTTTAGATAATTCGTTGGCTGATAAAATGAGGACGCAGCTTACCACTGATTTTAATAAGCCAATGGCTGTTGCAAAACTATATTGTTGACCTATGAGACCAATTCGGTAAACATAAGTATCAATGACATCCCCAGTTTCATAGACAATCGGATTATACAAGGCAAAAATCTGGTCAAAACCAGCGTTTAAGATATTCCCCAAATTGAGTGCGGTAATCAACATAATGGTTGGTAAAATACCTGGTAAGGTGACATGCAATAATTGCTTAAAACGATTCGCACCATCCATTGAAGATGCCTCATATAGCCCTGGGTCAATCCCCGTTAACGCGGCCAAATAAACAATGGCACCATAGCCAAAACCTTTCCATACATCGGTTGAAACAATGATACTTCTAAACCACTCGTTGCTCCCTAAGAATAAAATTGGCTTATGTCCAAACGCCTGTAAGAAATTATTTACTGGTCCATGATAGTCAAAAATGTTTATAAAAACGGCTGCTAAAACGGCCCACGATAAAAAGTTTGGTAAATAAACAATCGTTTGAATCGATTTCTTTGCCCATTTCAATCTAATTTCGTTTAATAGTAAGGCAAATATAATGGGTACCAGCGTTCCTAGAATAATCTTACCAACTGCTATCACAAGAGTATTCCTTAGTATCTTCATACTATCTGGAATTTCAAGCATATATTTAAAGTTTTCAAAACCGACCCATTCGGATCCAAAAACACCTTTAGCAGGAACATAATCTTCAAATGCCATAATGATTCCAAACATTGGTATAAAACTAAAAATAATCAAAAAAATCATGCCTGGTGCCAACATTAGATGATACTCCAGCTGCCCACCACGTTTTTTCATGTCCATCGCACCCTCTTCTTAGAATAATGATTTTAAATGGGTACAAATCAAGATTTGTACCCATTTGTAGATTACTTTTCTTTAATGGCTTCCGAAACTTCTTTCGTAATTTCAGTACCGCCTGTTTTCTTCCAGTTTTCAACAAACTTATCAAAGTAATCTAAGTCTTTCTCACCTGTTACAATCTTTAAGAACGCCTCATCTTCTAACTTTGTTAAATTAGCCCATTTTAACTTCATGCTTTTGGTCTGGCCAAAGAAAACTGGATTTACCTCATTTATTTTTGTTTCAGCCATTAACTTACCCGCTACCACTCTGGAATTATAAGCACTCCATTGATTAGCGTCTGCCTTCGCTGGGTCTTTTAAATAATCTGTGATCTTTTGATAGGATGATAGATCATCTAGTGATAATGTTTTAGGATCTTTTTTACCTTCAATGGCAGCATTAATATTTTCATACATTTGTGCTGTTGCATCATTAAAGTTAACCATGATATTTACTGGTGCCCCACGGTCTCCGCCAAATTTAATGAAATCTACTACAGGCTGGTAATTACGGTCTTCTTGACGCAGCTTATCATCTAATGCACTAACTAATTTAGGAAGTACTTCTGGATGTTTAAAACCTTTTCTTACAACATAGAATTCAGATGCCGGGTTTTGTGTATAAGCTGTGATGGTGCCACTACCATCTTTTGAAATGATAAATGGTGCCCATTCAGCATTTGGATTTTTCTGTTTGGCAGAATTCAAAGGATAATCTGGGGTCCACCATGGTCCAAAGTACGCACCTGTCTGACCTCCAATGATCAAATCTTCAATACTTTTACGTACTGCTATTTGAGGATCGATTAGACCTTTTTTGTACCAATCAGCCAGTTTGCCTAACCCTTGTTTTGTTTCTTCTGTAATTGATCCATAAACTACCTTGCCATCTTGTTCAATCCATTGACGCGGGAATGAATCATAAGTTTGAAGGATATTGTCCGCTTGGAACAGTGATCCGTACATTCCACCAATACTTGGGGATAGCGCTAAACCTACTGTAATTCCTTTCCCATTACCACCTGGATCTTTTTGGGTAAATTCAGTTAAGATTTTCTCTACGTCATCCAACGTCTTTGGTCCTTTTAAGCCAAGCTTATCCAACCAATCTTGGCGGAGCCAAAGCATAGTTGGGATGTTTGCATTTTGTGTTGATGGCAGGGCCATTAGTTTACCATCGAATGTAGCAGCTTCCAATGCACGACCATCGTATGAATCATACATATCTTTTACTAAGTCAGAAGTACTTGATTCATACACATCTGTTAGATCGGCAATTAATTCATTATCGACCAACTGACGTAATGTTGCAGCATCAACAGCCATAATGTCAGGTATATCACCTGATGCAACAGCCATGGAAACTTTCTGTTTGTAGGCATCTCCATCTTGTGCCTCAAACTTATTTTTACTTTGAATATTAAGCGTTTCCTTTAAGTATTTTGTATAAGCATTGTCTTCGTATGTTTGTCCTGAAGGTAATTTTGCAATACCAGGTGTGGACTTCCCTACCGTATAATTGACTGTTTCTTTATATTTCCCGAATGGTTTTAATTCTTCTTTGGTGGCTATTGGTTTTGTATCTGTATCTCTAGAAGAACTTGAGCCAACCGAGCATCCTGCCAAAATTCCAAATGACATCATGGTTACTGCAGCAATTGAAAAAACTTTTTTCATGATTGTTTCCTCCAACTCATTGTTTCAAATCAGTTAACTAAACTGCTAGCTTTTTAGAGAATCTTCCCTTAAATCTAATAGAAAAAATTTGCGGTATTCAACTTAGTCCAATAATGTACCGCTTACAAAGCTTCATAAAAATAACACTAGTACAAATGTAATGGATTTAACTTTATCATTCGGTTCCCCCTTACTATGTATTTATAAGTTAATTATGATTCTAAAACCCCATTCAGGAAACCGTTTCCATCATAGAGAAGGTGTCTTATATTACGAACATCTCTACCTCGTTTTCCCATAAAAAGGATTTAGTGTTTTTTATTAAATTTAATAGAGATAAAAAACTCCTTTTTTTATTCGTTTCTAGTAGGAATTGTAAAAAACATAAAATTTTACATAAGAAAAAGCCTCCAAACTATGTAATTTGAAGGCTTTGAATAAACTTAGGTTTCTTGGGGTTCAAATACATACACTTGATGAATGAAATGCTTTAATGCATAATACGCTCTTCTGTAAAACAGTCATTCCATAAAAGATTGTATTTCCTATTTCCCAAGGTCTTGTGGTTATACAAGTAATACTGCCCCAAATAAGTAAAAGATCGCCGCAGCGATCTTGACTTTAACTCCCATATTTTTAGTAAGATGTGTTTTTAAAAATGGGCAACGCTTACACGTTACCCCTTTCTTTTCTAAGCTTTTTTTATTTTTAACATCGAGTTAGCATTTTTCTGAAATTCATATGGTACTTTGACTTCTTCAACCATACAGCCATTGTCAGTCAAATAACCTATTATTTCATCTAATTTCTCGTATCTGTTTCCCTGTAAATCAACTAAAGGAAAAATTCGAACTTCCTCTTTCGTTATCCTTAAGAACTCAGTTAACGGTTCGATGTGAATTGATAATCTAAACGATCCGCATACATAAATAGAAAATGTGCAGATAGAAGAATATCAAATTGTTCATCCTTAAACGGTAAAATAGGTAGAGGAACGGGAATGTATCTTTCTCTGGATTCTATCATATGGTTGGTACAATCTTGTAAGGCACTTAAACGATTATTTCTAAGTCCTTCTATATCCTTGAAATAATCCCATTTATAATTGTTATGGGCTTTTTCCATATGCTCCATCGCGTGTTCAATATCCTGAAGACCTTTATTTTTTAGGTCTTCACCTGAGTGATAATAAGCAATATCGCACGCTGTTACATCTAAATCTGATTTGTTACCAACAGCAGTATATGAACAAGCTCCTGCTGGACAATCAAGTATTTTCTTTCCTTTTAGTTCTTCCTCTGAAAGAGAAAACATATCAAAATACTCTTCGAATGTTCTCCCAATAAAAACAATTCTTTCTAAACCGAACTTTATACTCTGCTCTACATTACTCAACTAAACTCACCTCATCAAAAAGCATTACATTCCCAGTTTCATAACCAAGTTGGTTCCTATAATTATTTTGCTGTGACCTTTAAATTATCCTTGAATTGTAGGTTTTGCCAAACCCTCAGTTTGTTTGAAGGCCATAAATCGCTCAAACATTTCAAACAGAGTCATCTTTTGCTCAGTTTGTTTGAACCGTTTAATATTCTGATTACTTCTTGAACCTTTTCGCTGAGTTTTCCTTACGGGTTGCATAAAAAAATCCACCCTTCTTACAAGAATTTGGTGGATTTGACACACTGGTACACACAAAATCAGTCGCACTTGTACTATGTAATTTTTAGAAAAAATACTGGTGACTTTTTAACTTTAACTCATTTTTCAAACAGTCGGTAAAACAAAGATGAAAAACAGTCGAAACCCTTGATATATCTGGGTTTAGTTGGCGGGACTGCGTGGGAATCGAACCCACCAGACCTGGCACGCAGGTCTCAAGCAGTTTTGAAGACCACGTAATACAATCCGCTTAATCATTCCGTTCAATCAGCGTTAACCTCAACGTTAAATCAACGCTTTACACAGTTTTCGGTCAATCACCGTTACAGTTTTCGTTCGTCCTTTACGGTCTTATAATAGTTGAAAGGTAGCGAAAATGTCAAGATTCGAAAACCGTACGCCAACGATGTCCGCAAATATAAAAATTTTGAATTCGCTAGTTTGCATTTACACAAAAAGTAAAAAATCGTAAAATTAACCAAAAGAGTGTTGGAGGGGATTCGCATGTCAAACGCATTAAAATGGGCGGGCTATTTCGCCATTATTACCGGAATCATCATCGCCATTTACCTTATTACTTCGTTAAAGGTAATCGACATAAACGCAATTGACTATCAATCACCGCACCCTTATCGCTGGCTATACGCTTCCCTAGTCCTCGCAGTCACAATGCCAACCGGTCTAATGTCGGTCGCTGCCTCGAGCTTCGTCGAAAAGAAATTCACCGACTACACTTACGACGCGAAAGAACGGAAAAATGAATCGTATCATAACCGCCCATTTTATTAAGCCTTGGCGTACCTGCCGTGGCTTTTTTAGCTGAAATAGTTACTCTCGGTTTTCTTGGTTTGAAATATCCTATTTCGTTTCACCCCAATAAAAAACACCCGATTATTCGGATGCGTACTTAATTATTCCATGTAAATAAACCGAGTATTCTCGCTGTATACACTCTCTTAACTTGATTTTTCCTTCACTTTCTAATTCTCCAACCCATTCTTCAATCTTTTTTTCATCTTCTTTTGTAGCCTTAGGAATCTCTGTTGAAAAGAAATTACCTCGACTTGCTTTGTGTAGATTTTTTAATAAACCAACTTTATTCATTGGGTCATCCCCTTTATCTATAATTTTCGACATAAAGGAGGTTTTCTCCTTTGATACCAATAATTTTCTCGAGTTTTCTTATTCAGCTAACGAGTGCTTTGTTAAATAAGATGTCATCAAAAAAGTCCTTTTTCTTTTGGTAAATTATCAAGGTTATTGTATAACAGATCTTTAAAAAAGAGTAGGTCGTTAAACCCACTCTACAAAACTAGGCAGCCGTAATAAGCCAGCCTTAGTTAGATTTCGGTATTTCACACGTAAACCAATCGGAGCTATATACGCAAAATCATCTGTTTCCTTTATGATTGGAGCGCGATACACTTTCGCTTTTTCACGCGTTAGCACACCGAGTTCCATCACGCCCATGTATTTTCCATCAGTGTCAGCTAATTGCCAGCCGAAATCCTTCGGTTGCTTACGGTAGCCAACAACGATTATATCAGCGTACTGGTAATTGATAACCTTCAGCCAGGAGTGCGATCTCTTGCCGACTTCGTAACGTGAATCTTTGCGTTTTAGAACAATTCCTTCGAGGTCTTGCGTATGTACAAACCCTAATTTATTAAAGGTAAAAGAACTTATGAAGAAATAGTTAGTAAATATCCTGAATATAAGTAGTCTTTTACAATATTGGACAATTTATAGTTGTATCTTCTCGTAGAAAAGGGAAATAAACGTGTACATAGGGGCTTCCTTCGGGAAGTCTTTCTTTTGTAAGCAATATTAAATAAAAATAACATGAAAAAAGGAATACAGCCACCGTTTAAGGTGACTGCTTAATGAGCGAACACTTAATTTATCAACTTTTTTGGCAAGTAAGATATGTATAAAAAATCTATCATTGAATGCCTCTTTAGATATTAAAATAAAAAATAAAATGTCCATTTTCTTTTAATTTGAGGAATTAAGACTCTGATTTCATTAATATTTAGATAAATAGTTTATTAGACAATTCCAGATAGCTTTTCATTCTCCTTTTTAATAAATAATTCATTGACCTTTACATGCGACGGAAGCAGCGGATGATGGCGAATGATGTGGACTGTTTTTTGGACACAATCCATTAAAGTTTTTCCTCCCTGTAACCATTCACTTACCGTACCCCTAGGAAATTCCGGCTTGGTATTACTAAAAAGATAATCCAGTGTTTGAATCTTATCCTTTAATTCTTTGTTTTTATTAATTTTGATCAGTATATCCTCAGTGTTCTTTTGATAATCATCTGTGAAGGCAACAACGATTTCTTCAACATTTTCCTGAAAGACCGTAATGATTATGTCCCTCACTAATTCGTCGAAGGGGTGTGAAATGACCAGTTGATTTCTTTGCAAGATAATCATATTTTCCTGATTGTTGGTTTCTTCTTTAATAAAACGTTCTAATTTATGATCCATACCAATCACATATAGTACTTTTTTCTTTTCATCTCTAGACATCAAATTCACCTCATTATTAATTTGTATTGTATTCTAAATAAGATTCTGATGCTTTCCTTTAGAAAAAGATATTTAAGCCTTGAATATATCCTTTTATTTCTAACATAATTTGCTTTGCAGATTGCTGGAAAGCTTAAAGACCATTGATCGTTCTCCAGTATGCGTACTAATATCGGTGTGAAAACTAATTACTTCTTCGCCTGTTATCGTTAAGATAATTTCCTTTAAATCAGCCAGACCGGATTCCACCAAACTGTTGCGATATTCTTTTACTGATAACAATCCTTCTTTATCCCGACATACTTCATATTCTGCAGGAGTTAAAATAGCTCCAAGAATCACAATCACCATATCCCGTAATATATCTGATTTAACTGATACGGAGCCTCGTCCAAGATAATTTTTCTCCCAATGTGTTAAAGCTTTGCTTATTTCAGCTTCAAGAATTCCTTTTGATTTTTCCATACCGATTCCTTTTCCTTTATTCAAAGTTACATTCATAGATGGCCAAACACATGGCCAAACATTGCCTATAATATTCAAAAAACAATCTATTTTATCAACGTAACACTATCTTTTAGAAAGCTATTTACCATTGCTTTAAGAACTGAAAAGAAAAGCAGCCCAATCAAGGACATTATATAAAAACCAGGAATTGTTAAGACCAACTCTCCCAGTGTCCTTCCGGGTCAATGGACGCAAGCCGAATCCATCCGTTTTTCACTTTTTGCTGAAAGGCATGATCGTGGTCGAGCATCCTTTTTACATATTCCTTTGGCGCTTGGATGACCACCAGCAAACGTAGTGGCTCATGATATGCCTCTTCATCTGATTTCATCACAGATTGCCAGGGAAGTCCGGATAGTAAGTCACTAGCGTTCCCTTGCATGACCCCGAGCCCAGCTGTCAAGGTTTGGGTTGTTTTATTCCCGCTTCCATAATAATGAGGGGCAACAGTAGATGCATAATATTGCAGATTAATCCATTGAGCTACCGTTGCAGGTCCGGAAATAATGTTTGCTAGAATATGACCGTTTTTATCCTTCTTCCAGTTATAATTATTGAGGAAAACTCTTCCACCCAAATTGCAACCTTGGGTCAGCCAACGTTCCCCGATGATAAACGCAGCGTTGCGCGCTAAACCCCATTCCGGACGCACCTCACTCCAATCTTCTGAAAGTCGTTGAGCCTCAGCCTTTGGACTTTTAAGATGGGGTCCGATATTTGGCAATTGCGGAATCCTCTCAGAATTGGCTTCCTCACTCACCTTTGGCAACTCGGCCTGGACACGATAAAATGCTTTCTTAGCTTCATCTGATAGTTCTGGAATGTAAAGCCAACGCAATTCATCAAGTGTGGTAATATGCTCAGCAGCTGCAAAAACGGTATCTTTAGGAATAATTATTCCCTCTGTTTCAAGGCTCTTCCTTACGGTTGGCAGATTGCACAATGCTGCCAGTACTCTTGCATTGAATCCGCTTGAGGCTCCTCCACATGCACCGCAGTCGAGTGCGGAACTATATGGATTGTTCGTGCTGTGACTTCCATGTCCGCAAATAACCACTAGTGGTGCAAAATGATCGGTGAGGCCCATCATTATTAGTGCCTGCCTTACGTAGTGTACTTTTTCTTTCACCGAAAAGCCAGTTGGCAAAGCTTTTTCAAATGTTTGCGTATGGTCAAGCAAGAGTTCCGTGGATGGTTTATGTAGCCATCTTTCGTGCAATTTCCTTAATGTCCGTCCTGCACTCCTAGGCACAAAGCTGCGAGCGAGAGATTGCAAGCTGAGCCAAGGACCGCTAATTTCCGGCAATACCATACTGGAAATCAGATTATGTTTCATCGCATTAAATGTATAACCTATTGAATTGACTACATGATGCCGTTGTTGATAGGATTCAGACTCCGGTGAAAACTCTTTTATTTTGTATTGCGGTTTAAACATTACAGGCAAAGAGTTATGCGTATGGTTACTGCCAAGCTCGTAGGTTT
Organism: Neobacillus sp. MER 74; assembly: GCF_023714155.1. Classification (NCBI taxonomy): domain Bacteria; kingdom Bacillati; phylum Bacillota; class Bacilli; order Caryophanales; family Bacillaceae; genus Neobacillus; species Neobacillus sp. MER 74. The sequence goes on from NZ_JAMAUV010000001.1 coordinate 200,619, forward strand.
CTATCGGTAATCCGAAAAAGCCTGCTGTTCCAAAAGTCTTAAATTCTCCTCCTTTTTCAAGTTTGCGGCGAAAAGGCTCTGAACGAACATCAATACAAAATACAAACTGAGCCAGTTCCGGCTTTATGTTTTCCGCCTCTTCTGCCGTCTGTTGGGATATAAGCATCTTCTTTAATTGGTCCTCATATGTTTTTTCCCATGCTTCAAGCCATAGTCGATTGCGTTGAATCTTATCAAAACGATATGCAAGGGTCAAACATGCCTTTATTTCTGTAGACGATAACTGAGACCAAGCATTGATTGACAGGTTCCCCCATTCGGCCCAGGCCGTAATCAATGGTTCTAAATGTACTTTATTGTTTCTTTTTTCAGGCAAGGGAAGAAAGGGTTTAACTAAAGCCCATTCCATCGATATTCGGACGGCTAAATACTCAAGTAGTAGCGAACTTTCTTCGGTCGATTGCTGCGAACGCCAAAGCATCATGCCACTCCAGCCCGGTAATGCAAGGAAATGGCCTTCAAAATATTCTTGAATTTCTGAAAATCGAATTTCTAGTGCGAACAAAACTTCCATTAATGCAGCATCAGCTTCTTCCGGCAAATCACTTAATTGTTTACGGACCTTACGGCTAAGTGCCGGGTCGTGCTGGACTAATTTCCGCCACGCACGATAGAAACCTTCTTCACGATTTGGCATCGACCAGACAGCTTGGGACTCATCAAGAAACAATTTACACCACTTGATAATATTGCAGTTAAGATCGTGAGCTGCATTTACCCTTCCCAGCTGTTCCAAGCGTTGGCTATAGGTTTTGACCGAATGTTTTTCGGTCATTTGGGATGTAAAACGGTTTAGTTTTCTTGCCATACTTTTTAACTTAGGTTCTTCCATAGTGCTGGAAGGTAGTTGCTTTTGCATTAGTGCAGCTCGGCAGAACCGCTCTGCGACCTCATACGGCAACTCCAAAGATTGTGTGTTTAGCCAATGTTGAAGTCCATTTTCTAAAAAATCCTGATGAATCTCGCCTCGTTCCCAAGCAGATTGAAATACGGAGTCATTAGGATAGATATCTATATCACAAGTATCTTTGAGCCAGTAAGCCGTTTTTTCAAACGTTTGTCCCTCCAAGCCTACCCAGGGGTTACGTGCTGCAAATGTGTTAATTGGCCCGAGCGGTACAATAACCCTGCTGGCCGATTTCACTAAGTCAATAAGATCAAAATCAAGACTATCAGGCAGCTTTTCCCAATGTAATGTTTTTGCTAATGTTGTATTCATCGTAAATGACCTCCTCTAAAGAATGATTGTGTCAAATATTTAGGATGACTTTCTATCAAATTATTTTGAGGCTCACCCAATCGTACAAGCCAAAGATAAATAACAAAATAGGCAGCTGATGAACGATTACGAGCAAGCCATGCACCTGCAGCACTTCCGGCCAATAAAATAATCAGAAGTAAAATTGCCGCCGGTTCCGGTGGTTGCATTCCCTTCGGGATTGAATTTTGTAATACACCATAAAAAGCATCATGTACGAAATTATATACAATTGCCGCTACTGCAAATAAAGAAAATCCTGCAATCCGCGCGATATGTCCAGAACCAAAAGCCACGAGCTGGGTCCAGGCTAATGAAACTGACCACCCTAAGGTAAGAGCGCTTATGATTTGATAATTCTCTCCAGATGAAGATAGCCAAAGACCAATTGCCACCAGGAGGCCTAAAATCCCTCCTGTGATTGTCCATAATAATGACAATGGCTGGTATGACTCTGATGTTGGCTTCTTGTGATGTTGAAGCGTAGAGCCAGCCTGTAAGAAAAGAGTTGACTTAAATAGACCATGTAAGACAGCGTGGATAATGGCAGCCAAAAAAGCACCTAATGCACATTGGATTAACATAAACCCCATCTGTGCAATCGTAGACCCAACAAGCTGTCGTTTATAATCAACCTGGACCAGCATAATTCCGGTACCTGTCATGACTGAAACACTAGACACTAAAAGTAAAACGATTTGGGTAATATCTCCACTAAAAAGCGGAGAGAACCGAGTCAAGATAATTCCGCCAGCATTCACTAATCCCGCATGCATTACCGCGGATACAGGAGTTGGAGCTACTACTGAATTCAATAGCCAGCGTTGGAAAGGCCACTGTGCTGCCGGAATTACGACAGCCAAGATTAGCATCAGGCTAATACAAGTCCTTTCCCATAAATCAAGCTGTGTAAGACTGCTTTTTGTGAGGACAAGCGACAACTGCCAATGCCCAGTGGATTGGGTTACCCAGATTACAGCTCCAAACAGTATAAGCCAGCTTATTGCAAATAGTCGTCCTGATTGTTTAGCTGCGTTTCTAGCAACACTCCACTCCTTTTTTAATCTTATCAGTAGTATTAGCCCCAGGAGTGTAACCCCCCAGCAAATCAGCAACAGGCGAAGATCATTACTTAGCCAGACAACTGAATCAGCAGTAATAGTAATAGTCAGCAAGGCAAAATATTTTCGATAGGAACGATCACCAAGGAAGTAACGAACAGAATAGCACTGCACGATAAAACCGATGGTAAGGACAAACAATACCAGCATCCATGATAAGGAATCAAGCCACCAGGGACCATAAATTATGGTCTCCTTGGTAGTAACAAGGACCATTAGGGCAGCCAGTGGAGGCAACAATGTGATACCGATGTGAAGCCGAACAAAAGACAGTGGAACCCTTGGATATAACAGGAACAGTGCACTAAGCACCGATATCGCAAGCAATACAAAAAATATTTCTGGCAGGGAATTTAACATTTTACTTCCCTCCATCCGTGGATAGAATAAACCAACATTATGAAAATATGACTTTGACCGATTTCCTTCATTACGCTGCATTCCTTTCTGTTTTATTAATAAAAAAAACCGACAATTTTTAAGCATAATGGTCAAAACCATTAAACTTTGAAAATTGTCGGTTTACTTTTAACGGGCCATTCAGGCCTTTTAATAGTCTACCTAATTATGTAATATAGTATTCATACTTAAGAGGTATATTTACAGATTACCCTTTTGTTATAGATTTACTTTTTCATTGAATCAATAGATAGTTATTAACCTTATGCTAAAGTAATCTATTTAGTTAGGGAAATCATTTAATCAATTTATTTATGAAATGAATTTTACTATTAATGAAAAATTATGTCAAGTTGTAATTCGGTCAAACTTTCCACCAACCCGATTATCTACTTGCCCTTTTTTGAATTCATCTCTTGAAAAAAAATAAACTCAAAACTTGTGCTGTCCTTGGACATCCATATTGCTCATCTGAATATATTTACGTGTCATGCTCATATCTGTATGCCCTAAAGTTTTTTGTAAGCTAAATGGATCTCCACCTTTTTTTATATACCATAGTGCACCAGTATGACGAAATGTATGAGGACTGACACGTTTTTTAACCCCAGCTGCCCTTTCAAAGGTCTCTCAGGTCAATTCTGACTGTAGCATGGTTTATTTCATGCCCATCATAGGTTAAAAATAAATGATCGTCATCAAAATCCTCGGTAATTTCCATATATTCTTTCAGTAATTCAATTGTAGGATCTGTTATTGGCACAATACGGGCTTTTCTAGTCTTTGTATCCATTGCTTCAAGGAAAATTTCGCCCGTATCTATATTAACGTTCTCCCGCTTCATTGCGCAAAGCTCTGAAATGCGCACTAGCGAATCTAAAAGTACATAAATGATTACCTTATTTCTGAATCCTGTATATGTTGAATCGTCAATGACATCCATCATCCTCATAACTTCAGCGGGTGTGAATGATTCTAACGTATCCTCAGGTATTTCTTCGGCTTGAAATCCTCATGGATAGGCTCAGTAATCCATTCCTTCTTATGACTTACCTAATGAATGCCCTTATATTACGAATGCGAATATTAACTGTCATAGGGGAAAGTTCCTTATCAATGAAGCATATACCCTACATATCCTTGGAAATCCTCTGCAGCAACGTTCTCATTCGTCGTTTCTTCACCAAGAAAACCTTTGAGATAGGCATAGTTATTGTAGTACTCATCAAGCGTCCTAGGTGCTAATCCTTCTGTTTTCTTAGCGGTCATAAACTTATTAAACATCTGATCCAATGTCAGGATATTGGAATTTGCCTTTGTTTTCGTTTTGCTTCCCTCTCTAATCTTACCTAGTTTCGGCTTTACCTTCTTTGGAATAACCTTTGATTGCATAAATTTAACCTCCAATAAATAATTATTTGGAGGTTGAAGGAAACGTTCCCTACAGTCTCTGTTACAGCCCCTCTACAGTCTTGTCAGTAGATAGGGGTATGACTGTGAAGGAATATGTAAAAACTATCATTAAAATAAAATTAAGAAAACCCTTGATACATCAACTTTTTGGCGGGACTGCGTGGGAATCGAACCCACCAGACCTGGCACGCAGGTCTCAAGCAGTTTTGAAGACTGTGGAGGACACCAGTACCCCATTCAGCCCCAAGATTTTAATATATCAATATAGTTGTAACTATATCAACAAAAGCTATCTTATCCAATAGATTTCATCATTTGTTATCATATTACAATGGAAAATGATTATTATCAATACATACCGCGTTTTTGTCATTTTTTCGACAAGCTTTTCAATTGTCAATAAGGAATTCATAAATTGATTGGAGATTACTATACCAGCAGAAGAACATCAGGTAAAATTTATACAATTACGTCCAATACTTGTCTATCCTTATAAAAAAAGATTATAATAAGATGAAAAATAGTTATTTATGTAGGTGAATAGAATGCTTCATGGTTGGTTTTTATGGTTTATCCTGTTCTGGGTAGTTTTCCTAGTTGGTTCTTTTGCCATCGGTGGATTTTTTATGTTCCGGAAGTTTTTGAAAAAGATGCCGAAAGAAGATGGCAAGTCAGTTATGGATTGGGAAGAACATTATGTTAATGAATCCCGTCATTTGTGGGGACCCGAGGAGAAAGTGCTCCTTGAGGATTTAGTCAGCCCTGTTCCCGAACTTTTCCGTGATGTGGCCAGACATAAGATTGCAGGAAAAATTGGCGAAATCGCCTTAAAAGAAAAAGCTCCAAAAATTACTCAAGATTTAGTTATTCGGGGCTATATTCAAGCAACACCAAAGAGAGATCATAAATTCTTACGCAAAAAGCTGTTTGAAAATCGGATTGATGTCGCTCCCTTTGAGCACCTATTTTAACCGTCTAGATAATAGACGGTTATTTATTTTCAATAAAAAAACTGATCCAATAAAGGACCAGTCTCTCTCTTTACTATATCTGTTTCCCACCATGCAGCTGTTTGAACAGTTTTTTATAGTCCAAATACATCGCGATCCGCCAAGGCACAATCATTGAATAGGCCAGAAGGAAGAACATACCGCTTAGTTCTCCAATATCGATGGTTGCACTTAGCACCGACTTCATGACAAGACGTACAACTAATAGCCCAACTAATATAAAGAAAAATGCTTTGGAGCGTTTTAGATAAATATCATTATCGCGAATCTCAAACTTCGAGGTTTTAATAAGTAAAATAGAGAATAGCATCCCCACAATTGCTGCCTCGATCATTTCTGCTCCAGTTAATCTAAATTGCGGTTCAATATACATTAATGCCCCGCTCGACATGAACAGAGGCGGTAGAATTATTTTACGAGCATTGGTGGGTTTTTTTGCGGCTTTCATCCGGACTACTAGGGCCAGACTACCCATAAACACCGCTCCAATTGAAGAAGCAAGAACTATGTTCATTAGATTCATTCCTTATCTAATTTATTTACTACCCCATTATAACTCAAATAAATGGATTTGAAAAAAATTATCTCAATAAAATAGAACCCATTTTTACCAACCTTGTTATTGATACAAAAAGGGAAAAACCTCCTCAGGAATTTTCCCTTACATACAATATTTATATTTTTATATATTTAGAACCCTGTAAAGCCACCAAACAAATTTGAAAAAATCGAAATGATTTTTGTCATCCAGTCAAAGAATAAGACAATCCCCATGACAATCATTATGTAACCACCAATTTTGACGATTTTCCCGCTGTTCTTCTTAATCCAATTCATGCGGCCAAGGAAAAATGAAAGAATAAAGAAAGGAATCGCAAAACCTAGCGAGTATGCAATCATATACATCATCCCAGAACCAGGATTAGTCGCTGCTAAGGAGATAACAAATGAAAGAATTGGTCCGGTACAAGGTGTCCATCCAGCTGCAAACGCCATCCCAATTAAAACGGAACCAAAATAGCCAGAAGGACGATTTTTAAATTCAATACGGCGATCCTTCATCATAAACTTCGGATTTAAAATTCCAACGATCACTAAACCAAAGAAAACAATAAAAATTCCGCCGAGTTGACGAATTAGATCTTTATACTGTAAAAAAAAGCTTCCTAGAAACGAAGTTCCAAATCCAATTGCAATAAAAATAATTGAAAAGCCTAGTAGAAAAAATAAGGTGTGGAGTAAACTCCGCCTTTGAAGCATGGCATTTTCACTTTTTAACTCCCCAACAGACATCCCTGTGATATATGAGAGAAATGCAGGATAAAGCGGCAAACAACAGGGTGAAATAAAACTTAAAAATCCTGCCCCTAATGCTAAAAATATATTTACATCTGACATATTAACACTCCCACTATAGTCGATACGTTTCTATTCTAACAAATGTTTGTTGTAAATGATAATGTTGACCTTGAATATTTTGTGTCGCACTCGTTTTTTATTTCTCCTTTCCAATATTCCTCCTAACTATTTATATGCATAAATTGGATGGGTATTTATTTACAATTCTCTTTGAAAAAATTTACAACATAGGTTATACTAGTAAAACCAATTGAAATTTGGTATATTAGTATTCTGTTTTAACCAAAATTTAGGGGTTACTCTGGAAAGGAAATCGGCCGTGACAAAGGATGATTTAGTTACATTAATTGAAAAAAAACGAGCTGAATTAATTCAAGTCGCTACTAGCAACGGCTTGACATCCTCCGTTGCGATTCGCTACAGCCAGGAGCTTGACCACCTCTTAAATGAATATCATCGTATATATATAAAAAAGGTTCCATCATCAGCTTGTTAAGAAAAAACTCCTATAAAAATACGAAAAGCCTGGCAGCGCTGCCAGGCTTTCTTCATTAATTCACAACATCCATACTCTCTACCACTCCATTTTGTAAAAGGAACATTTTATGGTATAACCCACCTAGAGCGAGGAGTTCCTGGTGTGTTCCCCTTTCAACAATTTCTCCTTGGTGCAAAACTAAGATTAAATCAGCATCTTGAATCGTTGACAGCCGATGAGCAATCGCAATGGTGGTTCGCCCTTTTCGCATTTTGGAGAGGGCCGTTTGAATAGCTTCCTCTGTTTCCGTATCAATATTGGCTGTTGCTTCATCAAGGACCAATATTTTAGGTTTGGTCGCAATCGTTCTAGCAAAGGCGATTAATTGCCTTTGACCGCTAGAAAAAGTGGTCCCTCTCTCTACTACTTTATGGTCAAATCCATCGTCCAATTTTTCTATAAAGGTATGGGCCTGGACAAACCTCGCCGCCTCTTCCACTTGTTCGTCCAACATGTCATTGGCATGCAGGCGTATATTGTCCTTTACCGTCCCGAAGAATAAAAATGGATCCTGTAAAACGAGGCCCATTTTCTCTCGGAGCTCTGTTTTGGTGAAATTTCGGATAGAATGACCATCAATGAATATGTCTCCCCGTTCATATTCATAGAACCGCATCAACAAATTAATGATTGAGCTTTTCCCGCTACCGGTATGACCAACTAGGGCGACGGTTTCGCCAGGTTTAGCCGTGAATGAAATAGATTTAAGCACATCCTGTTTCCCATTATAGGAAAAACTCAAATCTTTAAATTCAATTTTTCCTTGCTCAATCGCTAGAATGTTCTCTTCCTTTTGGGCAGGTGCTAACTCAGATTCATCTAATAATTTAAAGACGCGTGATCCAGCGACAATTGCTTGCTGGTACAAGGAAAGTCTCATCATCATTTGATTAACCGGTTCAAAAAAACGATCCAGATAGTTGATAAAGGCATATAAAACTCCGATTTCAATCACATGGTTCAAAGAAGTGAGCCCAAAATATGATAACACAATGATTAATGCTAAAACGTAAATCAAATCAATCGCTGGCCTTAACAGAAGGCCGTCAATTTTAAGATTCTTCATTCCTGCCTCATAGTGCTGGTCATTTATCATTCCAAATTCAGCACGCAGTCTTTTTTCCTGACGAAACACTTGAATGATGCCCATTCCTGATAAAGATTCACTTAACTTGGCATTCAACTGGCTCAGTCGTTCACGCATATCAAGGTAGAATCGTGAACTTAACTTTCGATAGAGGTTCATAACAAATAACAGCATTGGAAGGATAATAATGCATAATAATCCAAGTTTGATATTCAAGATAAACATCGCGATAAAAATCCCCGATAATAAAAACCCACCTTGGATAAACGTTGCAATGACTGTGACAAACATGTCTTTAATCGCTTCGGTATCATTCGTTACCCTAGAGACAATACTTCCGGCAGGTGTTTGATCAAAATATTTCAGCCCAAGTGACTGAACTTTAGAAAAAACATCTATTCGAAGCTGTTGAATAATTTTTAAAGCTAGCTCTTGGAATTTTACAAATTGAAAAAACATTAGAATGGCTTTGATGATTTGAATCCCCATATATGTGGAGCCAAGGATTAATAGAGGCTGAAATTCAAGCTTTCCGGGTGTTAAATAATCATCGATAAAAATTTTGACTAGGATCGGAAGGACAATATCACCGATGGTCGTTAATAATAGAAAGATAAATGCCATTCCTATCAGTTTTTTATGTGGTTTCGTGTAGGACAGCAGCCGAAATAATATATTTCGTTGTTCACGGTCAGAAAGATGTATTTTCTCTTCCATATTAATGTCCTCCATGCTCGACCAGCTCTTCTAGCTGCTGGCGTATATACATTTGCTTATACCATCCGCCCATTTCCATTAATGCCTGATGGGTGCCTCTTTCGACAATCTTACCTTCTTCGAGAACGAGAATGAGATTGGCATGTTGAATCGCACTTAATCGATGGGATGTAATTATGGTTGTTTTTCCTTCCCGGTTTTCTCTTAACGAAGAAAGAATGGCTTCTTCTGTTTTTGCATCTACTGCAGATAAAGAATCGTCGAGGACCAATACTTCTGGATTCATCAAAATAGCCCGGGCAATCGAAAGCCTCTGTTTTTGCCCGCCAGATAATGACACCCCCCTCTCCCCAACAACCGTATGATACCCTTCCGCAAATTGAAGGATATCATCATGGATATTCGCTAACTTTGCGGCATTCTCTATTTCCTCTATCGTGGAGTTAGGATTTGTAAAGGCGATGTTTTCACCGACTGTAGCCGAAAACAAAAAGTGATCTTGCGGTACATAACCAAACGCCTCACGTAATTTTTCAAGTTTGTAGGCCTGAAGTTTCTTTCCACCAAAAGTAATTTCCCCTTGATAACTATCAAACTCACGAATGAGCAGCTTTAATAGTGTTGTTTTCCCGGCTCCCGTTTTACCCACTATACCGAGTGTTTCCCCGGCATGTAGAGAAAAGTTAATATCCTTTAAAACTGGTTCCGTTTCATTTGGGTAGGTAAACTTCTCAAGGTCGAATTTTATTTTTCCTGCCGGCACTACGTTTAAAGCATCCTCCTGATCGGTAATATCTACTTTTTCCTGAAGGAGCAAGGTGACACGGTCATAGGAAGCCCTGCCTCGCTCAACAATATTAAACAACCAGCCAAATGCAAGCATCGGCCAAATAAGTAACCCCAAATATGTAGTAAACGAGAGTAATTGTCCAATCGTTAGTTCCCCATTAAGGACATATCTAGAACCAAATACAATCGATAAAAAGAAAGAAATCCCCACAATAATTGATATCGTTGGATCAAACAGTGAATCAATTTTAGCAACACTAATATTTTTTTTGACAACATCTTCTGATTTCTTCCGAAAATCCTCGATATCTTCGTTTTCCTGACCAAACGTCTTAATCACTTTAATCCCAGTAATACTTTCCTGTGTTTTATCATTTAAGGACGAGAAAGCTTCTTGTGCCTGATAAAAGGTTCGATGAAGCATTGTTCCAAACCAACTCGTAAGGATGACCATAAAAGGCATAGGAATCAAACAAATTAAGGTAAGTTTCCAGCTGATTGTAAATGCCATCGCACAGATCACAAAGCCACCAGTTGACAGCGAATCAACCAACGTTAACACGCCAACACCAGCTGTTTGCTGAATTGCTTGCAGATCATTTGTAGCATGAGCCATCAAATCGCCAATTCGACGCTTTTGGTAGAATGATGGAGACATATTTGTAAAATGCTGATACAGTCGATTCCGAAGCAGTCTACTGAGCTTTACAGATGACCCAAAAATCATCACTCTCCAATAATAGCGGAGAACATACATAGCCAGGCCTACTGCAACAAGAGCCCCTATCCACTGAAGGAGGATTCCCTTTGTCATAGTCCCATCCTTAATTTCGTCAGCGATGATTCCAATGACCTTTGGCGGCACTAACTGAAGGACAGCTACAAGCATTAAGATGAATATCCCTGAAATATAAGCTTTTTTCTCTTTTTTAAAATACCATGCTAAGTCTAAAAATACTTTCATCCAACCGCCCCCAAAACACAAAAAAATATATTGTTGTCAGGTAAAATAATCCATTTACTGGAGTTTCATTTTACCAAATATTATCAAGATAAGAAAGATTAAGAATACTTATTGAGGACGAAAAAACATAAGGATCTTCCTTTATGAAAATAAAAACCACCTGTCGGAATTTAATAAATTCAGAAAGGTGGTTAATTATTGTCTGATCGGATCGTGTTCGCTTGTCCGTTTATTTAGATTGTTGCTTGTTCATGGCAGCCATCATTTGGTTGATCTTCTTTTGTGATGGTTTTTGTCCCATTTGCATCATCATCATTTTCAGCATTTGTTCATTGATAGGCGGATTTTTCTTTAAGTAGCTCATCATATATTTACGAGCAATGAAAAATCCTAGTGCTACACCAGCTGCTAGTGCCAGTATACCAACTAGAACGTAATACATATTCAACTTCCTCCTTCGTGTTGTCTACCATACAGTGTACTAAATAAAACACGATTAGACAATATCTGCAATCAGATAAATTTTCTTTCTTTTATCGGTTTTAACCAGCCATATCTTTGATGTTCAAGGTCAAGCGCTAAAAAAGAAGACTCACATTTTCTTAATACTTCAAAAAAGGCAGTCTCGGCTTCATAGCTTCCTTGTGCATCAATAGTAATTAAGTCTTGGAATACCTCTAACTTTGCCGTACTTAGTTTTCCGCTTAATTCCATCGAATATGCACCATTTTCAGCTTTAAAACCCTTGATTTTTCCAAGTTGCTTTAGAATAAGCTGATGAATCTTTAGCGCCTCGACTTTTCTGGTTATATAGGAAATTTGTTTTTGGGTTATAAATTTAAATTCACCGTTTGCTTTATGATTCTCTTGAAAAAGCTGAAAAAACAATCGCTCTCTTCCGAAGTAATGGGTCGCAAATTCATCTTCTATTAAATATAGTTGATATTTTCTCACCACTGTTCTCTCCTTCGTTGGTTACCCTTTTTACTATTATAAAAAAAGACAAGCGAAACTTTTGTCTTACGGCGCCAAAAACTTCCACTATTTTTGTCGATTGTAAGAATTGCAAGCTATTTTTATATATTTCGGTAGATTTTATGAATTTTCCTGCAGCAATATCTTTGTGCATATTTGTGCAAAGATTATCTGCCCCAACAAAAAAAGAGAACGGATAAATCCGCTCTCCTTAAAATTACGATTTTATTTTTGTAAAAGTGCCTTCACACGTGCCACAACGTTATCTACGGTAAATCCGAATTCTTCCATAATCTTTTCTCCTGGTGCAGAAGCTCCAAAATGATCAATCGCTAATACATCGCCTTCGTCACCTGTATATTTGTGCCAGCCAAACGATGAGCCAACTTCAATTCCAAGACGTTTTTTCACACCTCTTGGTAAGACAGAGTCTTTGTATTCTTGGGATTGTTGCTCGAAGCGATCCCATGAAGGCATACTTATGACTGAAGCATGAACCCCTTCTCCAGCAAGTGCTTTTTGAGCTTCCACTGCAAGACTTACTTCAGATCCAGTTGCTAAAAGCAATGCATCTGGAGTTTCTCTTTCAGAAGGAGATACCACATAGGCGCCCTTAGAAACACCCTCATAAGCATTGGTATCAGTATTTTTTAATGTAGGTAAATCCTGACGAGTTAACACAAGTGCAGTTGGTTTGTCTGTTGACTCAACAGCAAGCTTCCAAGCTGCCGCTGTTTCGTTTCCATCTGCTGGGCGAATGACTGAAATTCCTGACATTGCACGTAATGCCGCCAATTGTTCTACCGGTTCGTGCGTTGGTCCATCTTCCCCAACAGCAATACTATCATGCGTAAATACATAGGTAACAGGTAATCCCATTAACGCAGCTAGTCGAATCGCCGGACGTAAGTAATCAGAGAAAACAAAGAATGTTCCGCCAAAAACTTTTACTCCGCCATGAAGAGCGATCCCGTTCATTGCAGCACCCATTCCAAATTCACGAACACCAAACCAGATATTGCGGCCTTCATAAGAACCTGGCATAAAGTCTTTCGTACCTTTGATCATCGTTTTGTTAGAGCCTGCAAGATCTGCTGAGCCCCCAATAAAAATAGGTAGATTTTTAGCAATGCCATTAATTACTTCACCTGATGAGGCACGGCTTGCAAGGCTTTTCCCTTCACTATAAACAGGGATATCCTTGTCCCAACCCTCTGGAAGTTCATTATTTAATGCTTGCTCAAGCTGAGCTGCTAATTCAGGGTATTCATTTTTATATTGAGCGAAAAGGTCATTCCACTCTTTTTCCTTTTTCTCACCATTTTCAACGATAAGCTTTTGGAAGTTATCATAGACTTCTTGTGGTACATGGAAATCTTCTTCAAAAGTCCATTTATAGGATTCTTTAGTAAGTTTTAATTCATCAGCACCAAGTGGTGAACCATGAACACCTGATGTACCCGCACGATTTGGAGAACCATAACCGATTACTGTTCTTACTTCAATCATTGTTGGTCGTTCTAAATCATTTCTTGATTCTTCAAGCGCTTTTGCGATTTCTTCTAGATTGTTTCCGTCCTCCACACGAAGATATTGCCAGCCGTAGGATAGGAAGCGATCTTTGACACTTTCTGAAAAAGACTTATTTAAATCACCATCTAGAGAGATATCATTTGAATCATAAAGGACCACTAATCTTCCTAGTTTCAAGTGCCCCGCGAGTGAAGCTGCCTCTGCAGAAACACCTTCCATCAAATCTCCATCTCCACAAATACTGTATGTAAAATGGTTCACAAGTTCATACTTATCTTTATTATAAACACTTGCAACATGGCGTTCTGCCATTGCCATTCCCACTGCCATTGCAATCCCTTGTCCAAGTGGACCAGTTGTTGCTTCTACACCTTCTGTGTGGCCGTATTCAGGGTGACCAGGTGTTTTTGAGCCCCATTGACGGAATTGTTTTAAGTCATCCATGCTTAAATTGAAACCAGACAAGTGAAGCATGCTGTATAACAACGCTGACCCATGTCCAGCAGATAAAACAAAACGATCACGGTTAAACCAACGTGGATTCTTCGGATTTTGGTTCATGAAACGAGTCCATAAAGTATACGCCATTGGCGCTGCACCCATTGGCATCCCTGGGTGTCCAGAGTTAGCTTTCTCGATTGCATCAATCGAAAGAGTTCGGATCGAGGTAACTGATAAATCATCAATAGTATTAAACATGAATTACATCCTTTCCTAATGACTAGGTACTAAGTACATTTCAATTTTATATTGATACTGTGGTTTATTCAACAAATAGCATAATAATAAAGAACAAAATCCGCTTTATTTTTTAGTTTGACTCAGAAAATGCCGCTCTATGTAAAAAAGGGATACAAAAATTGTATCCCTGAATTTTTAGTGAAGTGTATTTTTTTTCCTAGCTTTGATTTTTTCTGGTGTGACATCATTTCCCTTAGGATCAATAAACTTAGTGTTGGTAAGGGTATCAAGCATATTAGAACGAAATGCTGCCAAATATTCGCTTCTTAATTTTGATTGTTCTTTGGCTTCTGTTTCAGTCAATCCCGTTGCTTTTGCTTTTCTTGCCAACTCGTTAATTCTAGCCATTTTTTCTTTGGATAGCATGGAGTAAACCTTCCTTTCTACCTGTTTACATGACACTTGATTTTACTAAAAAAAAAAACTAATGACAAGGCAAAAGGTTTACTCTTCTTGTGATTCGATATATTCTTGGTATCTTCTATGTACGGTTGCCTTTGAAATGTTATAGCCAAAACCTCTCAAAGTGGCAGCAATTTCAGCAAAAATTAATCCATTCTTTCTTAGCCGGACAATTTCTTCTACTGGTACTTCAATTTTTTCACGTCCGGAACCTTCACCAAGATTTTTTAAGTTTTTTTCAGGTTTATAACCATTCTGTACAGCTCGCTTCATGCCGCGCTTAATTTTTGCATTATGAAGTTTACGTTGATATTCTTCCACCATGCCAACAATTTTTAAAACCATGGAATCTGATTCTGACAGCTGTAATTCTCCACTTTGAGAGATACTGTAAAGTTTAATATTTTCTTTTAAAATGCAGTGCAAAATCGCTATTTTAGCGTTACCTCTACCAAGTCGGGTTTCGTCCTGGATTAATACCGCATGAACTTGATCATCTTTAATACGCTCTAATAATTGAAAGATCCCTTCTCGGTCGAATTCGTAGCCACTTGCCTTTTCTTTAATTACACTATCAACTTCAAATTGATAGGAATGAGCAAGTTGTGTTAATTCCTCTTCTTGGCGCTTTAATGATGTTTCTTGTGTTTCTTTGTTGGTGCTGACACGGCAGTATATGATTGCTTTCATTGTTATTCCTTTCTATTCACTCACAGCACTAGCTAATTCTTGTGTTGTTAAACCCTTTTCGTTACTCACTGGAATGATAATTTCTTCACCAGGAAAAATTAGGTCTTCATCAATTTCATTATGCTTTTTTATCCAAGAAACAAATTCCTGGTTTGATAATGAATGTTGTTCGGAATATTGGTCAGAGATATCCCAAAGTGAATCCCCTTCTGAAATCGTAATCTTTAAATACTTATCTTGATCATTTGAATGATGTTGAAAAGATAATATGAAGGAAAGTGAACAGCTTAAAATAATTAGAATAATAGCATAGGAGTATTTGTTCCATAATTTTTTCATATAAAAAACACCTCTACTAAGAATATATGTTCGTTTTATTAATATGATTATAAATCGAACGTTTGTTTGTTGTCAACTATTTTTCGAACTTATGTTTGTATAAAAAATACGAACATGGTATAATAAAGACAACAAAAACCAGACGAGGTGGATTTTATCATGGCTAAAATATCAAAGCGGCAGCAGGATATATTAGACTTCATTAAAAGTGAGGTTAAGAGTAAAGGATATCCCCCTTCCGTAAGAGAAATTGGAGAAGCAGTTGGACTTGCTTCCAGCTCCACTGTTCACGGTCATTTAGCAAGGCTGGAAAGCAAAGGACTGATTAGACGGGATCCAACCAAACCAAGAGCAATTGAAATATTAGAAGCAGATGCTGCAGCACATATACCAAGAAATGCAGTTGTAAATGTTCCCGTGGTAGGTAAAGTAACTGCAGGATTACCAATTACAGCTATTGAAAATGTCGAAGAGTTTTTCCCGCTCCCAGAAAGTCTTGCACCTGCAGATGAACAGGTTTTCATGCTAGAAATCATGGGTGAGAGTATGATAGAAGCTGGGATACTAGATGGGGACTACGTCATTGTGAAACAGCAGCCAACCGCGAATAACGGTGATATCGTTGTAGCAATGACCGAGGAAGATGAAGCCACCTGTAAGAGATTTTTTAAAGAAAAAGATTACATACGCCTGCAGCCGGAAAATTCTACAATGGACCCTATTATTCTAAGGAATGTTTCAATTCTAGGAAAAGTTATCGGCGTTTATCGGCATATTCATTAATAGGGAGCTTGCACAACTGTGCATGCTTTTTTTATGTCACATTATTGGGAAAATTTTTCATTTTTATCATATCATGTATATTATATAGTGAAAATTCAGTATTTTTACTCATGTCCATGTTGTAAATGTTTGATATAATTGAACTACACCAAGATTTACCTTAGGTCCAAAAAATTAGGCTTAAGGAGGTTGAGAAACAGTGTTAGCCGACATTATTTTCTCTATTGTAATTGGTGGAACTGTTGGCATTGTTGGACATGTTCGTAAGAACGGAAAAATTATCATGCCAAGGAAAACAAAAAGATTCATTTATCTCGGCTTTTTAGAAGAGTTGCTCCTAGGTGCGGTTGCTGCGCTTCTCCTCGTTCTATATACAGCTCCAAATTCAACGGTTGAAAATATCCTTTTTTCAATCATCGCAGGAATTGGTGGTGATGCCGTTCTTTCTAAAATTAAGCTACTTAATCAGAGTGAAAAGAATAATGAATAAATCGAGAGAAACGCCATGATACTATTCGTATTAAGGCGTTTCTCTTACCAATGAAGACTGTTTATTTGATTATTTTGCTATCCGTGCCTGAATATCAGATAATTTCACCTTAAAAAACGCTTTGTAAACTTCTGTATCCGCTTCCTTAAATACGGAATGGCTCACATAATCTCCTTTTAACGTTCTACGTTCCTCATCAAATAGAAAACATTCCTGACCTTTGGCTCCTGACTCTAGCAAACTTAATATAAGGTCCGGTTTCTTATACGTCTTTTCACGAAGTATTTCTTGGGTTTGAGCATTACAAATTTGCAGTTTATACAATTAGAGCACCTCCCAAATGTTTTCAAGTTAATAATATAATATATATGAGTAGCAGAAGGAAGATAATTGTGAATTTTTCAAGAAATAAGGAAATTATTTTAGCATGTGTGGGGATTGACTACTGTAGTTTGATGTACAGATTAAATGTAATTTACCGTTGGGGCTCTTTTTTCCTCCTACAGGTAAATGCAGTCCTCTTTCATTTACCGCTAGCCTGCTTTTTTTCTCCTACCAGTAAATCCAGTCCTCTTTCATTTACCGTTAGCCTGCTTTTTTCCTCTTTCCAGTAAATCCAGACCTCTTTCATTTACCGCTAGCTTGCTTTTTTCCTCCTACCGGTAAATGCAGCCCTCTTTCATTTACCGCTGGTCTGCTTTTTCCTCATCTCAGTAAATCCAGACCTCTTTCATTTACCGTTCTGCCTCTTTTTTGTCTTCTCGGCAAATCCCCTCTTCTAGTTCCCCACAAACCAACAAAAAAACCCTGTCACTTCAAGCGACAGGGTTTACTGATATTAATACATGCTCATATATTGATCGCGTTCCCATTGGTGAACGACTGTACGGAACATATCCCACTCGATTTCTTTTGCCTCAACAAAGTGTTCCATAATGTGCTCGCCTAGACCAGCCACGATTACTTCATCAGCTTTTAATTGATCTAATGCTTGAGCTAATGTAGCAGGAAGATCGATGATGCCTTCTTCGATTCTTTCTTCTTTGCTCATTACATAGATGTTTCTATCAACTGGTGCTGGAGGAGTTAATTGGTTTTTAATTCCGTCTAAACCAGCTTTTAGAAGAACAGCCATTGCAAGGTATGGATTAGCAGATGGATCAACGCTTCTTACTTCCACACGAGTACTTAATCCACGTGAAGCAGGAATACGAATTAATGGTGAACGGTTTCTAGCTGACCAAGCTACATAGCATGGCGCTTCATAGCCAGGAACAAGACGCTTATAAGAGTTTACTGTTGGGTTGGTAACCGCAGTAAAGGCTGGAGCGTGCTTTAGAATTCCGGCGATAAATTGACGAGCTGTATCGCTCATTTCTAAGTCGCCGCTTGGTTGATAGAATGCATTTTCTCCATTTTTAAATAATGAAAGGTTCATGTGCATTCCAGATCCATTAACTCCGTATAAAGGTTTTGGCATGAATGTTGCGTGCAAGCCATGTTTACGAGCGATGGTTTTAACAACTAATTTAAACGTTTGGATTTGGTCACATGCTGTTAATGCATCAGCATATTTAAAATCAATTTCGTGCTGACCTGGTGCTACTTCGTGGTGAGAAGCTTCAATTTCAAAGCCCATCTCTTCTAATTCAAGAACGATATCACGACGGCAGTTTTCACCTAAATCTGTTGGTGCTAAATCAAAATAACCACCTTGGTCATTTAACTCTAAACTTGGCTCGCCTTTTTCATCTAATTTAAATAAGAAGAATTCCGGCTCAGGTCCTAAGTTAAAGTTTGTAAATCCTAACTCTTCCATTTCTTTTAATACTCTTCTTAAGTTATTTCGAGGATCCCCTTCAAATGGTTTTCCTTCTGGAGTATAAATATCACAAATTAAGCGGGCAACTTTCCCCTTTTCTGCTGTCCATGGGAATACCACCCATGTATTAAGGTCAGGATAAAGCAGCATATCAGACTCTTCAATTCGTACAAAACCTTCGATTGATGATCCGTCAAACATCATTTTGTTATCAAGTGCTTTTTCTAATTGAGAAATTGGAATTTCCACGTTTTTAATAGTTCCAAGGATGTCTGTGAATTGTAAACGAATAAATTTTACGTTTTCCTCAACAGCTAATCTTTTAATATCTTCTCTTGAATACTTTGCCATTTTCTTACCCCCTATTTTTTGAAAAGATGCTGCCAATTTAATGGAAGAATCTTGACATATCTCCTTGACGTAATGATGATCGGTTGTTTCGGCCAGAATGCATCATTTCGTTGCGCAGTAGTTTTCTAAGTTGGTCATCCGTTAATTCGCGTTTAGCCTTCTCTGCTTGTTGTTCGATTATGTTAGATTGTTGTTGCTCTTTTACTAGGAATAATTGTTTAATACCAGCCATGTTCACACCTTGATCAATCAAATCCTTAATTTCTAGAAGCCTATCAATATCATTTAAGCAATATAGACGTCTATTCCCTTCGGTTCGAGCTGGAGAAATCAATTGGTGTTCTTCGTAGTAGCGAATTTGCCTGGCTGTAAGTTCCGTTAACTGCATGACCGTTCCAATTGGGAACAGCGGCATGGAACGGCGAATTTCCTTTCCACTCACCTAATTACTCCTCCCTTCGGGTTTGTTTATAATGCTATTATATTTCGTGTTAGAAAAGTTGTCAATGATATGTTAGATATTCTTACATGAAATTTTCTTAAAGAATTGTACAAACCAATAAATGCACTAAATAAGGTCTATTAATCCTTTTTCAGTTAAATGATCAATCGCGAGGCAAACAGCCATTTTTACATGGGCATATGTTAAACCACCTTGTACATAGGCAACATATGGCGGTCTAATCGGCCCGTCTGCGGTGAGTTCAATACTTGCTCCCTGGATAAAGGTACCTGCAGCCATAATCACGTCGTCCTCGTACCCTGGCATATAGCTCGCATGGGGAGTCACGTATGAATTAATGGGCGACGCAAATTGAATGGCCTGACAAAAAGCAATCATTTTATCAGGGTCATCAAACTGTACAGATTGAATTAAGTCAGTCCTGTTAGCATTCCATTTTGGCGAGGAATTCATACCTAATTTCTCCAGCATTGCCGCCGAGAACACAGCACCTTTTAAGGCCTGGCCCACCACATGAGGAGCTAGGAAAAAGCCTTGATACATTTCTTGAAGACTATAGAGGGATGCACCAGCTTCAGCTCCAATCCCAGGTGAAGTCATCCGATATGAACAAGCTTCTACCCACTTTTTTTTCCCAACGATATATCCTCCAGTCTTCACGATTCCGCCGCCAGGATTTTTAATCAGCGAGCCAGCCATTAAGTCCGCACCGACATGACAGGGCTCCAGTTCTTCTACAAATTCTCCGTAGCAGTTATCCACAAATACAACGACATCTGGCTTAATTTCTTTAACATACTTAATCATTTCGCCAATTTCAGCTACTGTAAAAGAAGGTCTTGGGTCATAGCCCTTGGAACGTTGAATCCCAATCATCTTCGTATTCGGTTTTATTTTTTCAGATACTTGATCCCAGTTAATTCGCCCTTCATTTGTCAGGGCAACACTATCATAAGAAATGCCAAATTCTTTTAAAGAACCAACCCCATTTCCACGAAGACCGACGATTTCTTCCAAGGTATCATACGGTTTGCCTGTAATATAAAGGAGTTCATCCCCAGGGCGAAGAACACCAAATAATGCAATGGAAATGGCATGGGTACCAGAAATGATTTGCGAGCGAACCAGTCCTGCTTCACCGCCAAGGACATCTGCATAGACATTTTCCAACGTATCTCTTCCTATGTCATCGTAGCCGTATCCAGTTGACGGGATAAAATGAGAGTCACTGACCCGATGTTTTTGAAAACTCTGTAAAACCCTAAATTGATTGGTTTCGATTCTTTCATCAATTTCCTTATGTACCCCAGCAATTTGTTGTTCGACTTCCCTAACGATTGGCTGGAGTTTTTCCCCATTTTTTAACTGTTGAAACATGCATGAATCTCCTATCTACTTTTATAATTCTGTAATTGGCCTGTAATTTGATGATCTTGCAGCGAAAATCCCTTACAGTGATATAACTGACTATCTTCATCAAAAGAAAGTCCTCTTAAGATGGTCTCATTTTTTAATTGAGAAAGCAGTTTTCCCTCCGTAGAAGGAACGGCTACCTCATAAGGAACCATCAATTCCATCACAATTTGCTCTATTTTTTCTTTTAAAGAATGGCGGTCATTCTCGTCAAAAGCACTGATAAATGCTGTTGGTGTATCCGCAGTTGGGACAAAATCGGCATGCTGAATATCCCTCTTATTATATACCGTTATTTGCGGGATATCTTTCACTTCTAAGTCATCTAGCAGTCTTTTTACCGTTTTCTCATGATGGAAATAATCCGGGTTGGACATATCCACTACATGAAGCAGCAGATCCGCCTCCTTTACTTCCTCGAGGGTGGACCGGAAGGCAGCAATCAGCGTTGTCGGTAAATCTTGAATGAAGCCAACTGTATCCGTAATCAAAGCAAAGAAACCACTGGGCAGGATCAATTTTCGTGTCATTGGATCAAGGGTGGCAAACAATTGATTTTCCTCATAAGACTCGGCTTCGGATAAACGGTTAAACAAGGTTGATTTACCAGCATTGGTATATCCAACAATCGCCACTTGAAAGGCTTTATTTTTCTTCCTTCTTTCTCGGTATCGATCCCTGTGCTGAACGATGACAGAAAGCTGACTTTTGATATCATCGATTCGGCGCCGGATGTGACGACGGTCCGATTCTAATTTCGTTTCACCAGGTCCTCTAGTCCCAATTCCGGCACCAAGACGAGATAAAGCGGTCCCCTGACCGGCAAGCCGCGGTAGTATGTATTGCAATTGAGCAAGTTCCACTTGCAGTTTCCCTTCTTTGGACCTCGCTCGCTGTGCAAAGATATCTAAGATCAGCTGGGTGCGGTCAATCACCCGGGCATTTAATTCTGTAGCAAGATTTCTCTTTTGACTTGGCGAGAGTTCATCATTAAAAATGACGATATCAGGCTCAAGTTCTTCTACGAGTGCATTTAGTTCTTCGACTTTCCCTTTACCTATGTATGTCGCTGGATGACGGCGCTCTCGTTTTTGAACGACAGATACCAACACTTCCCCCTGAGCGGTTTCAGTTAATGCCTCTAACTCCTCCATTGAATAGTGAAAACGTAAGTCATCGTCCCCGCTGGTTTGGCAGCCAACCAGGATTACTTTCTCTTTCGTTTCTTTCTGTTCCAAAAGGCATCCTTCCTTTCTAAACATCTAGCTTTCATCATAACAAAAAATATATATAATCTCTATTTTCTCCAATTCCCAAAAAACTTATTGTTTTTTTTCTACAACATGATAAAATTTTAATGTTTGAAACCCGTTACATATTTACTATATTAATAGTGTAAAAATAAAATAGACATCAAGGGGATAGCAAAAATGACATGGGATGTTTTAAGTATGATTGGAACCATAGCCTTCGCTGTCAGTGGAGCAATTGTGGCGATGGAGGAAGAATATGATATTTTCGGGGTTTATATTTTAGGAATCGTTACTGCTTTCGGAGGCGGAGCAATTCGAAATTTATTAATTGGCGTACCGGTATCTGCACTTTGGGACCAAGGATTATTTTTTCAAATTGCCTTGTTATCAATTACTGCTGTGTTTTTATTTCCAAGCAATCTTCTCAAACACTGGCAAAAATGGGGGAACTTATTTGATGCGATCGGCCTCTCTGCTTTTGCCATTCAAGGTGGCATTTACGCCGTAAAAATGGACCTCCCTCTTAGTGCTGTAATCGTTGCCTCGGTCTTAACTGGAATTGGCGGCGGAATCATTCGTGATTTATTAGCCGGAAGAAAGCCTATTGTACTAAGAGCAGAAATTTATGCGCTCTGGGCTATTTTGACAGGCTTATTTCTCGGGCTGGGTATTGCTGAACAGCCATTGGAGTTATATTCCTTATTTGTTATTGTAACTGTGTTACGAGTACTTTCTT
Organism: Neobacillus sp. MER 74; assembly: GCF_023714155.1. Lineage (NCBI taxonomy): Bacteria > Bacillati > Bacillota > Bacilli > Caryophanales > Bacillaceae > Neobacillus > Neobacillus sp. MER 74. Next base: position 223,325 of record NZ_JAMAUV010000001.1, read on the forward strand.
ATACCTTTAATTGGAAATTGCCCATTCGTAAGCTCGAAGCAAATTAAGATTCTTTTCCAAATAGAAACGACAGATTATCAAGAATCTGTCGTTTTTTTATGGTTAATCTTCTTCAAACACAAGATCATTACTTCTAAGTGTCATTAATTCATGACGGTCATAGCTATTTAACATAAGCAGCCTCATCGCCTGAGCACGGATTGATTTTTCAATAATATTTCGAACATACCTACCGTTTGAAAAACTATTTGGGCTTAATACTGCTTTCACCCATATTAAATGTTCTTTAAGCTTTTTTTCCGCTTCACGACTGAATGCGTATTCTCTTTCAATTAGCATTCTACCTGAAATCTCCATTAATTGATCGATATTATAATCAGGAAAATCTACCACTAACGGAAAGCGCGAATGCAGCCCAGGATTAAGCGTTAAGAAATGATCCATTTCCCGAGAATATCCGGCAAGAATCAGAATAAATTCATGCTGTTTATCCTCCATATGCTTTACTAGGGTATCAATAGCCTCTTTGCCAAAATCCTTTTCACCACCTCGGCCCAATGAGTACGCCTCATCAATAAACAAGATTCCCCCTTGGGCCTTCTTGATTAAATCTCTAGTCTTTTGTGCGGTGTGGCCAATATACTCGCCGACGAGGTCAGCACGCTCAGCCTCAATTAAATGACCTTTTGTTAATACACTCATTTTTTGAAAAAGCTTGCCAATTAGTCTTGCTACTGTCGTTTTTCCTGTACCTGGATTTCCTTTAAACATCATATGAAGGGCTTGTTTTCTTGCTTTCAAACCCATTTCTTCACGTTTTTTATTTACATAAATCCAAGCATAAATTTCCTTAATCATCATTTTCATTTCTTCCATCCCAACCAATGCCCCAAGCTCGTCTTCAATTTCTTTAAGAGCCGTGTGTTCAGGCGGAATATCCTTCGGAACCACTTGAAATTCAGGTAACTCTTTTGAAATGGTTTTTCCCTTTTGTGAGTTGAGGACAACACTTATTTGGCCGTTACTTTTCATTCGAATGGGTTGGTCCAAAGCTTTCACCTCTCATTTTCGCCAACAGATTACAAAGGATGCTTTTTTATGGCCACTCAGAATTTATCCTCTAAATTCCGACCTCAAATATACTTAGGAGAAATGCATAGTCCTTCAACTAATATGTATTCATACACGTTGAATTTCATTAAAAAAGTTTTCACAAAAATAAAAAAAAGCCCTTAAGATGGGCTCTTAAAAACTTATTGGTTATCCAATTCAAGATGAACGTTTCTTTGCGGTGCAAAGGTTGAGATGGCATGCTTATATACTAATTGCTGCTTTCCTTCTGATTCAAAAAGGACTGTAAAATTATCAAAGCCTTTAATTTGGCCTCTTAATTGGAATCCGTTTAATAAAAATACGGTCACATGTATGTTATCTTTGCGGCACTGGTTTAAATATTGGTCCTGAATATTAATTGTTGTTTTCATTTGTATTTCCTCCTCTTTTATCTCTACTAATATGTATTCGATTTTACTTTAAGCTTTCCTTCAACACAATGTGAAATTTCCTTTATTTTTTTTGATATATTCTCCACATCGGTCATATCAAACCAAACAACATCCATCTTGTTCCGAAACCATGTCAATTGTCTTTTCGCGTATCTTCTCGAATTTTGCTTTAAATTGGCTATTGCTTCTTCTAACGACATTTTACCATCAAAGTATGTAAAAATCTCTTTGTAGCCTATCGCTTGGATGGATTGGCAATCACGTAAACCCTGTTGATATAGACGTTTTACTTCTTCTATGAGCCCTTCCTCAACCATGATATCCACTCGGTAGTTGATCCGCTCATAAAGTTTCTCTCGTTCCATTGTTAACCCAATAATCGCAGTATCGTACAAAAGGTCTGGTTGCTGCGTACTTTGAAACTCTTGCATTGTCTTCCCTGTCAGATGGAAAATTTCAAGAGCACGAATGACTCTTCTTATATTATTCGGGTGGATTTGTGAAGCACTTTCAGGATCCACCTCCATTAATTCTTTATACAGAGCTTCATTTCCGATTTCCTTTACTCTTTCCTCCAGCATAAGACGATATGTCTCATCACCGGGCACATCTGAAAATTGATAATCATAAATGACAGACTGTATATATAACCCTGTTCCACCAGCAATGATAGGCAGCTTGCCTTTTTGGACAATCTCATCAATCTTAGCCCGAACAAGGTGTTGAAATTCGGCAACCGAAAAATTTTCAGTTGGCTCCTTAATATCAATTAGATGGTGTGGAATTCCTTCCATTTCTTCTGGTTTAATTTTTGCTGTACCAATATCCATGCCACGATAGATCTGCATCGAGTCCCCGCTGATAATCTCTCCATTATAGCGTTTAGCCATTTCGATACTTAACTTTGTTTTTCCGACAGCAGTTGGTCCGATGATTACTAATAACTTTTGTTTTAAATCCAATATTTTCACACTGCCTTATCCCATTTTCAGTGAAAGCACGCTTTCGATTCCACTTTCACCCCTTTATCGTAACATAAATTTAAAAAGCAGTTGAACATCAAACTATTATATACATAAAAGTTCTTTTCTATGCTCCTAATCCACATGAATCATAATTTTTCATTTTCATTACCAAAAAGGAATAATTTTCTTGTAACTTTACAAAAGGATAACGGTTCATTTACAAACCGCTTACTACCCCCAACTTTATGATAGACTACCCGTAGCATATCTAGTAACCAAAAATAATGGAATAAGGTGAAAAAAGATGTTATCAACTTTTGATATTGGAATTGATTTAGGAACTGCAAATATACTTGTGTATAGTAAAAATAAAGGAATTGCGATAAATGAACCAGCGGTGGTAGCAATCGATACGGTCACCAAAAATGTAGTAGCAGTTGGTCAGGAAGCTAAAGAAATGATTGGAAAAACTCCTGAAAAAATCGTGGCTATTCGTCCGATGAAGGATGGGGTAATCGCCGATTATGATGTAACGACTGAATTACTGAAACATATCATGCGCAAGGCATCCAAAAAGATTGGATTTGCCGTCCGGAAACCAAATGTTGTCGTTAGTATCCCATCTGGTTCTACAAGTGTGGAGAGAAGAGCGATCCAAGATGCGGTAAGACAAGCTGGTGCAAAGAAAATCAGCTTAATCGAAGAACCGGTCGCAGCAGCAATCGGGGCAGGAATGCCAGTTGATGAACCTGTTGCCAATGTTGTGGTTGATATTGGAGGCGGTAATACGGAAGTTGCCATTATCTCCTTTGGTGGTGTGGTTGCCTGCCATTCAATTAAAATCGGTGGAGACCGTCTGGATGAAGATATCATTCAACATATTCGAAAAGAATATAATATCCTCATTGGCGAAAGAACAGCGGAAAACATCAAGATGGAAATTGGATATGCCCTCATTGACCACGAGGAAATTTTCATGGACATCCGCGGTCGTGACCTTGTAACAGGTCTGCCAAAAACAATTAAACTATCATCATATGAAATCCGTGTGGCTATCAAGGAAGCACTTTTGCATATTTTAGAAGCCATCCGTGCAACTCTAGAAGATTGTCCAGCCGAACTAAGCGGGGACATTGTCGACCGTGGTGTGATTCTGACAGGTGGTGGTGCTTTATTAAATGGAATGGAGGCATGGCTAAGCCAAGAGATCGTCGTTCCCGTCCAGCTTGCCCCAAACCCGCTAGAATCAGTAGCAATGGGTACTGGCAGGGCCCTGCAGTACATGAGTAAATTGCAAGCCGCAATGAAATAAACCAATTCAAGAGCGAAACCAGGGATACTCCCCTATATAAAAACTTTTTGAAAAAAGCTGTAGAATTCTGCAGCTTTTTCTTTATTATTAGATCGCCATTTAATGTTTGTTAGTTTCAAAGAGTTAATTAATCGGATACAGAAAGCCTACATGACAGAAAATGTCGAAATTTGTTGAAAAATATTATTTCATTGTATCCGCTTCCACTTGTTAAAATTATTTTATCATAAATATTTATAATTTTTTTTGTTTTTAAACTATTCTTTTTTTTTAATTGCACAGGGGAGGCATGATTAATGCAGCAGCTAAGAAAAGAGGAACTAAAGGAGAAGAATTTGACCGAAACGGTTCAAGTAAGTATCGACGTTCCACCACATATTAGAGACAGATTTTTGGAAGCAGTAGAAAAAAGCGGAAAGACAATTAATGATGTTTTAAAGTTGTATATGCAAAAATATACGTGGAAACAGGGAGAATTGCAGAGAAATAGACAAAAACGCCGTCAAGAACTTGGCTGATGCTACGGAATTAAAGAAGAGCAAAAAGCCTTACTCAATAAAGAGTAAGGCTTTTTGCTCTTCTCATAGGTTCTGTGCTCACTTTCTACATATTGAAAATCACATCACCCGTTTAAACATTTTTTCCATTTCATAAACCGAATAATGGACAATGATCGGTCTTCCATGCGGACACGTAAATGGATCGGAGGCCTTACGTAGATCATCCAAGAGTGCTTGGATCTCGTCATTTCGTAAATGGCGGTTCGCTTTAATGGATGCTTTACAACTCATCATAATCGCGGCTTCTTCACGCAGTTTCTTTATATCTACCTTTTTCATTAATAATAGCTGCTCAATCATCTCTTCAATGATTTCTTTTTCCTCCCCTTTTGGAAACCACTGCGGGTGGGAACGAACAATATAGCTATTAATCCCGAACTCCTCAAGAAAAACTCCAACTTTTTCGAGCTCGTGTTGGTATTCATTTATTTTCAAAAATTCATCCGTCGAATATTCAAACGTTAAGGGTACCAGCATTTCTTGTAACTCAGATTGGACCTGACCTACCTTTTCCCGGAAATACTCGTACTTTAACCGCTCTTGGGCTGCGTGCTGGTCAATGATATATAAGCCATTTTCATTCTGAGCAAAAATATAGGTCCCATGCATTTGCCCAATTGGATATAACCGGGGGACTCTACTTTCTGAAGGTGTGTCACACTTAGTCTCGATTATATCAGGGTTGGGTTGAACAGTAGTGCTTACATATGAATCAGACCTAGCCGGCGCCTCACTAAATGGATTCGTCTCGAACCAGGTGTCAGGCACCATTGTTTCTTCCTCTTCGATTTCGGGTTGAATCGGCCATTTGGAAATAGGTGTTTCCGTTGATCCATCACCCAGCGACGGACGTTTTTCTTGGACGATTGCCGTGGCTTCTGGTCGGAACCACTCTAACTCTTTCCTCTCGACAGGCGTTATGGTTCCTTCATCAAGGGCCAAGGAAGTTTGTTCTTCCTTTGGCGTTTCTTTTTTCACGGCTGTATAGGCTGTCGGGATGAGGATTTTCGATTTAAACTCCTCTTTTATCATCGTTGTGACAAGTTCATTCAACTCTGCTTCTTTACTAATACGGACCTCCATCTTGGAAGGGTGAACATTGACGTCCACAAGCAATGGGTCCATCTCAATGTTCAGGAGAACAATTGGGAACCTGCCGATTGGAAGCAAGGTATGGTAGCCTTCTTGGATCGCCTTGGCTAATGGATAGTTTTTGATAAAACGGCCATTAATCATCGTTGAAATATAGTTTCGTGAAGCTCTGGTTACTTCAGGCATGGAAGCAAAACCAGTGATGTTATAATCGAGCGATGTCCCGGAGATGGGAACCAGCTGCTTGGCAATTCCTAAACCATAAATCGATGCTAGGACCTGGCGAACATCTCCGTTTCCATTGGTTTGCAATAATTTCCTATCATTATGGATGAGGCGGAAGGCTACTTCTGGATGGGAAAGGGCCAATCGATTCACAACGTCCGTAATATTTCCAAGCTCGGTATGAATGGTCTTCATATATTTCAAGCGGGCAGGTGTATTGAAAAATAAATCGGTAATCGTAATATCGGTTCCTCTACGGCTCGATGCTTTCTCAAATATTTCCACTTTACCGCCTTCGATAACCACCCGATTTCCTGCCCCTTCACCCGTAGAAGTTTTCATCTCGAGCCGTGAAACAGAGGCGACACTTGGCAGGGCCTCTCCCCGGAATCCGAGGGTCCTGATTCGGAACAAATCATTTTCATTCTTTATTTTAGAGGTGGCATGGCGTTGAAAGGCGAGTAACACATCCTCTTCCTCAATCCCATATCCATTGTCAGTAATGCGGATTTTGGCAAGTCCGGCTTCTTCCACTTCAATTTCAATCACCGTACTGCCCGCGTCAATTGAATTTTCAACCAACTCTTTTACCACGGAGGCAGGGCGCTCGACTACCTCTCCCGCTGCGATTTTATTCGATAAGGCATCATCTAATTGAATAATTTTCCCCATTCCATTCACCCCCTACTTTAACTTTTTTTGGAGCTCATACAACATATTTATTGCTTGAAGTGGTGTTAAATCCAATATATCTAATTCCTTCATTTTATCAATCACACGCTTCTCTTTAGAAGATAACTCTTGCTTCTTCACATCTTTCGGTTCGTCAAAGAAAGAAAGTTGAGCAGGCTGTTCTTCTACGTGAACTACCTCCACTACTTCTGTTTTCGGCTTGACCTCCTGGGAATCTGACTGCTCTAGCGCAGTTAATATTTCATTCGCACGGCTGATTAAGTCAGAAGGCAGTCCTGCCAGCTGAGCGACATGAATTCCGTAACTCTTGTCAGCTGGTCCTTCTTTTATTTTATGAAGAAAGACGACTTTTCCATTATGCTCAATCGCACTAACGTGAATGTTTTGCAGCTTAGATAGTTCTTCCTCTAAAACCGTTAATTCATGATAATGGGTGGAAAAAAGAGTCTTTGCCCCAATATTGGTATGAATGTATTCAATGATTGCTTGTGCAAGGGCCATCCCATCATAAGTGGAGGTACCACGCCCGATTTCGTCAAATAAGATTAAGCTGTTTTGTGTAGCATTTGAAATCGCATTTTTAGCTTCAAGCATTTCAACCATAAAAGTACTTTGTCCGGAAATTAAATCATCGGCTGCACCAATCCGGGTAAATACTTGATCAAAAATGGGCAGGACCGCATCGGAGGCTGGGACGTAACAGCCGATTTGCGCTAGTATCGCAACCAAAGCGACTTGACGCATATAGGTACTTTTCCCCGACATGTTCGGGCCTGTAATCAATAAAACTTCCCGGTCGTTGTCCATGAAGCAATCATTTGGGACGTATTCCTGGGCGTTCAATACCTTTTCTACCACGGGATGACGGCCTTCTTTAACAAAGACACGACCCTCCATGGAAAACTGTGGTTTAACATAATGGCGGTCTTCACTTACCTGAGCGAAACACTGAAGGACATCCATTTCACTAATCGTTTTTGCCAATGCTTGTAAACGCGGAATCTGTTCTTTTACAATCTCGCGAATCTCCGTAAACAATTCATATTCCAGTTCACTGCTTTTTTCCTCTGCTTGTAAAATTAATGCTTCTTTTTCTTTTAACTCCGGAGTAATAAACCGTTCCGCATTGGATAATGTTTGTTTCCGTTCGTATTGTCCTTCTTCTAACAGATGGAGGTTTGCACGTGTAATCTCAATATAATAACCAAATACACGGTTATAACCAACTTTTAGTGACTTAATACCGGTCTTCTCACGTTCTTCCCGTTCCAGCTGAGCAATCCACGTTTTTCCATTCCGGCTGGCATCACGATATTGATCGAGCTGGGCATTGTACCCATCGCGAATCATATTCCCTTCTTTTAAGGAAAGCGGTGGATTTTCAACAATCGCCTGCTCCAACAGATCTGTAATTTCTTCACAAGGATCCAGCAGTTCGGCGATTTTGTTCACTTGTTCATTATGCATGCCTTGTAAAATTTGTTGTAAAAAGGGAACCTGCATTAATGAGCGCTTTAATTGAACCAAATCACGGGCATTGATATTCCCAAAGGCAACCCTTCCTGCTAATCGTTCTAAATCATAAACTTCCTTTAGCTTTTCACGAAGTTCTTGACGCTCAAAATAATGTGATATTAGGACTTCCACAATCGCTTGACGAGATTCAATGTCAGTTTGGCTAATTAACGGCCGGTCGATCCAGTGCTTTAACATCCTGCCGCCCATTGCGGTCATCGTTTCATCAAGAAGCCATAATAATGAACCTTTTTTCCCCTTGGAACGAATCGTTTCTGTTAATTCAAGATTACGTTTGGAATAGTAATCAATTTTCATATATTGATGGATTTGGTAGGTGGTGACTGGCTGTAGATGATCCAAACTTCTTTTTTGCGACCGGTATAAATAATGAAAAAGCCGCGCCATTGTTTGCTTTAGCTTTTCTTGATTCAAATCTTTTAGCAAATGAGAAAAATTCATATCTATTGAACTATTATCTTCAAATGAAATCGCTAAGACGTCACGTTCCCGAAGTTTCTTTTGCCATTCACCGTCAAAGTTGCTCGCAACAACTACTTCCTTCGCACTTAGAACGGCTAACTCATTTAGGACCTCATCAAAATTTTTCGATAGGAGTGTGACTCGGCTTTCACCAGTTGAGATATCATTGTAGGCGAAACCAAAGGTTTCATCATCAAATTGGGTAATTGAGGCAATATAATTATTCTCTTTATCCGATAACCCCTTCCCTTCCATCACTGTACCAGGCGTGATTAATTGGACAACTTCCCTTTTCACCATACCCTTGGTCAGCTTCGGGTCTTCAACCTGCTCACAAATCGCCACTTTAAAGCCTTTTGAAATGAGCTGTTCAATATAGTTAGGTGCAGAATGATAGGGAACGCCGCACATCGGAATCCGTTCATCCGTGCCACCTTGTCTGCTTGTTAGAGTTATTTCTAATTCTTGTGATGCTTTAATGGCATCATCGAAAAACATTTCATAAAAATCGCCTAAGCGAAAAAATAAAAAGGCATCTTGGTAATCTGCCTTAACGGTTAAGTATTGTTGTATCATCGGCGTATATGCAGCCATAATGACCTCCACTAAAAAAAGACTTTCGATTTTCTTCGACAAATCATTATACCATACTTCTAGAGGACTTTATTAGGAAGAAAAATCCTAATTATAGAACGGAGTGAAATGGAACTATTTTATATTTTTGAAGAGGTGTAAAAGCAATTCCATCGAATATAATTAGAAAAGGTAAAGGTACATTAGCCGAATTAGGTGGTGGAGTTATGGATGGGGTGTTTGGCCGCAGTTTCACAAACTATGATTTTGACATGTTTTCAACCAGTCATTTTGTAATTATTACCATCTTAATCCTAGGTTCCAGCATAATCTATCTTAATAGAGATAAACTGAATGCTAGGCAAAGACGGCGAACCGAGATCGGTATCGCTATCACTCTCATCATCATGGAATTGACCTATCATTTTTGGATGATTATAAATGGCAGTTGGAATGTTAGTCACGCTATTCCATTGGAGTTATGCAGCATTAGTTTAATATTAACCGTCCTTCTGTTGCTGACAAGGAAAAGAATTATCTACGAGATATTATTATTTACTGCTTTATTAGGCGCATCACAGGCATTATTCACTCCAGCTTTAAATTATGACTTCCCACATTTTCGGTTTTTCCATTTCTTTTATACACATCTGATGGAAATCTGGGTGCCGCTTTATTTTACATGGGCAAAAGGTTACCGGCCGACAATTTGGTCCGTCTTAAAATTATGTATCTTTTTAAATGTGCTTATGCCAATCATTATGTTGATCAATAAGCTGGTGGGCGGAAATTATATGTTCTTAAGTCATAAGCCTGACAGTGCGAGTTTATTAGATGTACTAGGCCCCTATCCATGGTACATTTTATCACTGGAAGGTTTATTAATTGGGCTCAGTTTAATCGTTTGGTTGATATTCCGTGAAAAAACTTCGAAAGGAACCGAAATGGCCAGAGAACTACCGTTCCAATAATATCAACTTTTTATTGACCTTTTGTCATTAACAAATTATAATAAATAACGTTCCTAATACTTGTCTCGATAGCTCAGCAGGATAGAGCAACAGTTTCCTAAACTGTAGGTCGGAGGTTCGAATCCTCTTCGGGACGTCAAAGAAATCCTTATTTATCAAGGGTTTCTTTTTTTTTAGGATTTATTATAACTGAATGTTGATTTCACTGTTTTCTGTATATACATTTTTTATAATAGATTGGGGAGAAAAATATGCTAAGAAAAATCAACAGCAATGATATGGGTTCTAGTAATCTTGGTTGGTTAAGAAGTAAATTTCACTTTTCATTTGCAGAATATTATAATCCAGACAATATTCAGTTTGGGGTTTTACGTGTAATCAATGATGATTTAATTAATCCGCAAACAGGTTTTGGCACGCATCCACATAAAAATATGGAGATTATCTCCTACGTGGTAAATGGTGAGTTGACTCATGGTGACAGCATGGGTAACCAAAATACAATAACACGCGGACAAGTTCAATATATGAGTGCAGGTACGGGTGTACTGCATAGCGAATACAATTTAGGCAAAGATACATCAAGGTTTTTACAAATTTGGATTTTACCAGACAAAAATGGCCATGCACCATCCTATGGTGATTTTAGATTCAATTGGGATGATAGGAAAAATAATTGGCTGCACATGGTTTCGGGAAGAGACGGAGATGCTCAAATTACGATTAACCAAGATGCAAACATCTATTCCTTGGAATTGCAGCAAGGAAAAGATATAAGTTTTCCAGTTAAAGAAGGCAGGCAGGCTTATTTAGTTCAAATAGAAGGTACTTCTGTCATTAATGGCATTGAACTCTCTGATAGAGATGGAATGGAGATTGTTGAAGAAGATATCACAATTAAGGCAGAAAAAAACTCTCATATCTTACTAATAGAGATGAAAAAAGCATAGTAGTTTGATATATAAAAAGTCTGATGGAAATCCCATCAGACTTTTTGTTTTATTTCACTATCGACCTTTCTTTGATAATCATTTGAATTTGCGCCACTGTTGCTGGATCTTCAAGCCCTGTAATATCACCTGAAACCTTTCCAGACACGAAAATTTCCTTTAATAAGCGGCGCATGATTTTTCCGCTAACTGTTTTCGGCAGTGTTTCTGTGAAGATGATGGATTTTGGCAGGGCAATTTTTCCGATAAGCTGTATAATCCGCTCATTAATCTTTTCTTTTAAATCATCAGTCCCTAGAGAAAGATCATTTACCCGGACAAATACAAGCGGTACCTCACCCTTGATTTCATCTGGGACACCAATTACGGCCGCTTCAGCAACTCCTTCACATTCAAGAACTGCACTTTCAATTTCCATTGTACTTAAACGATGCCCGGCAACGTTGAATGCATCATCTGAACGACCAACAACCCATACATAGCCATCCTCATCAATTAGGGCCAAATCACTTGCAAAATAGCTTCCTTCTACCTGACTAAAATAAGAGGAAATATAGCGCTCCGGTTCCTTCCAGAGTGTGCGGCAAAGCATTGGGAATGGTTTTCTTATGATTAAATTTCCTAACGTACCCGGTTTTACTGGATTTCCCTCTTCATCCACTACAGCTATATCTGCACCTAAAAATTGCATTCCGGCTGATCCCGGCTTCATTGGAGTTAACCATGAGGCACCAGCAATTGGACAGCCCGCTGTTTCTGTTTGTCCCCACGTATTATTAACACATATTTTTTTCTTTCCTAATACATCATACGTCCATTGCCATGATTCTGGATCAAAGGGTTCACCCACTAGGGAAACGACATCCAGACATGATAAGTCAAATTGATTCCGTACTTTTTCCCCTAGACTTTTTAACATCCGTAAAGCAGTTGGTGCGGTAAACAATTTATTAACACGGTATTTCTCGATTACCTGATAAAATCTGTCCTTTGTTGGAAAGTCAATCGATCCTTCATATACGACAGTGGTCACTCCATTTGCGAGTGCGCCCGCAATTCCCCAAATATGCATCGTTAACCATCCAATATCAGCCGTACACCAGAAAACATCATCATCATGATGATCCATATGATATTTGCTATAAATGTAATTTTGGATTACAAAGGCCATTCCTGAATGAACGACTCCCTTTGGTTTTCCTGTTGTACCGCTTGTATAGAAGACAATTCCATATTCATTGGCCTCTAGCTTCTCAGGTTCACAATGGATACTTGCCATTCTAGTTAGTTCCTCCCACCAGAAATCCCGTCCTTCTGTCATATTGATTTCTGAATTAAGGCGATTAACGACGATTACCGCTTCAATGGATGGAATATCTGGTATTACCCTGTCCACTTTTTCCTTTAAGCAAACTTTGTTTCCACGTCTTATCGTAGCGTCAGTCGTTACGATAATCTTTGGCTCAAAGCTAATGAGACGGTCCTTCAATGACTTTTCGGAGTATCCTGAAAATACTGTATTGTAAATTGCCCCAATCCGAAAGCAAGCGAGCACGGCAATTATTGCCTCTGCCAAATTCGGAAGAAAAATCGCCACACAATCCCCTTTTTTCACACCAAAGGAACGCAAGACATTCGAAAAGCGATTTACTTCTGCTAACAGCATATTATATGTAAAAAACTTAGTGTCCCCGTTTTCTCCCTCCCAAATCAGTGCGGTGCGATTTCCAGCACCATTTTCCACATGACGATCGAGTAAGTTAACACAAGGGTTACTGATGCCCCCTTCAAAAAAGCGAAAGTCAGGAAGGCTTCCACTTATTGTTTTTTGCCAAGGCTCATACCAGAATAGCTCTTTCGCCACATCGTTCCAAAAGGCTTCGGGATCTTTTTGGGATTTTTGAAGAAGTTCTTGAAAAGCTTTACTGCTTCCAATTGAGGTGATAGATTGTTTTTCTTCGCTTGGATATACAAGTTTACTTTCTGCAACTACCTTTAAAATTCCGCTTACATCCATATAAATCCCCCTAAATTGAAAATATTAAATCCATAGTGACCGACTAGTTGGTTAGTTCAGCGCTAAATCTATGAAAGCGCTTTACTATTATGTAATACAAAAATTACTGCTAAAATAGCAGCCTGTCATTGATGTACATCAATAAGGTTAACATAAATATTCTGAATTTTCAATATTGTAAAATTCTGCCTTAGCTGCATCTGCTGTGGGGCTTCCCGAACCGCCCGCGGAAAGCGAAGCCGCCTGGAACGGAAATCAACAGACTAGTTTAATGTAGCCAAACAAAAAGACTGCCGATTTAAAACCCGAAATCCTTCGGATTTGTCGACAGTCTGAGAAACAATATTTATGAATCCTTTGAAACTCTTACCCTTCTAATAATAACGAGTGTGGATCTTCCAATAATTCTTTGACTGTCGCCAAGAAGCTAACAGCCTCTTTTCCATCTACAATTCGATGATCGTATGACAAGGCGATATACATCATCGGGCGGTTTTCCATTCGCTCCTTATCAATCGCAATTGGTCTTGTTTGAATTTTATGCATTCCGAGAATCCCAACTTGCGGGCTATTCAAGATTGGCGTTGACATTAACGAACCGAAAACTCCACCGTTTGTAATGGTAAATGTTCCACCTTGCAAATCATTTAACGTAAGGGCATTATCACGAGCTTTTTTACCAAGATTACTGATATCCTGTTCGATTTCGGCAAAGTTTTTCTGGTTCGCACCGCGGACAACCGGGACGACCAAGCCCTCTGGTGCTGCAACAGCAATACCGATATCATAGAACTTCTTGATAATCAATTCATCGCCTTGTATTTCGGCATTTAAAAGCGGGAATTGCTTTAAAGCTGAGACTACAGCTTTGGTAAAGAATGACATGAATCCCAGACGGACACCATGTTTTTCATAAAAGGCATCTTTCCGCTGATTGCGTAAATCCATAACGGCCGACATATCGACTTCGTTAAAAGTGGTTAACATCGCTGCTGTATGCTGGACTTCTACTAGACGTTTAGCGATGGTTTGACGCCGGCGGGACATTTTCACCCGTTCAACTGGTTTGTCAAACTCTTCATCTATTTGTTGTACGGCTGGTTTTGAGCTAATTTTTTCCAACTTAGCCTCTTCTTTAACTGAAGGTGCCGGAGTGTATGCTTTTACATCCTCTGGTCTAATTCTGCCAAGTGGATCCCTGCTGCTTACTTGCGCTAAATCGATTCCCAATTCTCTGGCCAATTTTCTTGCCGCTGGTGAAGCAATCGGGCTTGCAGCTTTCGGAAGTTCTTGCTCAGCTTGGGTGCTTTGTTGATTAAAGGTTCCTACTTCAGCTGATTTTTCCGGAGCTGCTGGAACAGATGAATTGGCTACAGTAGCTGCATTCTCATTCTCTTCGATAATCGCAATAACATCGCCTACTTCGACGATATCGCCAGGCCCTTTTAAAACCTTTGTAACTACACCTGAGTATTCGGCATTTAATTCTATATTAACTTTATCAGTTTCCAACTCAACAACACTATCCCCTTTGGTTACTTTGTCACCAATATTAATGAGCCATTGAGCAATAGTTCCTTCTGTAATGGATTCTGCCAGTTCTGGTACTTTGATTTCAATCATGTGGTGTATCCTCCTATGTTTGTTGATAATTCCCCTATTAAGTTAGTATTTCTACTTAAATTATTTTCCTTAAATGCAATTAGTAACTAGTTCTCTTTCTTGTTTCTGAGAATCTATTAGACTCAATATAGTTCAGAGCCTGTTGGATAATCCGTTCTTGTTCTTTCTTATGAACGGCTGGATCGCCTCCTGCTGTGCTTGAACGTTCACGACGTCCAATGTAACCAACAGTCAGTCTGCCAGAAGCAAGTTCAAAGAGAGTTGGAGCGATATAATGCCACGCACCCATATTTTTCGGTTCTTCCTGCACCCAAACAATTTCCTTCAAGTTAGGATAACGCTTTATGATGGCTTCTACTTTTTCCTCAGGAAATGGATACAATTGTTCAATTCGAGCGATGTGAACCTCTTCTAGGTTTCGATTTTCTTTCTGTGAGTCTATTCCAACAGCCAGATCAATGGCCATCTTACCCGTTGTTAACACTAAACGCTTTACCTTTTCTGTCACTTTTCCGAGTTCAGGCTGTTCCAAAACCGTTTGGAAATGACCTTCGCTTAGTGCAGTACCAGTAGAAGCAACTAGCGGGTGGCGGAGCAGACTCTTTGGCGTCATAATCACCAATGGTCGAACAAACTCTGATCCTAAGATGGCAGCTTGACGGCGTAGTATATGAAAATATTGGGCCGCACTTGTCAGGTTGGCCACCGTCCAGTTGTTTTCAGCAGCTAACTGTAAAAACCGTTCAGGGCGGGCACTTGAATGCTCCGGACCTTGGCCTTCATACCCATGAGGCAGCAGGAGAATTAGGCCTGATTTTTGTCCCCATTTTGCCCTTGCAGATGAAACAAATTGATCATAGAGCGGCTGTGCCGTGTTGGCAAAGTCGCCATATTGAGCTTCCCACATGACAAGTGTTTCAGGAGCAAATACATTGTATCCATATTCAAAACCTACAACAGCTGCTTCTGACAGCGGGCTATTATGAACCGCAAACGAAGCTCGTGCTTGCGGAAGATGATGCAATGGTGAATACGTTTCATTGGTTTCCGCATCGTGGAGCACAATGTGCCGCTGCGCAAACGTTCCACGCTCAGAATCTTGGCCGGTTAGACGAATTGGTGTACCATCTTTTAACATCGACGCAAATGCCAGCACTTCTGCTACCGCCCATTCTACTTTCCCATTCTCTTCTAATGCCTTATCACGACGCTCTAAAATCCGCTTTAATTTTGGATATACATGAAAACCTTCCGGCCATTTCAGTAAATCTTGATTTATTTCACGAAGTGTATCAAGTGGCACGCTTGTTTCCAACTGTGGAATTCCTTTGGCAATTACCATCGGAACCTCTACTTCTGCTGGAGGTTCACTTTGCGTCTTATCTGATACTTTTTCAAACTCCACTTTTAACATATCTTGCACACTGCGATTCATTTGCTCAACTTCATCCTGATTGAGAATGCCCCTATCTTGTAACTGTTTAGCATACACTGCTCTTACAGTTGGATGGTTCACAATTTTTTTATATACCTGTGGCTGAGTGACCGCTGGATCGTCCATTTCATTGTGGCCAAATCGACGATATCCAACCAAATCAATCAAAAAGTCCTTTTGGAAACGAGCGCGGTACTGATAAGCCAAACGAACAGCGGCCAGACATGCTTCAGGGTCATCCGCATTGACATGGACAATCGGAATCTCAAATCCTTTTGCTAAGTCACTCGAATATCTCGTCGAACGTGAATCGTGGCTATCGGTTGTAAAGCCTACCATGTTGTTGGCAATGATATGGATGGTTCCACCCGTTCGATATCCTTTTAACCCGCTTAAATTCAAGGTCTCCGCTACAATTCCCTGACCCGGAAAAGCTGCATCACCATGGACCAAAATCGCAAACGACCTCGTAACATCCTGCTTAGGGTAACCGGCATTTTTCCGTTCTTCTTGGGCCGCTCTCGCAAAACCTTCAACTACCGGATCAACAAACTCAAGATGACTCGGATTATTCGCTAAGGTAATCCGCGCTCGAACATTCCCGGGGCCTTCCATGAAACGATTCCGGCCTAAATGATATTTCACATCTCCTGTCCAGCCCTCACTAATATCGACTAAATCTTCTGAAGGACCTTGTTGTTTAGCGGACGAATGTAGAAATTCAGAGAACATCTTGCTGTATGGTTTGTTTAACACATGCGCAAGAACACTTAAGCGGCCGCGATGCGCCATTCCAATCACGACATTACGTGCTCCATCCTCGACACCTTCGTGCACGGCCTCATTCAGCATCGGTACTAGCATGTCAACGCCCTCAATGGAGAATCTCTTCTGACCGACAAAGGTTTTATGCAAAAATTGTTCAAATCCCTCAACCTCTGTCAAACCCTGAAGCAAGTTTTTTTGTTCTTCTTTTGATAAGGACCGATGCAAGGAACCTGTTTCCACCATTTGAGTCAACCATGATTGTTCATCCATATGGTGCACGTGGTTAAATTCAAAGGCTAGTGTGGAGGTATAAATATTCTTTAAATGGTTGATCGCATCCCATGCCGTTTGTATGCCTGCCGGGGCCTCCTCCCAAACAAGTTTGGCTGGAATCGCTTTCAGCTCTTCCTCACTTACCCCATGTTTTTCTGGATGAAACAACTCTTGATTTTGCACATTCCCCTCTAATGGGTTCATGTTTGCCTCTAAATGACCGTTAGAACGAATGTTCTCAAGCAGCTTTACCACTTTCAGTACTATCTGTATATTTGTAGAATTATTAGGATTGAAAGAATCATTATTAGGGTATTCTTCGGTATGTCTTGACTCAAAAGACAAAGGTGAGCCCCATTTTAGAAAAAGCTCTCTTAATTTTGGATCAATCAATTCTTCTCCGTTTGTATACCGCTCGTATTGTTCAATAACATAGCCAAGGTTTGGACCATTGAATTTCCTCCATGGATTATGCTGGTTCTTCTGTACTCCCATTCACAATTCCCCCAATGTTGTGTTACTTATATGTTCTGTTTCAGATTATTTAGTAAGTAATTTTCAATTGCTTAAGGTTAAGGATAATGTAATAATTGAAATAAATAAAATGCTAAAAAATAATATTAACTTATAAAAAATATTAATATCAGATAGATGGGTGGAAAAATGGATTACCGTGACTGGGAAATACTAAAGGTGCTTTATCATCAAAAGAATTTAACAAAAACAGCCCGCCTCTTATTTCTTACTCAACCCGCATTAACGACTCGATTAAAGCATATGCAGGAAGAACTAGGCGTAAAAATCGTAACCCGTGAAAGCAGGGGAGTGCATTTTACCCCACAAGGAGAATACCTTGTTCATTGTGCTGAGGAGGCATTAGCACATTATGAAAAGATAAAAGAAAATGTCCAAAATATGAGTAATCACGAAAGTGACCAAGTGGTAGGTACGTTGAAATTGGGGGTTTCCAACTTTTTCGCGAATTACGAACTTCCCTATATTTTGAAATTATTTAAAATGCAATATCCACATGTGGAATTCAAAGTAACGACGGGATGGAGCAGAGACGTAACTCAACTTATTCATAATAAAGACGTTCATATCAGCTTTGTTCGTGGAGATTATGGCTGGCGGGGATTATCGAAACATCAATTGTTTGAGGAAACTATTTGCATTGCTTCAAAAAATGAATTTAATATGAAGGACCTGCCTCGTCTTCCTAGAATCGAATATCGAGGGGACTACCTATTAAAATCACTCATTGATCATTGGTGGGCAGAAAATTTTGCGCAAGCCCCCTTTATAAGTATAGAAGTCGATCAAGTAGACCCCTGTAAGGAAATGGTTTTAAATGGTTTAGGATATTGCATTTTGTCTAGCAGAGTACTCAAAGGGATAGAAGACATATACAAAATCAATTTAAAAGACCAAGAAGGAAATTCAATTTTGCGAAGAACGTGGATGTATTACCATAAAGAAGCTATGGAGTGGAATGTTGTTAAGGCGTTTGTCAATTTTATCGAAAAAATCGATTGGAAACACAATTGAAAGAGGTGAAACAGGTCACGTAGTCTTCTTCTACGTGACCTGTTTCACTACCCTAATTAGGTAAAAATGTTGTTCGGAGACAAATTGTTAAGCAATTACACTATACCTAGATAGCTCCTTGTGATATTTGGAATAACTATTTGCCCACTATTGCTATATCTGGAAAATAGATTTGATAATGCTGTAAGGAAGGGATGATATTCCTCATCGGTTTTTTTGGGGGAATATGAAGCGGATAAGTATCGTCCCAAAAATCCATTTAAATTAAATTGCAGGTCATTGTGAAAGAACTTTAAATCATACTTTCCATCTTTAAAAAATTGCTGAAATGCAATCGGAGTTTCCTCCATACCACCGCTAAATCCTTTAAAATTTGGGCAGTACCTTTGGCAAACCTCTGCACTTTCCTTGTTTATATCGCTTGACCCATCCCGGCTATTCCAGACAAGAGCAACTTTTCCATCTTGATGTAAAATCCGTTGACATTCCAATTTGAATGGCTCCATGTCGAACCAATGAAATGCTTGTGCTACGGTAACTAGATTTATACTATTATCAGTTAAACTTGTGTTTTCAGCCGTACCCTTAATCGAAATAAAACGGGAATCCGTCTTCAAAGCTTGTTCTGCAACTGTCCTCATATCATCATTTGGCTCCACTCCAATTACAGTAAATCCCCTATCAATAAGCTGCCCACTTAATATTCCGGTTCCCGAGCCAATATCTGCAATAATACTATCCTCATTTAAACCAGCTTTAGAAATTATATATTCAATATATTCAGGGGGGTAGCTGGGACGATATTTTGCATATACCTCTGCTTTTCCTGTGAATTGATCATTTGATTTCATAAAGCCACCTTCTCTCTCTGTTCCAAATGAAATAGCCTTTAAAACAGCAACCTCTACTTTACCGCATGAGTTTCGTGATATTCATTTTTTAAAGGAAAACAAATGGTGAATTTAGTTCCTTGATTTGGGATACTAGTCACCTTAATCGTTCCTCCATGATCCTGAATAATTTTCTGACAAATAGAAAGCCCTAACCCCGTTCCATCAGATTTCGTTGTATAGAAAGGACTAAAGATTTTCTCCAGATTTGCATCCTCGATACCTACACCCTTATCACTAATCTCAACTACAGCTTTGTTCTCATCTTTTAATAATCGAATCGTAATATCTCCATTTTCAACCATTGATTGGATGGCATTATTTATTAAATTCACAAAAACTTGTACCATTTTATCAAAGTCCATTGGTAAAAACAGATCGGGATTGTAATCCGCGTATATGATTTGATGTCCCGAACTACGGGCTTTGGAATCTGTTAATACGATTACCCTCTTTAAACACTCATGCATGGAAAATGTTTGGTATAAAGAGACATTTGGTTTTGAAAATTGCAGGAATTCAACTGTTAACTTATTCATTCTACTGACTTCACTAAGGATTAAGTCATACCAAGGTTTTATATTATAATTATGCTCTTTAGAATGTTTGATGAATCCTTGGATAATGGTCAAAGGGTTCCTAATTTCATGTGCGAGGCCACCAGCCATTTCTCCTAAGAGTTTCATTTTTTCCTCTTGATAACGTAATTCTTCCCGTTTCTTCTCTTCTTTGAGGAGATTTTTTGCTCTCTCTGTCTCAATGATGTATTGAATGATAAGCACTACAGCTAGAGATGTTAAGAAGTCCGATCCAACTGCGAGTACGCTATAGGCATCAACCGGAGTATACGAAATTCTTATTAATGTGTAAAAGGCAATCAAGACAAAACCAAGAAAAATCCCTTTAAGGACACCCCTGATTTGAAATAAGAATTTACTAAGTAAAATAATATAAATGGAGAAACACCAATTCAACTGGGTTGTTAAATGAAACAATAGTAACGAAATGATCTCAATAGCAGCTATATAAATAAAATAGCGTGGATATATCCTTTCCCAAAAAATGCTTATTATAAAAATAATGCCTAGTAAAATCATTAAAAAGTGGTTTTGGGATTTATTCAACGTTGTAGAGGAAAAAATCACAAATACAACATAAATAGGCAAGACGACATGGTACATTAAACGAAAAAACATATATTTCTCTCCGATTCATTTATCTAAAGGTTGTCCAAATGATTATACTAGATTTTCCGGTCAAAAACCTCAGATTAATTTTACCATAATAAATAAAAAGACTGTCCTCTTATGTTATGTTAAAGGACAGTCTAAATGACAAGTTATTTCGCACTCACATACTTTTGCTGACTACAAGGATCTAATTCCCCCCAAAAAACCACTATACTCTCCATTACCTTTTTGAAACTGGGACCCCAGCTATTCCCCAATGGGATTTTGGGATCTCTGTAACGATAACTCTTATGCTCTCCTTTGGAGCGTCTAATGTTTCTGAAACAGTATTAGTAAGATTGTGAATAACTTCTTCTATTTTCTCTTTTGGTCTTCCTTCTAATATTTGAACATTAATAATTGGCATTGTAGATACTCCTTTTTTTAGACTCTTCAGGCTGCTGCTATCTTACTATTCCTCCAATTTGAAAACAACATCCTGATATAATTCATCACGATCAATGATGCTTCCTGTAAATTCATGCATCAGCCTTCCGTCTCCATTAAAGATAAACGTTTTGTTGTCATGTAAAACTTCAGACCCTCTTTTTTCATAATGCTCACCGAGGGTATTTGCCAAGTTTTGAATCTGATTCTTATCCCCTGTCAGCATTTTCAGGTAGGATAAATCAAAATTCATTTTCTTTGCATGTTCTTTCATGATTTCTGGTTTATCATTTTCAGGGTCAAGTGAAATGGACACAAGTAAAAGATTATCTGTCTTACTTCTTTTTGATTTCAGATCCTGCTGCAAATGGCTGAAATTCCCCAATAATATGGGACATGCGTTTGGATCGATACAATTAACATACGTAAAGGTCAGTACAACGGTTTTCCCTAAAAAATCTTGTTTCGTTACTGAATTTCCATTCTGGTCCATTAACTTAAATTCAGGTAAAGTAACTTCTTTTGTCGCTTTATGGGCATTCGCTAATGTTTTTGCCTCAACAGTAAATTGCTTTTCATCCTCAACAATTTTGCCATCTTGTTCTACTTTTATTGTAGCCATCCAATCACCGTTCATCGCTATATTAGCGGTTCCAATATATTTGCCATCCCCAATTTCTTTAACTGCTACAGGGGTTGTTCCGTGGTCCATATTTTTCATATTTAATTCAGCACTCACTTTAGCCCCCCCCACCGGATTTCCCTGTTTGTCGACCACAGAAAACTGCATCGCATATATTTTTCCAGGTGTAAATGTTTTTGGTGTAGAAAGTTTTATCGTTAAGTTACTTGCTGACCCACAGCCTGCAATAAATATAAACATCAGACTCAATATGAATACAAAAGATTTTTTCATCGTGCCTAACCTCTCAGTCAGATAATTTTAATATCACAGCTCCCTTTTACTATATAATACAATCTTCTTTAAATCTGTGAAGTTTTACACATAAACCAAAATAACGATTGTAGGCGCATGATGAATTCATACGCCTCTTTAATCATCAATATGTACTGATTCTATCTTTCTCATCAACCTGTAGTCTTGTAAGCAATGGACGGTTTATCTTCCACTCAACCTGTACTGGAAGATTGAAAAATTCCGTTAACTTTTCACTTGTTAGCAATTTACTTGTCTCCCCAGCTGCAAAAACTTGACCCTCTTTTAGTAAAAGGGTTTTAGTGAAAACAGGCAGGATTTCTTCAACATGATGGGTGACATAAATCAAGCTTGGGCCATTGGGATCTTTTGCAATTTTTTCAATCGATTCTAATAGTTGTTCACGTGCAATAAAATCTAATCCATTTGTCGGTTCATCCAAAATCAGCAAAGAAGGGTCTGCCATCAGTGCACGAGCAATTAATACACGCTGCTTTTCACCCTGTGATAATTTTTCGTAATTTCGGTTTGCATATCTAATACAACCAAGTGAATCCAAAAGGCCAACAGCCTTTTTCCTCATTTCATCTGTGGGTGTTTCATAGAGACCAATCGATGCAAAAGCCCCGCTTAAGACAACCTCAAATGCGTTATCTCCGGAATGAAATTTTTCCTGAAGTGAAGATGATACAAATCCAATCTGTTTGCGCAGTTTCTCACTTAAATACGTTTTCCCAAATTCCATGCCCAGTACAGTTACATTCCCTTTTGTCGGAAAATAATAGGCATTTAATAAATTTAAGATTGCAGTTTTACCCGAGCCATTTAAACCAAATAATACCCAATTTTCTCCTCTATTAATCTGCCAATTTACATTTTGCAAAATCCAATTTCCTTCTCGTCTTAATGAGACATTTTCGAGTTGTAAAACCATTGTAATGGCTCCTTTCATTTTATTTATGGGTTGTATTTTATTATTATTGTATCAAATTTTCAGAAAATAAAAAATAAGCCCTACCAAATAGGACTTATTGAATCTTTTTTACTCGTCTCGAAGCGATCGATATCTTCCACTAAAATAAATCAACGGGTCCGAATCTTCCAGGTTAATGCTAGTTACCCGGCCAATAAAAAGGGTATGATCTCCTTCAACATGCTCTGCCGATACTTCACATGTAATTTGTGCCACTGCGCCAGGTAAAACCGGGATTCCTTCAAGACGGTCAAACACTACATTTTGTTGATTTTTTAACTGTCCTGCAAATATCATTGATAATTCTTGTTGTCCTGCAGCAAGTATATTGACCGAGAACTTTTTGCTTTGTTTTATCTTTTCAAGCATTTGTGCTTTTTCAGCAATCGATATGACAACAAGTTTTGGATTAAGCGAAACAGACATAAAGGCATTTGCAGTCATTCCATGTACATTTCCCGCTACTTCTGTTGCCACTACTGTTACTCCAGTTGCAAATTTCCCCATTGCGTTTCGAAACTGACGGTCATCCATAATAACACCTCGCTACATATAATTATTTTTTGCCTTTCTTTTTCAAACGACGATACATCCGATATCCTTTCCGCATTGCATCAACCATAAAAAAAGGGATTGGTGGATGATATTTATATATATATGGTAAATAAATCTTATAATAAGCTTTTTTTAAATCTTTCCATTTCCTACAAAATCCTTTTTTATAAAAATCAGATATATCCACTATATAACCCCTACCCTCAAACATGACGACATTTTTCCCATGGACATCGTAGGGATTTAATCCAACTGACCTTGCATAATCCAAACCGGAATCAATATCATTTATAACTGATTCGGGAATTGGAACCCCCTTTACCAGGGCATCAAACAAAGTGATACCTTCTAGCTTTTTTAAGATTAAATAATTTTCCCCATAATCATACAGAGTAGAATAACTTTTATGATTTCCTAATCTTTTATATACTTCAATTTCCTTCTTAAGTTCCTCAGGATTTCGACCATATACTTTTACAACCCATTCTGGCTTTGCATCAAGCGAAAATACCCCAGCATAATTACCACTTCCGATGGTTTTCCAGATCTGTGATTGATTTTCTACTATAATTGGGTCAAACGGACTTGTTGTCGTTAATTGTATTTTCGGGAATAGCTCTGTTTCTATTAAATTTATATACTCCGCTTTTTGCAAAATGTACACCTTCTAAACCAAAATATAATGGAAATTTCTTTTATGCCATTATACACTAATAATTAGTATTAAGATTTAGAATTCATATGGAAATTCGAAGCACTAAGGGCTAATAGAAAGGATTTGCTATGACTTTTCCCATTTTAGAAACCAAAAGACTTAAATTAATTGAAATAACCCATCAGCATGTGGACTACATATACGAAATTTTATCCTTAGAAGAAGTGACGAGGTTTTATGGGACTAATCGTTTTACTTTACCTGTTGAAGCTTCAAGATTAATTGACATGTTTTATAAGAATTTTGTTGAAAAACGCGGGATCCGTTGGGGTATAAAATTAAAAGAAAATCAGCGCTTCATCGGTACGGTGGGGCTTAACGGTTTACATTTAAAAAATAGGCGTGCTGAGATTGGCTATGAACTCCATCCAGATTATTGGAGAAGGGGACTAAGTTCCGAAGCGATAAATGAAGTAATCCGCTTTAGCTTTCACCACTTAGATTTAAATCGTCTTGGTGCCGTTGTCTTTCCGGAAAATGTAGCATCAATCAATTTACTACTGAAGATTGGTTTCACAAAGGAAGGAATTCTTCGCGGCTATATTAATCAAAATGAACAATTTTATAATACGTACGTTTTGTCGTTATTAAAAGCAGAATGGACAGAAAGCCAGGGGTAATCTCCTGGCTTTCTTATTCCTCAAAGTAATCCTTTACTTTTTTAGGGTTTTTCCCTACGGTATCATTATAGTACGGATTACATTCAGTAGCATCTTGTGGATCGAGATTGGTTTTGATCACTAACATTGGTGAGGGTGAACTCTCTGCAATGATTCGGTCATTTAATTTGTCAAAATCGGGTATATTTTTATTTCCAGGCTGTCTAGGTTCCATTTTCTAACACCTCCTTATCATAGCATGCTAATTTTCCATTTAATAATTCCCATGAAAAAGAAAAAAACTAGGAAGTAAAACCTCCTAGTTACTTTTATTCTTCTTCTGAGCCGACTAAGAAATCTGGATTTAACTCTTCGAATTCTTCATCGTCTACATCCATACCCCAATCATCATCGCAGTCCTTGCATCCATCAGAGCTGACAAGAACACAAACCTTTGTTTCGCCAATCACCTCTACGAGGAATTCTCTTTCAACATGGACGATGATACGATTGCCATTCGGAGAAATGACTGCTTCAACACAATTTGGCTGCTGCAGCACTCGAGCACTAATTTCATTGTCATCGAGGCAATCATGGTCACGATACTTTAACTTAATGACGTCTGTATATTGGACACGTTCTGTGACAACTTCTGTTTTGGTATTATCATTAAATGAGTACCAAACATTGATGTCATAAGAGCCATGTATCTCTACAGTCTTGCCAACCTTTTTCGCATTATATTTATGGTTGATGATCCAACAGCCAAGTATACTTGTTGGACTATGCGCCGGGCTAATCGTATGATTGGACTGTGTAAATTTACGTCCTTTCGCTACTACGGCCTTGGTAATTATCTCTCTATATTCTCCCATTTCGCGCGAACCCTCCTCATTCATTTTCATTTCATCGTATGCAAGATATAAGACTAGTGTGAAATTTATTTTGTTGAGTACTGGATAAAAGTTTAGTCATAGTTCATTTTATGCGGGAGTTATAGGTGTGTGCCTTGTATGCATGTACTTTAAAAATGAAGAGTAATAAGATTCAGATTGGAGGGGAAAATAAATAGGAGGAAAAAAATAAAGCCAGGCTCTAGTAAGCCTGGCTGGAATCTTAATGTTCGTGATCGCAATCGTCGTGACCTTCACAAGAACCGCCGCCATTTTGCATGCTTGAACCAGTTTCTCCTAATAATACATCGCCGCCCGTTGAAATGATGATTTCATCGGTGACTGTATTTGAAATGGTTGAAGCAATAATTTGAAGCAATTCGTTTACATCTAATTGTGATTGTTTGAACTCCTGTACAACAGGAATTTCATCTAATTCTTGCTCAATCGAAGCAATCTTATCTTCAACCTTTTTCAAGGCCTCAGGTTTTCCATAATGCTGAAGATTTACAGCTTGCTTTTGTAATCCTTTTATATCTGAAATTAAAGTGTGAACTTTCGTGTTTTCATTTAATTGTGCTTCTGCACGTTTAAAGAAGTCAACCTCTTCTGTTTCTGCAATCATTCGAGCTAAGTCTGTTGCACGTGCAACGATATCATCTTTTGTATATTTCGCCACTTTACTTCACCTCTGCTGGATCTAGTTCTTTCACGATTTCTCCGTTCAATGACCATGTTCTTGCTTCTGTTATTTTGACTTTTACAATTTTTCCAATTGCAGATTTTGGTGCAACAAAGTTTACAAGCTTATTCCTAGATGTGTAACCTGCAAGGACATCAGGATTGTTCTTACTCTCCCCTTCAACCAAGACATCAACGATTTGCCCTTCATGCTTTTTCATCGCTTCTAAGGAAAGTTCATTCACAAGTGCATTTAAGCGTTGTAACCGTGCTTTCTTAACTTCCATTGGAACATTATCTTCCATTTTTGCAGCTGGAGTGCCTTCACGTGGAGAATAAATAAAGGTATATGCTAATTCATAACCGACTTCACGATAGAGAGACATTGTTTCTTCAAACTGCTCATCCGTTTCATTCGGGTAACCCACTATAATATCTGTGGTTAGAGCTACATTAGGAATTGCCGCTTTAATTTTTCTTACTAATTCTAAATATTGTTCTCTAGTATACTTACGTGCCATAATTTTTAATACATCAGTAGAACCTGATTGAACCGGTAAATGAATATGGTCCATTAAGTTTCCACCTTTGGCCAGCACATTAATTAAACGATCATCAAAGTCACGCGGATGGCTTGTGGTGAAGCGGATTCTTGGAATATCAATTTTTCGTAATTCATCCATCAATTCACCCAGACCATACGAACCTTCTTCTAAATCTTTTCCATAAGCATTTACATTTTGACCAAGCAAGGTAACTTCTTGGTAACCCTGTGCGGCAAGATGACGTACTTCTTGAATGATTTCTTCCGGCCTGCGGCTTCTTTCTTTCCCACGAGTGAATGGTACGATACAATACGTACAGAATTTATCACAACCATACATGATGTTAACCCAAGCTTTAATATTCCCACGACGGACTTTTGGAAGGTTTTCAATGACATCTCCTTCTTTAGACCATACCTCAACAACCATCTCTTTTGACATGTATGCCTCATTCAAGATATGTGGTAAACGGTGAATATTATGGGTACCAAAAATCATATCAACCTGATGGTAGGTTTTTAGAATTTTGTTAACAACAGATTCTTCTTGTGACATACATCCACAAACACCTAAAAGTAAGTCAGGCTTTTCCAATTTTAATGACTTTAAATGACCTAGTTCACCAAACACTTTATTTTCAGCATTTTCCCTAATTGCACATGTATTTAATAAAATGACATTTGCATCTTCAGTGTTGTCAGTGGGTTCATAACCTAAAGCTAAAAATATCCCTGCCATAACTTCCGTATCATGCTCATTCATCTGACACCCATAGGTACGGATATAAAACTTTCGACCCTCGCCCATTCCACGGAACTCCTCTGGAATCGCAAAGTCATTATGGTACTTTACTTCTTCTTTTCCACGCTTTTTAGCATCCTTCAAGGATGGTGCAGTAATTACTTGTTCAAAGTACTTGCTGTAATCCTTGGCGGATTTTTTGTCCGAAGAATTAACAGACTCGACTTGCGTACCTTCTAAACGTTGTTTTTCATTCATTTGTTCAAATGCCCCTTTCAGACATAGTCCACACATTATTATAGTATAAAGGTTAACGGACTTGAAAACAATAGAAAATCCCGTGGGCTATAGCCCCGGGATTTTCTATTTGCCATTAAATAAATTCAGAAACTAATTTATCAAAATAATTTTGATCCAAATTAAGGTCTGCTTTAGATAATGGTGTTTCAGAGAAG
Source organism: Neobacillus sp. MER 74 (assembly GCF_023714155.1). Lineage (NCBI taxonomy): Bacteria > Bacillati > Bacillota > Bacilli > Caryophanales > Bacillaceae > Neobacillus > Neobacillus sp. MER 74. Next base: position 251,433 of record NZ_JAMAUV010000001.1, read on the forward strand.
CCAGTTATTAATTCTTGATATGACTTACGTTCAGTATTTTGATAAATTAGCCCTGTAACAAGACCATTATGCTTCATTAATGTCTGCATTGCTTCTTCGCGATTTGAAGGATCATAACCTTCGATATCACTAAGTTTAGTAAGATTTTCTTTAAACCAATCGTATGTGTTTACCTTATTATAAGTAACACATGGACTGAACACATTGATTAATGAAAATCCTTTGTGATTAATACCTGCTTCAATTAAAGCAGTTAAATCTTTTAAGTCTGTAGAGAAACTTTGTGCTACAAATGTTGCTCCTACAGTTAACGCCATTTCCATTGGAGAAATTGATTGCTCAATCGATCCAAGCGGAGATGACTTTGTTTTAAAGCCTGCTGCTGAACGTGGTGATGTTTGACCCTTTGTTAAACCATAAATTTGGTTATCCATTACGATATAAGTAATGTCGAGATTACGACGAATAGCATGAATCGTATGCCCCATTCCAATTGCATATCCATCTCCGTCTCCGCCAGAAGCGATAACAGTTAGGTCACGATTTGCCATTTTCACACCTTGTGCAATTGGAAGTGAACGGCCATGAATTCCATGGAAACCATAGGAATTAATATAACCTGAAATCCGGCCAGAACAGCCGATTCCAGAAATTACAGCAAGATTTTCGGGTTCTAAACCAACATTCGCTGCCGCACGTTGCATTGCCGCTTGTACAGAGAAGTCGCCACAGCCAGGGCACCAGTTCGGTTTTACATTGTTACGAAAGTCTTTAAAAGTGGCCATTTAGAACAACTCCTTACATTTTGTATAAACTTCGTGTGGTAAGAATGGATTTCCATCATATTTAAGATGCTTAGTAATCTTTTCAGCATGTCCAACATTCATTTTCATAATATTTGCTAATTGCCCGGTTGCATTGTTTTCTAAAACAATCACTTTCTTAGCAGCACGAACTAACGGAAGAACTTCGTCTGTTGGGAATGGGTGAATTAAGCGAATCTGAGCATGATTTACTTTTAAGCCATCATTCTCTAAACGTGTCATCGCTTCTTCAATAACACCGCGTGTTGAATTAAAACCGACAAATAATACATCTGGATCTTCGTGCTTAGTATTTTTATATACAGGTGTATTAAAGCGAATATTTTCGATTTTACGGAAACGCTTATCCATTTGTGCAATTCGATTTGCAGCAGATTCAGATGGTTTACCTGTTTCATCATGCTCAACACCTGTTACATGGTGGATACCATTTTTCATACCAGGAATTACACGTGGTGAAACACCATCTTCTGTAACTTCATACCGTTTAAAATATGCATTATTTTCGTTAGCTGGGATTTCATCAGCAACCAATTTTCCACGTCTGATTTCAACTTTGTCATAATTTAATGGTTCAACGGTCTGTTTTCCTAAAGATAATTGAAGATCAGATAAAATAATGACAGGGCATTGATATTCTTCTGCTAAATTGAATGCTTCCGCTGTATCATAAAAAGCTTCCTCAACCGTACTTGGAGCCATAACAATTTTTGGGATTTCACCATGTGTACCATAAATCATTGCCATAAGATCCGATTGTTCTTGCTTTGTTGGTAATCCTGTTGAAGGACCTCCACGTTGCGTATCCACAATTACCAGCGGTGTTTCAGTGATACCAGAAAGTCCAATTGCTTCCATTTTTAATGATAACCCAGGTCCAGCTGAAGCAGTAATTGCACGTACACCGCCGTAGTTAGCTCCAATGGCCATCGTACAAGCAGCAATTTCATCTTCTGTTTGAATAACTGTTCCACCTAAAGCAGGTAATTTTTTAATCAAATACTCCATTATTTCAGATGCTGGTGTAATAGGATAAGCTGCCATAAATCGGCATCCGCCTGCAATAGCACCAAGTGCGATCGCATCGTTACCAATCATAAACATCCTTTTTTGGCCGTCAGCCTTTTCAAGTTCCATTGTTGGGACACCTGAAGCTAGATTTTCTTTCACTTTTTCAAAGCCGGCTTTGATTGCATCCATATTCTTCGCAACAACTTGGTCGCCTTTTTTGCCAAAAATCTCACGAACTACTACTTCAAATACATTAATATCTAAGTCTAAAATAGCAGATGTTGCACCGATTGCTACCATGTTCTTCATTAAAGAAGTTCCAAGTTCAGTGGCAATTTCAGTAAATGGTACCGCATACAATGATGCTTGTGTATCATCAGGCTTCTTTGGTGAAAATTTTGCATCAGCAAGGATTACACCATTACTGTGTAGTTCTTTGTAATTTAAATCAATCGTTTCTTGGTCAAATGCTACTAGGATATCTAGGTCATCAGAAATTGAACGCACTTCTGTCGTACTTACTCTGATTTTATTGTTGGTATGACCACCCTTAATCCGTGAAGAAAAGTGACGATAACCATACAAGTAATAGCCCAGGCGATTCAGTGCAATTGCAAAGATTTCCCCAGTACTTTCAATACCTTCCCCTTGTTGTCCTCCAACTTTCCATGAAAGTTGATTGATCATGACTTACACCCCTTTGGATATGTAAAAATTAATTAGAATAAATTGATTCATTTATTAGTTTAGCACTATTCCGAGTATTTCACTAGAATTTAGCCTATAATAGCAAGACTAAAAAATGTAACTTAAGATATGTACTAAACGCTTACAATTCTAGACCTATGCACTAAAAATTGCAACCCTTTAAAGCGAAATATTGTCTAAAATATGAATATTTTTTTATTATTTGAAATATACTCGGATTCGATTATGTCGACTGCTGTAAAAACAAAATCCACCTCATTATATGGCAGTTTTTCTAACATTTATTCTTCAAACAAATATCTATTATTTATATTCTAGAAATAATCATAGTCTATCTTAGAATAATGTTTTATCGATATTTTTGATTTTTGACCTAAAACTAAAAAATACCTGCTTGATTATACAAGCAGGTAGTATCAATCATTATTTGTTTTTACTTGTCAAAAGTCTATCTCTTTCAACGCGGTTCTACAATTAGTTTGATAGCTGTGCGTTCTTCCCCGTCAATTAAAATATCGGTAAACGCAGGGATACAAATTAAATCAACTCCGCTAGGTGCTACAAATCCTCGAGCAATCGCTACTGCCTTAACGGCTTGATTCAATGCACCCGCCCCAATTGCCTGTATTTCCGCTGCACCTCTTTCACGCAGAACCCCGGCAAGCGCACCAGCTACAGAATTAGGATTAGATTTTGCTGAAACTTTTAATATATCCATTTCTAGCTCCTCCTTAGAAAATCCCGATCCCGCATGAGCAGTTTCATGAACAAATCAGGTTATAACATTCCACTGCTACTATATTCAGTTGTCAAAAAACATATTCCGGCTTGGACAAAAAAAATGCGCCAGTCTCTAGGCTCTGGAGCTTTTGGAGCTATAAAAAAAAGAGCAAAACCAATTTGCTCTTTAAGTATAAAACGGATGATCATCATTTATTAAGATAGGTTGAATTTTTTTTGTAAAGCCGGATTTCCGATCCAATTCAATATAGACGGCACTAAGCTGATTTCTTCCGCCTGTCGCCACCTCAAACCGGACAGGAAGGCTCGTCAGAAACCTTTTAAGAACAGCATCTCTCTCCACCCCTAAAATACCGTCATACGGACCCGTCATGCCCACATCGGATAAATACCCTGTGCCATTAGGCAGAATGCGGCTATCAGCCGTCTGAACATGTGTATGTGTCCCTACAACCGCAGATACTCTCCCATCCAGGTACCAACCCATTGCCTGCTTCTCACTGGTTACTTCGGCATGAAAATCCACAAAAATATATGGAGTTCTTTCTCTGGCAATTTCAATTAATTCGTCTGCCTTTTTAAATGGACAATCCAACGGTGCCATGAAAGTTCTCCCTTGCAGATTAATGACGGCAACTTCTAAATCATTTACTTTAAAAAATGCCATCCCTTTACCTGGTGTTCCTTCAGGAAAATTCGCTGGTCTAACCATATTTTTGGCTGAACCGATAAACTCAAAGATCTCACGGTTGTCCCATGAGTGATTACCAAGGGTTACAGCTTGTGCGCCATAACCTAAAAATTCACGATATATCTTTTCTGTAATTCCTTTACCGCCTGCAGCATTTTCCCCATTAATAATGGTAAAATGTGGACGATATTTTTCTTTTAATTTTGGCAAATATTCCTTTACCATGTCTCGGCCTGGTGACCCGACAACATCACCTATAAAAAGTAGATTCATTTTTAATCCTCTCATCAAGAAAAATTGTTAATGTTTCAATTGTATCACATTCAGACTTCATTTAATCGGATAAGCACTTTCATAAAAAAAAGCGGTGCATGTGCACCGCTTTATTTCGCATATTCAACAGCCCGTGTTTCTCGGATAACTGTCACTTTAATGTGTCCAGGATAATCAAGTTCTTCTTCAATGCGCTTACGAATATCACGAGCTAATCGATGCGCAGCAAGATCATCAACCGAATCAGGTCTTACAATAATACGAACTTCACGTCCAGCTTGAATAGCAAAAGATTTCTCTACACCTTCATAAGACTCAGAGATTTCCTCTAACTTTTCAAGACGTCGGATATAGTTTTCAAGAGTCTCACTACGGGCACCAGGTCTTGCAGCTGATAATGCATCCGCAGCGGCAACTAAAACAGCAATGATAGACGTTGGCTCTGTATCCCCATGATGTGATGCTATACTATTAATTACTACAGGGTGTTCCTTGTATTTAGTTGCAAGTTCAACACCAATTTCTACGTGACTGCCTTCTACTTCATGGTCAATTGCCTTTCCAATATCATGAAGCAAGCCCGCACGACGTGCTAAGGTTTCATCTTGACCCAATTCAGCAGCAAGTAATCCAGAAAGCTGTGCTACTTCCATTGAATGTTTTAAGACGTTTTGACCATAGCTTGTACGGAATTTCAAGCGGCCAAGAATTTTGATAAGATCTGGATGAAGTCCATGAACCCCCACTTCAAAGGTGGTTTGCTCACCAACCTCGCGGATATATTCATCCACTTCACGACGAGACTTTTCAACCATTTCCTCAATTCGTGCTGGATGGATACGCCCGTCTTGAACTAATTTCTCCAATGCCAGGCGAGCCGTTTCGCGACGAATAGGATCAAAACCTGATAGAATTACAGCTTCAGGAGTATCATCAATAATTAAATCAATTCCTGTTAATGTTTCTAGCGTACGAATATTTCTTCCTTCACGGCCAATAATACGGCCCTTCATTTCGTCATTTGGCAGGTTGACGACAGAGACAGTCGTTTCCGCAACATGGTCAGCAGCGCAACGCTGGATTGCTAGCGAAAGAATTTCCTTCGCTTTCTTGTCTGCTTCCTCTTTCGCACGATTCTCACTTTCCTTAATCATTATGGCAGTGTCATGGGTTAATTCCTGCTCCATTCTGTCGATAATGATAGCTTTTGCTTCCTCGCGCGTTAAGCTTGAAATTCGTTCGAGTTCAGTTTGTTGTTTTCGTACCAACTCGTCCACTTTGCTTTCCATCTCTTCAATATGCTGTTGTCTTTGGTTTAGAGAATCATCCTTCTTTTCTAAAAGATTTTCACGCTTGTTTAACGTTTCCTCTTTTCGATCTAAATTCTCTTCTCTTTGCAGTAAACGGTTTTCTTGTTTTTGCATTTCATTTCTTCGTTCACGAACCTCACGTTCTGCTTCTGTACGCAGCTTGTGAATTTCATCCTTTGCTTCTAGCAAAGCTTCTTTTTTCAGTGAATCAGCATCACGTTTCGCATCTTCAAGAATCTGCTCTGCAGCATTCTTTGCACCTGCTACTTTTGCTTCAGCAATGGACTTATGAACAAAATAGCCAACAACGGCACCGACGATAAGGCCAAGCAAAATGGAGATGATAGTAATTAAATCCAATCGTTACACCTCCTCTTGCTATGAACTTTTGTTACATTTTTTAAGTGTCGGCATGTACATTGTTTAGACTCAACATACAGCAAGCACCAAGGCTTTTTTCGGATTGTAATAATACCAAAAATGTAAAATATACATGTTAATTGTAAAGGTGGGAATATTCATTGTCAAGGCTTAGTCCTATTGGCTTTTTGAAATATTTAGAATAGGACATCATTTTATGACCGATAGGCTAAAATCTTTATCAACTTATGACTATATTATTGTAATTAAAATATATTTTGTGAAGCTCTGTTATACTTGGCTGTTGATTTCCGCTCCAGGCACTTTGCTTTCCGCGGGAGTCTTCGTGCCTTCCGCTCCAATCAACTTGCTATTAAATCAAAAGTGCCCTTTTAACACAGCCTTTGTAAAAAAAGAGCAAAACCATATAAATAGCTTTGCTCTTTTACATTAATCAATTAGTTCAAATTGTTCATCATCATCTGTTTCAGTTACAAACTTCTCACCGTCTAAGCCATAATGTTCACGTATTTGCGTTTGAATCTGGAGACGAATATCAGGGTTTTCCTTTAAATACAGTTTTGCATTTTCACGGCCTTGACCAATTCTAATGTCGTTATAGGAATACCATGAACCGCTTTTTTGGACGATATCTAATTCAGAACCTAAATCAACAATCTCGCCTTCCTTAGATATCCCTTCGCCATACATAATATCTACTTCTGCTGTACGGAAAGGCGGAGCAACCTTATTCTTAACGATTTTTATTTTGGTTTTATTCCCGACAATGTCAGTCCCTTGCTTCAACGCTTCCGCACGGCGCACTTCAAGACGGACTGTTGAATAAAACTTTAACGCACGACCACCAGGTGTGGTTTCAGGATTCCCGAACATAACGCCAATTTTTTCACGGATTTGGTTAATAAAGATTGCGATCGTCTTAGATTTGTTAATGGCTCCAGATAGTTTACGAAGTGCCTGTGACATTAGACGTGCTTGTAAACCAACGTGAGAATCTCCCATTTCCCCTTCAATTTCCGCTTTTGGAACCAATGCGGCTACAGAGTCAACGATAAGAATATCAATGGCACCGCTTCGTACTAATGCTTCCGCGATTTCAAGCGCTTGTTCACCCGTATCAGGTTGTGATAATAATAACTCATCAATGTTAACACCTAATTTTTGGGCATACGTTGGGTCAAGCGCATGTTCAGCATCGATAAATGCAGCTTGTCCACCGTTTGCTTGAACTTCAGCAATTGCATGTAATGCAACCGTTGTTTTACCAGAGCTCTCAGGGCCATATACTTCAATAATACGTCCTCTAGGATATCCACCTACCCCAAGTGCTGCATCAAGTGCTAATGAGCCACTTGGACTCGTTAAAATCTTTGTATCCGTTTTTTCTCCCATCTTCATGACGGAACCTTTACCAAATTGCTTTTCTATTTGCTTTAACGCCATTTCTAAGGCCGCTTTACGATCATTACTCACGAATCATTTCCTCCCTTATATATAAACACATGCTAATTGCTATAATCTATTAAATTAATTCCTATTAATAATATAACTTCTTTTCGAATATTTGTCGAGCAAAAAAACGAACATTCATTCGTTTATTTTCAAAGCAACTTTGATGTAATTTTAGGTAATTCTCTATGCTTTTTGTATTTTTTTGCAACTTTAGCAGGCAGATAAAGTTAGTTTCATCCATTGTCTGATTTTTCCGCTAACCTAATCTATTCAAAAAAAATCACAGAATACTATTAAGCATTCTGTGACTCTTTTAACAATTGAAGGAGAAAATGACACCCATATTTTACGGCACGCCCTCGATTGGCCTCTCTTGTACCGCCAAGGATAAGTTTTTCAACAACGGTTGGCTTTCCCTTTATTGCAATCCCAATAAATACAGTACCAACCGGCTTGCCTTCAAGCTCTTCAGGACCTGCTACACCAGTAAAACTAATTCCAATATCCGTTTTAAATAATTGGGCAGCATTTTCAGCCAGTTCCCTAGCACATTGTTCACTAACTGCACCTTCTGTTTCTAGTGTTTCTTGCCGCACTTTTAAAATCTGTTGTTTTACTTGATTTGAATAGCAGACAACTCCACCAGTAAACACCGAACTTGCACCCGAGATGGCGGTCAGCCCTTGTTGGAACAGTCCACCGGTTAAACTCTCAGCCGCAGTAATTGTAAGTTTTCGTGTCTGTAAGGTCTTTCTTACTTCTTCCATTAGTGACGTATGGTCATATCCATAAAAAAACTCACCTACACGCTGGTTAATGGTATTTTCTAGATTATCGAGAAGTGACTGAGCTAGTTTTCCGTCTACATGTTTTGCAGTCAGCCTCAATGTAACCTCCCCATCCCCAGCAAGCGGGGCGATCGTTGGGTTGCTCTGTGCGTCAATTAAATCCATAATCTCGGTTTCCAAGGCAGCTTCACCAATTCCAAAAAACCTTAACACCCTTGAAACAATTACCTCTTTGGACAGGTTTTCTTTAGAGAGTGCCTGACACCCATATTGACTAAACATCGGCTCAAGTTCCTTAGGTGGGCCAGGGAGCAGCATATAGGTGTGATCGTTAGATTTAACAACCATTCCTGGAGCCATTCCATGATCATTTGGAAGAATATGTGCACCGCTTAATACAAGTGCCTGTTTTCGGTTATTTTCGGTCATTGGGCGATGGGTCCGTTTAAAGTATAATTCTATCGAAGTTAATGCATCCTCATCGGTCACAAGTTCTTTTCCAAGGTGGCGTGCAATTGTTTCCTTCGTTAAATCATCCTTTGTTGGTCCAAGGCCACCCGTAAAGATAATAAGTTCTGCACGCTTCTCAGCTATTTCAATTGCCGATTCTAATCTATCAGGATTATCACCAACTACCGTATGATAAAAGACATTAATCCCTAGGTCCGCCAATTGCTGGGACAAAAAACGTGCATTCGTATTCACAATTTGACCGAGCAATAACTCCGAACCAACTGCAATAATCTCAGCATTCATCGTAATCAACATCCTTTACTCCTAAGTTGGTAAAACTTACTTTGAATTTTTAAGGACATGACTATTTTTTGCAAAATAATCCCATCCAGACCAAATCGTAAAAATTAATGCAACCCACAATGCCACGATATCAAAACGAAATGGAATCATTGCAAAAATAATATTATGTAATAAAAGTGCTGAAATAGCGACAATTTGCGCCCAGGTTTTAATTTTCCCAAGCATGTTAGCCGCAACCACTTCTCCTTCTCCTGCAAGTAAGAGACGTAATCCTGTTACCGCAAACTCCCTGCTAATAATAACAATCACAATCCATGAAGGTGCATAAACATCATTCAATTCAACGAGAACAATCAATGCAGCCGAGACCAATAATTTGTCAGCAAGCGGGTCGAGAAATTTCCCCATATTAGTCACCAGGTTATACTTTCGGGCATAATGCCCATCAACCCAGTCAGTGGATGAGGCTAAAATAAAAATCAATGCACCGACAAAATGGGTCACGGGAAGGTCTGTCCCCAGCAGATGCATATCGCCCCATTCAAAAGGAGCAAGCATAATAATCAAGAATATTGGAATTAATAATATTCTTGATACAGTGATTCTATTCGGAATATTCATAGTTTTCCTCCGTTTTAATATTAAAAGCGAAAAATAGTCATCAACAGATGACTATTCGTTTTTCAGAACATATTGGATCGTTATGTTCTGAACATTTGCAGTCGCTGGCACTGCATACTCGAGCTTTTGGTCATTAACATAGATTTCTGTATCAGCGGCATTTCCCACTCGAATAACGGCCGCACTCTCTGCTGATAAGTCTTCTGTTTGACTTTCAGTACCGCCTTTTTTTAATAATCCTTGGAAAAAGGATTTCCCTTTTCCATTTTTAATACTAACCCAAGTCTGCCCTTTAGAAACCAACTTCACAACAAACTTGTCTGCATTTTTTAATTCATAGGTTGAATTCCTGCCGCTGCTTTGAACGGCTGTAATTTCTTGTTTTGGTGATTCTTCTACAGTTGTTTGCTGCTCTGTATTATCTGTCTTTTCTTGGATGTCATCCTTCTTATTCACTTCTGCTTTTTCTTTTTCAAGATTCTCCGATTTCACAATTTTAACCGGTTCATTTTCTTTATTAATTGATTCATTCGTATTATCACCCGCATGTTTATATACAAAATAATATAACAGGCTGGCAACTCCAATTACAAAAACACCGATTAAAACCTTTGGTAATATATCAAAAATTTTAGAATTGCTTTCTGAAATTGATTTATGTGTTTTCACTCTGGACAATTGCTGTGGCAATTCGTCATTTAAGCTTGCAGGAATTTCACCTTTATAGGTTTCAAAAATTTCATCAGGATCAAGACTTAGTGCCTCTGCATACTGCTTAATAAATGCGCGAACATAAAAATTCCCGGGCATGCTCGCATAATTCCCTTCTTCAATACCAATTAAATACCTCTTTTGAATTTTCGTCATGGATTGTAAATCATCCAAGCTTAATCCATTAGCTAATCGGGCTTCTTTTAGTCGATTCCCTAATTCAGTCAACTGTTAACACCTTCCAATTTATTAAAAATCAAAATCTCCAAAATCAGATCCGGAGAACATACTATGCTGATCAACGACCTCATATGTAATCTCTTCTTCCGCGTCATTCCTAAGCTCAATAATGTAATCAAAATCGTCGAGTGTATATTCTGAGTTTTGAACAAAAATATCAGGATGCTCGATGACTTTTACAGACGGAAGTCTCATGATTTCACGAACAAGCTGCCAATGACGCTCATTAGCACGTCTGGTAGAAACAATTCCATCCAGTATAAATAGATTGTTTTCGTTATATTCATCTTCAATTAATTGATTACGGATTGTTTGTTTTAACAAAGTGGAAGACACAAATAACCAGCGTTTATTTGCACAAACACTTGCAGCCACCAATGATTCTGTTTTTCCTACACGAGGCATTCCGCGAATACCAATCAACTTATGGCCTTCCTGCTTAAATAATTCTGCCATAAAATCAACTAATAAGCCAAGTTCATCCCTTACAAAACGGAAGGTTTTTTTATCGTCCGCATCTCTTTGAATATAACGTCCATGTCTTACCGCAAGCCTGTCACGCAGTTTGGGTTCTCTAAGTTTAATTAGTTTTATTGTGTCCATCGTATGTAAAATTGACTCAAGGCGTTTAATTTGGTCATCATCTTTTGCTAAAATGAGTAATCCTCGTCGTCCTTCATCTACACCATTTATTGTAACAATGTTAATAGAGAGCATTCCTAATAGGGATGAAATGTCCCCTAATAGGCCTGGTCGGTTCTTCTGAATCTCATATTCTAAATACCATTCTTTTTTCAAGTAATAAACCTCCTCAAAAGAAGTTTCGACATTTTTTTTACAATTTCTTATCTAACCCCTATAATAAATGATTTTGGATGAAGATGAAAGTAAAAACAAAGATATTCCGCTCGTTAACAGTGATTCTCCAAGAATGCATACAAAAAGAGAGGAGAAAGTCCTCCTCTCTTTTAACGACTGCCGTTATTTTGAATCAATTTAACCATTATATTTGCAATTGCCTGTTGTTCTTCTTTATCTGCAACTGACCAAAGATCAGCAAGAATTCTTTCCTGTTCATTTTTTGGTTCTACTTGGTTTGATAAATAATCACCAATTTGAAAAGCAAGGTTACTAATGGCTCCATCGCTCATACCTTCATTTTGTGCATGATGAAGACGATCGGCTAAGAAGTCCTCCCATTGTTTCCAGTTATCTAAAACAGACATGGTTATTTCCCTCCTCTTTTATTAGTACAAGATTATTTTGTGACGAAGAGGAGGGAACTATACATTGATTACATTGAAATTTTAGGTATACCACCCGCCATTTATTGCTAGGATTTGTCCTGTCATGTAGGATGAATCTTCGGAAAGTAAATATGCTACACCCCTCGCTATATCCTCCGGCTGCCCCAACCTGCCCATTGGTATTTCGTATGAAAGCTGATCTACTTCTTCTGGTGTAAAACCTTCCATCATTGGTGTCAATATAGCTCCAGGGGCAATGGCATTTACACGAATTCCATTCATGGCTACTTCTTTACTCAATGCCTTAACGAATGCAATTTGCGCTCCCTTAACCGTAGAATATGCAACTTCACAAGCCGCTCCTGTTTGCCCCCAAATCGAAGTAATCACCACAATATTTCCGTTTCCTTTAGCAAGCAATTTCGGAAGGAGCTCTTTTGTCAGCATTAATGGCGTTAACACATGAACATTTAATAATGCTTCTGCTTCAGATTGCTGTAAATCAACAAGAAGCCCATATTGACTTTGGCCCCCGCAATGGATAATCGCATCTAATGAAAATATTTCTGAATTGACCTTTTTATATCCACTTGGATCAGCTAAATTTGCTTGAATCGGAATATACTCCCCACCGTATGACTCCAGATTATTTATTAATTCCTTTATTGCTTGTGTATTTTTATGGTAATGCAGATACAAATGATAGCCTTTTTCTGCCAGGTTATATGCAATCGCTTGGCCGATTCCACCACTTGCACCCGTTATTAATACATATTTCATTTTTGTTCCCACTCTCTTTTACTGTGACTAATACGAAGAAAAAGCGCCGGTTAATCGACGCTTTCATGTATTTATTTTTTTTTAGGAATTACCTGACATACTGAAAACCGGTCTTCTGATATGACTTCTGACGCTAGTGACTGAACATCGTTTAGGGTGATTTTTTCAAGTGTTGGAACCACATCAAACAAATTCATATCATTAAATGCGTAGCGCGTAAACTGATTGGCGATATACTCTGGTGAGTTTACCGCCCGCAAAAATGCACCAATCTTTTTCCTCTTCGCTCTTTCTAGTTGATCCTCATTAAAGACATTTTGATTTTTAGCATCTAGAAGCATTTTTTGAAGAGTTTCTGCTAATTTATCAGGTTCTCCAGTGTCTCCGCCGATCATGGCAAACCCAAAGCCCTGCTCTTGGGTATAATCGAAAGAAAAGGTTTCATCAATTAGTCCATCATTATAGAGTTGATTGTAATTTTCCGAACTTTTCCCAAACAATAAATCCAATAGGACATTCATGGTTAATTCATTTTTTAACATTTCATTTCCGCTTTGATCGACATGTAGTGCTTTTATTCCAAGTAAGCATTTTGATGTTTGCACATTCATTTCAAGTACCTGTCTTTTTTCAGCTGCCTCTGTCGGTTCATTTTCAAATTTCCGCTGAATCTCAGGCATATCTTTGTATTCCTTTTTCGCTTGATTCTCTTTAACTTGATTCATGAAACTTTCTGGGTTTACTGGGCCAACAATAAATAATAACATGTTACTCGGATGATAGAAGGTGTTATAGCATTCATAGAGCCAATCTTTAGTAATATGGGAAATCGATTCAATTGTTCCAGCGATATCAATCTTTACCGGATGGTTTTGGTAAAGATTTTGAATCAATCCAAAGTATAAACGCCAATCCGCATTATCATCATACATAGTAATTTCCTGCCCAATTATCCCTTTTTCTTTTTCAACTGTTTTTTCTGAAAAATATGGTTCCTGAACAAAATCAATGAGGGTTTCTAGATTTTTTTCTACGTCTGACGTACTCGAAAATAAATAGGCTGTTCGAGTAAAGGAGGTAAACGCATTAGCCGATGCTCCCTGGCGGCTAAATTGTTGAAAAACATCGCCATCTTCTTTTTCAAACAGCTTATGCTCTAAAAAGTGAGCAATTCCATCAGGAACTTTAACATACTCTTCTTTTCCCAATGGAACAAATGTATTATCCACAGAACCATACTTTGTCGTAAAGGTAGCAAAGGTTTTATTAAATCCTTTTTTCGGTAAAATATACACATTTAGACCATTGGCCAGTTTTTCATGGTAAAGTTCTTCCTGAAGTTGGTCGAAACTAATTTTCTCCATTTATTTGCCCGCCTCCGTTCCTGTTAAGAAGTAGATGGTATCGATTTCAATTTTTTTAGCGACTGCGATGATTTCTTCTTTCGTTACATTTTGCATTTCTTTCAGCCATGTATCAAGATTAATATTTGCATCGGCCACAACATTATGATAAAGAATTTCAGTTAACCCTCTTGATGTATCTATGGTCTCTAGGATTTGATTTTGAATAACTGCTTTTGTTTGGTCGAGTTCTTGGTCTGTAAAATCACCATTTCTCATCGCCTCTAATTGATCATGTATAATTCCAACTGCCTGATCATAATTTTTTAAATCAATTCCTGACATAACCATCATTAAGCCTTTATGACTCTCAAGACGGCTTGCTGCATAATAGGCAAGACTTGCTTTTTCACGTACATTTATAAATAATTTAGAATGAGAGAACCCGCCAAATATTCCATTGAACACTTGCAAGGCAAAATAATCCGAATCACCATAGACGATGTTTGTGCGATAGCCAATGTTTAATTTCCCTTGTTTTACATCTTGCTGCTCTTTCACTTCATTAACTTGTCTATTCAAGGTTACCTTTTCTTGTACTAATTTTTTCGGTGTTCTATCCTCAAACTTTAATAGATCTGATGCAAATTGCTTCACTTCTTCTTCATCAACATCACCGATAATATATAAATCCATTTCATCAGATAAAAAGGCGTCTTGATAATATTCATATAAATTCTCGGGAGTTATGGCATCTACATCAGCAGCATCCCCGTTTACTTCTAAAGCATAGGGTTCCCCCTTACACATTTCTTGAATCAGGCGTACATTTGAGTAGCGCATCTTATCATCAAAAACGGATTGAATCCTTTGTTTTTGTGTCCGCTTTTCTTTTTCTACAGTGCCTGGATCAAAAGCATTACCTTTAAGGTTTGGATTTGTTAATATTTCTGCTAATAATTCAAACCCTTTTCTTAATAATGGACTTGGATCACTTAAGAATTTTTCATTGGCAATTTCGATTGAAAAACTCATGATATGGTATTCACCTTTTTTAGATAGATCAACGAAAAGTGTCGCTCCATATAACTCATCAAGATAGGACCGAAGTGCAGTGGTTGAAGAATATTTTGCTGAACTGCTTTGCAATACCTGTGGAAGAAGTGCTCGTTTGGTTACATCTTCTTTTGTAAGCGGGGCTTTCATTTTCCAAATTAAAGTATTCGTTTTATATTTTTCTGTTGGGATCACATGAAGTCTATATCCATTAAGCTCTGTTATTTTTTCTGCAGCTGTTGCCACATCCATTCCTCCTTAACTGTTAAAGGTTATACATTACAATATGTAAGCATTTTTCTTTATATCATTTCCTTTGAAAGAAAACCTATACTTATTACTATAATTTGGCAGGGTTGGTCAATACAAGCAATATCACTTTTTCTCTCATAAAAAAAGAACCCCTGGCAAGATAACCAAGGATTCCGTCCGTATAGTAGATGAATTATCTACTACCTTTAATATAATGAGTACCAGATGCTTTAGGTGCATCTGCACGACCGATGAAGCCAGTTAAAGCTAATATTGTTAAAACATAAGGAGCAATTAACAGGTACACATTCGGAATTTCTTTTAAGAAAGGTAAGCTTGATCCAATGATACTAATACTTTGTGCAAAACCAAAGAATATTGCAGCACCAAGTGCGCCAAGTGGATGCCATTTCCCAAAAATCATTGCCGCTAATGCCATGAAACCTTGACCACTGATTGTTGAGTGGCTGAAGTTAGATGTAATGGATTGTGCATATACTCCACCACCCAGACCACCAAAAGCTCCTGAAAGAATAACACCTAAATAACGCATTTTTGTAACATTAATCCCCATTGTATCAGCAGCCATTGGATGTTCACCAACAGAACGGAGGCGCAGTCCAAATGGTGTTTTAAATACAATGTACCAAACGATAATTGCAACAATGATTGCTAAGAATGAAGTCCAATACGTATTTTGGAAAAATATTTTCCCAATAACTGGAATATCTTTTAAAACCGGGATATCAATTTTATTGAATCCTTTGCTGATAATATCTGTTTCACCTTTATCATAGATTAGTTTCACTAGAAACAATGTTAAGCCTGATGCAAGTAAGTTAATAGCAACACCAGAAACAGTATGGTCAGCACGGAATGTAATCGCAGCTACCGCATGTAACATTGAAAATATCGCACCCGCAACCATTGCAACTACAATTGCAATCCAAGGTGTCCAACTTCCGAACGAATTAACGAAGGTAAGGTTAAAGACAATAGCTGTAAATGCACCTATAACCATTAATCCTTCAAGACCAATATTTACAACTCCCGAACGCTCAGAGAAAATACCGCCTAATGCAGTGAAGACAAGTGGAGCTGCCCATAACAAAGTGGATGGAACAACAATCATTAATATTTCCATTAAGCTCAACTTACTTCACCTCCTTTTTACTAAATCGGTCAAGAAATATTCTAATAATATAACTTGATGCAACAAAGAATACAATCAAGGCAATAATGATATCAACTAATTCATTCGGAACACCCGCTTCGAGAGGCATATTTAATGCTCCAACTTTTAGTGCACCAAATAATATAGCTGAGAAAAATACACCTATTGATGTATTCCCACCTAGCAGGGCAACAGCAATCCCATCAAATCCAACACCTGTAAAACCGCCTTTAACGGTGGCGTAGCCGAAAGTTCCTAATCCTTCCATCGATCCTGCTAAACCAGCAAAAGCACCTGCAATAACCATAGAGAGGATAATATTTTTATTAACATTCATCCCAGCATAATGGGCAGCATGTTGGTTAAAACCTACTGATCTTAATTCAAATCCTCTAGTTGTCCGTTCTAATAAGAACCACATAACAAAGCAGGATAAAATGGCAAGGATAATACCCCAGTGAAGTCTTGAATAATCAGTTAAACTCTCTAACCAGGGAGACCTTAATGTGGCAGATTCTTTAATCATATCTGTTTTATCTTTATTATCTGTAATGATATTTTTTATAAAATAATTTGAAACATGTAAGGCAACATAATTCATCATAATGGTAACAATTACTTCATGAACGCGAAAACGAGCTTTTAAGAAGCCAGGAATGAACGCCCACAAGGCTCCAGCTACCATAGCTGCTATAATAGCTAATGGTAAATGGATAATTTTCGGGAGATCGAAGGCAACTCCCACCCATACTGCGGCTAGCCAGCCAACTAAAAATTGTCCCTCTACTCCAATATTAAACAGGCCGACACGAAAAGCAAATGCTACAGCTAATCCTGCAAGAATATAAGGAGTAAACTGTCTAATTACTTCTCCTAGATAATAAGAATCACCAAAAGCCCCGTTCCATAATGCTGTGAATGCTGCGAGTGCATCATAACCGCTGATGATCATAATAATAGTTCCAACAATTATCCCCAATAAAACGGCAATAATAGGTGTTAAGATACTTTTAAAGCTTTTAAGCATTGGCGTGTTCACCCGCTTCCTTTCTATTTGACCCAGCCATCAATAAGCCAAGTTCTTGTTCTGAAGTTTCTCTTGGGTTAACTACCGCTACAATTTTCCCCTCATATATAACAGCAATTCGGTCACTCACGTTTAATATTTCATCCAATTCAAATGAAATAAGTAAAACAGCTTTTCCATTATCACGCTGCTCTATAAGACGCTTATGAATAAATTCAATTGCACCAACATCTAATCCACGTGTAGGCTGTGCTGCAATTAATAAATCCGGATTACGGTCAACCTCACGTCCAATAATGGCCTTTTGCTGGTTACCGCCAGAAAGAGCGCGAGCCAAGGTGTACTCACTTGGAGTCCTGACATCAAACTCACTAATTAAAGTTTTTGCCTTTTTATAAATCTCTTTAAAATTTAGAATCCCATTTTTTGAATATGGCTTTTTATTATACGTTTGTAAGACCATGTTCTCACCGATTGGGAAATTTAACACAAGTCCGTGTTTATGGCGGTCCTGAGGAATATGACCAACACCCGCCTCAGTTATTTTTCTAGGAGTATGATTAATAAGTTCATTTCCATTTAACTTCACGCTGCCACTTTCTGCCTTACGTAAACCAGTAATAGCCTCAATGAATTCTGATTGTCCATTGCCATCAACACCAGCAATCCCAACAATCTCCCCGGCTTTTACGGTTAGATTAAGACCATTTACAACATTAATTCCGCGAGCATCTTTTACTAGTAAGTCTTGAATCTGTAATACATCCTGTTTGGGTTTTGCTTCTGTTTTCTCGGTTTTGAAGACGACTTCACGCCCAACCATTAAGCTCGCAAGTTCATTAGGGTTTGTTTCACTAATATTTACTGTCCCAATTCCTTTACCTTTGCGTATGACGGTACACCGATCGGCAACTTCCATAATCTCTTTTAACTTATGGGTGATTAAAATAATCGACTTTCCTTCTTTTATAAGCGTTTTCATAATCTGCATAAGTTCTTTTATTTCTTGTGGGGTTAGTACGGCTGATGGTTCATCAAAAATGACAATTTCAGCACCTCGGTACAACGTTTTTAAAATTTCTACCCTTTGCTGCATTCCAACTGATATATCGGAAATTTTTGCTTGAGGGTCAACGGCCAAACCATATCGTTCTGAAATTTCACGAACCTCTTTTTCTGCCTTTTTAAGATCAATTCGACCGCCTGTGGTGATTTCTCTGCCGAGAATAATATTTTCCGTTACAGTAAAAGTATCAACAAGCATAAAGTGTTGGTGAACCATTCCGATCCCTAGATCATTAGCAATATTTGGGTTAGAAATATTAACTGGTTTCCCTTTTACCCGAATTTCTCCTTGTTCCGGCTGGTATAAACCAAAAAGTACATTCATTAAAGTGGATTTGCCTGCACCATTTTCACCAAGTAATGCATGAATTTCGCCCTTCTTCAATTGAAGGGTAATGTTATCATTCGCAACGAAACCGCCAAATTCCTTTCGAATGTTGAGCATTTCAATTACAAAATCCATCTTTCTCACTCCCTGTGTTAAGATAAAAGGAAAATTTGACCAATAGTAGTAAGAGGTCAGACCTTTAAGGATTTTTAAAAAACAGGGATTAACTCCCTAATAAAATCTTAAATGAAAGGTAGAACATTTATTCCACGCTTCAGTTAGGATTCCATAGTTTGGAATAAGCGAGAATTCTCCCGCTTATTCCACAAAAATTATTTTGCGCTAAAAGTCTTTAATTCTGCACGAGTACCAGGAACTTTCACTGAACCTGATTTAATTTTGTCAGTCCAATCTTTAACAGATGTTTCAATCGCAGCCTTGTTCGGTGCTTTGCTATTGATTGGAGCTAACCCAACACCGTCTTCAGCAAGACCGTATAATGCCACTTCCCCACCAGGGAAGTTACCATCTTTCGTTTTTGTAGAAACGTCATAAACCGCATTATCTACGCGTTTAAGAGCGGAAGTTAAAACAATATCTGGACCCATGTTTGCTTGGTCACTGTCAACCCCGATAGCCCAAATTTCACGAGATGGATCTTTTTTCTTAAGGTCATTAGCTTCTTTAAATAAGCCTACACCTGTACCACCAGCAGCGTGGAAAACTACATCATCGCCTGAAGAATACATTTTCGAAGCAATCGATTGTCCAAGCTCTGCTTTATCAAATGCACCAGCATATTGAATGTCAACAGTCGCTTCAGGTTTTGCAGCTTTAACACCAGCTACAAAGCCTGCTTCAAAACGTTCAATAACTGCCCCTTCAATACCACCAATAAATCCAATTTTATTGGATTTAGTTGTCATTGCTGCTGCAACTCCTGCAAGGAATGATGCTTCTTGTTCTTTAAATAGAATGCTTGCAACATTTGGTTGTTTGACTTCAGAGTCAACAATTGCAAAGTGATGATCCTTTTGTTGCTTTGAAATTTCTTCCACAGCACCTTGCATCAAAAATCCAATACCGAATACTAAATCAAAATCTTGACGGGCAAGAGTGTTTAAGTTGGTAGCGTAATCTGCATCTGATTTTGATTGAACGTAATCATATCCGCCTTTACCTTTTGATAATCCGTTATCTTTACCAAATTTCTGAAGACCTTCCCAAGCAGATTGGTTAAATGATTTGTCATCAACACCACCAACATCAGTAACCATTGCTACAGAGAATTCATTTTTCTTTTCTCCGCCTTTTGATGTATCTTTGTTTGTATTATCACTTTTTCCACATGCTCCTAATAGTGTACCAGCAGCAAGAACAAGTGATAATGCCGTTCCAATTTTACGCTTTTTCATGGTATTGACCCCCTATGAATATGGATTGATTAAGTAAAAATGTTTGAATAGCAAGACTGATTGCGTTTTCAAGATGGATGAAAAAAATTTAAATTCTTTTCCTTAAAACATGAAAACTAAACTTGTCTGCTTTAAAATAGTTTACCGAAAAAAGAATAGGTTCATCCATTTCATCGAAATGCATTTGCTTTAAGACTAACAATGCAGTTTCTGGTTCACATTCTAGAATTGGGGAAATTTTTTCATGATAGCCTAAGGGCTCAATTTGAGCAACCGCGTATGTAATTCTTCTGTTAGCTTTTTCTTCCAAAATATGAAAGATCGATTCTTCTGCATGTGAAAATGTTTCCGGCAGAATACGTTTGGGTACCTTGTCGACACAATAAACGACTGGCTCCCCATTGGCGGTTCTAACCCTCTCCATCACGAAAATCTCCTCATCAATAGAACAGGAAAAACGGCGAATATCCTCTTCGGTAGCATCTTGTGTTGATGAACTAAGGAAAATTGTTCCAGGAGTCATTCCAGCTTGTTTAATCATGGCTGTTACACTATTAAGTTGTTCTATACCTGATGTAAACAAGGGCTTTACATTAACAAAAGTACCCACGCCATGTCGTCTAATGATGACATTTTCTTCTTCGAGGATCCGTAATGCTTCTCGAAGAGTTGCTCTGCTCACACCAAGATGTTTGGCAAGATCAAACTCAGAAGGTAATTTCTCTTTTTCTTTATATACCCCATCTGCTATATCTTGCTTTAGACGATCGATAACTTGTAGGTATAAATGCCGGTTATCTGATTTTATAGACATCCTGTATCCTCCAGCCTTTTCCTTAGACATCAGACATCTGATATCATTTCTACTAATCGAAATTTATATTAACACTTTTTTGGGTATAAATAAATAGCTATTTATAAATTTTGTCGATAATGGGGAAGGTTATGTCACAAATGTATCAAGGAAATTTTTCCTATATATTATTTTGGATTTTTTGAGTAATTTCACCCACAAAAAAACAGCCCTTATTATGATAATTTTCCCATCATAATAAAGGCACTATATTTTCTAGTCTACCTTTTACAGTTTCTAGAAATTTCACCAACTAATTTATGAACTTTGTTCTTCTTTATCTATTGGTTTCGCCTGCAAGACAGCTCGTGGCTTACTGCCTTCATAAGGTCCAACGATCCCACGTGCCTCCATTTCGTCTATTAATCTTGCTGCTCTTGTATACCCAATACGAAAACGTCTTTGTAACATAGAAACAGATGCTGTTTGCATTTCGATAATTAAGTCAACTGCCTCTTCATAAATATCATCATCGACCGCACCCGTTACTTCTGGGATATCATCTGGTATCATTTCATCCTGATATTGCGCTTTTTGCTGTCCAATTACAAATTCTACCGTATCCTCCACTTCTTGGTCCGAAAGGAAAGCACCTTGAACTCGAACTGGCTTTGATTCTCCAACTGGAAGGAATAACATATCGCCTCTGCCTAACAGTTTTTCTGCACCACCCATATCCAAAATTGTCCTGGAATCGGTAGCACTGGATACGGCAAAGGCAATTCTTGATGGAATATTTGCTTTAATTACCCCAGTAATGACATCAACAGATGGCCGTTGGGTTGCAATAATTAAGTGAATTCCTGCCGCACGGGCCATTTGTGCAAGGCGGGTAATCGAATCCTCCACATCTGAAGAGGCAACCATCATTAAGTCTGCTAACTCATCAACAATAACGACAATAAATGGCAGCAATGGCTGTTTATCATTTTCTTCTAAGTTGTGCCTTCTTACATGTTCATTATAGCCCTCAATATTACGCGTTCCCGTATGGGAGAACAAATCATAACGTCGTTCCATTTCGCTTACTACTTTTTGCAATGCTTGTGAGGCTTTTTTTGGATTCGTTACTACCGGTGCTAATAGGTGTGGAATCCCATTATAAACATTCAATTCAACCATTTTCGGGTCAATCATCATTAATTTTACTTCATGAGGCTTTGCTCGCATCAATATACTAGTGATAATTCCGTTTATACATACACTTTTTCCGCTTCCAGTTGCACCAGCAACCAACAAATGGGGCATTTTATTTAATTCCGCCAAAACAGCCTCACCAGTAATGTCTCTGCCTAAACCAATTAACAGTTTTGAGTCGGGCTTGTCATTTTGGGTTGCTTCTAATACCTCACGAAGTGAAACCATTGCCACCTCTGAATTAGGGACCTCTATTCCAATCGCTGATTTACCAGGGATTGGCGCTTCAATTCGAATTCCTTTAGCAGCTAGTGCTAATGCTAAGTCATCACTTAGACTGACAATTTTACTTACCTTTACACCTACATCGGGATGAACTTCATATTTTGTAACAGCTGGTCCTAAATGTACTTGAGTAACTCTCGCCTTTACTCCAAAGCTTTGAAATGTTCTCTCGAGCTTTGCCGCATTCGCATGGATTTGTTCATATTCTCCACTTTGGTCTGCTTTTCTTGGCAAACTTAACAATCTAAGCGGGGGTAACTCATAGTCGATATTCTCGACTTCTGTAAAAGTGATTGGCGGTATTGGATCTTCATTTTCTTCCGGCTTGCTTTTAGTTTGCTTCGTTTCTGCAGGCTGATTTGTTTCAATTACCTCTTCGACATAGGCCCTATCTGCAAAGCTAGAAATAATTGGCTCTGGAGAACTGATTTCTTCCTGAGGTGATTGTGATTCTGTAGTTGATCTTGTCTGGCGATTCTGTTCACTGTTCTCCTGCACTTGTCTTCTTTGTGTAGTTCTTTCTGCTTTTTTCTCCTGTTGTTTTTGTTTCCATTCTGTCATATCGGTTTTAAATGCATCCCATTGACTTTTTGAGAAATCAACAAGAACCATCATGATTTTCGCAACAAAATCTCCAAAAGATTTTCCAGTTAGTAAAATAACTCCAATTAGGATGAAAATAAAAGCAATAATTTTCGTCCCCGTCTCTGCAAATAAATAATGAAATATAGCAAATAATACTGCCCCAAGCATTCCCCCACCTAAATCGGTTGTGCTTGTTTCACCTCTTAGTTCCATCATAAATAATTCCCATGTATTGCTGATCACACTGGGGTCTTTAAATTTCCCATCATTGGTTAGCAAATGAAAAAGCGTGACATGACTTAGGAGCAGAATCGCTGAAGTAATAAAGTACACTCCAACTAATTTAATATGGAAGAAAAAAGGAATAATTCGTTTCCACATTAAATAAACGCTTAATACAACTAGTCCAATTAAACTGAGCATATACCATTCTCCCATCCAAAATCGGAAGAAAATCACGGTTGCTTTTCCTACTGCACCAAGTTTTGCTATCGATATGATTGCAATTGCTAAAATGGCCAATGCGGATAATTCAAATTGAACAGTCTTTTTCAAATGGTTATCTCTTTTTTTAGGTTGTCTTCTCTTTTTCTTTGCCATCTAATCACCCTGTGTTTATTATGGTATATTATTCCTTTAGTATCTAACATCCCTGTATAAGAGGGTAAAAAGGAAGAAAGCAGCCTTACTGGCTGCTCTAGTGTCTTCCCTTGATTATACCATAATCTTCTATTACATAGCGGACAATCCGTCCAGGTTCGCGAAAGAAATTTTTGCTCCCGGACATAGTTGGTCATCCAAGTAATGCTGGGGATCTGTACTTAGATTCCGGATGACTTGAACATTTTGACCATCTACAAACTCTACCATGAGGGGTATGCCCTGGTAACTGACCATTTGTGGTTGTCTGGGTGATTCCACCTCATAAGGAAAAATTAATTCGGGTGGCACCATAGTATAAAGTATCATTGGATCATCCCCTCATCCTTTTCTTTATGTAGGTCAATCATTTCATTTAACTTTTTCATTGCCTGTCCAAGCCCGCCTACTTCATCAATTAAACCTGTCTTAACAGCATCAACACCAATTACATTCGTTCCAATATCCCTAGTTAAATTTCCTTTTGCAAACATTAAATCTTTAAATGTTTCTTCACTAATTTTTGAATGCTTGGTTACAAAGTTAATGACCCGGTCTTGCATTTTATCCATATATTCGAAGGTTTGCGGCACACCAATTACAAGACCCGTTAATCGAATAGGGTGGATCGTCATGGTTGCCGTTTCAGCAATAAAGGAGTAGTCACAGGAAACAGCAATTGGAACTCCAATGGAGTGGCCTCCTCCTAATACAATGGAAACCGTCGGCTTTGACAGAGTCGCAAGCATTTCAGATATAGCTAGGCCTGCCTCAACATCCCCGCCAACCGTATTTAAAATAATGAGAACACCCTCTATTTTAGGGTTTTGTTCTATTGCTACAAGTTGAGGAATGATATGCTCATATTTTGTTGTTTTGTTTTGTGGTGGCAGTGCCAAATGCCCTTCAATTTGACCAATAATTGTCAAACAATGAATTTTAGAATCTGTTGACAGCTGCGGGACATTTGTTTGTCCTAGCTGCTGAATTTTTTCTATTAATGCAGAAGATGGTTTATCCTCTTTTTGAGGTTCGCCGCCTTCTTGACTCGCAGTTTTATCCTTTTGAAAATCGTTATTCATCCTTAATACTCCCTTCAAGCATGATATAGGTTAGTATTATCTTATAAGGTAAAATCATGCCAAAAATAAAAAGCACTGGATGTCCAGTGCTTTCATTCTAGATTTCCATAATGATTGGGAGAATCATCGGTCTTCTTTTTGTTTTTTCATATAAATTTCGATTTAATTCTTCTCTTATCTCTTGCTTTAAACTAGACCATTCAAATGTTTCTTTGGCAATATTTCTTTCTACAATGTCACGAACTAGTTTTGTTGACTCCTCCATCAACTTCTCCGATTCGCGAACATAAACAAATCCTCTAGAAATAATTTCAGGACCAGCTGCTATACTCTTGTCTTGTTTTTTCAATGTCACTACGACAATTAGGATTCCATCCTGCGATAAGAGCCTTCGGTCACGTAGGACGATATTCCCGACATCACCAACACCAATGCCATCGATTAGAATATTCCCAGAAGGAACCTTACCCGAAATGGCTAGTCTGCCTTCCTTCCATTCTAGAATATCTCCACGGTCAGGGATAATAATTTGTTCATCTGTGAGACCACATTCCAAAGCTAATTTTCGGTGCGCTTTAAGCATCCGATATTCACCATGTACAGGAACGAGATATTTCGGCTTCATTAAGTTTATCATAAATTTTAATTCTTCTTGACTGC
This sequence comes from Neobacillus sp. MER 74, assembly GCF_023714155.1. Classification (NCBI taxonomy): domain Bacteria; kingdom Bacillati; phylum Bacillota; class Bacilli; order Caryophanales; family Bacillaceae; genus Neobacillus; species Neobacillus sp. MER 74. The sequence goes on from NZ_JAMAUV010000001.1 coordinate 276,868, forward strand.
CATGACTTGATACATGGATCGTCCTTTTACCCGATATAACATTAGCACCAGCTCTAAAGAGCAAGTCGATTGTTTTAAATAAAAATACTTCACTGCCTCTAAGCGGGGAAGCGGCAATCAAAACCGTATCTCCTTTTTGGATGTTAACCACTTTATCCATTTGCTTTGCCATTCTCTGCAAAGCCTCGATCGGTTCACCCTGACTCCCAGTCATTAATACGACAATTTCATGATCCTGATATTCTTTTAACTGACTGACAGGAATAATTAGATCTTCTTCTACTTCTAAATATCCTAAATCAAGGGCAATATGATAGATCCGCTCCAAGCTCTTACCGACCACAGCCACTTTACGTCCGTTTTCCTTTGCTGAGTTAAAAATATGTTGAATTCTATTTATATCCGAGGCAAAACATGCTGCAATAATCCTCCCAGGTGCATTATAGAAGGTATTGGACATTTCCCGTTCCACCATTGCTTCTGATGCAGTATAACCAGGCTTTTCAGCTTCCGTACTATCAGACAATAAACATAAAACCCCTTGTTCTCCAATAGCTGCCATCTTTCCAATTTCAGGTTTATAAAGCTGTGTAGCCGCCTGATCAAATTTAAAATCACCTGTATAAACAATGGATCCTTCAGAGGTATGAATGCAAATCCCCACAGAATCTGGAATACTATGATTGGTTTTAAAGAAACTAACATCAACTGCATCTAAGTTAACAATCGTATCTGACTGCACTTCAATAAAATTTGTCTTACTAAAATAATCCTGTTCTCTAAGCTTTGCACTTGCAAGTGCCAGTGTGAGCTTAGTTCCATAAACAGGCACATCAATATGGGTAAGAACATATGACAATGCCCCAATATGATCTTCATGTCCATGAGTAAGGAAAATTGCCTTTACCCGTTCCTTATTTTCTTTTAAATATGTAATATCCGGAATGACAATATCTATGCCTAGCATTTCTTCCTCGGGGAACATTAAGCCGGCATCAATAATAAATATATCCTTGTCCACTTCGACAAGATACATATTTTTTCCGATTTCTCCTACGCCACCAAGTGAGATTACCTTAATGGAGTTATTAATTTTGTTTATCAATTTGTAAATCCTCCTATGTTGTAACTAAATTTATTTAATTGAACTCCGAAAAATGTCTAGCTGCAGCTCCGCTCTATAGGGTGCATCCGCCTTTCTTATTTCCGATCCAAATCAGTTATAATTATTATACTTGATTTTTGAAAACCTTTCCAATAAAAATGCAATAATGACTTTTTCTGATGGCTCTGTTAAAGTTGCCTGTTGATTTCCGCTCCAATCAACAGGGTGCCAAAATATACAATAAGCCTTAACACAGCCTTTTAAATCAAAAAGCCAACCGACTTTTTGATCCGGTTGGCTTTGACTATTCATTTTATTTGTTTTAATAGAGTAATTAATATTGTTCGTTCTTGTTCTGTCAGCCCAACGAGTGGGAGCCTTACTGACCCGACATCTAATCCTGATACCTGTAAAGCCGTTTTTACAGGAGCAGGACTCGGAGCAGCAAATAACCCTTGCATAATTGGGAGAAGCTGTTGATGCATTTTAGCAGCCTTTTCGTTTTCACCATTAAAAAAAGCTTTAACCATTTCCTGCAGTTGATTCCCAATAACGTGAGATGCAACCGAAATTACACCTACCCCGCCAATAGAAAGCACAGGGATTGTCATACTGTCATCCCCACTATATAAAACAAAATCATCATCTGTATTAGCAACGATATGTGTCATTGCATTAAGATCACCGCTTGCTTCCTTAACTGCTACAATATTTGCGATCTTTGATAATCGAATAATCGTATCAGGATGGATATTAACTGCAGAACGGCCTGGTATGTTGTAAACCATTACCGGCAAGGAGGTTGCTTCTGCAACAGCCTTGAAATGCTGATAAAGGCCTTCTTGATTTGGTTTATTATAATAAGGAGCAACAATCATTATTGCATCCACTCCAAGGTGCTCAGCTTTTTTTGTTAATTCAATGGATGCATAAGTATTATTGCTTCCTGTTCCAGCTATTACTGGAATGCGCTTATTTACTACTTTAACAACATGATCAAATAATGCCAGTTTTTCTTCCTTAGACAAGGTTGGAGATTCACCAGTGGTCCCAGCAATTACAAGGGATTCTGTTCCATTTTCAATTAAATAATTCACTAATTGCGTGGTTTTAGCAAAGTCAATATGTCCTTTTTTATCAAAGGGAGTTACCATTGCCGTCGAAACTCGCCCGAAATGAACCATATTTCTACTCCTCTCAATACCATCAAGCATAATTAAATCCACAATTCATCTTAGGGATTTACTATTCATTTGAAGACAACTTTTATAAATCAGTAATATTAAATTCTACTGATTCATCTTCTAACTGAAAGGCATCATGAAGGGCATTAACCGATTTAACTAAATCATCCTGCTTTACAAGTACCCAAATCGTAGTATGACTATCTGCAGATTGTAATATACGAATCCCATAATCCGATAAAGCCGTCACGATTTTGGAGGTAACACCAGGGACACCGGCAATTCCTGCACCAACAACAGAAACCTTAGCACAATGACGCTCAACGACGGGGTCATTGCCTAATTCATTTAGAACTGTAATTGCACGATCCGTCATTTCTTCCGTAACTGTATAGATTACACCATTAGGAGAAATATTGATAAAATCTACACTGATGCCTTCATTGGCCATCGCCTTAAATACTTCAGCCTGCAAGTAATATTGATCCTTTTTTGCAAAGACTTTAATTTGGGTAACATTTGAAACATGAGCGATTCCGGTAACAACACGTTCCTTGATATCACTGCCACGATTATTTTTATTTATGGATGTGACCAATGTTCCTAAATTATCTGAATAGGTTGAGCGAATCCGGATTGGCACTTTTGCCTGCATAGCGATTTCAACCGCCCTAGGGTGAATGACCTTAGCACCTTGATAAGCCATATTACACACTTCTGTGTAAGTTACAACAGATAGTGGTCTTGCATTTTCAGCAATACGCGGGTCTGCTGTCATAATTCCTTCCACATCTGTAAATATGTCAATATACTCAGCATTTAGGGCAGCTCCTAAGGCAGCTGCTGAAGTGTCACTTCCACCCCGGCCAATGGTTGTCATATCACCATTATTTGCCGCACCTTGAAAGCCTGCTACCACGACAACATCATTACTTTCTAACTCACTAAGCAACCGATCACATTGCATATCAATAATTTTTGCATTTGTATGGTCATTGTTTGTACGGAAACCTGCTTGTGCACCAGTTAATGATACAGCATTAATTCCGCTCTCAAGCAGCATATTCACAAACACAACACTAGATATAACCTCACCACATGACAATAATAAATCATGTTCGCGTTTTGAAATTTTACTTAAATTTCCACCGACTAAAGAAAGTAATGAATCTGTTGCATAAGGGTCACCTTTTCTCCCCATCGCGGAAACTACAACTACCACTTTATAGCCATCAGCTAAAGCTTTTTCGATATGGCTCTGAGCATATTTTCTGCTTTCTTCATCTTTTACAGATGTACCGCCAAATTTTTGAACAATAATTTTCATGGTGACACAAAAACCTGCCTTTGTGATGTAACTTTATTTTACAATACCTAATTTCACTAAACTTTCTGCGATTTGGACAGAGTTCCAAGCTGCTCCTTTAAGCAAGTTATCAGAGACAACCCACATATGAAAACCACGAGATTCATCGAGGTCCTTTCTAATTCGGCCGACAAAAACATCATTTTTCCCAACGCAATTTGCAGGCATTGGATATAGCTGATTTTCTGGATCATCTTGTAAAATAATACCTGGAGCATCCTTTAATAATGCTTTAATGTCATTCGCACTAACATCATCCGCTTCAATTTCAAAATAAACAGATTCAGAATGACCAACTGCTACAGGAAGTCGAACGCAAGTTGCAGAAACCTGTACCTCTGGTAAGTGCATGATTTTTTTAGTTTCATTAATCATTTTCATCTCTTCAAATGTATATCCGTTATCTTGAAATTTATCGATTTGTGGAATCGCGTTAAAAGCAATTTGATAGTGATTTTTATCTGATTTCACTGGTAAAATCTTTGGTTCATATGCTTCTTCGTTTAAGATTGACTGAGTTTGCTGCATTAATTCCTCGACAGCTGCTGCACCTGAACCGGAGACAGCTTGATAAGTGGAGACGATAACTTTCTTTAAACCAAATTGTTGACGAATTGGCTCAAGGGCAACAACCATTTGAATAGTGGAACAATTTGGGTTAGCAATAATCCCATTATGTTGATGAAGGTCTTCTTCGTTCACTTCTGGTACAACTAAAGGTGTATTCTCATCCATTCTAAAAGCGCTAGTGTTGTCCACCACGATCGCACCGCGCTTAACTGCTTCTGGACCAAGCTCCTTTGATACACTACCGCCTGCACTAAAAAGGGCTATCTCAACGCCTTCAAAACTCTCAGGCTTTGCTTCTTCAATCGTATATTCTTGACCATTAACATCTACTTTTTTACCTGCTGAACGTGCTGAAGATAATAGGGTAAGTTTTCTAATTGGGAAGTTCTCTTTCATTAATGTTTGTATCATTTGTTGTCCGACTGCTCCTGTTGCTCCAACAACAGCAACGTGATATCCATTTTGTTGAGTCATTACTAGTTTTCCCCTTCCATACTCATCGTTGTACATAACTGGTTATATACTTTAAAAGGAAATGCCTGTATAAAGCATCCAGCATGTTATTAATAATTTTTTATTTCTCATCAGTGGGTTGAATCTTCCCACTGATGATAGAATAATTTATTTTAACATATTCCTTAAAAGAAATAACCTATTTTGATGAATGAAGGAATTATTAGTCAGAATCTTTATACCTTTCTACTAATACAGGTTGAATTTGTTTCCCTTCGATAGCTGCTTCAACTGTTTCTGTGAGCAATGTCATTCTTGCAACCATTGAATTTGGTTTTTTAATTGGATCATCCTGCCCATATGGAATAAAGTATATATTCTTGGTAGCCATTAATCTCATTAAATTTACTCCATTTAAACCGAGTGCATCATTTGTTGAAATCCCCAGCACCACTGGTTTTAAGTTACGCAGTGTTGCTTTTGCTGCCATTAATACTGGACTATCGTTCATGGCATTCGCAAATTTACTCATTGATACCCCTGTTAATGGAGCAATTACCATACAATCTAAAGGAATTTTTGGTCCGAGCGGCTCTGCTTTTACAATGGAGTCGATCACTTTGTTTCCTGTTAAATCTTCAATTCTTTGGATCCAATCTTCTCCTTTTCCAAAGCGGGTATCTGTATTTTTAACCGTAAAAGTAACGACAGGCATTACCTCTGCACCGGCTTGAACTAACTTTTCAATTTCTGGGAATACTGCATCATACGTACAATGAGAGCCAGTTAAGCCAAAGCCAATTCTTTTACCTTTTAAACTCATTTCACTTTCCCCTTTCGCTTTCTTAAATCATCTTGAAGCAGTTGGGCAAGAACATTGGCCAAAATTTGACCCGCCGTTTTTGGAGCGACAATCCCAGGCAGTCCCGGTGCAAGCAATGCTTTAATCCCTCTTTTTTCAGCATAACGAAAATCAGTACCTCCTGGCTTGGAGGCCAAGTCAATAATAAGCGTATGTGAAGGCATTTTTGAGATAACCATCGCTGTTACGATCAAATGTGGTGCTGTGTTTATTAAAATATCAGTGTCTTTTACTTCATTAACTAGATTATTTAAATGGAATGGTGTCAATCCCATCTCAGTAATCCGAGCTATATGCTCACTTTTCCTTGCTCCCACCTTAACTTTTGCTCCTAGTGCAGCAAAGGTTCTTGCCACACTCATCCCCACTCTCCCTAAGCCTAGAACCGCAATATTTGACCCATGTATGGTAAAGTCGGTATGTTGAATCGCCATCATTATTGTCCCTTCAACCGTTGGAATTGAATTGTAGATGGCCACATCATCCCTTTCAAATAATTGTATAAGAGTTCGTTTAGCTTCCTTAGTAATTCCATTTAAGTAAGGATTGCTAATTCCGGAATAAACCGTACAATGCTCGGGGGTCTTTGCAAGCATATCCCCTGTCAAAATAACCTTTTCATTAGAAAAGATTGTTTCTACCTGACCTTCTAAATTTGTACCGGGTACTGGCAGGATAAGGTTATCCATATTTGAAAAATCTACTTCATCCAACTTTTCCTTGACCGCACCTGTAAATGCGTGATCAAGTTGCTCAAAACCAATAAGCGATAATCTCGCATCTAATTCGGTTAACTTGCGGATGATTTCCAGCTGTCTGGCATCCCCGCCAATCACGGCAATCTGCATCCCTGTCAGCATGAAAACATTCACCTTCTTTTTTTAAAAATCCTACTAAGAGAATCCTTTTCTATATATCACTCCACCATCTTATGTCGGTTCTCTTCATTCGGTGAGTTTTCCATACGTACTAAATAAAAAAGCCCAAGCAAGATGAATCTTGCTTGGGCCTCCATGGGCTTGCGTGTATTAATCCTCGTCTGGTACATCGATAATGATCATATCAGAGCCTATTTTTTTTATATGATGCCACGGAACCCTAATTTCTTCCCCTTGTTTTCGAAAACCAAACCATTTTATAGAAGGGATAAGCAGTGCCTGAATTTGGCCTGTCCCTTCATTAATTTCTAAATCAGTTTGTCCGAGTACTCCCATTCGTTCGGCCTTTTTTACATCAACAATTTCTTTCCCGCTTAATTCACTCAATCTCAATGCAAATGCCCCCCTTCCTTTCCACCTTACTAATAGTCTATAGGAGGAAGTCCATATTTAGACTAAAGAAAAGATTTCAGAACTTAGTGGTGAAGTTTTCCTATATAAAAAGATGTATCCATCTAAATGGAATACCTCTTCTTTTTATGCAAGTTTATTAGGAAATTCTCCGTCTGGGCTTATCAAAGTGACAGAATATTTATCTGTAAAGATATTTCTTGCCATTTCATCGACTCCGTTTTTTGTAACCGAATCAATCTGTTCAATTATTTCATCAAGTGAACGATGACGTTTTAATAAAAGTTCATTTTTTCCATTCCGGCTCATCCGGCTATTTGTGCTCTCAAGACTTAGCATCAAGCTGCCTTTTAGCTGCTCTTTGCTATTCGTTAATTCCTTTTCAGTAATTCCATCTCGCTTCAATGTATTAAGTGTTTCTTGAATGGTATCAAATAATACATTCAGCTGCTTCGCACCAGTTCCACCGTATAGTGTTACAATACCACTATCTTGGTAAGCAGAATGGTATGAGAATACTGAATACGCTAAGCCCCGTTGTTCGCGAACCTCTTGGAACAATCTTGAGCTCATACTGCCGCCTAAAATATTATTTAAAGTAATTAGGCTGTAAATATCTTCATGGCCGACCTTTAATCCTTCATAACCTATACATAAATGGGCCTGTTCTGTTTCTTTTTTCCGCGAGATTTGATTCGAATGAAAAGTAGGAATATTTTCAGTAACTTGACTGTTACCACCTTTATAGGAACCAAAATACTTTTCAACTTCTTTAATAAATGCATCAGTAACATTTCCTGCAATTGAGATGACCACATTTTCTGGAGTATATCTCTCATGAATGTATTCATTTAGAGTTTCTCCAGTAAATGTATTAAGTATTTCTTCTGTCCCTAGAATCGGATAGCCTAATGGATGGTCTCCAAAAACAGCCCTGCTCAATAAATCATGAACGATATCATCAGGGGTATCTTCATACATTTTTATTTCTTCTAAAACTACATTTCTCTCTTTGTTTAATTCCTCTTCCACAAATGTGGAATTGAAGAACATATCTGCGAGCACATCTAGTGCAAATTGGGAATGAGTATCAAGAACTTTAGCATAATAGCATGTATATTCCTTAGATGTAAATGCATTCACCTGTCCGCCAATGCTATCAAAGGATTCAGCTATTTCCTTCGCAGATCTCGTGGTGGTGCCTTTAAAGAACATATGCTCAAGAAAATGGGATATTCCATTGTTCTCGGGGTTCTCATCTCTTGAACCAGTACCAATCCAAACACCAATTGCTACCGAACGTACGGTAGGAATATTTTCTAAAACAATTCTTACGCCATTTTGGCAAGTGTATTTATTAATCATCGACTTCCTCCAGTCTATAAACAAACGCAGCTACTTCTCCATCTTACATTATACTTATAATGTTGTATTTTCTCCAATTTCCAGTATTTCTTACGTTAAAATTATTGCACTCTTTCTTCGCTCATCAACTCAGAAACTGTTCCGATTTTTAAATCCTTTTGTTTAATTTGAGTGATTAAGCGATCAAGTGATTTTGCAGTAGACTCAGTTGGATGCATAAGAACCATTGAACCATTATCAATTTTTGACATGACACGGGAAATCAGCTGATCTGGAGATGGTTTTCTCCAATCAACCGTATCAACCGTCCACATAACCGTCTTCATTTTAAATTCAGCAGCCACTTTTATTGTTTCATCCCGATAACTGCCACTAGGCGGGGCAAACCAAATACATTTCTTACCGGTAGCAGCTTCAATAATTTCGTTGGTTTTTTGAATTTGTTCTCTGGCCCTGCTAGCTGTTAATTGCTTCATATCAGGGTGAGAATAAGAATGATTACCGACCTCATGGCCAGAAGTAACGATCAATTTAGCGAGTTCAGGGTTTTTCTTAGTCCAATTTCCTTCCAGAAAAAAACTAACCGAAACATTTTGCCTTTTTAATGTAGCAAGCATTTCTGATAAATATTCATTGCCCCAGGCCACATTAATAATAAAAGCTACCATTGGTTTATCAGGATTCCCTTTATAAATAGGGGATGGCGGTAAATCATTAAGGTGCACCTTAGGCTTAATCTCGGTGAAGACGAGTTTCTTTTCATTAAAAACACCTTTGCTTTTCATATTTTTATATGATGCGGCAATGTCAACCTCACGTCCATTATAGCCTGGAATTGCTTTCCAGACCCTGTCTATAGTTGCATCTTTAGGCGATATTTCATATGTAGGAGCATTTTTAATAATGCTTTGATAAAGAGGGTCTGATTCTTTTACTGCTGGCAAAGATGATTCCATTTTGAAAGATAAATATTTGCTAACAAATGGATTACTTACCGCGATCCATCCGGCTACACATATGATTATAATGAAATAAACCTTTTTCATCTAACTTTCCCCCTTTCCATAAAGATTATGTAAAGAAAGGACAAGGTAGAACTGTCGGTTTAATACAACTAATGCTATTATAAGAAGAAAAAAGGAACATGTTTAACAAATTGAAAAAGCCAGGGTAAGGACCCTGACTCATCATTCTAAACTCTTACTATTTGTTTTCTTCTGCCTTTTCACGTTGTTCTTTTAAAACAGCTTTTCGGGAAAGGTTCACACGACCTTGTTTATCAATTTCAGTTACCTTCACTAAAAGTTCGTCCCCTATTTTTACAACATCCTCGACCTTACCAACACGTTCTTCGGCAAGTTCAGATATATGCACAAGACCATCTTTCCCAGCAAAGATTTCTACGAAAGCTCCAAATTTTTCAATTCGTTTCACCTTACCAAGATACAATTCACCTACTTGGACCTCACGAACAATATCTTCGATGATCTTCTTGGCTTTTTGGTTCATTTCTTGATTTGTTGAGGCGATAAATACTGTACCATCTTGCTCAATATCAATCTTAACACCAGTTTCCTCAATAATCTTATTGATTTGTTTTCCACTTGGTCCAATAACATCACGAATTTTATCTGGATTGATTGTCATCGTCAAGATTTTTGGCGCAAATTGTGAAAGCTCTGCTTTTGGTTCAGAAATAGTGGCTAACATTGAATCCAAAATATGCATTCTGCCAACTTTTGCTTGTTGAAGAGCTTCTTCTAATATCTCACGGGATAGTCCTTCAATCTTAATATCCATTTGAAGGGCAGTAACCCCTTTAGCTGTACCTGCCACCTTAAAATCCATATCTCCAAGATGATCTTCCATTCCTTGGATATCTGATAATACGGTATAGTGTTCACCTGATTTAACGAGACCCATTGCAATTCCGGCAACAGGTGCTTTAATCGGCACTCCAGCATCCATCATCGCTAATGTACTTGCACAAATACTTGCCTGTGACGTAGAACCATTGGATTCAAGCACTTCAGATACAAGACGAATGGTGTATGGGAAATCCTTCTCAGACGGTACAATTGGTTCAAGCGCACGCTCTCCAAGTGCACCATGACCAATTTCACGACGACCCGGACCACGAATTGGACCTGTTTCACCAACACTGAAGGAAGGGAAGTTATAATGGTGCATAAAGCGTTTCTCTTCTTCAATACCGAGACCATCAAGAATTTGTACGTCACCCATTGCCCCAAGAGTACAAATGCTGAGCGCTTGAGTTTGACCACGTGTGAACAGACCAGAACCATGTGTACGAGGTAAAATACTAATCTGTGAAGAAAGCGGACGGATTTCATCGATTTTACGGCCATCAGGACGAACCTTTTCAACTGTAATTAAACGGCGGACTTCACCTTTAACAATCTTGTCCAATATTTGCTTAACTTGTTTCAGATCTTCATCTGTTGCTTCTTGTTCTTCAAATTTAGCAATTACTCGGTTTTTCACCTCTTTAATGGCATCTTCACGGGCATGCTTCTCTTGAACCTGAATAGCATTTACCATATCAGCTTCACACATTTCCCTCACTTCAGCCTCGAGGTCCTTATCAATCTCATAAAGAGTTATTTCTCTTTTTGGCTTGCCTATTTCAGCGACAATTTTTTCTTGGAATTCAATGAGGCGCTTAATCTCATCATGACCAAACATAATCGCTTCAAGCATGGTTTCCTCAGGAACCTCTAATGCCCCTGCTTCAACCATATTAATGGCATCTTTCGTACCGGCTACTGTTAAATGTATATCACTTTTTTCAGCTTGCTCAACGGTTGGATTAATGACAAATTCATTATTCACCCGACCAACAACAACGCCAGCAATCGGTCCTTCAAATGGGATATCCGAAGTACTTAGTGCTAATGAAGAACCAAACATTGCAGCCATTTCTGTTGAACAGTCTTGATCCACACTCATGACAATACTAATAACCTGAACATCATTACGGAACCCATCAGCAAATAGTGGACGAATAGGTCTGTCAATCAGTCGGCTTGCTAAGATTGCCTTTTCACTCGGACGGCCTTCACGTTTAATGAAGCCCCCTGGAATTTTACCAACTGCATACAAACGTTCTTCATAGTTAACAGTTAATGGGAAAAAGTCTAAGTTTTTAGGTTCTTTTGATGCTGTTGCCGTACTCAATACTGCTGTGTCCCCATAACGAACTAGGACAGCACCGTTTGCCTGTTTGGCTAATTGTCCAATTTCGACGGTTAATTTACGACCTGCCCAAACAATGGAATACTCATGTTTCAATTGTTCCATATTTTTACCCCTCTCTATCTAAATCACTTAGGAGGATGAAGCGAAAATTTCTACCCTCGCTGTAATCATCATTCTAAACTAATATTAAAAAGCTTAAAAAGCTTATATTATCAATGCAAATCACCTTATTAGTATGCACAAAAAAGTCCTGACTTAAAAATATGTATAAAAAATTCTTTTTTTAGCTGTAAGCTTTTTTAGCCTAATAAAAAAGCGGGAATAATCCCGCTTCTGTAAACTAACGACGTAGACCAAGCTTATTAATTAACACACGGTAACGTTGAACATCTTTGTTACGTAGGAATGTTAAAAGATTACGACGTTTACCAACCATTTTCAAAAGACCGCGACGTGAGTGGTGATCTTTCTTATGAGTACGTAAGTGCTCATTCAAATTGTTGATTGATTCTGTAAGGACAGCGATTTGAACTTCTGCAGATCCAGTGTCGCTTTCATGAGTTTTAAACTCATTGATAAGTTCATTTTTACGTTCTTGAGTGATTGCCATCCGAATTCACCTCCTAAATTTTACAAATCCCCTGATACCGAGCAAGCGTTGGTGATTCGTCTTGCCAAGTAGAGGTTATTTTTAATACGTTAATAAGAATACAACTTTTTACGCCAAAAAGCAAGGATATAACGAAGTTTATTGTAGGAAAAACACCTTTTAAGACGATAATTAAGAAGAATGTCTGATTTCCTCTTCAGGCGCGAGCGGATCACGGGCACTCCCGGGAGCCTCCTACTCCATTCAACTTGGCTATAGTAACCGATAACCTAGCTTATTTGTTAAAGTAATTGAGTGAATTTTGCTTATCTCGTTCAATTTGCGCGACTAGCTCTTGAATTCCTGAAAATTTTTGTTCATTACGTAAGTGGAGATGCCATTCAATAATCACTTCTTCACCATAGATATTTTCATTAAAATCAAATAAGTGGACTTCCACGGAAGGTAGGAGTGCATCCTTATTAAATGTAGGTTTATAGCCAATATTACATACGCCAGTATACCATTTTGAATGTACCTTCATTCGAACGGCATAAACACCAACAGGCGGCATAATATAATCATCATTTAAATCTACATTCGCAGTAGGAAAACCAATCGTCCGGCCTCGTTTATCACCATGGATGACGATGCCTGATGTTGTATAATATCGGCCTAAAAGTGAATAGAGTTCATTGGTCCTGCCTTCTTTAAGCAGTTTGCGAATTCTAGTTGAACTTACCTTTTCATCACCTTGTGTAAATTTTGGAACAACTGAAAAAGAAAATTTATCTCTAGAATGAAAGGGCAATGTTTCCATTGTTCCTTTTCCCATTCGTCCATAGGTAAAGTCAAAGCCAGCGACCACATGCCTTACGTTCAGGCTAATCACACATTGGTCAATAAATTCCTGTGGCAGCAGATTAGCAAATTCCACACTAAAATGAATAATAAATAAATAATCAATTCCTAGCTCTTCAATTATCTTTATTTTTTCAGTTAATGGGGAAATATACTTAATCTGATTATCTGTTTTTCCTAATACTACTGAAGGATGCGGGTCAAATGTCATCACCGCACTGCCTATTCCTTTTTCTTTAGCTTGCTTTTTAGCCTCGAGAATTACCTGTTGATGTCCACGGTGAACACCATCAAAGTAGCCTAACGCCATTGAGAGAGGCGGATATTCATCTATTGCATTATTAAATGGGAATCTAAGCCTAATTACTTCCAAAAGAAACTCACCTTTTCTATACCGTACCTTTTAATCTAAATCATTTCGTAGCACTTTAACTGGTTTAAAGAGGTCAGGCTTGTTAGGATGCTTTGAATAAATAGCAAGAGCCAGTCCATCTACAGTTTCAACGATAATCGGTCCGTTACTAGTTTTTAAATGTTCAGGCATTTGTAATAATGCGCCATTTTTCACTTTCTCTGCTACTTTATCATTAATTTGGAGTTTCGGCAAATGAGAAAGTGCAGTTTCTAGAGGCCTTAATACACTCAAAATCGTTCCAGCTTCCATATGTTTTTCAATCTCTTCAAACGTTAAGCAGTCCTCTAAGGAATAAGAAGCTGATTGAACTCTTTGCAGGTAGGACATATGTGCTGGAAAGCCAAGCATTTCACCAATCATTACGGCTAAGGTACGAATATACGTTCCTTTACTACAACTGACTCTAAACTTAAATTTTATCGTTTCACCGATATATTCAGATCGATCGTCTAATAAGTCGATTGAATAAATCGTTACCTTTCGAGTTGGCCTTTCGACTTCGATTCCTTTTCGCGCGTATTCATACAGTCGGACACCACCAACTTTTACTGCCGAGAACATTGGCGGTGTTTGTTCAATTTCACCAGTTAATGACTTTAAAACTTTAAGAATTTCTTCCCGATGAATAACCCTGGTTACTGGCTTTTGGGCAACTGTTTCTCCTGACGCATCTTCCGTTGTTGTTGAATAACCAATAGTGACTTCTCCCTCGTATGCTTTACCTGCATCCGTAATATATTCGGCCACTTTAGTTGCTTTTCCAATACATATCGGAAGTACACCTGTGACGTCGGGGTCTAATGTGCCCGTATGCCCCACTTTTTTTGTTTTTAATATCTTCCGTAACCGAAAGACACAATCATGGGATGTTAGTCCCGCTGGTTTAAATAAAGGTAGAATTCCTTCCACTGTAAAACCTCCAATCAAAAAAAAGGATAGACATATGTCTATCCAGTTATTCTTCTTTCCTATTTTCTAAAGGCTTTTCATCCTTATGCAGTTGGTGAAGAAGTGTATCAATTCGATTCCCGTAATCGATTGATTCATCCCATTCAAAGATAATCTCAGGGGTTTTTCGAAGGCGGATTCGGTGGCCAATTTCGGTCCGAATAAAGCCTTTCGCTTTAGCTAGACCCTTTAAAGTATTTTCCCTTTGTTCTTCATCACCTAATACGGAAATATATACTTTAGCCTGTTGTAGATCACCTGTTACTTCGACATCGGTAACCGTAACAAAACCAATCCGTGGGTCTTTTATTTTACGACCGATGATGTCACCAAGTTCTTTCTTCATTTGTTCTCCAACACGATTTGCTCTGTGGCTCATCACATTCACCTCTTAACTTAAAGCCATTCAATCTCGGTGATCGTTCTCTCTATTTCTGGAAAGGAGTCAATTAATTTTAACGCGTTATTCAACTCATGTTCCGTGTTTACACGAGTGGAAGTGACGACAACGATCGCAATTTTCGTTCGCTGCCACACATCCTGAAAACCTACTTCAGCTACAGAAACATTAAATTTCTGTTTTAAGCGAGTTAGGATTCTTTGCAAAACCGCTCGTTTCTCTTTTAAAGAATGCGCATCATAAATTATACATTCGCATTCAGCAGCACCGATGATCATTTACGTTCAATTTCTTCCATTACATAAGCTTCAATGATGTCTCCTTCTTTCACATCATTAAAGTTTTTAATGGTAATTCCACATTCGTACCCTTGTGATACTTCTTTTACGTCATCCTTAAATCGTTTTAACGCATCAATATTACCTTCAAAGGTTACAACACCATTACGAATTAGACGAATTCCACTGTCACGGGTAATTTTACCATCTGTAACATATGAACCAGCAATCGTCCCAACTTTTGAAACCTTGAAAGTTTGACGAATCTCTGCTTGACCAATAATCTTCTCTTGGAATTCAGGATCAAGCATACCTTTCATAGCCGCTTCAATCTCTTCGATAACTTTATAAATAATACGGTGAAGACGAACGTCTACTTTCTCAGCCTCTGCTGCCCGTTTGGCATTAACATCTGGACGAACATTAAAACCAATAACAATGGCATTTGAAGCTGCGGCAAGGGTAATATCAGATTCATTAATGGCACCCGCACCACTATGAATAATTTTAATGTTTACTCCCTCAACATCTATTTTTTGCAATGAAGCAGCAACAGCCTCCGCAGAGCCTTGAACATCTGCTTTTAGGATGATGTTTAAGTCCTTCATTTCGCCCTGTTTCAATTGATCAAATAGAGTTTCTAAGCTAACAATGGATTTTTCTCCACGTTGAGCTGCTAATGCAGATTGAGCACGAGCTTCCCCGACTTGTCGTGCAGTTTTCTCATCTTCAAATACGACAAAACGGTCCCCTGCCTGCGGCACATCATTAAGTCCAGTTATTTCAACTGGTGTGGATGGACCTGCTTCTTTCACACGGCGGCCTTTGTCATTTACCATCGCACGTACACGACCGAACGTGTTACCAACTACGATTGGATCACCGATTTTTAATGTACCGTTTTGGACTAATAATGTGGCTACAGATCCACGCCCTTTATCCAATTGTGCCTCGATGACTGTTCCGACTGCTTTTCTATCTGGATTAGCTTTATACTCTTCTACTTCACTAACGAGAAGAATCATCTCTAATAGGTTATCGATACCTTCACCTGTTTTTGCAGATAGGGGAACAAAGATAGTATCCCCGCCCCAAGCCTCAGAAACTAAACCATGTTCTGTTAATTCCTGCATTACACGGTCCGCATTGGCAGCTTCTTTGTCCATTTTATTCACTGCGACAATAATTGGAACCTCAGCAGCTTTTGCATGGTTAATCGCTTCAACCGTTTGTGGCATTACACCATCATCAGCAGCTACGACAAGAATGGTAATATCCGTAATTTTAGCTCCACGTGCACGCATTGTCGTAAAGGCAGCGTGTCCTGGAGTATCAAGGAAGGTAATTTTTTTGCCGTTTTCAACAACTTGGTACGCACCAATATGTTGAGTAATTCCCCCGGCTTCTCCTTCCGTTACCTTTGTGTTACGAATGGAGTCAAGCAAGGTTGTTTTCCCATGGTCGACGTGACCCATAATTGTAACGACAGAAGGTCTTTCTACAAGAGAATCCTCTGAATCCTCAGTAAAGTATACTTCAAGGTCTGTTGTATCCACTTTAATTTCTTCTTCAACCTCAACACCATACTCGCTTGCAATTAATTCAATCGCATCTTTATCTAATACCTGGTTAATTGTTGCCATTACTCCAAGTAAAAAGAGCTTTTTAATAATTTCCGAAGGCTCACGATAGATCTTTTTCGCTAACTCGCCAACCGTTAGAGATTCACTAAAAGTAATTTTAGCTGGAAGTTCCTTCTCTTTTTTCTTCTGTGGCTGTGTTTGTTGAACTGGCGTATGATTTTTCTTTTTATTTTTATTATTAATATTATTATTGCGGTTTTGGTTGTTATTATAAGGCTTAGACTTTGCTTTATCAGCATTATTAAAGACCTTATTTTCTTTTGATTGATATTCCTGATTTTGTTTCTTTCCATCTCCTGATTTTGGAGGAGAGACCACTTTAACTTTTGTTGGAGCAACATTATTATCTGCCGCTTCCTCAAATGCTTTAGCCGTTTTGGTTTGTACTTGTGGTCGCTGTGTGGATTGAGCAGGTCTTTGGTTTTGACGTTGCTGCCCTTGAGCTGGACGTGAATTAGTTCGTTGCGACTGTTGTCCATTTTGTTTATTTTCTTGTTGTTGTGATGTCTTGTTCTCTTTTTTGTTGAATGTTTCATCAAGCTTTTTAATGTCTGCGTCTTCTATTGTTGCCATATGATTAGAGACCTCTATATTCATTTCTTTTAGTTTAGTGATGATTTCTTTACTTGAAATGTTGTGTTTTTTTGCGTATTCATATACACGTATTTTACTCATCTTTTCACCCCCGCTAGATTTAATCGAGCAACGTTACCATTTTTTTTGCAAAGCCATCATCCAGTACAGCTACAACAACGCGGGCTTCCTTGCCAATCGCTTGGCCAAGAAGATGACGATTTTCCACAAATTTATATGGAACCTCATACGAATTACACTTATCAGTAATTTTTTTTGTCGTATTTGCAGAAGCATCTGCTGATAATAAAATGAGTCGTGCTTTTCCGCTTTGAATCTGCTTCACGGTTAGCTCCTCACCTGATATGATTTTACGTGCTCGATTGGCCAAGCCAAGCAATGACATCCATTGATTATCTTTCATTTGGATTGTCAATTCTCCTTCTCTATAAGCTCAAGTAGCTCTTCGTATAACGAATCATTTATAGAAACCTGTAAGTGATTAGATAGGGTATTTTTTTTCTTGGCAAGTAAGATTGCTTCCTTGTCCTTTGAAAGGTAGGCACCCCTTCCGGATTTCTTTCCCGTCAGATCGATGGATACATCCCCTTCTTTTGAGCGAACGATGCGAACTAGTTCTTTTTTCGGCTTCATTTCACCGGTTGCTACACACTTACGCAAAGGAACTTTTTTCTTTTGGTTCACTCATCATTCACCTCACTTTTTAATCAAGCTCTTCTTCATAATCGAAGTCATTTTCAACATGATCATCAAAAAGCCTAATGGTTTCTTCACGCGGATAGATACCAATTTCGCGTGCTTCTGTTTCAGATTTAATATCAATTTTCCAGCCTGTTAATTTTGCTGCCAAGCGGGCGTTTTGTCCCCGTTTACCAATTGCCAATGAAAGTTGATAATCAGGAACAACAACAGTTGTTGCTTTTTCATTTTCATTCACCATAACATCTAAAACTTTAGACGGGCTAAGAGAATTTGCAACAAAAACAACTGGATCCGCTGACCACTTAACAATATCGATTTTCTCACCTTTTAATTCATTAACAACCGCTTGAACCCTTGCTCCTTTTGGTCCAACACAAGAACCAACAGGGTCTACCTCGGGATTATCTGAATGAACAGAGATTTTCGAGCGGTCTCCTGCCTCACGAGCAACTGATTTAATTTCAACAGTTCCATCATAAATTTCTGGTACTTCAATCTCAAACAGACGTTTTAAGAGGCCTGGATGTGTCCGTGAAACAAATATCTGGGGACCCTTGGTTGTTTTTTCTACTTTTGTGATAAATACTTTGATTCGATCATGGGGTTTATACCGTTCATTGGGCATCTGCTCATTCACTGGGAGTAAGGCCTCGATTTTCCCAAGACTTACATAAATAAATTTGGAGTCCAATCTTTGAACAATACCAGTCATTATATCTTCTTCACGGTCAATAAATTCTGAATAAATAATTCCTCGTTCTGCTTCTCTAACACGCTGGGTAACAACTTGTTTAGCGGTCTGAGCAGCAATCCGTCCGAAATCTTTAGGAGTGACTTCCATTTCGACAACATCTTCAACTTGATAATTTGGTGAGATTTGTCTAGCATCCTCTAAGGAAATTTCAAGACGAGGGTCAAATACTTGATCGACGACTTCTTTTCTAGCAAAAACACGCATCGATCCTGTCTGTAAATTTAAATCAATCCTTACATTCTGTGCCTGATTAAAATTTCGGCGATACGCCGAAACAAGGGCTGCTTCAATTGCTTCAATGATAACATCTCTGGAAATACCTTTTTCTCTTTCCAGTATAGTAAGAGCATCTAATAATTCGCTGCTCATCTTTGTGTATCCCCCTATCTTTTTCCAATAATTTCATTACGAAAATGTAACTGCTAAACGCGCATTTGCTACCTTTTCATAGGGAAGTTCAATCGTCTTCTTACGGGTCTTTATTTTCATTTCAATTTTTAAAAGTTGTCCATCAAATTCTAATAAGGTCCCTTCAAAGCTTTTTTCCCCATCGATTGGTTCATAAGTTTTGATAAAAACATTTTTACCGATTGCTTTTTGAAAGTCTTTATCTTTTTTTAATGGACGCTCTGCCCCAGGTGAAGAAACTTCAAGAAAATAGTTATGGGGAATCGGATCAAGCTCATCGAGTTTTTCGCTGAGTTTTTCGCTAACGAGTCCGCAATCTTCAATATCAACACCGTTGTCTTTATCGATATATACGCGTAGAAACCAACTTTTCCCTTCTTTCACATACTCAATTTCCACTAATTCTAAACCAAGTTCTTGAAAAATAGGTGCAGCCAATTCTTCTACAACTTCCGTTACCTTGCTCATGCTTTACCTCCTTTTCCGATAATTTCACCCATATTGTATGTAGTTCACGGAAAGTTTTATCAAGTTATACTAAGAAAAAAAGTCGTATACAAAAAGGAAAGAGCGGGTTTCCCCACTCTTGTTCACGAGAGTATTTCTTAGTATTTCCAATAAAACTATACCATAACCATCATTTTTATGCAAATAGCTTCGCCGTTTGTCAAGTATTTTCCTATTTAAAACAACGATAACTGGTTTTGCTCTGGAAGGGATGCGAGACACCCCTGTTTGTCCAAATATTCAAGGATAGTTTTAGATACTTTTCCGCGCTGCTGCAAATCTTCTTTAGATAAAAACTCTCCTGATTCCCGAGCTTTGACAATATTATAGGCCGCATTTGTTCCAAGACCTGGAATCGAATTAAATGGCGGTATTAAGGAATTGCCTTCAATGATAAATTCAGAGGCAGAAGATTTATATAAATCATAGTTTTGGAATATAAAGCCTCTTTCTGTCATTTCTAATGCTAGTTCTAATACCGTCAATAAGTTTTTCTCTTTGTTTGATGCTTCCAAGCCTTTAGCATTAATTTCCTCAATTTTAGCACGAATTGCTTCTGAACCGCGCGACATCGCTTCAATATCAAAGTCTTCAGCACGTACAGTAAAGTAAGCGGCATAATATAGGAGCGGCAAATGAACCTTGAAATAGGCAATTCTAACTGCCATAAGTACATAGGCAGCCGCGTGAGCTTTAGGGAACATATACTTGATCTTTTTACAGGAGTCGATGTACCATTCCGGAACCTCATTTTTCCTCATCTCAGCTTCCATTTCTTCACTTAACCCTTTACCTTTACGAACGGATTCCATAATTTTAAAAGCAAAGGAAGGATCCAATCCCTGATAAATAAGGTAGACCATGATATCATCCCGGCAGCCAATTACTTCACTCAGATTACATGTTTTATTATGAATTAATTCCTGAGCATTCCCAAGCCATACATCGGTACCATGAGACAGACCTGAGATTTGTACTAGTTCAGAAAAAGTAGTTGGTTTTGTATCTTCAAGCATCTGACGAACAAATCGAGTCCCAAACTCTGGAATACCCAGTGTACCCGTTTTACACATGATTTGTTGTTCAGTTACACCTAATGACTCGGTGCCGCTGAATATCTTCATAACTTCAGGGTCATCGGTTGGGATTGTTTTTGGATCCATTCCGCTCAGATCCTGAAGCATCCTAATGACTGTCGGATCGTCGTGCCCTAGAATATCGAGCTTTAAGACATTATCATGGATGGAATGGAAATCGAAATGAGTTGTCTTCCATTCTGAATTTCTATCGTCAGCTGGGAATTGAATCGGTGAAAAATCATAAACATCCATGTAATCAGGGATTACGATAATCCCCCCCGGATGCTGTCC
Source organism: Neobacillus sp. MER 74 (assembly GCF_023714155.1). Taxonomy (NCBI): domain Bacteria; kingdom Bacillati; phylum Bacillota; class Bacilli; order Caryophanales; family Bacillaceae; genus Neobacillus; species Neobacillus sp. MER 74. The sequence continues at coordinate 297,750 of NZ_JAMAUV010000001.1, forward strand.
CGTTGTTCTTTTAACTCCAGTACATCCCGAAGCTAATCGTTCCACTTCGGCACCGCGGAGTTGAAGATTGTTATCCTGCTGATATGCCTTCACATAACCAAAAGCTGTTTTATCGGCAACCGTGCCTATTGTCCCAGCACGATAAACATATTCCTCACCGAAAAGAACCTTCGTATAGTTATGGGCACGCGGCTGGTACTCACCAGAGAAGTTTAAATCGATATCGGGAACCTTATCCCCTTTAAATCCAAGGAACGTTTCGAACGGAATATCGTGTCCGTCTTTATGGTATTTACCGCCGCATTGCGGACAATCTTTATCAGGTAAATCAAACCCAGACCCAACTGATCCATCATTAAAGAACTCTGAATGCTTACAGGTTGGACATACATAATGTGGCGGCAGTGGATTTACTTCCGTAATTTCTGTCATCGTTGCAACCAGTGATGAGCCGACAGATCCCCTGGAACCTACAAGGTAACCATCATCTAATGATTTTTTTACTAGCTTGTGTGAAATCAAATAAATAACGGCAAATCCATGTCCAATAATACTTTTCAGTTCTTTTTCTAACCGGGCTTCAACAATTTCAGGCAAGTTGTCACCGTAAATCTTCCGTGCCATTCCGTAACTCATTTCGCGCATTTCTTCATCGGCACCCTCAATTTTCGGTGTATACAAATCATCTTTAATTGGTTTAATGACTTCAATCATATCAGCAATTTTATTTGTGTTCGTGACGACAATTTCTTTTGCTTTCTCTTTTCCTAAAAATGAAAAGGCATCAAGCATTTCATTGGTTGTTCTAAAGTGAACATCTGGAAGTTGATGACGGTTGAGCGGATTCGCTCCCCCTTGCGAATTAATTAATATTTTGCGATAAATTTTATCATTTTCGTTAAGATAATGGACATTCCCTGTGGCAACAACTGGAAGACCTAATTTATCTCCCAATTTAACGATCTTCGCAATAATGTCTTCCATTGCTTTTTCATCGCTCACTAATTCCATTTCAATTAACGGTGCATTGACTTCTTTTGGCATGACTTCAATGTAATCATAAAAGCGGGCAGCGCCTTCCACTTCCTCTGGAGACTTTTGCATCATCCCTTCAAATACTTCCCCTTTATTACATCCGGAGCCAACAAGAATCCCTTCTCTGTATTTTTGTAAAACAGATCGAGGCAATCGTGGGACGCGATAAAAGTATTCAAGATGAGAAATGGATACAAGTTTAAACAGATTCTTTAAACCTGCTTGGGTTTGAGCTAATAATGTACAGTGATAGGGACGTGCACGTTGGTAAGCATTGCCTTTACCCATATTATCATTAAATTGATCATGATATTCGATTCCTTTTTCTAATGAATCTTTTAACATTTTCAAAAGTAAATAACCAGTGGCTTCCGCATCATAAATCGCCCGGTGATGCTGGGTTAATTCAATATCGAACTTCTTTGCCAGCGTATTTAACCGATGGTTTTTCATCTCTGGATACAGGAAGCGTCCAAGTTCAAGCGTATCAATAACAGGATTATTTGCTTTATCAAAGCCTATTTTCTTATAGCCGACATTTAGGAAACCCATATCGAAGGAAGCATTATGGGCAACAAGGACAGAATCTCCGACCCATTCTCTAAAATTCCGAAGAACTTCTTCTATTTCCGGAGCCGTTTGGACCATGTCATCCGTTATTCCAGTGAGATTGATTGTTGTTGCCGATAATCGGTGATGTGGGTTGGCAAAGGATTCAAATCGATCAATGATTTCTCCATCATGTATTTTTACAGCAGCTAGTTCGATAATAGTGTTGTACACTGCTGAGAGACCCGTCGTTTCAACGTCAAAAACGACATAAGTATCCTCGGTAAGCTGACGGTGCGCATCATTATAGGCGATTGGGACCCCATCATCTACTAAGTTTACTTCAACGCCATAGAGAATTTTAATATCATTTTTCTTCCCTGCACCATATGCTTCAGGAAAGGATTGGGCAACAGCGTGATCGGTAACGGCAATCGCTTTATGCCCCCATTTTTTTGCCTGAGCAATCAACGCACTTACAGGTGTGACAGCATCCATTTGACTCATCGGGGTATGAAGATGGAGCTCAACCCGTTTTTCATCTTCAGGAGCCGTATCCTTACGACCTGCAGGTTTGATTTCATTGATATCATTTCCTATCATGACAAGGTCTCGGACAAAGGTATCATTTTGAATGCTTCCTCGAACCTTTACCCACATCCCCTTCTTGACTAGTTGGAAGAGAGCGGCGTCCTCTTTGTCTCGTGAAAACATTTTTACCATGATGGAACTTGTATAATCCGTTATTTTAAAGGTTAACAGCGACCTGCCGCTCCTGAGTTCACGAATCTCAGCATCAAAGATGTAACCTTCCACTGCTACTCTTCTTTCTTCATCAACAATATCAATCAAACTGCGGAAGTCGTTATTATCTTTAATTGTAAGACCAATAGTAAGTGGTCCAGATGGCAAATCACCCGAAGCTTGATCTTTTTCAGCCTCTTTTTTCTGCAATTCAACCATTGCCTGCAGTCCGCGTTCTTGATCTTCTTTTTGCTTAGCAAGTAAAAATTGTTGGTATTCATCACTTTTTTCTACATTTTTCAGGTCCGTCTCTATTGAAAGGCTAGGAAATCCAAATGATTGATATATATTTGAGATTATCTCTCCATATTTCCTCTTTAACGCAAGTCCCTCTGTTTCGTTACGAACTGTAATTGTTAGTTTATTTCCATTCACTTCAGGGAGTTGTTCATGTAAAAGTTTTAAAAGCGGCGGAGCAATCCCATCGATTTGCTGAATGCTATAACTCCAATAATCTCGTATTAATTCAGATGAAATGGTTTGGTTTGTTACATTAATTTGGAACGATATCGTGGCAATGTTTGAAAATGTCCGTTCAAGTTGTGTCGTAAACAGAACGTAGATATTATAGGGAAGGATATTTTCGAGTGAAAATTGAAAATGCCACTTTCGATTCTTTTTTTCAACTAAAAGCCTATCTATTTGCGCATTGTTGAAATGCACTACAACAGCATCCTCGATTAATTGCAGCTGCTGGAGCAAGAGTTGGAATCGCTCTTTTTTGCCGTCGGCATGTTCGCTCATCTTTCTCTCTCCCATCTATTAAAAATCATTAAATTTTTATTTCGTCAAAAAATAATTATATCATATGAGTTGAATGGATTCGTCTTTATTCGACAGAAAAAATTCTCCATTTTAGGTAAAATAGCTTTCCTGAAAACAAATGAAGGGACCGTATAGACGGCCCCATTAATCATTAATATTTATATATTACAGGAAGAACCTTTGAATATCATTCCACGTTACGACTAGCATGAGCAGCATGAGGAGGGCAAATCCAATAAAATGGACCATTCCTTCCTTTTGACGATCAATCGGTTTTCCTCTGACAGCTTCGACAGCAAAAAACATCAATCTGCCGCCATCAAGAGCAGGAATAGGTAATAAGTTCATAATTCCTAAGTTAATGCTTAAAATCCCGGCCCATTTCATTAAATAATAAATTCCAGATTTAGCAACAGAATCAGTAGCTTGGTAAATACCAACCGGACCAGATAGAGCATCGATTGAAAATTGTCCCGTAACTAATTTACCGACCATCACAAAAATCTGCTTAGTCCAGAAATAGGTTTCTGTGAATCCTGCTTTTACTGCTTGAATGGGTGATTTTTCAACTGGACTATATACACCAATCAGTCCAATTTTCTTTCCCTCCACCGTTTTTTCAATCGGGGTTACCGTGATATCTAAATCCTTGTTGTCACGGCGAATTGAAAAATTGAGTTTTTCATTTGGGTTTTTCCGAATAACTTCCACAACATCAGACCAACTAGTTATTTCTGAACCATTGATTGTCTGTATTAAATCACCCTTTTTAAGACCTGCAGCCATTGCTGCTCCTTCAGGAGTGATTTCACCTAACTTAGGTTCATTCGTAGGAACACCTTGAATAAAAGCAATAATAATAAATACAATGAATGCAAGTACAAAATTCATCATTGGTCCAGCAAAAATAGCCATTGTTCGTTGCCCCAATGTTTTTGAACCAAATTGACGATCAATGGGAGCAATCTGTGATTCGACCCCATTTTCTACAATGACTGCTTTTGGGTCAATGGTAAATGTTTTTAATTCCTCTTCCTCATCGTCAGGGAATCCTTTAATGATTAAATCTTTTTCTATATCTGCATATTCCACTTCAACAATTCGGCAATTAGGAAATTTTTCTTTATTATTAAGGATGATTTTATTTACTTTCTCATCTTTATTAAACAACAGGCCAATTCGATAGCCGGGCTTAATTTCAATTATTTCTGGGTCTTCTCCAGCCATACGGACAAATCCGCCAATCGGTAGTAAGCGAATAGTATAAGTCGTTTCCCCTTTTTTATGAGAAAAAACCTTGGGACCAAAACCTATGGCAAATTCACGGCATAAAATACCTGCCCTTTTTGCGAAAATCAAATGACCTAATTCATGAAAGAATACAAGCGCGCCAAAAATCACAATAAAGGCAATTACTGTAGTCAAATTAAAACCACCTTTTTTTATAGAAGTGAACGTACATAATCTCTTGTTTCTGTATCTATCTCTTGGATTGCTGCTAAGCTAGGGTGATCCACGATTTGGTGAGTAGTTAATGCCTTTTCAATCAAATCTTCAATTTGCAAGAAATGGATTTTTCCCGCTAGAAATGCTGCAACGGCCACTTCATTTGCCGCATTTAATACCGTAGGCATCGACCCCCCTTTTTTTCCTGCTTCATAGGCAAACCCTAGACAGCGAAATCTTGCAACATCCATTTCCTGAAAATGCAATTTCCCAATACTTGCTAAATCCAAACGTTTTGATGTAGGTAATGCTAAGCGATCGGGATAGGTAAGAGCAAATTGGATAGGTACACGCATATCTGGTGTACCTAATTGGGCAATTATACTGCTATCATGGAATTCAACCATTGAATGGATGATGCTTTCTTTATGAAGCAGTACATCAATCTTTTCATATGGCATATTAAAGAGCCAGTGTGCTTCAATTACTTCCAAACCTTTATTCATCATCGAGGCCGAGTCAATAGTGATTTTGGCTCCCATTGACCAATTTGGATGGTTTAAAGCTTGTTCGACGGTAACATTTTTCAATTCTTGCCGAGTTCGCTCTCGAAAGCTTCCACCAGAAGCAGTAAGAATTAATCTTTCAATATTTTTTTCTTTCTCCCCCTGCAAGGCTTGAAAAATGGCAGAATGCTCACTATCGACAGGTAGGAGTGGAACATTATTTCTTTTAGCAGCATCAATTACTAAATGGCCAGCAGTTACAAGAGTTTCTTTATTAGCAATAGCAATGATTTTCCCACTCTCGATCGCTTGCAGCGTTGGGTTTAAACCCACACTACCAATAACAGCATTGACAAGGATATCTGCCTTTTCATAAACGGCAGCCTCAATAAGTCCTTCCTGACCAAATGTAAACTTAATATTAGGGAATTCTGCTTTTAATGTATGACAATCCTGATAGTCTTGTACAGAAACAAGCTCAGGTTGAAACTCAACAATAAATTTTCGAGCCAAGTCAATATTTTTCCCAACAGAAATAGCTGTCACTCTAAATTCGGATGGATGCTCACGAATAATATCTAACGTTTGAGTGCCGATTGATCCTGTCGCACCCAATAAATTAATCTTTTTCAATAAGGTCAACTCCTAAATGTGAAGCACATACGCTTTATACCCAAAGGTGAAACAGATGAAGCAAGGGCCAAACAAATAATAGGCTGTCAAATCGGTCAAGAATCCCTCCGTGACCTGGCAAGATATTCCCAGAGTCTTTAACATGGAAATGACGCTTAAAAGCAGATTCAACTAAGTCACCAATTTGTCCGAAAATAGATAGAACAACTGTAATTCCCATTAATGATAAGAGACCGACATTGATGTCAGAAAAGATTGCAAAGAGAACTGCAACCAAAACAGCACAAACAACACCGCCAATTGATCCTTCCACTGTTTTATTGGGGCTAATTTCCGGCCAAAGCTTTGTCTTTCCAAGGGCCTTTCCAATAAAATATGCACCTGAATCGGTAGCCCAAATCATAAATAAAGAATACAAGATAAAAACGAGGCCGCCGTCTTGTCTTGTTTCGAAGAAAAAGTAAAAACCAATTCCTACATAAATAGCAGACAAAATGGAAAATGAAACATCTTCAAATGTAAATTGATTCTTGGTTATGACTGTAAAAGTAAGTAACAAAAAAATTAAAGCAATACATATCTCCACTTTTGAATAATAAAAGGAATCCAATATGTGATAATACTCCTCAGGAAAAAGCAGCACCCAAAGAAATAAAACCGTCAAAACACCATTTACAGAAAAAATATTAATTTTTTTCATTTTCAATAATTCATATAAACCGATCGTCGCTAAAAAGTAGGTTAACAATACCATTGGAAACCCGCCAAAGTAAACGATGGGTAAAAAAAGTGCAGCTGCGATGACTCCTGTTATGATTCTTTGCTTCATTTAATTTTCAACACCTTTGTTGTACTATATACCACCAAACCGACGCTGTCGTTTTTGAAATGTTTCTATTGCTTCCAGTAAATGTTCCTCACTAAAATCTGGCCATAACACATCGGTAAACCAAAATTCTGAGTAAGCTAACTGCCAAAGCATAAAGTTACTTAAGCGGATTTCACCACTCGTTCGGATTAATAAGTCTGGATCAGAAAAGTCGGCGGTCATTAGATAGGAAGAAAAGACCTTATCATCTAAGTCTGACTCTTTTAGTTTACCACTTTTGCTATCTTTTAAGACCTTCTTAACAGCATCAAGTATTTCTGCTCTACTCCCATAATTTAAAGCAAAATTGAGGACTAACCCGTTGTTATCCTTTGTATCATCAATAGCTTTTTCAATTGCACGCAGTGTATGTGGGGGAAGTTGGTCTTTGTAACCCATCATTTTCACCTGTACATTTTCTGAAATCAAATCCGGAAGAAAAGTACCTAAAAACTCATCAGGAAGACTCATTATATACTCCACTTCATTTTTTGGTCTTTTCCAATTTTCAGTCGAAAACGCATATAATGTTAACGTCTTAATTCCAAGATCATTGGCTAACTTCGTGGTTTTTCGGACGACTTTCATACCTTCGTGATGACCAGCAATCCTTGGTAATGCCCGTTTTTTAGCCCAACGCCCGTTTCCATCCATAATAATCGCCACATGTTCAGGAACAGGCAATTTTTTTATTTCATCTATTTTATTTCGGAGTGTGGAAGAGGTATTTCGGTTCTTCCCAAGCCTTATTTTATTAAACATGACATTGCTCCTCTAATTAGTTAATCATTTCCTCCGAAAATAAATCATCAATCAATTCCATTGAAGCGTGTGTTGTTATGTAATGGACATTTCGGGGTAGCATGTTTTTATCATACCAAAAAAGCATTAAGATATCTCTATTAATTAACTTATGTAAAATAAAAGGAATTAAGAATTATTTTCAGACAACTTTCAAAATCCCTCAATTGGAATTATTTACGTAATAAAATAGTGAAAAACCCCCTATGCAGAGGGTTCTATAATAAATTATACTTCCAAAATTTCTTTTTCTTTATCTTTTGTAATTTGATCAATTTTACTAATATACTCATCAGTAAGCTTTTGAATATCATCAGAATGACCGCGAAGAGCATCCTCAGTAATTTCACCGTTCTTCTCAAGCTTTTTCAAATCATCATTTCCGTCACGACGGATATTACGGACAGCTACTTTAGCTTCTTCTGAATACTTTTTAACTAACTTGACCAGTTCTTTACGACGCTCCTCAGTTAACTGTGGAATCGCAAGGCGGATAACCGTTCCATCATTACTAGGATTTAATCCTAAATCGGATTTGAGAATAGCTTTCTCAATATCACCAAGAATGGATTTATCATACGGTTGTATCACAATCAGCCTTGCTTCAGGTGTGGTAATTCCCGCCATTTGATTGACAGGGGTTGGTGCACCATAGTAATCAATTGTAATCCTATCTAATAATGAAGCACTTGCTCTTCCCGCTCGAATACTTGCAAGTTCACGTGAATATGACTGAATCGCTTTTGTCATACGATCTTTTGTCGCAGCAATGACCTGTTTTGGCATTAATGTTTCCCCCTAACAATTGTTCCTATCTTTTCACCCATAACAGCGCGTTTAATATTGCCCTGCTCCATAATTGAGAATACAATCAATGGAATATCATTGTCCATACATAATGAAGAGGCAGTTGAGTCCATAACTGCTAATCCTTCTTTAAGCACATCAAGGAAGGACAAATCTTCATATTTAGTTGCGTTTGCATCCAAACGAGGGTCTGCAGAGTAAACACCATCGACATTATTTTTAGCCATCAAGATCACTTCAGCATCAATTTCCGCTGCTCGGAGTGCTGCTGTTGTATCAGTTGAGAAGTATGGATTCCCAGTACCAGCTGCAAAAATTACCACTCGTTTTTTCTCTAAATGTCTAATCGCACGACGTCTAATATAAGGTTCAGCTACTTGACGCATTTCGATAGAAGTTTGCACTCTTGATTCAATGCCTAAATGCTCTAAACTATCCTGTAAGGCTAAGGAATTCATTACCGTTGCAAGCATCCCCATATAATCAGCAGTTGCCCGATCCATTCCCATTTCACTGCCAATTTTACCACGCCAAATGTTACCGCCGCCAACCACAACAGCAACTTCGACACCAAGTTCCGCTATTTCTTTCACTTGAATAGCAATCGATTTGATCACAGAAGGTTTAATTCCAAAGCTCTCATCACCTGCTAGTGCTTCTCCGCTCAACTTTAATACAACGCGTTTGTACTTAGGACCGTTCATATAAACCTCCATTTATGTATTAATACTTTTTAAAAAAGGGAACACACAGTGTCCCCTATTTAATAACTATTTCGTAATATTCCCTTTTGCTCAAGAATATTTCAGATTATTTTTTAATTTGATTCATTACTTCTTCTGCAAAGTTATCTTCACGTTTTTCAATGCCTTCTCCTACTTCGTAACGAACGAATTCACGGATTGTAGCACCTTTAGATTCAACAAATTGACGTACTTTTTGATCAGGGTTTTTAACAAAAGTTTGATCAAGGACACATACATCTTCAAAATATTTTCCTAGGCGGCCTTCAACCATTTTTTCAACGATCTTTTCAGGCTTTCCTTCGTTTAGAGCTTGTTGAGTTAATACTTGACGCTCGTGCTCTACTTCGTCTTGTGAAACTTGATCACGGGAAACATATTTCGGCTTAAGTGCAGCAATATGCATAGAAACATCTTTTGCAGCATCTGCATCTGTAGTACCTTCAAGAACAGATAACACAGAAATACGGCCACCCATATGAATGTAAGCACCAAATGCATCGTTATCAGTTTTTGATAAAACTGTAAAACGGCGAAGTGTTAATTTTTCACCAATCTTAGCAATCGCAGCATTGATATGGTCTGCTACAGTCACGCCATTTTCCATTGTTTGTGCAGATGCTTCTTCAACAGATGCTGGGTTGTTTTTTAGAAGATGTGCAGCTAATTCTTTAACAAGTGCCTGGAACGCTTCGTTTTTCGCAACGAAATCAGTTTCAGAGTTTACTTCTAGGATAACTGCATTGTTTCCTTCAGTAACAACATATGTTAACCCTTCTGCAGCGATACGGTCACCTTTTTTAGCCGCAGATGCAATTCCTTTTTCGCGTAAGAAGTCAATTGCTTTTTCCATATCACCATTAGTTTCAGTTAATGCTTTTTTACAATCCAACATACCTGCACCAGTTTTTTCACGTAATTCTTTTACCATTTGAGCAGTAATTGCCATAATGTAAATTCCTCCTTTATTTTTCTATGTATCCATATCTTAGCCAATGACAGCTAATATAAAACTTTCTTAAAAAAACCTTCTTAAAAAAAGGTGATAAAGGGTCTCCCTCTTATCACCTTTTCATTCAATCACTTAAATTAAGCTTGAACAGCTACTTCTTCACCTTGTTTTGCTTCAAGGATTGCATCAGCCATTTTACCAGTTAAAAGCTTAACCGCACGGATCGCATCGTCATTCGCAGGAATAACAACATCGATTTCGTCTGGATCGCAGTTTGTATCAACGATACCAACGATTGGAATGTTTAATTTCTTAGCTTCCGCAACAGCGATACGCTCTTTACGAGGATCAATGATGAATAGTGCATCTGGAAGTTGTTTCATGTCTTTAATTCCGCCTAGGAATTTTTCAAGACGTTCTTGTTCCTTCTTCAATTGTACTACTTCTTTCTTAGGTAGTACTTCGAAAGTACCATCTTCAGACATTCTTTCAATATCTTTTAAGCGGCCAATACGCTTTTGAATTGTTTCAAAGTTTGTTAGTGTACCACCTAACCAACGTTGGTTAACATAGTACATACCAGAACGGCCTGCTTCTTCTTTAACAGAATCTTGAGCTTGTTTCTTTGTACCAACAAAAAGTACAGTTCCGCCGTTACCAGCAAGGTCCTTAACCCAGTTATAAGCTTCTTCAACTTTTTTAACTGTTTTTTGTAGGTCAATGATATAGATACCGTTACGCTCTGTGAAGATATATTTCTTCATTTTTGGATTCCAACGGCGTGTTTGGTGTCCAAAGTGTACACCAGCTTCAAGCAATTGCTTCATAGAAATTACTGACATGATTTTTTCCTCCTAATGGTTTGTTTTCCTCCGCTCACTTCATTTCTAAACAGAAACTGTCATTAACAGCACCATCTGTTTAAATCAATGAGCGTGTGTATTAACACCATGAAATAATATAGCATATGTGGTAATAACAATCAAGCATTACTTTACTAAAAAAACAAATTCCCTAGCTCAGCTAGGGAATGGTTTAATTAATTTGCTCTTAGTTTATCTAATTCAATCAAGAACTTATCATTTAAGACTTTGATATATGTTCCTTTCATACCAAGTGAACGTGATTCAATTACCCCAGCACTCTCAAGCTTTCTTAAAGCGTTAACGATAACTGAACGGGTAATTCCAACACGGTCTGCAATTTTAGATGCAACTAATAACCCTTCACGGCCATTCAGTTCTTCAAAAATATGCTCAATCGCTTCAAGCTCACTATATGATAATGAACTAATCGCCATTTGAACAACGGCTTTACTTCTTGCTTCTTCTTCAATTTCTTCTGATTTTTCACGGAGAATTTCCATTCCTACAACTGTTGCCCCATATTCTGCAAGGATTAAATCTTCATCATGGAATTTCGCTTCTAATCTTGCAAGAATGAGTGTTCCAAGACGCTCCCCTCCACCAATAATCGGCACAATTGTTGTTAATCCTGTACGGAATAAATCTCCATTTTCCACTGGAAAAGCAGTATATTGGCTTTCAATATCAAGGTTAGAAGATGTTTCTTGAATATTAAATAAGCCATTTGTATATTCTTCAGGAAATTGACGATCCTCAAACATTTTTTTCATTCTTTCGTTTTCAATTTGCTGATAAATTGAAAAACCAAGAAGCTTCCCGCGACGGCTGACAATATACACATTTGCTTCGATTGTTTCGCTCAATGTCTCGGACATTTCCTTAAAATTAACTGGTTTTCCAGCCGCCTTTTGCAATAATACGTTAATTCTTCTAGTTTTTGTAAGTAAATCCATCTGTTTCTTCCTCCTAAGTAACTACAACCATTATTAAATTTTAATCACGCATAATTTCTACATTTTAGGTATCTAATAAATGAACATCGTTTCCAAAATTTTCATAAAACAAATGTTCACTTTTATAGGATAAATTGACTTAAATCTTTGTTTTTCGAAATAGCACCAAGTTTATCATCTACATACTTTGGTGTAATAGTAACTTTCTCCATCGAAATATCTGGTGCCTCAAAAGATAAATCTTCTAAAAGCTTTTCAAGTATGGTATGAAGACGTCTTGCACCAATATTGTCTGTATTTTGATTTACTTCATATGCCACTTCAGCAATTCTACGAATAGCATCGTCAGAAAATTCAATTTGTATACCTTCGGTTTCCAATAATGCTTGATATTGCTTTATTAGTGCATTATCAGGTTCGATTAAGATCCTGAAAAAATCTTCCACAGTCAATTTCGTTAATTCAACACGAATCGGGAAGCGCCCTTGAAGCTCCGGAATTAAATCTGAAGGTTTGGCCATGTGAAATGCGCCGGCTGCAATAAATAAAACATGATCTGTTTTTACTGAACCATATTTTGTTACCACTGTTGAACCTTCAACCACAGGTAAAATATCTCGTTGGACACCTTCTCTTGATACATCTGCTGAAGATCCTCCAGAGTTCTTGCTAGCAATTTTATCAATCTCATCTATGAAAATAATTCCATTTTGTTCCGCACGATAGATTGCTTCAGACGATACTTCATCCATATCAATTAGCTTAGAAGCCTCTTCACTAGTTAACACCTTTCTAGCTTCACGAACAGTCAATTTGCGCTTTTTGCGTTTTTTAGGCATAAAGCTGCTTAATGCATCTTGCATATTCATTCCCATTTGTTCAATCCCTGAGCCTTGAAGCATATCAAACATGGATGGTGTTTGCTCTTCTACTTCTACTGTAACGATTTCTTCCTCAAGCTGCCCTAATGCTAATTTTTCTTTCACAATTTTTCTTTTTTCTGTGATTGAATAATCTTCTTGCTGAGCTTCTGTATCTGTAGACGGATTGCCACCGCCAAAGAGCATCTCAAGAGGATTTTTAAAATTATTTGCTTTCTTAGCGGACGGAACTAGTAAATCGACCAGTCGGCTGTTTGCATTTTCCTCAGCCCGTTCCTTCACATTTTGCATTCGTTCTTCTTTCACTAAACGTACAGAGGTTTCAGCAAGATCTCTAACCATGGATTCAACATCACGCCCAACATAGCCCACTTCCGTAAACTTGGTAGCCTCAACTTTAATAAAAGGAGCGCCGACAATTTTAGCAATTCTTCTGGCAATTTCCGTTTTACCCACGCCAGTTGGCCCGATCATCAAAATATTTTTAGGGATAATTTCATCCCTAAGTTTTTCATTTAACAATCCCCTTCTGAATCGATTCCTAAGGGCAACAGCCACTGCTTTTTTGGCATCCTTTTGTCCGATGATATATTGATCAAGTTTTTCAACGATTTGACGAGGGGTTAAATTAGTGGTTTTTCCCATAATATAAGTCTCCTTCCGTTATAGCTCTTCCACAATAATGTTATGGTTCGTATACACACATATTTCTGCTGCTATTTCTAAAGAAGCTTTCGCTATTTCCTTTGCAGACAAGTGGTCTCCTGAGTATTTCTTTAAGGCACGGCCAGCGGATAACGCATAGTTACCACCAGAGCCAATCGCTAGAATTCCATCATCAGGTTCGATTACTTCTCCAGTTCCTGATACAAGCAGTAAATATTCACGATTCATAACAATTAGCATTGCTTCAAGCTTCCTGAGCACTTTATCGCTTCTCCACTCTTTAGCAAGCTCTACCGCTGCTCTCTGAAGGTTTCCGTTAAATTCCTCTAATTTTCCCTCAAATAGTTCAAAAAGGGTAAATGCATCTGCAACAGAACCGGCAAAACCAGCAAGTACTTTTCCATTAAATATCTTTCTTACTTTTCTTGCTGTGTGTTTCATCACTACCGCATTACCAAATGTCACTTGTCCATCACCTGACATTGAATATTCACCATTATGATGGATTGCAAATATCGTTGTCGCATGAAATTGGTTCATAAAGATGAACCTCCTTTTGGAGTGATTTCGATTTAATTTTCGCACAGATAATTATGTAACATGTGAAATTTCAATTTGTAAATACTCTATAATTAACTTTAAGAAAATATTCACATTTGTCATAATATTTTCTTCGCAAGGGCTACTAAATCGTAACATACTTCTAATTCCCTTGCAATAAACTTTACAAAACTTTCACAAAGTTCTGAATTGTTTCTAGCGCTCGATTTGCGTGCTGTAAATTTCTCTCTTGCTTTCCTTTAATTCTTACCGGCAGTTCGGGAAATAAACCAAAGTTTGCATTCATTGGCTGGAAATTCTTAGCATTGGTAGTCGTAATATAATGCGCCATACTTCCAATCGCTGTTTCTTCCGGAAATTCAAGTGGATCCAATCCTTGGCTTAACCGCGCGGCATTTATTCCTGCGATTAACCCACTTGCCGCAGATTCAACATAGCCTTCTACCCCTGTCATTTGACCGGCAAAGAATAAATCTTCTCTGTTTCGGAATTGATAGGTCGCTTTTAAGACTTTTGGAGAATTGATAAACGTATTCCGGTGCATCACACCATAACGGATAATTTCTGCATTTTCTAAGCCAGGAATTAATTGAATGACTTCCTTTTGTGCGCCCCACTTTAAATGTGTCTGAAAACCGACAATATTAAAAAGTGTTCCAGCCGCATCATCTTGACGAAGCTGCACTACTGCAAAGGGCCTTTTTCCTGTTTTTGGATCCTCTAATCCTACTGGTTTTAACGGACCGAACAGCATCGTTTTCTTTCCACGTGACGCCATTACTTCGATGGGCATACACCCTTCAAAAAAAACTTCCTTTTCAAATTCTTTTACAGGAACTGTTTCAGCAGTGATTAGCGCGTCATAAAAACGGTTAAATTCTTCTTCAGTCATCGGACAGTTCAGGTATGCTGCTTCCCCTTTATCATAACGGGATTTTAAATAAACTTTTTCCATATCAATACTATCTTTTTCAAGTATTGGTGCAGCAGCATCGTAAAAATAAAGATATTCCTCACCTGTCAGCCCCTTAAGTTTTTCAGAAAGATCCGGACTTGTTAGCGGGCCAGTGGCAATAACTGTTATGCCCTCAGGAATTTCCGTTACTTCTTCATTTACTACCGTCACATTTTCATGATTTTTTACCATTTCAGTCACTTTAGCTGCAAATTCATGTCGGTCTACTGCTAGCGCACCCCCGGCAGGTACAGAACAAGCATCAGCCGCCGCGATGATGACAGAATCAAGTTTTCTCATTTCTTCTTTTAATACACCTACTGCATTTGTTAATGTATTAGCACGTAAAGAATTACTGCAAACTAATTCTGCAAATTTATCTGTATGGTGGGCAGGTGTTTGCCTCACTGGTCTCATCTCATAAAGTCTTACTTTGACCCCGCGTTTTGCAATTTGCCATGCTGCTTCACTTCCTGCAAGACCAGCCCCAATTACATTTATAGTACCATCCTTCATTTATTATCCTCCTAATATTAACCTTGGTTTATGTAAATGTGGAAAAGTTCACATACCTATCATTACCTTTCCCACAATTTAGTCCATCTTGCATTGTACTATACGAATGAAAAAGAAAAAAGTTTTAAGTAATGTGGAAATGTTTTTAATTATGATTAAAACAAAATGAAAAGAGTGGACTTTGTCCACTCTTCCCCCTAGTTTTGAGGTTCCTCTTTGTAATCACAACTAACACATTGAACTTGCACGCCTTTTTTTAATTTCTTTTCAACCAGCATGCCTTCACATTTAGGGCATTCCCTTGGAAGTGGTTTATCCCAAGAGATAAATTCACATGCAGGGTATTTAGTGCACCCGTAAAATAATCTCTTCTTCTTACTTTTACGCTCAATGATTTGTCCTTCTTTACAACTCGGGCAAGTTACTCCGATTTCTTTGACAATTGGTTTTGTATTCCTGCAATCAGGAAAATTGCTGCAAGCCATAAATTTCCCATACCGTCCCATTTTAAAGACCATTGGGTTCCCACAGTTCTCACAATCTTCCCCTGCAGGCTCATCTTTGATTTCAACCGATTGCATTTCTTCTTCAGCTTTTTTTAGATGAATTTCAAAATCTTGATAAAACTCATCGATAATTTTGACCCAAGGGACCTTACCATCTTCGATATTATCTAAGCCCTGTTCCATTTTTGCTGTAAATTCGACGTCTAGAATATCTGGGAAAAACTCTAAAATTAACTCATCGATAATTTCACCAAGTTCGGTAGGTATAAATCTTTTATTATCGAGTGCTACATACCCCCGCTTTTGAATTGTGTCGAGGGTTGGTGCATATGTCGACGGACGGCCAATTCCCAGCTCTTCCAGTGTCTTAACCAATCTTGCCTCCGTATACCTTGGAGGTGGCTGAGTAAAGTGCTGCTTAGGCTCGATGTCCTTTTTAAATACTTCATCCCCAACTTTTAGATCTGGAAGCATTTTATCCTTTTCATCTACATTGTCATCTGAGCCCTCAACATAAAGTTTCATAAAACCAGGAAACTTGATTTTTGAACCATTTGCTCGGAATAGAACATTCCCATTTTGCAAGTCTACACTCATAGTATCCATAACAGCTTGTGCCATTTGGCTCGCTAAAAACCGTTCCCAGATTAATTTATATAGACGCAGTTGGTCTCTTGATAAAAATGATTTTAAGCTATTGGGATCTCTCAAAGTACTTGTCGGGCGAATCGCTTCATGTGCATCTTGGGCGTTCGATTGTTTCTTCTCTTTTCTTTGCTCATCTTTTAAATAATCTTCCCCATACTCTGAGCGGATGTACTCAGCAGCCTCGGTTTGTGCGACATCTGAGATCCTTGTTGAATCCGTTCTCATGTATGTAATCAGACCAACCGTTCCTTCTTTTCCAAGCTCAATCCCTTCATATAACTGCTGTGCAAGCATCATCGTTTTCTTAGCTCGAAAGTTTAATTTTCGGGCTGCTTCTTGTTGCAAAGATGAAGTTATAAAAGGTGGCGCAGGGTTTCTTTTTCGTTCTTTTTTTGTAACTGATATGACTACAAACTTATTGTCATCCATTTGGCTTAGAATGCTTTGAACATCTTGTTCAGATTTAAGTTCAAATTTTTCTTTGCCTGCTAAGGAAAAATATTGGGCACTGAAATGGTCTTTTCCTTTTAAAAACTCGCCATCAATCGTCCAATATTCTTCTGGGACAAAGGCTTTGATTTCATTTTCTCGATCGATAATAAGACGGACAGCTACGGATTGAACTCGACCTGCACTTAAGCCTTTCTTTACCTTTTTCCAGAGAAGAGGACTGATATTATAGCCCACAAGCCGGTCGAGAATTCTACGTGCCTGCTGGGCATCCACCAAATCCATATTAATTGGACGTGGATGCTTAAAGGATTCTTTTATCGCATCTTTTGTTATTTCATTAAAAACAACTCGACAATCAGAACTAATGTCGACTGATAAACTATGGGCTAAATGCCATGCAATTGCTTCCCCTTCACGATCCGGGTCAGCTGCGAGATAAATTTTTTTCGCTTTTTTAGCTGCTGTTTTTAAATCTTTTAAAACAGGACCTTTTCCACGAATCGTTATATATTTTGGTTCATAGCTATTTTCTACATTAACCCCCATTTGGCTCCGTGGCAAATCGCGAATATGTCCCATTGAAGCTTTTACTTTATATTTATTTCCTAAATATCGTTCAATCGTTTTCGCTTTTGCCGGCGATTCAACGATTACAAGAAAATCAGCCATTTAAATATCCTCCTTAAGAGGGAAAGTGTAGAAGCGCCCCGATTCTGGCAAAATTTCTGTTTCTAAGGTGCTTTTCATTTGAGAAGCTTTCCTACATACCAGTTTTACCTAAAATGACCGGAGAAAATACTTTACAAAACTGCCCTATCCCAAAGTTTTTCTTTTATATGTGTTTTTACATAATTATTTATTCCATGTGCAAATATTCTTTTTTTCGAACATCTGTTGGAAAATGTATAACAAATTAGAAATTATTGCAACCTTTTTAAGCTAATTTCTCCATTTATTCATAAAAACCTTTAAAAATAAACAATTTTTTCTTAAAAATTTTAGGTAACCTAGAGTTTTATCTAATTTCAACTAATATATCCTCCGCACCAGTTACCAGCTTTGCCCCTTGTTGAATTAGTTCATTTGCGCCGATTGAATAAGGGTTAAAAATGCTTCCAGGTAAGGAAAATACCTCTCTTCCCTCATTGACCGCAAAATTGGCGGTAATCAGAGAACCGCTTTTTCGCTTTGCTTCTATAATAAAGGTCCCCTTAGACAAACCACTAATGATTCGATTCCGCGATGGAAAATGCCATCTGAGCGGCTTAGTATCCGGGGGATACTCTGAAAGAACAAGTTGATTTTTCATCATTTCTAAAGCTAAGTTCATATTTTCCTTTGGATAAATATGATAAAACCCACCTGCTATCACGGCAATAGTATTTCCACCATTTTTTATCGCATATTCATGTGCAAGTGCGTCAATCCCTCTTGCCAAACCACTTACTATAAGGATTCCCTTATCTATTAAACCAGGAAAAATCACTCGAATAGCATTTTTTCCATACTGGGTAGCCTGACGGGAACCAACTACGGCAAGTTTGGGGTCTTTTTCGAGGAGGGAGAGATCACCCTTGGCAAACAATGCCCATGGTGGTTGATAAATTTCTTTTAACAATGAAGGATATTCTTTATCTAGAATAGTGATCACAGCTATATCATTGGTTTCGTATTGGCGGATTTGATCTCGAATGATATCAGGATTAAATGAAGAGTTAGAAGAATTATCTGAAGAGTTACTTGAGGTACTAGGTGAAAATAAACTAGTCTGGTGTGGGAAATGGGTTTGGAATTTATAGACGTTTTTCAGGGTTGGGTCTTTTTTTAGCATTTGGAAAACGGTGCTCCAAGAAATATCTGGATAATGTAACAAAGAAATCAGTTTCTCCTTAAAGTCGTCCATTTTTAATAATTTCCTCCTTATAATTTTAGCTTAGACAAATAGCCCCTCATTTATGAGGGACTGATTGTTAAACACTAGCAGTAAATATTAGTGTGTTTTACACTTTTCGTATAAACCTTGTTCTTTTAACACTTCAATTAAAGTTTCACCCATAACAGATGGAGTATCAGCAACTTTAATTCCGCACTCGTTCATGACACGAATCTTTTCATCTGCCGTACCTTTACCACCTGAAATAATGGCACCTGCATGGCCCATACGTTTCCCTGGAGGAGCTGTACGTCCACCGATGAAGCCGACTACAGGTTTTGTCATGTTCGCTTTCACCCATTCAGCTGCTTCTTCTTCAGCTGTACCGCCGATTTCACCAATCATGATGACAGCGTATGTTTCAGGATCTTCATTAAATGCTTTTAAAACATCGATGAAGTTTGTTCCATTCACAGGGTCTCCACCAATCCCGACAGCAGTTGTTTGACCAATACCAGCTTGGGTTAATTGATGAACAGCCTCGTATGTTAATGTTCCAGAGCGGGATACAACACCAACATGTCCTTTTGTATGAATGTAACCAGGCATAATTCCGATTTTACATTCATCAGCAGTGATCACACCCGGGCAGTTTGGACCAACTAAGCGGGTCTTTTTGCCTTCCATATAACGTTTTACTTTTACCATATCTAAAACTGGAATATGTTCAGTGATACAAATGGCAAGATCCAACTCAGCATCGACAGCTTCGATAATCGCATCGGCAGCAAATGGTGCAGGTACGTAAATAACAGAAGCTGTAGCACCTGTTGCAACAACAGCATCTTTAACCGTATTAAAGACAGGAACGCCTTCTACTTCCATTCCGCCTTTACCTGGAGATGTCCCACCAACAATTTGTGTTCCATATTCAAGCATTTGTTTTGTATGAAAAAGGGCAGTTGAACCAGTAATCCCTTGAACAATAACTTTTGTATCTTTATTAATAAAAACGCTCACATTAATTCCCCTTTCTATGATCCTATTTCACTAATGAAACGATTTTTTGTGCGCCATCAGCCATGGATTCAGCAGCAATAATTTCAACAGTTGACTCGGCTAAGATTTTCTTACCTAATTCAACGTTTGTTCCCTCTAAGCGAACTACAAGCGGAACACTTAGACCAACCTGCTTAGCTGCTTCTACTACACCCTCAGCAATAACATCACACTTCATGATTCCACCAAAGATATTAACGAAAATACCTTTTACGTTTGGATCAGAAAGGATAATTTTGAATGCTTCTGTAACTTTCTCAGCTGTTGCGCCGCCCCCAACATCAAGGAAGTTAGCAGGGTCGCCGCCGTAATGTTTAATAATATCCATCGTTGACATAGCAAGGCCTGCACCATTAACCATACAACCAATGTTTCCGTCTAAAGCAACATAGCTTAAGTCGTATTTAGATGCTTCGATTTCTTTTGCATCCTCTTCTTCAAGGTCACGATACTCAAGAACGTCTTTTTGACGATATAGAGCATTCGAGTCAAAGTTTAATTTTGCATCAAGAGCCATTACCTTACCATCACCTGTAACAACAAGCGGATTAATTTCTGCGATGGAGCAATCTTTATCGATATATGCATTGTATAGCGCTGTCATAAATTTAACAGCTTGATTAATTAATTCTTTTGGAATATTAATATTGAATGCAATGCGACGTGCTTGATAAGGCTGTAAGCCTACAACCGGATCAATTTCTTCTTTGAAAATTTTCTCTGGAGTCTTTTCAGCAACCTCTTCAATTTCCGTACCGCCCTCTTCTGAAGCCATTAAAACAACTCGAGATGTCGCACGGTCTAATACTAGTCCAACATAGTATTCTTTTTTGATATCACAGCCTTCTTCAATAAGCAGGCGTTTCACTTCTTTACCTTCTGGACCTGTTTGGTGTGTAACTAAAGTTTTTCCGAGGATTTCGCTTGCATATGTACGAACCTCATCAAGGTTTTTTGCTACTTTAACACCGCCGGCTTTACCCCGTCCACCAGCATGGATTTGTGCTTTTACTACACAAACTTGTGTACCTAATTCTTTCGCTGCTTCCACTGCTTCCTCTACAGTGAACGCTACTTTTCCATTTGGAACCGCAACCCCGTATTTTCTGAGGATCTCTTTCCCTTGATACTCATGGATATTCATTTCCCATCCTCCTATTCAAACTCTTCTAAAAACTGACTCCGTTTTCATTTTATATAATGATACATACCTTGTCTACCATTATGCTAAAAAATTATATACTTCTTAGAAATATTCTAAATTGTCAATTATTTTTTTCGATTTCACACAGGAAGTTAGCACCTCATTTGGAATAATTTGTTTCTTAATATAATAATAAAAAACTAGCTTTGCCTGTTTTTATTACAGACTGTCGACAAATCCGAAGGATTTCGGGTTTTAAATCGACAATCTTTTTTGTATGGCTACATTAAACTAGTCTGTTGATTTCCTTAAACAAAGTCTTTGACTGGTGCGAAGGTCTTTCTGTGATACGATGTAATTCCATGTTGTTTAATTGCATCGATATGTTCTTTCGTTCCATAGCCCATGTTTTGTTGAAATCCATAGACTGGATAGGTTTGTGAAATTTCCTTCATCAATGTATCTCTTGCTACTTTTGCTATAATCGATGCTGCAGCGATTGAAATACTTTTGGCGTCACCCTTAATAATAGATTCAGAGGGGAAGGGAATTTCAAGTTTCATTGCATCAATAAGTAAAAAGTCTGGTTTAGGTTCTAAAGATGCAATAGCAACATTCATTGCTTTTTTTGTCGCTTGATAAATATTCATTTCATCAATTTCCTGCGCATGAATCATAGAAATGCTGAAGGCAATGGATTCTTTTCTAATGATTGAATCGTATTCCAAACGTTTTTTTTCAGACAGCTTTTTAGAGTCGTCAATTCCTGCAAGAAAAAAGTCATGTGGCAAAATGACAGCCGCTGCAACTACTGGACCTGCAAGCGGTCCTCTTCCGACTTCGTCAACACCTGCAATCAGTTCAAAACCTTTTAAACGCCATTTATGTTCATAAACATTCATTTCAGCAAATTTTTCTTTTAGCTGTTGTTTCTCGGCATATTTCTTTTTCCATCTATGTACCAACTGTTGAACACCTTTACGCTCATCTTGAAGAAGGTCCAATAAGAACGGATCAGATTCGATCACGATATTTTCTATTCGCTTTTCAATCTCTGCGATGGTTAATTGTTTCATTCTATCACCTGCAATTTCGATCTTATCATTTTCTATTAACAAGCAAAATAACACCCAATCTTTCATTCGCATTGGGTGTTATTCATACTTTTTAGGATAATACTAAGTCTTTTAATTTGAATGGTTTGTCATTTCCAAAAATCTCTTGTTCTAATCTTTTCCCTGTTGGAGTCGCTGCAAGTCCGCCCTCGGCTGTTTCTCTTAAAGCAGATGGCATGGATTGACCTATTAAAAACATAGCATGTATGACTTCGTCACATGGGATTCTACTTGTAATTCCCGCCAACGCCATATCTGCAGCTGTTATCGCATTAGATGCGCCCATTGCATTCCGTTTTACACAAGGAACCTCAACTAAACCAGCAACTGGATCACATACTAATCCAAGCATATTTTTCAAGGTGATCGCCATCGCCTCGGCTGCCTGCTTAGGCGAACCGCCTGCTAATTCAACAATCGCTGCAGCTGCCATTCCACTCGCTGAACCTACTTCTGCTTGGCATCCACCTGCAGCGCCTGAAATAGAGGCATTATTTGCGACTACGAAGCCGAATGCCGCTGCCGTAAATAAAAATTCTATCATTTCTTGGCGAGTTGGATTTAATTTTTCTTTTACTGCAAATAATGTTCCAGGTACTACGCCTGCTGAACCAGCTGTTGGTGTAGCACAAATCACACCCATAGCAGCGTTCACTTCATTAGTTGCCACAGCCTTACTAACGGCATCTAACAAAATCGTCCCCCCTAGGGCTCGGCCACTCTTAATATAGTTTTGAAGCAACACTGCGTCGCCGCCAGTTAGGCCTGTATGGGAGTGTACTCCCTTCAAACCTCTTTCCACCGCTTGTTCCATTACTGCTAAATTCCTATCCATTTTAGCTAGAACTTCTTCTCTAGAAAGTCCTGAAACTTCGATTTCTTGACGAATCATGATTTCTGCAATTTTAACTTGATTTTCCTCTGCAAGTTGCACAAGTTCCGCTACATTTCGAAACATATAAACACCTCCAGATGTGTCCTTAAGTCAATCTATTCAGCCATTCGAATGATTTGCGATACATTGGAAAGCTGTTGTAATTCCTCAATTACCCTGTTATCAATTTTTTGGTCCACTTCAATAACCATTAAAGCCATTTCACCTTTTTCTAATCGCGAAACTTCCATATGCCCTATGTTAATTTCATATTTTGATAACACACTTGTTACGGCTGAAATGATACCAAAACGGTCTTGATGTATAACTAATATTGCAGGATGTTCACCCGAAAGTTTCAATGGGAATGAATTTAATTCAGTTATCTCGATCGTTCCACCACCAATTGAAATCCCAACGAGTTCAAGTTCGTTATCTTCATGATACAAATTTATTTTCACGGTATTAGGGTGATCTGTTACTGCCACTTCAGTACGAAAGATCACCTCTAACCCCATTTCTTTTGCAATATCCAAGGATTTTGGCATTCGTTCATCAAATGTATCTAAATCCAACAGTCCAGCCACAATGGCAAAGTCTGTTCCGTGTCCTTTATAGGTTTTTGCAAATGAACCGTACAATGAGATGACTGCTTTCTTTGGCAGCTGACCGAATAAGGTTCTTGCTACACGGCCAATTCGAGCTGCGCCTGCGGTATGAGAGCTTGATGGTCCAATCATGACTGGACCAATAATATCAAATGCAGATCGATATTTCATTTAGGATGCTCCTTTATTTTCTATACAATTATATTACAAGATATAAGGCAAAATAGCCTCCGATAAATACTGGGAAAAATCCATAAAAAAGACTCTCCGTCGGGAGAGTAAAACTAATTCTTATTCAGTAATAATATCATCAGGTCGTTCAAATGTTATCCGGCCAAATTTCTCTGACCTAATTTCCTTGATGACTAGTTCAGATACTTTATCATAATCAACGATACCTCCAGCTGCAAGGCATCCGCGCAATACACCTATTTTATCAAACATCTCGACAACATCGTCAGGAAGAGTTTCAAGATTGTAACGCTCCTTTAAGCGCTCAGGATATTCTCTTTCTAAAAACCTAAGTACATAAACCGTGAGATCTTGGAGGTTCAGTAGTGTATCTTTGATTGCTCCGGTAACGGCCAGTTTTTTGCCAACTTCTTGGTCCTCAAACTTTGGCCATAATATTCCCGGCGTGTCTAGAAGTTCCATTTCCTTCCCTACTTTAATCCATTGTTGGGCTTTGGTAACACCTGGAGTATTACCCGTTTTAGCTATATTTTTCTTCGCTAACCGATTAATCAAAGTCGATTTACCGGCATTAGGAATTCCGACTATCATTGCTCGAATCGCCCGTGGATTCGTTACCCCTCTTGCTCTGAGACGGTCAAATTTTTCTTTTAATATTTCTTGTGAAGCTTGCGCAATTTCTCTCATACCTTCCCCAGCCTGGGAGTTAATTGCTAGTGCTTTAATTCCTTTTTCGGCAAAAAAGTTTATCCATTCCTTAGTTGCATCCCGATCAGCCATATCTGCTTTATTTAACAAAACAAGCCTTGGCTTATGCTGAATAATTTCATCAATCATTGGATTTCTCGAAGAGTAGGGAATCCTCGCATCCACCAATTCAAATATAATATCAACTAACTTTAACTTTTCTGTGACCTCTCTGCGAGCCTTAGCCATATGGCCTGGAAACCATTGGATTGTCATGACCCGGCCACCTCCTCTAAAAGCTTAAGCGCCTTGATCAAGGCGCCGTAACTGTGTAGTAAAATCTATTTCACTGATACAATATGGGCATCATTTAATGGCCAGTAAACAAAACTTGTTTTACCAATAATTTTATCATAAGAAATGGTCCCAATATGGCGACTATCTTTACTGAAGCGACGATTGTCACCCATGACAAACAATTCACCTTTTGGAACGGTTTTACGACCAACAGCTGTTTCATCCAAGGTAAATGGATCGGTTAACGGTCCATCCTCAACTTCCTTTTTATATTTATCCAAATATGGCTCTTTATACGCTTTTCCATTAACATATAATGTATCATCTTTATACTCAATGGTGTCGCCGGGCAGTCCAATTACGCGTTTTATATAATCCTTTTTCTCTGGAGCATGAAAGACAATGATATCAAACCGCTTTGGCTCCCCAATATTATAACTAAACTTATTTACTATCATTCGATCCTGATCCTTCAATGTAGGCATCATCGATAACCCATCGACAACAATTGGAGCAAATAAAAAGTATCGAATAACAGCAGCTAAGATAACTGCAATCAAAAGGGCCTTTGTCCATTCCCAGAGTTCATTTTTCTTTTTTGTCATCGCAATCCCCGCCAATCTCAGTAAAAAAATGTTTTATAAAGCTTATTTTACATAACTTCAACAAATTTAACACGATGGGAACATATTTTTTAATCAAACTTTAATAATTTGTTAAAAAACAAGCAATAAATTGGTTAACTCCAAATATATCGTTAAGGGTTTCAAATCAATATACATAAAAAAAGAGCCTGCTTCCGAGCAAGCTCTTTTTCTCTTCTATTATCGGATCTCTTTAATTCTTGCTTTTTTACCGCGAAGGTTACGCAAGTAGTAAAGCTTAGCACGGCGAACTTTACCGCGACGAAGTACTTCTAGCTTCGCAATTTTTGGTGTGTGTACTGGGAAAGTACGCTCAACGCCTACTCCGTAAGAAATTTTACGAACTGTAAAAGTTTCGCTAATTCCACCACCACGACGCTTAATCACAACACCTTCAAATAACTGAATACGCTCACGAGTACCCTCGACAACCTTAACGTGTACACGTACAGTGTCACCAGGACGGAAAGCAGGAAGATCAGTACGAAGTTGTTCTTTTGTGATTTCTTCAATCAATTTTTGCATCGTTTTCAACTCCTTCCAACAGACGCTCATGCACATCAAACTTCTAAATCCATTGCAGCGGAACATCGTTATAAGACTACAATCTGATAGGTATCAGCTCAAGTCACAAGAATTATCATACCACAATTACTAGACACGCGCAATACTACTTGTATTCTTTTTTTATTTCTTTAAGCCATTTTTCCTGTTCATCAGTTAATTCCATTTTCTCGAAAAGGTCTGGTCGTCTTAAAAATGTTCGACGTAATGCTTCTTTATTGCGCCATTCTTCTATTAACTTATGATTCCCTGACATTAGGACTTCAGGAACCTTCAGGCCGCGAAAATCCGCTGGTCTTGTGTAGTGAGGATGCTCTAACAGTCCCGTACTGAAGGAATCTTTCATATGTGATTCCTGATTGCCCAGCACCTCTGGCAGAAGTCGGACAACACTATCAACTACCACCATTGCACCAAGTTCACCACCAGTCAGGACATAATCGCCGATCGAGATTTCATCTGTTACCACATGTTCTCTTATTCGTTCATCGTATCCCTCATAATGACCGCAAATAAATATTAAATGCTCTTCTTTTGCCAGTTCCTCTGCTTTTCGCTGTTGGTAGCGTTCACCTTGAGGGCAAAGCAGAATGACCCTTGGGTTCTTACTTTTAGCATTATCCTTCAGTGCTGATACGGCATCAAAGATCGGCTGTGGTTTTAGAACCATCCCAGCACCGCCGCCATAGGGATAATCATCAACAGTAGAATGTTTGTTATCTGCATACTCACGAAAATTTATCACATTGTAACTGACTGCAGATTTTTCAGCAGCTTTATTCAAAATTGATTGACCAAATACCCCAGAAAACATTTCTGGGAAAAGGGTAAGGATATCAATCTGCATCATGAAAGCAGCCCTTCCATCGGTTCAATTAAGACGACTTTTTCTTTCACATCTACTTTCTTGACCACATCATGGATATAAGGGATGAGTATTTCTTTGCCTCCCTTACCTTTAACCACCCATACGTCATTGGCACCAGGAGATAAAATTTCAGAGACTTTTCCAAGTTCTTCTCCTCTTGTTGTAGCAACAAGACATCCTATAATCTCATGGTAATAAAATTCATCTTTCTTAAGTGTACCTAATTGGGATTCAGGAACCTTCAAAATTCCTTCTCTGAACTTTTCTACTTCATTGATATTGTTATACCCTTCAAATGTAAGTAATTCAAAATTTTTATGAGTTCGATGGCTTTTGACTGTTAATTCAATCGGCGAACTTGAACCCGGCATAAACAAATATAAAACATTACCAGCCTTATAGCGTTTTTCAGGGAAATCAGTCTTTGATATGACCCGGACTTCCCCCTTAATTCCCTGTGTGTTAACAATTTTCCCGACATTAAACCATTTTTCCATTTCATTATTCACCTTCTCTAATTTCCTCAATTATACCGTCTTTAATGATAATCTCAGGCTGTCCTGTGCGTTCATTCCAGGAATCGCCTATTTTCACTTCAATGAGTGCTTGTACTTCCTTTTCCTTTAATTCACTGCCTAAAGGTAGCATATGTAATTGTTCGATTTGAAAGTCAAGAAGCTTTTCTTTTTCTAAACGTTTACTGATTTCTTTTTCAAATTGAGCCTTCAACGCTTGAGGTGAAAAATTTTTGGTTTTTTCCATCCGCTTCAATTCAAATTGAAGCTGACTGTTTTCCCGTTGAAGCTGTAGTTTTTTAGCCTCATATTGATGGAATAATTTTTTCTTACTATTTTCCGTTAGAATTTGTTTAACCACAACAGTTTGAATGATTTGCAAAGAAAGGACCTCCCTTACGTCTTCACATTCGTATGCAAAAAAAGGGAGGAATTAATTCCCCCCTTTCTTCTAGGTGCAAAAAGCTATTCACCAATTTCTAGAAAAATTTTCTTTTGTTGTGATGATCCTGCTGCATAAACAACAGTTCTAATGGCCTTTGCAACACGCCCTTGTTTACCAATCACTTTTCCCATATCTGTTTTATTCACAGACAGCTGATAAGTAATCCGGTTATCGTCTTCCTTAACATCCACATGGACGTCTTCTGGAAAATCAACAAGGGGCTTAACAATCGTTTCGACTAATTGTTTCATCGTCGTCCGTTTTACTTACTTAATTTTGCATTATGGAATTTTTCCATGATGCCTTGGTTAGAGAAAAGGTTACGAACTGTATCAGATGGTTTCGCACCGTCTTGTAACCACTTAAGAGCTAGTTCTTCGTTGATGTCAACTTTTGCTGGTTGTGCAACTGGATTGTAAGTTCCAACAACCTCGATGTAACGTCCATCACGTGGAGAACGAGAATCTGCTACTACGATACGATAGAAAGGAGTTTTGTTAGCTCCCATACGTTTTAAACGAATTTTAACTGCCATTTTAAAAAAGCACCTCCGAATAGTTTCACACAAGATAGTATAATATCAATTCTTTTATAGTTTGTAAAGTGTTTTTTCTTTACATACAGTATTACCAATTTTTTCAAAAACAAAACAAGTTAGAATGGATTAAATGGGAACTTAAATCCACCTTTTTTCTTACCTTTTTGCTGCATTCCAGTCATTTGTTTCATCATTTTTTTCATGTCGTCAAACTGCTTCAACAAACGGTTTACTTCTGTTACAGAACGACCGCTGCCCTTAGCAATCCGGTTTTTCCGTTTCGCGTTCAAGATTTCAGGGTTCGTTTTTTCAGCCATCGTCATTGAACGAATAATTGCTTCTACATGGGAAATTTGTTTTTCATCAATTTGAAGATTATTTAATCCCTTGATTTTGTTTGCACCAGGCATCATCTTTAATAATTCGTCAAGCGGTCCTAAATTCCGGACTTGACCAAGTTGATCCAAAAAATCTTCGAGCGTAAAAGACGCTGTCCGCATTTTTTGTTCCAACTCTTTTGCTTTTTCTTCATCAACATTAGCCTGTGCTTTTTCAATCAACGTAAGCACGTCACCCATACCAAGGATTCTAGATGCCATCCGTTCAGGGTGAAACGGTTCAAGAGCGTCTAACTTTTCACCTAAACCGACAAATTTAATCGGTGTTTGGGTAACTGCGCGAATTGATAACGCAGCTCCGCCCCTGGTATCGCCGTCCAACTTGGTTAATACAACACCAGTTAGACCGAGCTGTTCATTAAAGCTTTGAGCAACATTGACCGCGTCTTGACCAGTCATGGCATCGACAACTAAGAAGATTTCATCAGGCTTTGTCAATTCTTTAATGTCTTTTAACTCACCCATTAATGCTTCATCCACATGAAGTCGACCAGCTGTATCAATAAGGACATAATCATTATGATCTTCTTTTGCTTTTGCAATTGCCTGCCTAGCAATCTCTACTGGGCTTACTTGATCACCGAGTGAGAAAACGGGCATGTCCAATTGTTTACCAAGAGTTTCAAGTTGTTTAATGGCAGCAGGTCGGTAAATATCTGCAGCAACAAGCAATGGCTTGCGGTTATACTTTTTGCGAAGTAAATTAGCAAGTTTGCCTGAAGTTGTCGTTTTACCAGCACCCTGTAAACCGACCATCATAATGACAGTAGGGGGACGATTAGATGCAGCGATTTTGCTTTGTTCTCCACCCATTAATTCCGTTAATTCTTCATTAACGATTTTAATAATTTGCTGTCCTGGTGTTAAGCTTTTCAGTACTTCCTGTCCAACGGCACGTTCACTGACTTTTTTCACAAAATCTTTAACTACCTTAAAGTTTACGTCTGCTTCTAGTAAAGCGAGACGCACTTCCCGCATCATTTCTTTAACATCCGCTTCTGAGACTTTCCCTTTTCCACGGATTTTCTGAATTGTATTCTGCAGTCGGTCGGCTAATCCTTCAAATGCCATTCATGCCGCCTCCTAATCTAAATTCTCCAACTCGGCAACAGCTTCTAGCATTGCCTGCTTTGAAGGGTCGTCCTCGTTAAGCAATTCTTTCACATTTCTTAAAAGTTTACTACGCTCTTGAAATTTATGAAATAACAGCAGCTTTTCTTCATACTCCTCGAGCATTGTCTCAGTCCGCTTAATATTATCATAAACGGCTTGTCGACTGACATCATACTCTTCGGCTATTTCTCCTAATGAGAAATCATCTAAATAATAGAGAGACATATAGCTTTGCTGCTTAGGTGTTAACAACGAATGATAAAAATCATAAAGATAATTCATTCGGGTTGTCTTTTCAAGCATGCCAATCCCCTCCAACACGTATGTTAAGTGAAAAGCCTTTACATAAGTAGTTTACAGGGTCGGACATTATCTGTCAAGATAATCCCTTTACATCACCTATTCGGTTTGTTCAATTTCATTCGCAAATAAGCCATATACATATTTCTCTGCATCAAATTCCTGAAGGTCATCCATTTTTTCCCCCAGACCAACAAATTTCACAGGTATTTTTAATTCATTGCGAATCGCAAGGACGATTCCACCTTTTGCTGTTCCATCCAATTTTGAAAGGACAATTCCACTTACATTTGTCACTTCTTTAAATGTTTTTGCCTGGATTAACGCATTTTGACCTGTTGTTGCATCTAAGACTAGGATTACTTCATGCGGCGCACCAGGAACTTCTTTTTCGATGACACGCTTAACCTTCTCTAGCTCTTTCATCAGGTTTACTTTGTTTTGCAAACGTCCAGCAGTGTCACATAACAAAATATCGGATTTCCGTGATTTTGCTGCCTGAATTGCGTCATACATAACGGCTGCAGGATCTGATCCTTCTGCTTGCTTGATGACGTCAACACCTACTCTTTCTCCCCAGACTTCTAGTTGTTCGATTGCACCTGCACGGAAGGTATCACCTGCTGCCAATAGTACTTTCTTTCCTTCATTTTTAAATTTGTAGCCTAATTTTCCAATCGTGGTGGTTTTCCCCACACCATTAACCCCAACAAATAGGATAACAGTTAGACCGTCCTCTTGAATGTTTAATTTGGAGGATTGCTCCTCACCCGCATTATAGATATCAACCAGTTTCTCGGAAATTACGCTTTGAACTTCTCGTGGGTCTTGGATGTTCCTGCGTTTGACCTCCATTTTTAACTCTTCAATTAGTTTCATGACCGTATCAAAACCGACATCGGCCTGAATCATTATTTCTTCTAATTCCTCAAAGAAGTCTTCATCCACTTTACGGTATCTTGCAACAAGATCATTTACTTTTCCTGAAAAATTATTTCTTGTCTTCGTAAGACCTTCCTTAAACTTCTCTGTAACCGTATCGGTTGATTTAGTGATTTTTTCTTTTAACTTTTTAAAAAAACTCATTTTATCACTTCCTAATATTAAGTTTCAACAAGCTCTTTGGTATCTTCTAGACGAACGGATACTAGTTTTGAGACGCCTGATTCTTGCATGGTTACTCCGTATAATACATCCGCTTCCTCCATCGTTCCTTTACGGTGGGTGATTACAATAAATTGTGTCTCCTTACTATATCGTTTTAAGTATTGGCTAAAGCGCTGGACATTCGCTTCATCCAATGCCGCTTCAACCTCATCAAGAATACAGAATGGAACAGGACGGACTTTTAGAATTGAAAAGAGGAGTGCAATGGCTGTTAATGCTCGCTCTCCACCTGATAATAAGCCTAAGTTTTGCAGTTTCTTTCCCGGCGGCTGGGCAACAATTTCGACACCTGTATTTAATAGATCTCCTGGGATGGTAAGCACTAAGTCTGCTCTTCCCCCTCCAAACAGTGATCTGAATACTGGCTCAAAATGCTCTCGAATACCATTGAAGGTTTGTTCAAAGCGTTTTTTCATTTCCTCATCCATTTCCTCAATTACCATGTAAAGGGTTTCTTTGGCCTCCTGGAGATCTGTCTTTTGTTCATTAAGAAATTCATATCGTTCAGATACACGTTCATATTCATCAATCGCTCCGATATTCACATTTCCAAGTTCCTCGATGGCAAGTTTGATGAGCTTGACCTTCTTCCTAGCCTCTTCTAGCGGTATGGTTAATGGATATTGCTCCTTAGCACCCTCAAACGATAAAAGATATTCTTCTCTTAAGCGGGCAAATCGGTTTTCAAGTTCTACATCCAAACGGTTAATTTTTACTTCCTCGTCTTTTAAAACAACAATTAGCCCACGCTGAAGTCGTTTTAATTCTTTTACTTCCAATTCTAAATCTTCTAATGTGGTCTTTAGGGTTAAGCGCTCTTCTCTTCTTACAGAAATTAACTTCATTGCGGCATCTTTATCTTGTTGTTTTCTAATTGCAGCAGTTTCTAGCTGCTCCTCACCGGATGAACTATTTGTCATTTCCGAAGTTAACAGATTAAGGTCTTCTGTATACAAAGAAAGCTTTTGTTTACTCTCATCTAAATCGGCTTGTAATTGAGCTAGGCGTTCTTGAGTACTCATATACTGTTCATTCTTGGAGGCAAAGGCAACTTTTAAATCGTTGATTTCATTCGAAAGTGCTTCTTTTGAGGTCAGATCATTCGACTTTTGTTCCGAGAGTTTTGATATTTGAGCATCTAGTTCTGCTAAAGAAGTTTTGTAGTTTTCCATCGCAGCAGATAATTCATTTTTTCTATTGGTTAGGGTTGTTTTCTCATCAAAAAATTGCCCTTTTTCAAGGTCATATATAGCTAATCTTTCATTAATGTTTTTTTCTTCAAGCTCTGCTTGGCGAAGATCACCCTTCAATGTCAGTTCCGTTAATCTCAAATCTTCACCATTTTTACGGAGTTCATCCAATAGAACCTCTAAATCTTGTACCTCTGTTTTTAATGACTTTACAAGATTCTCTAACTGAATTGTTTTTTCTTCCATCCCAATTAACTTTTCTTTTAACTCTTCAAGTTCCCCCTTACGAGTTAATAAAGAAGATTTTTTTTGCTTAACCGCCCCACCTGTCATTGATCCGCCAGGATTGACGATATCTCCGTCAAGCGTGACCATCCGGCATCGGTATTGAAGAATTTTTGCTAATTCATTGGCACCTTTTAAGTCTCTTGTTATAACCACATTTCCAAGAAGGCTGCTCATAACCTCCGCGAATTTAGGATCAAATTTTACAAGACTGACGGCAGTTCCAATAAAAGATGGATGATTTTGAATCGAAGATAATTGGACTAAAGATAATGCTCTCCCCTTAATGACACTTAGAGGTAAAAATGTAGCCCTGCCAAAAGAATTTTGTTTCAAATATTGAATAGCTGATCGTGCATTTGGTTCATTATCTACCACAATATGCTGCAGTGCTCCGCCAAAAGCAGTTTCTAATGCCGTTTCATACTCTTTCGGAACGGTAACAAGTTCCGCTACAGCCCCTTCAATTCCCTTGAGATTTTTCCCTCGTGCTTTAAGAACCTCTTTGACACCTTGAAAAAAGCCTGAGTAATCTTCTTCCATTTCTTCGAGCACTTCTTTTCTTGACTGTGCCTGCTGAAGAATTTGA
This sequence comes from Neobacillus sp. MER 74, assembly GCF_023714155.1. Lineage (NCBI taxonomy): Bacteria > Bacillati > Bacillota > Bacilli > Caryophanales > Bacillaceae > Neobacillus > Neobacillus sp. MER 74. Next base: position 331,129 of record NZ_JAMAUV010000001.1, read on the forward strand.
TATGCCTGGTACAAAGTCTTTTCCTGTTTTTGATAATTATTTTTCAATGCTTCAAGCTTACGTTGCTTTTCTCTATAGGTACCGACTTGATTCTCTATTTTTTGTTGTATTTCGTTTAATGAAGATTGGATATCTGATACCTTGTCCTTCGCGATTTGCCGCTCTTCAATAAACTTGTCATTTTCAATATCTAAACGGGAACTTTTTCTTCCCTGCTGTTCAAGCTGCTGGTCAATGTACTTCAATTCATTTTTTGCACCAGCTTGGTCGTTAAGTATTTCAATATATTCACTTTTTAAGTTCTCGATTTTTTCTTCAATATTTTCATTAAATAACTGCAGTTTTGATTGCTTTTCTTTTAATTGTACTTGTAATTGGTTTACTTGCTTACTTAGTTCTTCAGCAGAAATAGAAACACTGTCACTATTCTTTTTTAATTGGCTAATTTTATCAGTTATTTCAATAATGTTCGTTTGAAGCTGTTCTTTATTTTGGGAGGAATTTTTCTTCCTTTCTTTAAGGACTTCTTTTCTCCCCTCAAGTTTTTCTAGTTCCTCTGTTGCATGAAGAAGAACATTTTGAAGGTCAGTAATGGACTCATCAAACGCAGCGATCTGATCTCTTTTTTCAACAATCTTAGCTTCCTTTACTTGCAGTTCCGTTGAAATTTTGAGTTCATCTTCCTGATGTACTTTTAACTGCTTAGAAAGTTCTTCCCATTTTTGGTGAAGATCTTCAATTTCATAAACAGTTAAGGAAACCTCAAACTTTTCAAGTTCCTCTTTTTTCTCCAGAAAGTCCTTGGCCATTGATGCCTGTATTTTTAATGGTTCAACTTGGCTTTCGAGTTCGTGAAGTATATCATTTACACGGTTTAAATTGTCCTGAGTCTCAAACAATTTCACTTCTGCCTTTTTCTTACGTTGTTTATACTTTAGAACCCCTGCAGCTTCATCAAATATGGTTCGTCTTTCTTCTGCTTTACTATTAAGTATTTCTTCCACTTTCCCTTGACTGATTATCGAAAATGCTTCTCGTCCCAGCCCAGAATCCATGAATAAATCAATGATATCTTTAAGACGGCATTGCTGTTTATTTATTAAGAATTCACTCTCACCCGACCGGGTTACTCTTCTCGTCACACTTACTTCGTTATAATCAAGGGATAAGCCTTGGTCTTGGTTATCTAAGGTCAATGTTACTTCAGCAAAATTCAGAGGCTTTCTTGTGTCACTTCCACCAAAAATAATATCCTCCATTTTGCTGCCTCTAAGCGATTTAGCAGATTGTTCCCCCAAAACCCAACGGATAGCATCGGTTATATTACTTTTTCCACTGCCATTAGGACCTACCACCGCCGTTACGCCTGGAACAAAATCAACCCCTATACGATCAGCGAAGGACTTAAAGCCAATAATGTCCAACCGTTTTAGAAACATTTCTTAATCCTCCCTATGCATGCAAGTTGGACTCCTTGCAAACATTTTGTCATTCTAAGTTGTTTTAGCCTTTAATATGTCTAAAGCCATTTGGGCGGCATTTTGTTCGGCTTCCTTCTTTGATTTTCCGGTTCCTACACCTAATTCCTTGCCATTCAAGGAAACTTTTGAAACAAATTCTTTGTTGTGGGCAGGTCCAATTTCTTGAAGTACACGATATTCAATTGTCCCTGTACCATCTCGCTGAATGAGCTCCTGTAATTGACTTTTATAATCCATCACATGAGAAAAAGCACCAGCATTTATTTTAGGGAAGACTACTTTCTCAAGAAAACTAATCACTGTTTCAATTCCTTGGTCTAAATAAAGGGCCCCGATGAATGCTTCAAAAACATCAGCTAATAAAGCTGGACGTTCCCTTCCACCTGTCATCTCTTCACCTTTACCTAACAATACTAATTTTCCAAAATGTAATTCATTAGCAAAAGATACTAGAGACGGCTCGCAAACAATGGCTGCTCGAAGTTTTGTCAATTCACCCTCGGTCATCGTTGGATATTTTTTGTAAAGGAATTGTGAAACAGTTAGTTCAAGAACAGCATCCCCTAAAAACTCAAGTCTCTCATTGTCTTCGAAAGGCTTTCTGCGATGCTCATTCACATAGGATGAATGAGTAAATGCTTGTTTTAATAATTTTTCATTCTCCATCGAAATACCAATCGTATGTTGAAAATCTTTAAAAAGATTTTCCTTTGCGCGATTATTCAACTCTTTTTCATTATTGTTCTTGCGCATATAAAACTTCTCCACCTTGCATCTAATAATTTACACACTACTGCCTACCCTACTACATTCTAGTTTAAAAAAGTTTTTCGCAAAACGCAAAGAAACTTGGCATCACTGTTGGAAGCCAAGTTCTATTTTACAGAATAAAGCCCCGTTTGAAAACGGAGCTTTTGTGAAGAAATCCAACGATTACTTTGTGCTTTGTATGTAATTAACAGCGTCACCAACTGTGCTAATTTTTTCAGCATCATCGTCAGAAATTTCCATATCGAACTCATCTTCTAATTCCATAACTAGTTCAACTACGTCAAGGGAATCAGCACCAAGATCATCTTTAAATGAAGCTTCAAGTTTAACTTGAGATTCATCTACACCTAAGCGGTCAACGATGATTTTTGTTACACGTTCTAATACCTCTGCCATGCCTGTTCACCTCCCCTCAAGCTATTATAGAGTATTTCAACAAAATAATACACTAGGTTTTTATTACTATTTGAATTTTAATCTTTTTAAACTGTCTAGCTCAAGCGCCCAAGGGTGCTTCCGCTTTTCTTATTACATTACCATGCCGCCATCAATATGAAGTGTTTGTCCAGTAATATAGGACGAATCATCTGATGCGAGGAACGCTGTTATTTTGGCGATGTCTTTAGGCTCTCCTAATCTTGCCAACGGAATTTGTTTTAACATTTCTGCTTTTACATCTTCCGGTAACTTATCTGTCATATCTGTTGTGATGAAGCCTGGTGCAATTGCATTAACTGTAATGTTACGGGATGCCAGTTCTTTCGCAGTTGTTTTTGTTAAACCGATGACCCCTGCTTTGGCAGCTACATAGTTGGCCTGACCTGGGTTCCCACTAACGCCAACAATTGATGCAATATTAATGATCCGACCCACCCGCTGTTTCATCATTTGTCTTGTTACTGCCTTCGTACAAAGGAACACACCTTTGAGGTTGATATTAATAACATCATCCCATTCTTCTTCTTTCATTCTCATCAACAAATTATCTTTTGTAATTCCTGCATTATTGACTAGAATGTCAAGTTTTCCAAAACTGGCTATGGTTCCTTTAATCATCTCAGCAACTTCTTCAGAGTTTGAAACATTGCATTTTACAGCGAATGCCTCTCTGCCAAGTGCTTTGATTTCATCGACAACCTCATTTGCTTTTGCTTCACTGCCTGAAAAATTTACGGCTACATTGGCTCCTTGCCTTGCAAGTTCAAGAGCAATTTCTCTGCCGATTCCTCTTGAGGCACCTGTGACAAGGGCTGCTTTCCCTTCAAGATTCATATTTTCTCCTCCTTTAATGCATCAATAACAGATTGTGCACTTTCCTCATCCGAGACAGAGAAAGTGGTAACTGTTTTATCAATTTTTTTGATTAACCCTGAAAGAACTTTTCCAGGACCAACTTCAATGAATGTATCGACACCCAGCTCAATCATTTTGCGAACAGAATCTTCCCATAATACAGGGGAATAGAGCTGCTCAATTAATTTATCCTTCATTTCAGATGCTGAGCTAACAGGCTCAGCTGTTACATTTGCAACGATTGGGACTTCGGCATCCTTCATTTCAATTCCATCCAGAACTTCACGCAACTGGTCTGCAGCAGGCTTCATTAAAGTGGAATGGAATGGACCGCTAACTTCTAGAGGAAGAGCCCGTTTTGCTCCTGCTTCTTTTGCTTTGGCACTAGCCAACTCGACCCCTTTTCTTGACCCAGAAATAACAATTTGGCCAGGGCAATTTAGGTTTGCTAGTGAAACCGGATTCCCTGATTCACTTACCTCATTTGTTACTGCAAAAAGACGATCTCGGTCAAGCCCTAGTATGGCAGCCATTGACCCTTCTCCATTTGGGACCGCATTCTCCATAAATTCGCCCCGTTTTCTAACGACATATACTCCTTCTTCAAAAGAAAGGGTACCAGCAGCAACAAGCGCCGTATACTCCCCTAAACTGTGACCAGCTACGTAATCAGCCTTAATCCCAAATTTTTGAAAGTAATCTAAAATAGCAATACTTGTTGTTAATAGGGCAGGCTGTGTATTGTAGGTAATAGTCAACTCTTCCTTTGGGCCATCAAAAATTAGATTACTCAGTGGAATATTTAACTTTTTATCAGCTCTCCTAAAAAAATCCATCACCTCGGAATGTTTATCTGCTAATTCTTTTCCCATTCCGACCGTTTGTGACCCTTGTCCTGGAAATACGAATGCTATTTTATTCATTTCATAACTCCTTTACCGTTCTACTTTTTCTCGATTTTCTTCTTCAGAAGACATCTTTATTAAACCAACTACATCATTGCTTACCATTTCCCTTGTTTGTCTAATAGCACTAAATATAGCCTGACCATTGGATGAGCCATGCGCCTTAATTACAGGAGCGTTCAATCCAAACAAAGCGGCACCGCCGTATTCGGAATAATCCAAAGTGTTTTTTAACGTTTTAAGATTTGGTTTCAACACAGCTGCAGCTAATTTACTTGTAAAACTACTCATCAATGCCGTCTTTAACATTTTAAACATGGAAAGTGCCGTACCTTCAATTGTCTTAAGAACCATATTTCCCGTAAATCCATCGGTCACGACCACATCAGCCACACCATCTAATAAATCACGCGCTTCAACATTTCCCACAAAATTAATATCAGCATTCTTCAACAATTCGAAAGCATGCTTTGTTAGGTCATTCCCTTTCTTTTCCTCCGTTCCAATATTTAAAAGACCGACTCTTGGTTTGGAAATTCCTCTTACTTTCTCACTATAAATCGAGCCCATTAGTCCATATTGGAGGAGGTGCTCTGGCTTGGCATCTGCATTAGCCCCTACATCTAATAACAAGAATCCCTCGCCGCCAATGGTCGGAAGCGTAGGTGCTAAGGCTGGGCGATGGATCCCAGAAATTCTTCCTACAACAAAAAGTCCTGCAGCTACTAATGCACCTGTATTTCCTGCTGAGATACATGCATCTGCCAATCCATCTGCGACTTGTCCAGCGGCTAACACCATTGAAGCATTCTTTTTGCGGCGAACCGCTTTAACAGGCTCATCTGTTCCAAGGATTACTTCCGTTGTATGGATTACAGTGATCCGATCATGATTTGTTAAGGTTTCATTTATTTTATTTTCATCCCCGACAAGGGTAATATGTATATCTGAAAATGCTTGTACAGCTTTAAGTGCCCCTAATACGATTTCTTTAGGAGCATTGTCGCCGCCCATGGCATCGATTGCTAGTTTCATTTTCCTCATCCTCTACCGATTTTTCGAACGGTACATTTCAAATTCTCCGGTAAAAACAAGTTCATTATTAACAAAACTTGTTACTTCAACACTCGTTCTACCTTGATTCCGATCAATTTTTGTAACCTTAGCTTTTGCAATAACCCGCTCATTCAGTTTTACCAAACGGTTAAATTGAATATTCGCTTTTGCTGTTAGCGCCAGTTCATCATTTATTACAGCTACTGCTAATGAATTAGCCTGAGCGAATACATGATGGCCACGTGCAATGTTATTTCGTATAAAGACATGCTCTTTTTTTACATCAAAAATCGAAATGGCATTCTGATCTAATTCTATATGAATAATTTCACCAATGACTTCTTCAAGCGGTAATGAGCGGACTTCATCGTCAAATCGTTTCTCAGCTACAGTCTTAATCCGTTCACGAAGTTCTGGAATTGATAATTCTAAACGGTCAAGACGAATGGTTTGCACACTTACTTGAAATTTTTCTGCTAAATCTTCATCTGTAATAAAAGGATTATCTTTAATTGTCGTGGTCAACAATTGTTGTCTCTCTTTTTTACTTTTTCTCATGTATAATTACACCGTCCGCGATCTTATGACTAGGTACTAATAGTAGTATAAAATTTGAAAAAGCAGATTGCAAGAATTAGTTTTTATTCAGACCTTCTGCTTTTTCCAAAAAAGAACCCATTAAGAAGAAAAAGTTTGGTTTAATCTAGTTTTTCCCCTTCTAATACGCCTGATTCATCGAGGATATTTCTTAGGTAATGATATTCTGGGTCTCTCCAAAATGCTTCAGACTGAATCAACATCACTGCATCATTTCGTGCAGTTTCAAGGGCTCGATAATCATGAACCATATCTGCGACCTTAAATTCAGGAACCCCGCTTTGTTTTCTGCCAAAAAAGTCGCCTGGCCCTCTAAGCTCTAGGTCTTTTTCACTTAATACGAAACCATCGTTCGTTTCGGTCATGATTCGCATGCGTTCCTGGCCCACTTCTGATTTTGGACTTGCCAGCAATATGCAATAGGATTGATCACTGCCTCGTCCAACTCTGCCACGCAGCTGGTGAAGCTGTGAAAGTCCAAACCTTTCAGCATCATAAATGACCATCATGGTCGCATTCGGCACATTTACTCCCACCTCAACAACGGTCGTTGAAATTAGTACCTGTACTTCGTTCGCACTAAATGCCTTCATTACCGAGTCCTTTTCTTCTGAACTTAATCGGCCATGCATAAGGCCCGCTTTAAATCGGTTTTGAAAATAATGACTTAAGGTATTGTACACGTCAATTGCATTTTGAACATCAAGCTTTTCTGATTCTTCAATGAGCGGACAAATAACATAGGCTTGGTGGCCTTTTTGTAATTCTTTTTCAACAAAAGCCAGAACCCGTTCAAGCATTTCTGGTTTGGCCCAATAGGTTTCTATCGTTTTTCTTCCAGCTGGCATCTCATCAATGATTGATACATCCATTTCACCAAAAACCGTTATCGCGAGTGTCCGTGGGATTGGAGTCGCCGTCATAAACAAAACGTCTGGATTCTCTCCTTTTTCTCTCAGTACTCTTCGCTGCTCCACGCCAAAGCGATGTTGTTCATCCGTGATGACAAAACCAAGCCTCTTAAAGGTGACCTCATCCTGAATTAGTGCGTGAGTACCAATTAAAATATCAACATTCCCTTCTGATAGTTCGGAAAGGATTTCTTTTCTTCGCTTCCCCTTTATCGAACTCGTCAGAAGCTCGCATCTGATATTAAATGGCTCTAACATACTTTTTAAGCTTTCCGCATGCTGCTCTGCCAATATTTCTGTCGGCACCATAAGCGCTCCTTGAAAACCTGCAGTAACACTGGCATACAAGCCAATAGCGGCAACCACTGTTTTTCCCGAACCAACATCTCCTTGCAGCAATCGATTCATACGAAGTGGTGATTTTAATTCTGCTAATACTTCATTGACCACCCGTGCTTGGGCATTTGTTAACGGGAAAGGCAGGCTATTAATAAATTCCTTTACTTTTGTTACATCATAGTTTTGGCAAACTCCAGGAGAATGCTCGCGTTCAAATTTCCTTAATGCCTGCATTTTTAATTGGAAGAAAAGAAATTCTTCATAAACCATACGCCTTCTCGCCTGTTTCACCTCTTCTTGGCTGTCTGGAAAGTGCATGGCTTTGAATGCTGCCTGCCTATCAAGTAATCGATATTTTTTTAAAAAAGCAATGGGTAGTGTTTCTTCAATAAAATCTCCATATTGTTGAAAAGCAATGCTAATAAATTTCCGTATTCCCTTTGTCGTTAATTTCCCTCTTAACGAATAAACGGGCTCAAAATCTTTTGTTTTTGAATTTGTTCCTATCTGCATCTCATTTGCCGTGATCGTTTGCCGATGGGCATCCCATTTCCCTGTGATCGTAATGGTTTCATTGATGATAATTTTATTTTTTAAATAGGGTTGGTTGAAAAAGACTACCTTAATCAAATGCGCTCCAACAAAAAGCCGGAACATAAGTTTTGATTTTTTCCTGCCAAAATAGCTAAGAGAAGGCTCACTGTGAACCTTCCCTTCCACTGTTACTTTCTCTTCATGCTGCACCTCAGTTATTTCCCGGAGGCGGTAATCTTCATAACGATAAGGAAAATACTCTAATAAATCTTTTATCGTAAAGATTTTCATTTCTGAAAAAATTTCAGCAGTTTCTTCACCAATTCCCTTTATGACGGTTATTGATTGATTAAGATGTGGATTCACTTTACTTTGCGGTATACCGAAGGTCCTAGCTTCCAGTTTATGACCTGTCGGCACTGCCGCCAACCCTCCCTGCCCAGTTTTTCTTAGTGTTGATGATTGTTAAACCTGTTTTTATTTTCGGATTGTTCCTCTTACTTTTTTGCACAAAAAAAGAAGGGATGCTCCCTTCTATTTTAGCTTTTCATTATTCAATTGAAAAGATATATGAATATAACGGCTGACCACCATTATGGATTTCCACTTCAATATCTCCATAATTTTCTTCCACATATTTTGAAAGCTGGTTTACATCTTCCTCGTTAATGTCTTCCCCATAAATGATGGTTAATATTTCTGAATCCTCATCCAGCATTTGTGAAAGCAGGTCCTCGGCAACTTTGCCTTTGTCCTTGTTTTTAACAACGATTTTTCCTTCAGCAATACCCATAAAATCATCTTTCTCGATTTCTAAGCCATCAATCTGGGTATCCCTAACAGCAAAGGTGATTTGACCAGTTTTCACATGTTTTAGCGCACCATTCATAGAGTCTTCATTCGTCTGAAGACCAGCAGATGGATTGAACGCTAACAAAGCTGATAGTCCTTGCGGAACCGTTTTGGAAGGGATCACATAAATATCCTCTTCAGAAACGTCTGCGGCCTGCTGAGCTGCCATAATGATGTTTTTATTATTCGGTAAGATAAATACTTTTTTAGCATTTACTTCTTTCACTGCCTTGACGATATCCTCCGTACTCGGATTCATCGTTTGTCCGCCTTCAATCACTGCATGTGCGCCAATACTTCTGAATAAATCTGCAATCCCGGAGCCCATGGATACGGCAACAATTCCGTATTCTTGCTGTTCCTTTGCTGAGTTATCACGGTCTGTAACTGGTCCATTTTTGTGCTCGCCAACAATATTGGTATGTTGTTGACGCATATTTTCTATTTTCATATTAATTAAATTTCCATACTTTTGTCCATAGCTTAGTACTTCTCCTGGTTGTTCGGAATGAATATGAACTTTTACAACATCCTCATCCGCAATAACCAATAAAGAATCGCCCAATTTACTAAGGTCGTTTCTGAAAACACCTTCATCAAACGGATGTTTTGCAGTCTTTTCTTGTTCAAATCTCACCATAAATTCAGTGCAATACCCAAATTCAATGTCTTCTGTGTTTATATGTCCTTGGACACTTTTATGGTGTTCAGTATTGACTAACTCATCCATCGAAAGAGCTGCTGTAGGTGTATCAGGAAGCTTTTCTCCTTTTAGGACTGCAAGAAAACCTTCGTACACAAATACAAGACCTTGACCGCCACTGTCAACCACGCCAACTTCCTTTAAAACTGGAAGCAGGTCCGGAGTGCGTTTCAATGAAGCTTTTGCTTCTTTTAAAACTTCTTCCATAATCACAATGACGTCGTTTGAATGCTGGGCAGCTTGGATGGCTTTTTTAGCAGAATCCTTGGCGACAGTTAAAATGGTTCCTTCAACAGGCTTCATTACTGCTTTATAGGCTGTCTCTACTCCAGCTTCAAGGGCTTCAGCAAACTCAGTCCCTGAGATTTTCGCTTTCGTTTCAACCGCCTTTGAAAAACCACGGAATAACTGCGATAGGATTACACCTGAATTGCCGCGCGCTCCCATTAGCAATCCTTTAGAAAGGGCTGCTCCTACTTTTCCAATATGGTCTTGAACATTATTCTTTACTTCCTTTGCCCCGGATGTCATCGATAAATTCATGTTAGTTCCAGTATCACCATCGGGCACGGGAAAAACGTTTAAAGCATCAACCATTTTTGCATTTGCTGACAAATGATTGGCACCTTGAATCACCATTTCGGCAAAACGTTTTCCATCTAAAGCTGTTATTGACACAAACTTTCCTCCTCTACGAGAGTTCGTAACACAAACTTACGGGTTCGTCACTCGAACTCCCTGAACGTAAATATTGACCGAGTCAACGGCAAGTCCAACAGTCTTATCGAGGGTATACTTAACCTTTGATTGCACGTTGTGGGCAATTTCGGAAATTTTTGTTCCATAGCTAACAATAATATACATATCAATATGTAATGCTTCATTCTCTTGGCGGACAATCACGCCCCGAGTGAAATTTTCTTTACGTAGTATTTCCGTAATTCCATCTTTAATTTGGTTCTTTGAGGCCATACCGACGATTCCATAACATTCAATCGCCGCTCCTCCGGCAATGGTCGCGATTACTTCGTTAGAAATATCAATTTGTCCGAACTTTGTTTTTAATTCAATGGACATGAATCGTTCCCCCTCCTGAAAAAATTGCTCCTTGACTATAGTCATTTTACTATAGTCATTGCAATATTGAAAGTTATTCCTGTCTGTTTACTATAACAGCTTAATATAAAATGTGATGTCAAGTGTTTTTTCTTGAAAGGTAACTATTGCAATCAAATAAGTTGTATGATAAATTATTAAGGTATCTCAAGTCTAGAAAATTTGTTCAAACAATTTTCTTTTTCCAGATGAGGATCTTAAAGATTGCTGTATAAAGCTTTTGGTAGTTAAGGAGGGAAATCATTATGCCACGTCAATGTGTTGTAACAGGAAAGAAAACAACAACTGGTAACGCACGTTCTCACGCTATGAACGCAAACAAGCGTACATGGGGTGCTAACCTACAAAAAGTACGTATTCTTGTTGATGGAAAGCCTAAGCGTGTTTGGGTTTCTGCAAGAGCGTTGAAATCCGGTAAAGTAGAACGCGTTTAATAAAACCGTTTAGAAAGGGCATCCGATAAGGGTGTCTTTTCTTTTTATATAAAAAAGCTTTCTCTCCTCTCCAGGAAACCATTTGTATAGTATCCCCAATTAACAAAATAAAAAGCACCCATATTAAACGGGTGCCATTGTAAAACGATATCATCATATATACTTATGCTATTCGTTCTTTTTAAACGCTCCAATCATCGCACGGACAAGTCCGCCTAAAAATTTCGGCAGTTTAATTGTATAAAATTTCATACTGTCCCTCCTCACAAATCTCCCCAGCTTATTTCAACTCAACATTTTTCGAACGCCCTACCATTTTATTCAAACGAACGAAATCAGTACCAAAAACATTGTAGGCACCATTCTGAGTTAGTTACTAAAACATATTAATCATGACTTCTTATCACTATTAATATGCCTTCCGAAAATGAAAAAGTACCATAATCACTAATAAGTTCATTACTAATACATAGTGTTGAACCAATTGAAATATGACGATTTTTCAAAGGGAATTTAAAGCCTTCTAAGGTGAGATTTTGGATATTTAGTGTTACAGGAACAAAAGAAATATATTTTTTTGAATCCATTTTTTCAATCTTATAACTGCCTGCTTCCTTAATAAAAACGATATTATTACGGTCAATTATGCAAATATCCACTTCATTTTTTTCTTGGATCGGTGTGAGCAATAGGTGAACATTCGCAAATAAATGATCCAATCTGCCACCAGTTGCCCCAAATATACGAATGGCGCTTGGATGCTGTTTAAGGGCCCAATTAAGGGCAAGCTCCATATCCGTTTCATCCTTTTCCGGTCTATATTTTTTCAATTCTGTAACACGGTCTTCAATAAATATTAACTCATCTGATGTCACAGAATCAAAATCACCAAAAGCAATAGAGGGAGAAATATTTCTTTGTAATAAATGATAAACCCCTCGATCGACACCTACCCAAATTACATCATTTACTAAGTACTCCGTTAAATCTGGCAAATGGTCTTCAGGGCCTCCGGCCACAATATTGATAATCATAAAAGTTCTCCTTTTTTACAATATGCAAAAAGCCAGCACGTAAGCTGGCTTTCCCATTAACCTCTTATCAGCGAAATTGCCTTCGCATAATCTTCTTGATTATAAATAGCTGAGCCTGCCACAAGAACATTTGCACCTGCGTCCAAGCAAAGCTTTGCCGTTTCTGAGTTAACACCGCCGTCAATCTCAATCTCTATGTCTAAACTTTTTTGTTCTGCCATTTCTTTTACTTTTCTTATTTTTGGAAGAACCTCAGGTATGAATTTTTGCCCTCCGAACCCTGGATTGACTGACATTAATAAGACCATATCAATTTCACCAATTATATGTTGAATGGATTCCACAGGGGTAGCAGGGTTTAAAACTACACCCGCTTTAATTCCAAAGGATTTAATATTTTGAATCGTGCGATGTAAGTGACGACAGGCCTCTACATGGACAGTAATATAATCAGCACCGGCTTTAACAAATGCCTCAATATATTCATCAGGGTTTTCAATCATAAGGTGTACATCAAGTGGCAGTTTGGTGATTGGACGAATCGCTTCAACAATCAGGGGTCCAATCGTAATATTAGGAACAAAGTGGCCATCCATGACATCAATATGAATGTAGTCAGCTCCTCCTTTTTCCACTGCTAAAATTTCTTCACCTAATTTCGAAAAATCAGCTGAAAGTATAGATGGTGCTATTTTAACCATGTTTAGTACCTCGGCTTTCTATCTTTTATCTCCTGTAAGAAGTCCAAATAATGTTCATAACGATATGCTGGGATTTCATTTGAGTCAACCGCCTGTTTCACACCACATTTAGGTTCACTTACATGCAAACAGCCTCGGAATTTGCAATTTTCACTAGCTGTTTGAATTTCAGGGAAACAAAAAGTTAAATCCTCAGCTTCAATATTGGTAAATTCCAATGAACTAAAGCCTGGCGTATCTGCTATTAGTCCATTGCCAATCTTAATTAATTCCACATGCCTGGTCGTATGCTTTCCTCTGCCTAGATGCGATGAAATATCATTTGTCTTTAACTCAAGGTCAGGTCTAAGGACATTCAGTAACGATGATTTCCCAACACCAGATTGACCGGCAAAAACAGAAATTTTATTATCGACATGCGGATTTAACAGTTCAATTCCTGCTTCTGTTTCGGAAGAAGTCAGGATTACTTTATATCCTGCTGCTGTATATTGCTCAGCATAATCCTTAATCATCCTTTGCTCATCTTCGTTGGTAAGATCCATTTTGGTAATACAAATAAGCGGTTCGATCCGATTAAATTCAACTAGGACTAGGAATCGATCTAATAGGACAGTACTGAATTCTGGTTCAACAGCTGAAAACACTAGAATGGCCTGGTCAACATTTGCGATTGGCGGACGAATTAACTCATTTTTTCGAGTTTTAACTTCCATAATATATCCTTCCAAATCATTTTCAGCTTGAAAAACAACCTCGTCCCCCACAAGAGGGGTAATTTTATTTTTTCGAAATACCCCTCTTCCACGACATTGAATTAACTTATTGTTACCCAGTACATAATAGAATCCGCTTAGTGCTTTAACAATTTTTCCTTCCGGCATAGCCACACTCCTTGCCTTTCAATTAGACCACTCATTTTTGATATTAAAATTTTCGTAATCAATCATAAATAGAGCTTCGTAATATTGATTATTCTGTTTCAGAATAGTTAATTACATCCTCCGCTATGACTTTTCTGTCTCGAATAATCTTGTAGCCGCCTTTTCCGCCATAAGGTATCGTTAATTCAATTTGTTTTTTGGTTGTTTCGGTAATAAAAAAGGTTTCTGCCGGTTCCGTCATACTGTGATTCATATCTTCGATGTAAATAAGAACTTCCTGCTTAGGAATAGGTTCACCGGAAACTGGAACGGTCGGTTCATACTCAATGGATATTTCCTTCACTACCGTTTTTGGGGGCTTTTCTTCTTTACCTTTTGAAATAATAACGGTTACCGTATCACCTTTATTCATTTCTGTTTTAGGTTTTGGATTTTGTGAAATCACCATGTCGGCAGGAACTTTGTCATCATATTTTTCTTCGGTCTCGATCTTAAGCCCTACTAAGGAGGCATAGTCCTCTGCACTTTTTAAAGTGTATTGTGTTAGGTCCTTTAGGATAATTGTTTCTGGTCCCTTACTAACTTCAAACTTTAATTCAGTATCTTCAGGGACAACTTTATCACCACCAGGGGGTGTTTGACTAAGGATCGTTCCTGGTTCACTTTCATCATATATCTCAGTCTTCTTAATATCTTTAAAATTCCGATTTTCCAATAAAGGAAAAACATCGTCATAAATTCTTCCAACATAATCGGATAGTTCCATTTTTTCTTTGCCGGTACTAATATATAATGTAACTTTTGTGTTTTCCTTAACCGTTGTGCCAATTTCAGGGTCTGTCTTTATAACTTTACCTTGATCAATCGCATCATCTGGAATTTCGATTTGTTTCTCTACCTCTAAACCATTTAGATTAAGTTTGGAAATGGCTTCATCTAATTCCATCCCGCTTATATCCGGGATTTTGACATCTTTTGCAGCCAATAATCCAGGTAAAAAGGTTATAGTTAAAAGCCCTAAAACAGTAAGGATAAGAAAAGTTGTAATGAGGACAGTGGGCCATTTTTTCCGCTTTTTCTTAGTCTCTTTTTCTTTCTCAGGTGTCTCCTTTTTGGTTTGGACAACTTTATCTGTACTATGGACTAATGTTTCATCCAGATTTTTATGCGGACGATCATCGGTAATAATGGGAATTGCCTTTGTTGCTTCATCATCGATTGGAATGTTAAACTTAGGTTCATTCATTCTTTCTGGATCAAGCGCTGTTCTTATATCCTCTTCCATTTCATCAACACTATTATAACGATGAAATGGATCCTTTGCAGTTGCCTTCAAGACTATATTCTCTACACTTTGTGGAATATTTGAATTCCATCTTCTAACAGAAGGTGTTTCTGATTGAAGATGCTTTAATGCAATCGAAACGGCAGATTCCCCCGAGAAAGGAAGCCTCCCTGTTAAAACTTCAAACATTACAATCCCAAGCGAATAAATATCTGATTTCCTATTTGCCATACCGCCTCTTGCTTGTTCTGGTGATAAATAGTGTACTGAACCCAAAACCGAATTAGTTTGGGTAATGCTTGTTGCACTCAATGCCATAGCAATACCAAAATCAGTGATTTTTACATTGCCTTCCCGATCAATAAGTATGTTATGTGGTTTAATATCACGATGTATAATATGATTTTGATGAGCATGAGATATGGCAGAAGTTAATTGCATCATAATATCTAAAGCTTTTTCGACACGAAGTGATGAATGTTGGTTTATGTATTGCTTTAATGTTTGCCCATTCACATATTCCATTACAATATAGTAAAGAGAATCCTCTTCGCCTACATCGTATATACTGACAATATTGGGGTGGGTAAGACTAGTAGCAGACTGTGCCTCTCTATGGAAACGGCGAATAAATTCCTCATCATTAACAAAATCAAGGCGTAGCATTTTAACAGCAACTTCTCTGTCTAAAATCATATCATGTGCTAAATAAACATTTGCCATACCGCCTCCGCCAATCATTTCAAGCACTTTATAGCGGCCGCTTATTCTTTTCCCAATAATCACTGATAATCACCCAATTCATTATCATTAGCATATTCTAAAATAATTAGGGTAATATTGTCTTCTCCACCATTCTCATTTGCCATGGTAATTAATGTAGAAGCCTTTTGTTCAAGTGAATCTTCATTTTGAAGAATTTGAATCATTTCTTTTTCATTTACTTTATTGGACAACCCATCAGAGCATAGTAAAAGATAGTCACCTTCTTCAAACATGATTGTTTTAAAATCGATTTTAACATCTTGTTCCGTTCCTAATGCTCTTAAAATCCAATTTTTCCTTGGATGATGCTCCGCATCCTCCTTGGTAATTTGTCCCGTTCTGACCAATTCGTTGACAAGTGTATGATCCTCTGTAAGCTGCTTGAAGCCCGAATCATTTAAAATATAACAGCGACTATCCCCAACATGTGCTATGGTTGTAAAATTCTCTGAAGCTATGACCGCTTCAATTGTTGTGCCCATCCCCTCACATTCTGCATGGCTTCTGGAATGGTCATATAGTAATTGATTCACTTGAAGAACATGCGTTTTTAACCAAGCTTCCGCTTGATCTGCCGTTTGAATGCCTTCAGACTTCTCCCACATTTCCTGGAGATGTGAAACAGTCATATTACTTGCTACATCACCGGCAAGGTGACCGCCCATACCATCAGCTACGATGGCAAGGCGGTGTCCGTCCCGATTTACAAAAGTACCACCACTATCTTCATTATTCTGACGAACTCTTCCTTGGTCCGTTTTAAAAACAGCTTTCACTTTTGTCACCTCGTCTCCTCTTTCCGCTCCTTTGCACGAAGTTGCCCACATGCTGCAGCTATATCTGAACCTTGCTCTCGGCGAATCGTTACATTAATTCCGCGGTTTTTCAATGTTTTTTCGAAAGCAAAAATTTTGTCTCTTGGTGTCCGTACATAATCCCTTTCAGGAACATAGTTGACAGGAATTAGATTCACATGGCACTTCAATCCTTTTAATAGTTCAGCTAATTCTTCGGCATGCTCAACTGAATCATTAACTCCTCCAAAAAGACCATATTCAAAGCTGATTCGGCGACCTGTCTTATCGATATAATACCTTACTGCCGTCATTAAGTCATCAAGTTTATACGCCTTGTTAATCGGCATTAACCTCGATCGTAATTCTGTATTTGGAGCATGCAAGGAAATCGCAAAGTTAATTTGCGTATCTTCATCGGCAAACTTATAAATCTTTGGAACAATTCCACTTGTTGAAACGGTGATATGTCGTGCTCCTATGTTAAGCGCCTTTTCATGATTAATTATTTTTAAAAATGACATCATATTATCATAATTATCGAATGGTTCACCAATCCCCATGATAACAACAGAGCTTACCCGTTCATCGGTTTCATCTAGTGTTTGCTGGACTTTAACTACTTGAGCAACGATTTCGCCTGCCTCCAAGTGTCTTTTAAGTCCGCCTAGTGTAGAAGCACAAAAGGTACATCCAATTCGACAGCCTACCTGGGTCGTGACACAAACGGAGTTCCCATAATCATGACGCATTAATACAGTCTCAATCGAATATCCATCATGAAGTTCAAAAAGGAACTTAATGGTTCCATCAGAAGAGGTTTGTTGAATTGCCGTATTTAATGTAGTTAGTACAAAATTACTTTCTAACTTTTCTCTAAGGCCCTTTGAGACATTACTCATATCCTCAAAAGATGTAATTCTTTTTTTATAAAGCCATTCAAAGATCTGTTCGGCACGAAATGGCTTTTCACCATTTTCAGAAAGCCAATCCTTTAATTCTTGTAATTGTAATGAATAAATTGATTTTTTCTTTACTTCCGCTGTTGTGTTTGTCTCAGTTGTATTTAATTGTTCCAA
The DNA here is from genome assembly GCF_023714155.1 of Neobacillus sp. MER 74. Classification (NCBI taxonomy): domain Bacteria; kingdom Bacillati; phylum Bacillota; class Bacilli; order Caryophanales; family Bacillaceae; genus Neobacillus; species Neobacillus sp. MER 74. Next base: position 348,663 of record NZ_JAMAUV010000001.1, read on the forward strand.
CTGTTACACCCTCTTTCTTAATACTGCTATATAAAATCCATCTGACCCAATATCTTGTGGGAATATCTGTAAATCGAAACCTGTAATTAATGGCTGGATTGCTTCAGGCATCCGGCTTTTAAATGTTACATCCCCTTCGAATTCAGGGTTGTTCTCAAGAAATGTCTTGACTGTATATTCATTTTCTTCTTTATCGACTGTACATGTACTATAGACAAGAATACCGCCCTTTTTCAATAACGGGGTTACGGACGTTAATAAGTCTTGTTGAATGGTACTTAGCCGCTTTATATCCATCTCTGTTTTGGTATATTTCATATCTGGCTTTCTTCTCATTACACCGAGTCCGGAGCACGGAGCATCGAGAAGAATTCGATCAAATGATTCAAGCTTAAACTTTTCCTGTAAATTTCTTGAATCAGAGACACTTGTTTTAATATTTTCTAACCCTAACCGTTTGGCATTATCATTGATTAATCTTACCTTGTGCTGATGAAGGTCTACTGAAATCACTTCACCTGTATTATCCATTTTTTCAGCAATATGGGTACTTTTACCACCTGGTGCCGCGCATGCATCGAGGATATATTCGTTTGGCGATGCACCTAGAGCATATGCTGCAAGCATCGAACTTTCATCTTGGATGGTAAACATTCCATATTTGAAGGAAATAGTTGAAGCCAGATTTCCCTTTAACGAACGAATGGCCTCAGGAATGACCGGGCTTTTTTCGATTTGAAACCCATCTTCTTCTAAAATGGAGATACATTCGTCTCTTGAAATTTTCGTAAGGTTCACTCTAGCTGTTTGCAATGGTGCAGTTAGGTTGACCTCACACATTTCTTTCGTTTTATCAAAACCGAATTGAGCCACCCATCTGGTAACAAGCCATTCCGGATGACTAGTTTCAAGTGCCAGCCGCTTATTGGGATCGGCGATTTCCGAAAGTGACGGAAGCCCTTCTCTTTGGATGCTCCTTAAAACTCCATTTACCAAACTGCCGATTCCTTTATGACCACGTTTTTTGGCAATTTCAACTGCTTCGTAAATTGCAGCTCTATCAGGTATTCGATCAAGGTAAACCATTTGATATAGAGTGAGCCTTAATAAATGGTGAACCCAATTTGCTAACTTTTTATTTTCTTTGACAAACGGCTCTAAAAAATAGTCAAGCGCCATTCTTCTCTGTAATGTCCCATAGACTAATTCTGTTAAGAGGCCGACATCTTTTGCAGGAAGTTCGTTTTTTTCAATGGTAGAATTAAGAAGTAAATTGCTGTATGCCTGATTTTTCTCAATAGCAACTAACATGTCCATTGCGATGGTTCGTACATTGTTTATGGTTGATGTCATTGCTATTCTCCTAGTCTCGTGCCTACTGAAATTTTAGAACCTCTTAAGAATTGTTCACACAGCATTTTTGATTTCCCGGAAGGCTGAAGTTCAATGATTTTAATGGCTGTTTCATTTCCCGTACTAACAGTGAAGCTATCTGATTCTACCTTAAGGACAGTACCAGGTTCTATTCCCCTTTGCCCCGCTTGCTTATTAGCTCGCCATATCTTTACCACCTGACCATTCAAGGTGGTAAACGCAACCGGCCAAGGGTTTAATCCACGAATATGGTTATAGATTTCTTCACCCGTTCTTGTCCAGTTAATTTTTTCTTGTTCTCGTTTAATGTTGGATGCAAAGGTTGCATCGGCATGGTTTTGCGGCTTTGGCGTAAGTCGGCCCTCCAATAGAAGCGGCAAGGTTTCCGATAACAATTTAGCTCCGGCTTCACTTAGTTTGGCGAAAAGTGTTCCAACATTGTCTTCTTCAGTGATAGGAACCTCAATGCTTGTTAAAATATCTCCAGCATCCAATTTTTCAACCATATACATTATTGTCACACCTGTTTTCTGTTTCCCTTGAAGAATAGCGTAATGGATAGGAGCACCGCCGCGAAGTTCAGGAAGCAAGGATGCATGAACATTGATACAACCGTATTTAGGGGCTTCTAATAATTTATTGGGTAAGATTTGACCAAATGCGGCCGTAACAATTAAATCAGGTTTCAATGATAGGATCTTTTCGAGTTCTTGTTCTTGACTTATTTTTTCTGGCTGAAAGACCGGAATATCATGTTTTAAAGCCTCAACCTTTACTGGAGGGGGGGTCAATATCTTTTTCCTGCCAACTGGTCGGTCTGGTTGTGTCACTACACCAATGACATCATATCCGTCATTAATAATTTGTTGTAAAACCGGCACGGAAAAATCCGGAGTACCCATAAAAACAATTTTGGTCATTCAGCTTCTACTCCTTTTAACTCATCTTCTTCTAGATATCTTATCACCTTTGTTGTAAATAAAATCCCATCAAGGTGATCGATCTCATGTTGAATTGCTCTCGCGAGAAAGCCCTCTGCTTCTAATGTATATTTTCTTCCTTTACGATCAAATGCCTCAATCTTAACAAAATTGGGTCTTGTCACTTCACCAAACAAGCCAGGGAAACTTAGACAACCTTCTGGTCCAGTTTGTTCACCAGATGTTTCTAAGATAACTGGGTTTATCATTTCTATTGTCCCTAATTCATCATCGATATCAACAATTGCGATGCGTTGGTCTAATCCAATTTGCGGGGCAGCAAGTCCTACCCCATCATATTCAATCATCGTGTCATACATATTATCAAGTACTTTTGCCAGCTTTCTATCAAACTTCACTACTGGCTTGCAAGCCTGCTCTAGTATTTCAGCAGGATAATTAACTACTTTAAGGATTGGCAAATCGTTTCCCCCATTAATGCCATTTAAAAAAAGGCGTAATTAAATTTTTTATTGCTTACATTTTCACCAAAAAAGCGAAATATTAACCTTTACAGCCTCAGGTAATAAGATGGTTACATTAAAATAAATGGATTCACATCAATTGTTACCAGTAAGCCACTCTTTGTATCTGTTTGATATTGATCCAAAATGGTTTTTAACATTTTTGTCAAGTTCGGTTCCCGCTTGTATTTTATCAGACATTGATAGCGATATCTATTATTAATCCTAGGAATTGGCGAGGCCGCCGGTCCTAAAACGACGGCATCATTTGAAACTTGAGAGCGAACATAATTAACAATTTTTTCTGTAGCTGTAACGACTGTCATTAACTGCTCATGACTGACAGTGATCAATGATAGATAATAAAATGGTGGATAATGATGTGTTTTTCGCATCATCATTTCTTGTTGATAAAAGAGATCATAATCCTGTGTCCCGGCAAGCTCAACACTATAGTGTTCAGGAGTGTAGGTTTGAATAATGACCTCTCCTGGCAACTGGTGACGTCCTGCCCTTCCGCTTACTTGAGTTAATAATTGAAAGGTTTTTTCAGAGGCGCGAAAATCTGGTAAATGAAGCATAGTATCAGCCGAAAGCACACCAACTAAGGTGATATTGGGGAAATCCAAGCCTTTTGCAATCATTTGTGTCCCGAGGAGTATATCTGCTTTACCATTTTGAAAATCGGTCAATAATCGTTCGTGGGATCCCTTTCGACCTGTTGTATCCACATCCATACGAATAACTCTAGCTTCTGGAAGAATTTTTCCTAATTCATCTTCCACCTTTTGTGTACCAGTCCCAAAATAGCGGATATACTCACTGGCGCACTCCGGGCATTGCCTTAGCACATGGCTTTCATAGCCACAATAATGACATTTCATTTGTTCGTGAACACGGTGGTAGGTTAGCGATATATCACAATTAGGACAATTCATCACATACCCGCAATCGCGGCACATCACAAAAGAGGAATGTCCACGTTTATTTAAAAATAAAACAGATTGTTGTTTTTTTTCAATTCGGTCTTTTAACATCTCAAATAGCTTGCTTGAAAACATCGAACGATTTCCATTCCGAAGCTCCTCGCGCATGTCAATGATCTCCACTGAAGGCAGGGATTGATTATTCATCCGAGTAGGAAGTGATAAAAGATGATATACCTTCTTTTGAGCTCTAGCGAATGATTCGAGCGATGGAGTTGCGCTTCCAAGTACTACTGGGCAGTTATAGTTTTTCGCCCTTTCGATGGCTACATCCCTGGCATGGTATCGAGGCATTTCCTCCTGCTTATAGCTTGTTTCGTGTTCCTCATCAATGATAACGATGCCTAAATTTTCAAATGGTGCAAAAATTGCTGATCTAGCACCAACTGCTACTTTTACTTCCTTCCGTTGAATCTTACGCCACTCGTCATATTTTTCTCCTGCAGATAAACCACTGTGCAAAACAGCCACTAAATCCCCGAATCTTCCTTTAAAGCGATTAACCATTTGAGGGGTAAGCGAAATTTCTGGTACAAGTACAATCGCCTCCTGTCCTCTTTCAATCACCTCTTGGATGGATTGGAGGTAGATTTCTGTCTTCCCACTTCCCGTTACCCCGTACAACAAAAATACCTCATGTCGATTGGATTCAATTGAGTTTAGAATTGGCGCAATTGCAGTTTGTTGGGAATTGGTTAATGGTAATGGCTTTGTTCTTTTAAACGCCCTATCTTCAAATGGATCACGATAAACCTCCATGTCATACTCAATAAGGAGCTTTTTTTCCACAAGTGCTTTAATGGTTGAGGATGTCGTTTTTATTTCAGCGACCAATTGTCTTAATTCGATAGGATCAAAATGATCGACAAAATAACTTAATACTTGTTTTTGTTTTTCCGCTTTCTTGGGGAAGCTCTTAAGGACCTCTTTTAATTCAGCAACAGAAACTACTGGACGAACAAACTTAAGTTGTTTCTTTTTGACCTTTTCCTTAACAATGTATGTAACTTCCAGTTTTCCTTTCGCTGCCTCTTTTTGTAATAAGGGAACCATTCCATTTTTTAATGCGTCTTCCCAATCAACCATTATTTTATTTTCAAAAAGAGCTTGAAGGGGTTCTGTTAAATCAGCCAGTTGTACCCCCACAGCCAGTTGCACTTTTTTTTCATACTTTGCTTTTAATGCAGCAGGCAGCATCACCTGATAGGCAAATATTTTAAAACAAAGTGTATGTTCGGTCAGCCAATCGCCAAGTTCTAATAATTCTTTGTTTAAAACAGGCTCGAGCTCCATAGGTTCGATAATCTCTCTTAACTTTTTAAATTCTGAATGTGATTTTAACGAGGTGACAAATCCTTGAATCTTTCTAGGACCGAATGGAACGATTACTCTCATTCCAGGCTGGATGACTTCGCTTAACTGCTCTGGAATCAAATAATCGAAGGCCCGGTCGGTTTGCTTTGTCGGTACATCCACAATCACACTAGCTATCTCCATTTTCATCCATATCCTTTAAAAGGGAAGTAATTTCTTCAATAATCATTTTTGCTACATTACTTTTTGACATAAGTGGTAATTCGATTGCGTTTCCTGAACGTTTATACAGGGTAACAATATTCGTGTCCGTCCCAAACCCTGCCCCTTCCGCTTTCACATTGTTGGCGACAATTATATCAGCGTTTTTAGCAGTTAACTTTTTTCTAGCATATTCTTCCACATTATCCGTTTCAGCAGCAAAGCCCACCAGCACTTGGTTCCTCTTTCTCTTTCCAAGTTCCATCAGGATATCTTTTGTTCTTTCCAATTCAATACTCGAGTCACCCGATTGCTTTTTCACCTTATGATCATAGGTGATTTTCGGACGATAATCAGCAACGGCTGCTGTTTTTATGACAACATCCGCTTTTGAGTAAGATTCCAAAACAGCGTTGTACATTTCCTCCGCACTTTCCACTTTCACCACTTCGATTCCTAAAGAAGCTGTAAGATTGACCGGACCTGAAACTAATACCACATGTGCCCCTTGTCTCTTTGCCTCTTCAGCTAGAGCATACCCCATTTTCCCGGTCGAATGATTTGAAATAAACCGAACAGGATCAATTTTTTCACGAGTCGGTCCTGCAGTTACTACAACAGTTTTTCCTTTTAAGGGCTGGTGCTCCTGCTTGATAAAATATTCTCTGATGATATCCACAATTTTTTCCGGTTCTTCCAATCGTCCCTTTCCAACATAGCCACAGGCTAGATATCCTTCACTAGGTTCAATGAATTGATAACCGTATTCTGCTAAGAGTGATAAGTTTTTTTTCACAGCAGGATGATCATACATATGTACATTCATGGCAGGAGCAATCCAAACAGGCGAGGTGGCTGCAAGCAATGTTGTTGTTATCATATTATCTGCGATTCCGCCCGCAATTTTCCCAATGGTATTTGCCGTAGCAGGAGAAACTAGAATTAAATCAGCCCAATCTGCTAAATCAATATGTGCAATGACACGTGGATTGATTTCATCAAAAGTATCAACATGCACTTCATTGCGAGATAATGCCTGAAAGGTTAATGGGGTAACAAACTTTTGAGCTGATTCACTTAAAATTACTTTTACTTGTGCTCCAGTCTGAACAAGCTTACTTGTTAGTGCTGCTGCTTTATAGACAGCTATTCCACCTGTCACACATAATAATATTTTTTTATCTTTCATCATCATCGCTTCCCTCGCTTCTTAATCCATTTGTCTTTCTTTTATTATGCAAGAATGAATGCAATTTTTCATCTTTTACCTACCATCATTCGACAAAATCCACTAAATATTGAATCACCAAAATAAAAGCTGAGTTAAACATGTCTGTTGATTTCCGTTCCAGGCACTTCGCTTTCCGCGGGCGTGCCGGGAAGCCTCCTCGTCGCTTTGCTCCTGCGGGGTCTCCCCTGCCACGTACTCCCGCAGGAGTCTTCGTGCCTTCCACTCCAATCAACAGAGTGCCAAAATCAAAATCAACATTAACCTTTAATACAGCCAAATAAAAAAGGCTGACACGTAAGGTTTATCCCTTTTGTCACGCCTTCTCTAATGATTTTAATCGTATAATTATATATTATTCAGCAAGTGTATCTGCCTTTTTAGAAATCCGATACGTTAATTCACCGCTATAAATTTCCTCAAGTGCTTTACCCACATGCTTATGAGAAACATATTTTGGTAATCTTTCATCCTTAACTTGGGACATTACCCGCGCACGCTTGGCAGCCACGGACACTAGTGAGTATTTAGAATCAATTTTTTCAAGCAACGAATCAATAGAAGGATATAACATCTTATTCAACCTCCAGCAATTTTTTATAGCGATGTTCCACACGTTCTCTGCGGCAATGTTCGGCAGTGACAATAGCTTTCACACGCTCACAAGCACGCTCCACTTGGTCATTTTCAACGACATAATCATATAATTCCATCATTTCAATTTCTTCACGGGCAGACAACATCCGGTTTTGGATAATGTCATCAGTTTCTGTTCCCCTTGTTACAATCCGGTTCTTTAATTCGGATAAACTTGGCGGCATTAAGAATATAAATAAACCTTCAGGAAACTTTTCACGAACCTGACGGGCACCTTTTACTTCAATTTCTAAAAAGACGTCTTTTCCGGCATCTAGTGTTTCACGAACATAGTCCACAGGGGTACCATAATAATTTCCGACAAATTCGGCATACTCTAACAGCTTTTCCTGCTTGATTAAATGTTCAAACTCTTCTCTTGACTTAAAAAAGTAGTCAATTCCATCAATCTCCCCTTCTCGCGGCGAGCGGGTTGTCATCGAAATGGAATACTCAAAAGCTGTATCCGGATGTGAAAAAATCTCTTTCCGTACCGTTCCCTTTCCAACCCCAGATGGCCCAGAAAGCACAATTAACAATCCCTTTTCCTGCATTTTCAAAAATCCTACCCTTCATCAATTATTTCATCACGATCAGCTAAACGGTGTGCGACCGTTTCTGGTTGAACAGCTGATAGAATAACATGGTCACTATCCATAACAATTACTGCTCTCGTTCGTCTGCCGTATGTGGCGTCAATTAATGCACCACGGTCGCGGGCATCTTGAATAATTCTTTTTATTGGAGCAGATTCAGGGCTGACAATTGAAATAATTCGATTGGCAGAAACGATATTGCCAAATCCAATATTAATTAATTTAATCGACATGGTCTTCATCCAATCATTAATAATATATTTTGACCGTCTCAAACCATTTCTAAACAAGGTTCACTCGATATTTTGAACCTGTTCCTTCAACTTCTCGAGCAAACTTTTAATATCAACGACCTGTTTAGCAATGTTGGAGTCATTTGCTTTTGATCCAATCGTATTTGCTTCTCTGTTCATTTCTTGAACGATAAAGTCCAACTTTCTTCCAATTGGTTCTATACTTTGCAGGGTATGCAAGAACTGTTGAACATGGCTTTTTAAACGGGTAACTTCTTCATTGATATCTGCTTTATCAGCAAAAACGGCAACTTCCGTTAATATCCTAGTTTCGTCTAATTGCCCATTAACGAATTCTTCCATCCTTTTTGTTAAGCGTTCTTTATATGAATGAACAACGAGGGGAGCGAATTTTTGTAGTTCCAGCACATTTATTTCTAACTGTGACAAGATAGCGAGCAAATCCTTTTTTAATTCTTCTCCTTCTGCCAATCGCATTTGTCTTAACAAATTGGCTGCTTCCTCTGTTGCTTCTAGAACTAGCCTTTCCAGCTCATCATTGCCGATTTCACTTTCTTCAATATGTAAGAATTCACTTCGACTAAGTAAATCCTGAAGTGTGACTATTCCTTCAACATGATACTTTTCACGTACCTGCTCGATAATTTGAGAATATTCATCCAGGAGTTTCCAGTCAACATGGACTTTTCGGGTTACACTTCCTTCACCCTCTAAGGTGACATAAACTTCAACTCTGCCACGGCGGATATACTGACTTAGTTTCTTTTTCAAACGATCTTCTATTTTTAATAGCTGCCTGGGCATTCGGATATTCATTTCACAAAAACGGTGGTTCACTGTTTTTATTTCTACATTTACAGAGAAAAGATCTGACTCTGCCTTAGCTCTTCCGAAACCCGTCATACTAGTTACCATTTTGTGCACATCCAATCTCCTGAAAAATTGATCTGCTCCCTAAATTTTTCAAAAAAGACAAAAGGTAATAGAGTGGAATCTATTACCTTTTGGATTATAACACACTTTATTTTGTTTTTCTTAACAAAAATGACCCAGCTAGTAAAAAAGTTGGAATCGATGATAACCCAACAATCAGTAACCAATCCTTTGCTGCGATCGGAAGTGTATGGAATACTGGCTGTAACGGCTGGTAATATATAACAACCAGCATCAATACTAGTGACGATATCACCGCCCAAACAAGATATGGATTTCCAAAAGGATTTCTTGAAAGGACCGATTTTTCACTGCGGCAATCAAATACATGAATGAGCTGTGCCATTACGAGTGTAGCAAAGGCAACAGTTTGTGCATATTGCAACTGTCTTGGGTCGTTATGATAGACAACCATAAAGGACAACAAAGTTACAACCCCTATTAAAAAACCCCGCGATACAACTTTCCAGCCTAACCCACGCGAAAAAACACCTTCATCTGGGCTGCGCGGCTTACGTTTCATCACATTTTCTTCTGGTCGGTCGAGTCCAAGTGCCATCGCTGGCAATCCATCTGTTACCAAATTAACCCATAGAATTTGGATAGGGATCAATGGAAGTGGAAGCGCTAAAACCATCGCAAACAACATCACCAAAATTTCGCCTACATTGGAAGCCAATAAGTAACGGACAAACTTCCGAATGTTTTCGTAAATATTTCTACCTTCAACTATTGCAGCCTTAATTGTGGCGAAGTTATCATCCAACAGAACTAGTGCAGATGCTTCTTTAGCAACATCTGTACCGGTTATTCCCATTGCCACTCCAATATCAGCTGCTTTAATGGCTGGAGCATCATTTACTCCATCACCCGTCATCGCAACAATATGGCCGCGATTTTGTAATGCTTTGACAATTTTCAGTTTATGCTCTGGCGATACCCTGGCGAAAACGGAAACATCATTAACGACTTCTTCCAATTCTTCGACAGACATTTGAGATAAGGCATTTCCATCAATGACCTTACTCTTATTGGTTATGATTCCAAGTTGGGAGGCAATTGCTTTCGCTGTGATCACATGGTCACCGGTTATCATAACTGTTTTTATGCCTGCTTCCTTACATTCCTTGACCGCCTTTTTCACTTCCGGTCTTGGCGGGTCTATCATTCCTTGGATACCAATTAGGGTTAGATTCTTCTCCGCCTCATGCTCACTTAATATGACGGTGTTAGCCTGGATTGGTTTAAAGGCAATCGCAATCGTTCGAAGAGCCTGTGACGCAAGGCCGTTTATAGCCTCTTGTACTTTGGACTGTGTTTCTTTATTTAAAAATTGCGTTCTCTCGTCCCAAAGGACTGATTCACTAATTCCTAATAGGACATCTGGTGCCCCTTTGGTGACAATGAAATTCCGCCCCTGCTTGTCTTTTACATGCACACTCATCATTTTACGAGCAGAATCAAATGGGAATTCTTTAATAATTGTAAATTCATCTAATAATTTAGGACGATCAAAGCCTGCTTTCATGGCACTTACTAAAAGTGCTCCTTCAGTTGGATCTCCATCGAGAAAATAATCATCATCCCTGACAACTAAATCTGAATGGTTACATAACATCCCAAAAATCAGCATCTGCTGAAGTGCTTTTTCATCTTTAGGATTAATATTTCGTTCATTTCTATAAAAATTTCCTTGGGGTTGATAACCGACCCCATCTACAGTCCAGGTTTGCCCCCCGCTCCAAAGGTGAGTAACGGTCATTTTGTTTTGCGTCATTGTTCCTGTTTTATCTGAACATATGACCGATGCACAACCAAGTGTTTCAACCGCCGGAAGCTTCCTAACAATCGCATTTTTCTTAATCATTTTTTGGACACCAAGTGATAATGCTACTGTGACAATCGCTGGGAGTCCTTCCGGAATGGCAGCAACAGCAAGTGAAACACCTGCTAAAAACATCTCATAGATGTCGTGTCCCCTTAAAACACCAACCACTACCACCAGAACAGTTAACAACAATGCGACAGTTATTAAAATTTTCCCCAATTGTTCTAAGCGCCGCTGTAATGGTGTTTCCTGAGTCTGTGCATTTTGAAGTAAATCTGCAATTTGCCCCATAGCTGTTTTCATTCCTGTTGCAATGACGACCCCAACACCGCTTCCCCTCGTGATCATCGTACCCATAAAGGCAATATTCTCCATGTCACCTATTCCTGGGTTTGGATTAGCTAATGATTCGGTATGTTTAGAAACAGGAACAGACTCACCGGTTAGGGCCGATTCTTCAATCTCTAAACTATTTGACTCAATTACCCTAACATCTGCACCAATTCGGTCCCCGCTAGTAAACTTCAAAACATCGCCAATAACAATTTCTTTCGATGGGATCTTGATCCACTGTCCATCCCGAAGCACTGAAACTTGGGGAGCAGATAATTCCTTTAAAGCCTGGAGTGATTTCTCCGCTCTTCTTTCTTGAAAGAAGCCTAGAAAGCCATTAATAATGACGATGGCGATAATCGCAATGGCATCAATGTATTCGCCAAGCAACCCAGATATCAGTGTAGCAGCAAGCAGCACTAAGACCATAAAATCCTTAAATTGACTAAAAAATAAGAGTAAAGCCGATTGCTTTTCTCCTTCGTCCAATTCATTTAGACCGTGCAGCTTCACCCGTTTTTTTACTTCTTCCTGCGATAATCCAGAAGAAAAGTCGGTTTCTAGGGCCTTTTCTACTTGATCTATCTTCATTTCATGGAATTTCATCCGACCATCTCACTTCCCCCTTTAAATACCTATAAATACATACTCTAAAGAAAGCTTATTCAGGGTCGTCCCAAAAAATGCTATGATATAGTGAAAGTTAAAATAGATAATAAGTTAAAATAAGACAGTTTTTTTTTGGTAAGCTATAATTAATACATATGAATGTAGTAAAGGATGTTTTCCATGTCATTTGATGGTTTATTTACAAAAGCAATGGTCGATGAACTTGTCCGTTCGTTAAAGGGCGGAAGGATTAATAAAGTTCATCAGCCCTATAAAAATGAAGTGATTCTCACCATTCGTGCCAATGGTGTAAATCAAAAACTGCTATTATCGGCGCACCCAAGTTATGCACGAGTTCAATTCACTGAAGAGTCATATGATAATCCAAGTGAGCCGCCAATGTTTTGTATGCTGCTCAGGAAACATATTGAGGGTTATATATTAGAGGATATATATCAAAAAGAAACCGATCGGATGATTGTACTAGAAATTAAGGGACGGAATGAGATTGGGGATATTAGCTACAAGCAATTAATTATTGAAATTATGGGTAGACACAGCAATATTGTACTCGTTGATAAATCCCGGAATATCATTCTTGACAGCATCAAACATGTCTCCTTTGCAGTGAACAGCCACAGGGCGATTATGCCCGGACAGCCTTATGTTTTCCCACCAGAACAGCATAAGCAAGATCCATTTCATTGTGATCAGGACGATCTATTAAGAAAGATTGATTACAATGCAGGGAAAATTGATCGCCAATTAGTTGAACAATTTGCTGGGATTTCACCACTATTCGCTAAGGAAGTAATATTCCAGAGTGGCCTTGCTAATCGTGCTACTGTCCCGGGAACGTTTATAGGTATGGTTAAAAAAGTTGCATCTGGTGATATTTTCCCCTCCATTATCTCGGCAGGCGGGAAGGACGCATTTTACTTATTTCCACTTGAGCATCTGAAAGGAGAAATAAAAACATATCCCACGCTAAGTGAAATGCTTGACCGCTTTTATTTTGGCAAAGCCGAAAGAGATCGGGTAAAGCAGCAAGGGAATGATATTGAACGATTTATTCATAATGAAAAAGAAAAGAACGAAAAGAAAATTGACAAACTGAACGTTACATTAAAAGAAGCTGAGCGTGCGGAGCAATTTCAACGCTATGGGGAACTTTTAACAGCCAATTTATATGCAGCCAATAAAGGGATGCGTGAAATTGAAGTGCTCGATTATTATGATGAATCAGGTGGGACGATTATCATTCCACTAGACCCGCGGAAGACACCATCTGAAAATGCCCAGAAGTATTTTTCAAAATACCAGAAGGCAAAAAATGCAGTTGAAATTGTTATTGAGCAAATCGAGAAAGCCCAAGTTGAAGTTTCCTACTTTGATAATTTATTACAGCAAGTACAAGCTGCCTCCCCTAAAGATATTCAAGAGATTCGTGAAGAACTTGTGGAGGGTGGATATATTAGGGAACGGCAAAAGAAGAAACTGAAGAAGGCACAGAATGCCAAGCCAGTATTAGATCATTTTAAATCGAGCGATGGTACCGATATTATCGTTGGCAAAAATAATAAACAAAATGATTATTTAACCAATAAATTGGCAGCAAGGGATGAGATTTGGCTTCATACAAAAGATATCCCTGGCTCACACGTGGTAATTCGCAGCAAAGAACCATCTAGTGAAACGATTCGGGAAGCTGCCATTTTAGCCTCCTATTTTAGTAAGGCACGAAATTCCAGCTCTGTTCCTGTTGATTTTACAAAGATTCGATATGTAAAAAAACCTAGTGGGGCAAAGCCAGGATTTGTGATTTATGATAATCAGCAGACAGTATATGTCACGCCAGATGAGGAATTGGTACTTAAATTGAAGAAATAGAAAGAAAAGAAGGCATCCACAAGGTCGTGGATGCCTTCTTTTTCTATTTATCAGCGGAAATTTGATTTTATCAGCGAATCTCTGTTTCCAAAAACTTGTTGCTCCATTCAGCAGGGTTTTTGCTCCATAAAAGGAGACTTTTCTGATCATCTCCCGTAACGATCCCCTTAGAAATCGCTACTTCAATTAATGTTTCATAATCAGTCAGTGATTTACTCGTAATCTCGTTTTCCTGAAGCAGTTCTCTTCCCTTTTCAAGCCCATAGGTAAAAATGGAAACCACACCAAGTACATCACAACCTGCTTCCCTTAATGCTTGAACTGCTGTGATTACACTGCCGCCAGTTGAGATTAAATCTTCTACAACGACAACCTTTTGACCTGCTTCTGCTTTTCCTTCAATCTGATTCCCTTTACCGTGTCCTTTTGCTTTCGAACGAACGTAGCACATAGGAAGGTCCATTAAGTCGCTGACCCATGCGGCATGAGGAATACCTGCGGTTGCTGTACCAGCAATAACTTCAGTTCCCGGAAAATTTTCTTCAATCAACTGCTGCAGCCCAGCAGCTATTGCTTTTCTTACCTCAGGATATGAAAGTGTTAAGCGATTATCACAATAGATTGGGGAACGAAGTCCTGATGCCCACGTAAATGGCTCCTCGGGCTTCAAGGCCACCGCATTGATGTCTAGTAATTTTTCAGCAATTAATTTTTTCATTGTGTTACTCCCTTCCATGCTTCCATCCATTGTTGATAACTTGTTAGCGGGTCTTGTGAACGGGTAATCGAGCGGCCAACAACAATCGCACTAACCCCCATTGTCCGTGCTGATTCAGGAGTTGTGATACGCTTTTGATCTCCTGCCTGATCTGAGGCCATCCGAATACCTGGACAAACCGTCAAAAACGATTGTCCGGCCTTTTCCTTAATCAAAGCAGCTTCCCATGCCGAGCAAACAACTCCATCTAAGCCTGCTTGTTTCGTTATAGAGGCATAATGAAGCACCGATTCCTTTAAGGAGACCGGAATAAGTTGTTCTTTTTGCATTTGTTCCTCAGACGTACTTGTTAATTGTGTTACCGCAATACAGTTAGGCCGCTTCCGTCCTGCAGGGGTACCTGCTTCTAGACCCTCCAGTGCTGCTCGCATCATGTCAATTCCGCCTGCAGCATGAACATTTACCAAATCACACTCTAAACGTGCCAGACCCTTCATTGCACTTTTCACTGTATTTGGAATGTCATGAAGCTTTAAATCAAGGAAAATACGATGACCTTGCTCTTTTAATTGATGAATAATCGAGGGGCCTTCCTGGTAAAACAACTCCATCCCTACTTTTACAAAAAGCTCTTTACCAGCAAACGGCTTTAGAAATTGATTCACTTCGTTGACGCCGGGAAAATCAAGCGCGATGATTAGCGAGTTGTCCATGTTCCTTCCAGCTCCTTCCTGTACATTCACTGATGTGCTCAAATCCTAATTTTCCAAGCAGTTCAGGCAGTTCCTCAATGATCGTCGGACAAACAAATGGATCCACAAAATTGGCTGTGCCGACTGCGACCGCACTTGCTCCTGCATAAAAATACTCGATGACATCACTAGCCGTCTCAACACCACCCATACCGATGATTGGAATACCGACCACCTGACTGACTTCGTGAATCATCCGGATCGCCACTGGCTTAATTGCTGGTCCTGACAATCCACCGGTTCGATTGGCAAGAATCGGTTTGCCTGTTTTTAAATCAAGTCTCATTCCGATTAGAGTATTAATCATCGTCAATCCATCGGCACCACCTGCTTCAACAGCCTTTGCCATCTCAACGATATTTGTTACATTTGGCGACAGCTTTACATATACTGGTACCTCTGATACCTCTTTAACCTTACGGGTTAATTGTTTCGCCGTTTCAGGAATGGTTCCAAAAGCAATCCCGCCTGTTTTTACGTTAGGGCAGGAAATATTCAGTTCTAGCGCATGAACATTTGGAGCCTTTGAAATTTGACGGGCTACCTCTACGTAATCCTCTTCAAGTGATCCAGCCACATTTGCAATAATTGGAACATCGTACTGAGATAAAAAAGGAAGCTCTTCGCCAAGGACCTTTTCTAGTCCTGGATTTTGCAAGCCTATGGCATTTAACATCCCTGCAGAAGTTTCCGCAACACGTGGTGTTGCATTTCCGAACCTTGGTTCTACTGTTGTCGCTTTAATCATAATCGCGCCAAGTACACTTAGATCATAGAACTGACTGTATTCTCTGCCAAATCCAAAGCATCCAGATGCAGGCATGATTGGGTTTTTTAAGTTTAAGCCTGGTAATTCAATGTTTAAGCAACTCATATCAATACCTCCCCAGCTCGGAATACAGGACCATCACTGCAGACTTTTTTATAAGAAATTCCTGTCGGGTCATCCTTCTTTTTACATACACACGCAAAGCAGGCACCTATGCCGCAGCCCATCCGTTCTTCTAGCGATAAGAAAACTTTCTTACCTTGATAATTCTGCTCAATTGCTCTTAACATCGGGGTTGGTCCGCATGTATAGATACAATCAAACTGCAATTCTTTCATTACATCCGTCACAAAGCCCTTTCTACCATGAGAACCATCCACAGTCGCTACATAGGTTTCCCCATTTTTCGAAAATTCTTCTTCATAAAAGACAGCTGATTCAGTCTGGAAGCCGAGCACATGGATGACTTTTACACCTTTTGCGACTAACTGATTTGACAGTTCATATAGGGGAGGAACGCCAATTCCACCGCCGACAAGTAAGGCAGTATCTCCCATACTGACTTCTTCAACAGGAAAACCATTGCCTAGTGGACCAAGGATGTCGACATACATCCCTGGTCGTAATTCTGATAGCATGGAAGTTCCTCTTCCATCTTTACGATAAATCATTGTTAAATTTTTCTGTTCATAATCGTACGAGGAAATACTAATTGGTCTGCGTAACAGTGGATCAAGGCCATTGGATACTTTAATATGGATAAATTGACCTGGCTCCGTTATTTGAGTAACTAACTCTCCTTCAATCGTCAGCTCATAGATATCTTCAGCTATTTCTTTTTGGCTGAGTACTTTGCATAACTCTTTTTGGATCATGCAAACACGGCCTCCTTTTTCATAGCGGCCATTGGTTCTGCTGAAAAATTCATCGATTCAATTACTTTTAAGATTGCATCAGCCGTGTCAAGTGAAGTTAAGCATGGAACTCCATTTTCAACAGCTTCGCGGCGAATTCTAAACCCGTCACGTGCAGGCTGTTTGCCTTTCGTTAAAGTATTAATAATGAACTGTGCCTCACCATGATGAATGACATCTAATAAAGTTTTACCCTCTGTACCAATTTTGCCGACAACCTTCACTCTTAGGCCTGCTTCTTCCAAGACAGCCGCTGTTCCGCTTGTTGCCATTAAGCGATAGCCGTTTGCAGAGAAACGTTTCGCAAGTTTTAAGGCTTCCTGCTTATCCTTATCTGCTACCGTAAACAATACCGTACCGAATTGCTGAATTTTCATACCTGAAGCAATTAAGCCTTTGTAAAGGGCCTTTTCGAGGGTTACATCCTTACCCATGACTTCTCCAGTTGACTTCATTTCTGGCCCAAGCGTGATATCGACACTCTTCAGTTTGGCGAACGAGAATACAGGAACTTTGACATATACTCCTTCTTTTTCAGTAACAAGACCTGGGATGTAACCTTGGTCGAGAATCGATACCCCAAGAATCGCTTTTGTTGCGATTTTTGCCATTGGGATATTCGTAATTTTACTTAAGAATGGAACAGTACGACTTGATCTTGGATTTACTTCAAGTACGTATACTTGTTCTCCCGCGAGCACATATTGAATATTTAGTAATCCAATAATATTTAACCCCTTCGCTAATTTCTCGGTATACTCCACAAGTGTTTGTTTCACTTTTTCACTTAGAGTTTGCGATGGGTAAACTGCAATCGAGTCACCTGAGTGGACTCCAGCTCGTTCGATATGTTCCATGATACCCGGGATTAAGACATTAGTGCCGTCACAAATGGCATCAACTTCAATTTCTTTTCCTGTTAAATATCGGTCAATCAAGACTGGATGCTCTGGATTCACTTTTACAGCGTTCTGCATATAGTAAAGAAGTTCTTCTTCATGATAAACAATTTCCATTGCTCTTCCACCAAGTACATAGGAAGGGCGGACAAGAACCGGATAACCGATATCTTTAGCGATCACAAGTGCCTGTTCTACTGACATAGCTGTTTTTCCTAATGGCTGTGGAATGTCTAATTGCACAAGTGCTTGTTCAAATTTATCACGGTTTTCTGCACGGTCTAAGTCTTCTAAGCTTGTTCCTAGAATTTTCACGCCATTTTCTTCAAGTTTAGCAGCTAAGTTGATTGCGGTTTGTCCTCCAAACTGGACCACTACCCCCATTGGTTTCTCTAAGTCAATAATACTCATCACATCTTCAATGGTCAGTGGTTCGAAGTATAGCTTATCAGAAATACTGAAATCCGTTGATACTGTTTCTGGATTATTATTAATGATAATCGCTTCATAGCCTGCTTCTTTAATAGCCTTTACAGAGTGTACAGTCGCATAATCAAATTCAATGCCCTGACCGATACGGATTGGACCGGATCCTAGAACAATGACACTATTTTTCTCTGTTACAATCGACTCGTTTTCATCTTCATATGTGCCATAGTAGTAAGGTGTTGCTGATTCAAATTCAGCTGCACAAGTGTCAACCATTTTATAAACTGGGATAATTCCGAGATTTTTTCTTGTAAGATAAATTTCTTTTTCAGTTGTATTCCAAAGCTGGGCGATCGTCTTATCCGTAAAGCCTTTTTGTTTTGCTTCAATGAAGATTTCTGTGTCAAACGGTTTGGCAGCAATTACTTTTTCAAGTTCGATAATTCCTTCCATTTTCTTTAAGAAGAATAAGTCGATTTTGCTCCATTCATGGATCGTCTCAATGGTTAATCCACGTTTTAACCCTTCTGCGATATAAAAGAGTCGTTCGTCTCCGGCTTTGCGAATCCGTTTCTCAAGTAAATCATCATTGATCTCTGCGGCGTCGTTTAATTCGAAATGATAAACCCCTGCCTCAAGGGAGCGGATTGCTTTCAAAAGAGATTCTTCAAATGTACGGCCAATCGCCATAATCTCTCCCGTTGCTTTCATCTGTGTCCCTAGGGAACGGTTACCTGATTCAAATTTGTCAAACGGCCATCTAGGTATTTTGGTTACGATATAATCTAGTGCCGGTTCAAAGCTTGCATAGGTTTTTCCTGTTACCGGATTTAACATTTCATCAAGTGTTAAGCCTACGGCGATTTTAGCTGCAAGCTTAGCAATCGGATAACCGGTTGCTTTTGACGCTAATGCCGAAGAACGGCTAACTCGTGGATTTACTTCAATAATATAGTAGTTGTAGCTGTATGGATCTAATGCCAACTGAACGTTACAGCCGCCTTCAATACCTAAGGCACGAATAATTTTTAATGAAACATTGCGAAGCAGCTGGTATTCCCGATCGCTTAATGTCTGACTTGGTGCAACCACGATGGAATCACCTGTATGAACACCAACAGGATCGATGTTTTCCATATTACAAACCACAATGGCATTGTCATTTTTATCACGCATTACTTCGTATTCAATTTCCTTGAAACCAGCAATACTTTTTTCTAGCAGACATTGATTCACCGGGCTGTGTTTTAGTCCACTTGTAACAATTTCCTCGAGTTCCTCATCGGTATGACAGATACCTCCGCCTGTTCCTCCTAATGTAAACGCTGGTCGAACAATCACCGGGAAACCAATTTTTTTAACGAATGCTTTTGCCTCAGCTAATTCATGGATAATTTCACTATCTGGAACTGGTTCGTTTAATTCATTCATAAGGCTTCGGAAAAGATCTCGGTCCTCTGCTTGATTAATCGCTGAAAGTTTCGTACCAAGAATCTCTACTTCGCATTCAGCTAATACTCCGGATTTTGTTAACTCAACTGCCAGGTTAAGACCTGTTTGTCCGCCAAGTGTTGCAAGCAGCGCATCCGGACGTTCTTTGCGAATGATTCTGCTGACGAATTCTACAGTCAAGGGTTCAATATAAACGGCATCTGCCATCTCTGTATCCGTCATGATGGTGGCCGGATTGGAGTTAACTAAAATAACACGGTAGCCCTCTTCTTTCAGAGCGATACATGCTTGGGCACCGGCATAGTCAAATTCTGCAGCCTGCCCAATGACAATTGGTCCTGAACCGATTACTAAAATGGAGTTGATATCTGTACGTTTAGGCATTTGCTGTAACCTCCTGTTTGTTCTTTTCCATCAAGTCAAGAAATTGATTGAATAAGCCGTTTGCGTCTTCTGGTCCTGGAGATGCTTCCGGATGATACTGAACTGTAAATGCTGGGTAATCCAGGTGTTTCAGTCCTTCGACTGTTCCGTCATTTACTGCAATGTGAGTAATTTCTAATCTTGTATTTTTAATTGATTCTTCCTCAACTGTATATCCATGGTTTTGTGAAGTTATGGCAACTTTTCCTGTAGCAAGATCTTTAACAGGATGGTTGGAACCGCGATGACCGAACTTCATTTTTTCCGTATTAGCTCCACATGCTAGGGCAAACAATTGATGACCTAAGCAAATTCCAAACAATGGTACCCTGCCTAATACTCCTTTTAACATATCAATCGCTTCTGGAACATCCTTTGGATCCCCAGGTCCATTTGAAAGCATGATTCCGTCTGGGCGCAACTGAAGGATTTCATCTGCTGTTGTATGATATGGGACAACCACTACATCACAATCCCGTTGGTTAAGTTCCCGTAAGATTCCGTGTTTCATTCCAAAATCAACTAGGACCACTCTCTTGCCGCGTCCTGGACTTGGGTAAGGATTTTTAGTAGAAACTTGTTTAACTTGGTTTGTTTGAAGCGGTGCTTTACGTAATTGAGCTAAAACCTCATTCGAATCCTTCTCAATACTGCAGATAGCTCCTTTCAAGGTTCCGTATTGACGGATAATCCGGGTTAATTTACGTGTATCAATCCCTGCAATCCCAGGGATTTTTTTCATGTCAAAGTATTCATCCAATGTATATTCATTTCTCCAGTTGGACGGGAAGTCTGCTGCTTCTTTTACAATCAATCCTTTAACAGCTGGATTGATGGATTCGAAATCGTCGCGGTTTATTCCGTAATTTCCGATCAATGGATAGGTTAATGTCACAATCTGTCCGCAATAAGAAGGGTCAGATATAATCTCTTGATAGCCTGTCATCCCTGTATTAAAAACAACTTCACCAATTGTTTCCGTATCACTTCCAAAGCCTTTACCAATAAAAATGGTACCATCTTCTAATATAAGTTGTTTTTTCATACTAAGACACTCCCTTTTTCCCAAGCGATTTCTCCTTCAGCGATTGTCATTTCTGGCCAACCTTTACATTTCCAACCGCCAAATGGTGTATTTTTTCCTTTTGATAGGAATTCTTCTGTATTAATTTCACGTTCTTCTTCTAGGTTCAACAGTACTAAATCTGCTGGTGCTCCCACTTCGATTTTTCCGTATGGAAGTCCAAATGCTTCCGCTGGCTTAACGGTGAGGTAGTTGATTAACTCTTCAAGCGTCATAATTTCCTTTAATACGAAGTGAGTATATAAAAGCGGGAAGGCTGTTTCGAGACCAACAATTCCGAATGGCGCAAGCGTCATTCCTTCTGCTTTTTCTTCTGCTGTATGTGGCGCATGATCTGTTGCAATGAAATCAATGGTTCCATCTAAGAGCCCTTCGATTAAGGCTTTGCGGTCTTCTGCAGCACGAAGCGGCGGATTCATTTTATAGTTTGCATCTAATCCTGGGATATCATCTTCAGATAATAATAAGTGATGTGGTGTTACCTCGGCTGTTACTTTTATTCCTGCCTGTTTAGCATCTCTAACTACCCGAACTGATTCTTTTGTACTGATATGGCATACATGGTAATGACAGTCTGCCGCTTCGGCTAAGAGTACATCCCTAGCAATTTGAACGGATTCACATATAGATGGAATTCCATTTAATCCATGCTTCTTCGCAAATGCTCCATCATGGACAGAACCCTTGTTAATTAATGTGTTTTCTTCACAGTGAGCGACAATTGCCATATCAAGTGCCGCCGCTTTACGCATTGCTTCAAGCATCATCGCAGCTGACTGCACGCCTACTCCGTCATCCGTAAAGGCAAATGCGCCACTAGCTTTCAAGCCCTCAAAATCCGTTAACTCCTGGCCCAACTGGCGGATTGTGATGGACGCATACGGCAATACCCTAACCTTCGCTGTATCCTTAATGCGCTTTTGTAAGTCCTCCATGTTTTTAATGGTGTCAGGCACCGGTCTTGTGTTAGGCATGTTGGCAATAGTGGTAAATCCGCCTCTTGCTGCGGCGGCTGTTCCGGTTGCGATGGTTTCCTTTTTTTCTCCGCCTGGTTCACGGAGGTGGACATGCAGGTCGATAAAGCCTGGTGCCACTAATTTTCCTTCCGCGTCGACGGTCCGATCCACAACCGCAGTGATTTGTGTTTCAATTTTTGTAATCTTTCCATCTTCTATTAATAGATCAGCCTGTTTCTTTTCTCCCTTAGATGCTATGTAACATGCGTTCTGAATAAGTATTTTCATGTTGTTTTCCTCCTTCAAGATTTTCGATTGATCTCTTGATTGCTGCCATTCTTACATAAACACCGTTTTCCATTTGCTTAAAGATTCTTGATCGCTTGCACTCGACAAGACTATCTGCTATTTCTACATTTCTATTTACAGGAGCAGGATGCATGATGATGCTCCCCTGCTTCATCATCTTTTCTCTTTCAATCGTAAGACCATATTGCTTGTGGTATTCATTTGCCGTAAAACTGCTCTTTTGTTGATGCCGTTCATGTTGTACACGGAGAAGCATGACGACATCCGCTTCTTCGATGGCCAAATCAATCGGCCTATACCTCGATATATCCGTGCTCCTAGTATCGAACCATTCTTCTGGACCAGAAAAAGTCACTTCTGCACCCAGCCTTGTTAAAACATCGGCATTGGAACGTGCCACCCGACTATGACGAATGTCACCGATAATAGAAATTTTCAAGCCTGCGAATTGGTCAAACTCCTGCTGGATCGTCAGTAGATCAAGAAGTGATTGCGTCGGATGATGCCCGCACCCATCCCCGCCATTAATGATTGGCGTGTTAACTTTTCCGACCAATTCATCAAAATAGCGGTCCTGACCGTGTCGAATGACAATGGAATTGACACCAATGGATTCTAATGTTTTTACTGTATCGTAAAGTGTTTCCCCTTTTTGGACACTTGAAGTAAGCACTTCAAACGGAATTACCTCTAATCCTAATCTTCTTTGGGCCACTTCAAAGCTGCTCTTTGTTCTTGTGCTCGGTTCAAAAAATAGATTGGCAGTAAACATTTGCCTGTCCGGACGCCATTGCATTCCGTTTTTAAAGTTATGAGCATCTGTTAAGATTTGATAAATCTCATCCACCTTTAATTCGTTCGTGGTTAGTAAATGATTTAACATCCATCATCCGCCTCTCTCATTTTGGATAAAAAACACCCTGACCAGAAGTCACGGGTGCAAGAAATACAAACTTAATCCATGCGTTGTCATACATGGTACTAAGCTTACACCCTTATAAACCTCTCTGGATTTCTTTAAAGAGTTGAAACTTATTTATGCAGTTTTCCGTTTATCAGTGGATTCCTCCAGCATATTTTCATCCGCTGGTTCTCTTCCAGGAAGAATGAGGTTTAACAATACACCGCAAATAGCTGCTAGGGCCATCCCCTGGATTTGTAATGATTCTGATACTTTTATCACTGCTCCACCAATGCCCACTACCAAGATGACAGATGAAATGACTAGGTTACGCTTGTTACCAAAATCAATTTTGCTATCCACCAGCATTCGTAAACCAGAGGAAGCAATGATTCCGAAAAGAAGGATTGAAACGCCGCCCATTACCGGTGTTGGAATGGTGCTGATTAAAGCAGTTATTTTTCCAATAAAGCCAAAGATGATGGCGAAGATTGCTGCACCAGCAATGACATACACACTATAAATTCGAGTAATTGCAAGGACACCGATGTTTTCACCATAAGTGGTTTTTGGCGGCCCGCCAATCAGAGCGGAAATCATCGTTGCTGTTCCATCCCCTAGGATTGAGCGGTGTAAGCCCGGTTCTTTAATATAATCCCGGCCGACTACCTTACTAAGCACCAACTGATGTCCGATGTGCTCTGATAATGTTACAATTGCAACTGGGACCATTAACAAGACTAAATCCCAAGTGAATTTTACTTTATAACTTACAAACGGAATGATAAATTCAGGCATTTCAAACCATTTAGCCTCTAAAACTGGTTTAAAATCGACCACTCCAACCACTAGTGCGTAGATATATCCGACAATAATCCCTGCTAAGATTGGGATCATACTTAACATTTTTTTTGCATATATCGAAAAGATAATTGTTGCTATTAGCGTGACAAGGGCTACCGAAAAATGAAGCATGCTGTATTTTCCACTCACAGGATTATTCATCGCCATATTCACAGCAGTTCCAGATAGAGCTAATCCGATGACAATAATAACTGGTCCCACAACAATTGGCGGGAGAAGATTCATAATCCAGCGATGACCTGCCTTGCTGATGATTAGTGAAACCAGTCCGTATACAAGTCCTGCGATGAATGTACCGACCATGGCACCGCCTGGTCCCCCAGCTGCTTTAGCGGCAATCACAGGTGCAATAAAGGCAAAGGATGAGCCTAAGTAAGCTGGAACTTGGAATTTAGTTATTAATAGAAAGGCTAATGTGCCAAGTCCACTTGATATAAGTGCAATCGCCGGGTTTAATCCAACAAGGTATGGTACCAATATTGTGGCTCCAAACATGGCGAATAAGTGCTGTAAACTTAATGTAATCCATTGGAAGGGTTTAGGAATCTCTTTTACGTCTAGGATAGGTTTATTGTTCATTGTGAATTCCCCCACTTTGCTATATTGCTTTTCTTTAGTATCTTATTTTTTTCATAAAAAAAACCTCTTTGTCCGTGAGGGTACAAAGAGGGTATGGACATGCCTAAATAAGTATATTTCGGCATTCCCCTTTGTCAGCCTCACAGGACTACTTTTAAAAGGGTAACTATTTATTTTTCAAAAATACTGACTTGATCGACCTGATCCACATCTGCTAATTGAACAACAATTTTTTCCTCACTTGAGGTAGGAATGTTTTTTCCCACATAGTCTGCTCGGATGGGAAGTTCCCGGTGACCGCGGTCCACTAAAACCGCCAGTTGAATGACCGCAGGTCGTCCTATATCCATTAAGGCATCCAGTCCAGCTCTGACTGTCCTCCCCGTATAGAGAACATCATCAACCAGTATCACTTTTTTATTATTTATCCCCACCGGAATATCAGATCCTTTAACCAGTGGTTCTTGATTATCAGTTTTCTTTGTTAAATCGTCTCGATAAAGGGTAATATCTAACTCCCCAACAGCTATTGCTTTCCCCTCAATTTCTTCAATTTTGGCTGCAAGCCGATTGGCCAAATATATGCCCCTCGTTCGAATACCAACCAAAATACAATCATCTATACCTTTGTTTTTTTCAATAATTTGATGGGCGATTCTTGTCAGGGCCCTGCCAATAGATTGTTCATCAAGGACAACTGCTTTTTGGTTCATACTACACCTTCTTCTTTTGTAAAAATAAAAAACCTCTCACCCAATTTTGGCGAGAGGTTAACAAGTTAATTTACAGATATGGGTATAGTTCCCCCCATTATCTTAACCGTTTCCTTCTCAGCCTCACGGGACTGATTTAAAGGCTTATTAAGCTAAAATCATCTTACTTCAAATCACCGGCTATGTCAACGATTATTTCGAAGCTGATTAAGTAATGCCTCGATATCTTCTGGCAGTGGTGCTTCAAATTCTAGATATTCGTTTGTTCTAGGGTGGTTAAAACCAAGCACACCTGCATGTAATGCTTGTCCGTTGATATCGAGTGTCTTTTTCGGTCCATATTTTGGATCTCCAGCAAGCGGGTAGCCAATATATTTCATATGAACACGAATTTGGTGTGTTCTGCCGGTTTCTAATTGACATTCTACGAATGTAAAATCTTTATAGCGTTCAAGCACATGAAAGTGTGTGACCGCATGTTTGCCATGATCAACGACGGTCATGCTTTGCCGGTCTTTAGTATCCCTGCCAAGTGGAGCATCAACAGTTCCAAAATCATGGGGAATGACTCCATGTACAATCGCTTTATATTTACGGGTAACGGATTTGGCCACTAACTGATTGACAAGACTCTCGTGAGCCAAATCATTTTTAGCTACCATTAATAAGCCGGACGTATCCTTATCGATTCGATGAACAATACCAGGTCTTAACACACCGTTAATCCCTGATAAATCCTTACAGTGAAACATTAATCCATTGACCAATGTTCCTGACATGTGACCCGGTGCGGGGTGAACAACCATACCCCTCGGCTTATTTACCACCAAAACATCACTGTCTTCATAGTAAATGTCTAAATTAAGATCTTCTGGGACCACATCTAACTCTTCAGGGTCCGGTATCGTAATTTCAATTTGATCGTTCAAGCTACATTTATAATTTGTTTTAATTTGTTGTCCGTTCACCGTAATATTGCCTTCTTTAATCCATTGCTGTACTTGAGTTCTTGACCATTCCTCATCAAGACCAGAGATCACCTTATCAATTCGATCCCCTTTTTGCTCCTCAAGAATGATGTGTTCCATTTTCTCCATATGATTTCTCCTTTGTTTCTCTCTCTTCTAGCAACATTTGAATCATTAACAAGATGACCCCAATAACTAACGCTGAATCCGCGATGTTAAAGACAGGGAAATTATAGCCAAAAACATACGTATGAATGAAATCAACAACTTCCTTGCGAATGACACGGTCAATAAAGTTACCTATCGCTCCTCCAAGCATTAATGCCAAAGATACACCAAGCATCCATTTCCCTCTTGCAGCTTTGTACAGATAATACATAATTCCGACGATAACAATTATCGTAATAACGTAAAATAGCCACATTTGTCCTTGTAATATTCCCCACGCCGCACCACGATTTCGATGAGAAGTAATATAGAAAATATTATCAATGATAGGAATACTTTCTCCTAGATACATTTTGCTTACAATAAGCCATTTCGTAATTTGATCTAATAAAATAACAAAAAGTGCGATTAAGTAATAAAACACTAAGAAATACCCCCACATCAACCTAGACTAAACTAATCAGTCTAGAAGCTTTCGCTTATCATACTTCTTAAGCATTTTAGCACACTTTATCGCGAAACGAAAATGTAACTTGATGAAAATGATTAGTAAATCGGTTTTTTGTAATAATGCAGTAAGTACTCTGAATCCTTTACTGACTTTATAGTAGGAATCATCTGTAATAATTCATTAGGCAAAAATTCTCCAGAGATTTCGCATTGCCCAAAGTTTCCATTTTCAAGTTTTCGAATTGCTGTATTAATATCTGATAATTCCTCTTCTAAGACGGCAGTAAACCAATCCTGCTTTGGTTTGTTTTTTAACGAATATTCAATTTCTTCTTTCGTATGACGGAGTTCCAAAAACAGCTGTTCCTGCGTGGCATTCATAGTTGTTACCTCCGTGTTTTATTTGTCTTATTATTTCCGCCAAGCAATAACCGACTCGGAAAAACATTTGACAACAACTACAACAATTAACGGAGAAGGAAAAATTTAAAAGCCCTATGCATTAGCACAGGGCTTTCAGATTAATTATGAGTATAGTTAGCTTTTACTACTTCAGCACAACGTGGGCAAAGTGTTGGGTGTTCTGGATCTTGACCTACTTCTGGTGTTACAATCCAGCAACGCTCACATGTTTCACCCTCGGCTTTAGTTATAACAATAGCCGCAGTTTCTAATTTAATTGCATTATCAGGGGCTTCCTCATAGGTTCCTGCCACTTCAAACCCTGAGATAATAAAGAGCTGTTTCATATTTTCTTCAATTGAGTCTAATAACGCTTTTGATTTTTCATTAACATAAAGTGTAACTTTGGCAGTTAACGACTTCCCAATCACTTTTTGATTACGTGCTTCCTCAAGTGCCTTTAACACATCATCACGAAGAATCATAAATTCAGTCCACTTTTCCTCTAAAGCTTGAGCATTTGGTAGTTCCTGATACTCAGGTAGATCTGTTAACTGGACACTTTCTTCGGTTGCATCAGGGATAAAATTCCAAACTTCATCCGCAGTGTGTGAAAGGATTGGTGAAACTAATTTTGTTAAAGCAAGCAGCGATTCGTATAACACCGTCTGGATTGCACGTCGCTCATGATTATCTGTCGCTTCAATATAAAGAACATCTTTCGCAAAATCCAAATAAAATGAACTTAAATCAAGAGTACAGAAATTATTTATCGCATGATAGATGCCTGCGAATTCATAGTTTTCATAGGCATTGCGAACATTTTTAATCAACTTATTTAATTTAACAAGCATAAATTGGTCGACTTCACGGAGATCTTCATATCGCACTTTATTTGCTGGAGTAAAATCAGCTAAATTTCCTAATAAGAAACGGAAGGTGTTACGAATTTTCCGATAAACCTCTGCGACCTGCTTCAAGATTGCGTCTGAAACACGAACATCCGCTTGATAATCAACTGAAGCAACCCAAAGGCGTAAAATATCTGCACCTAACTGATTCATGACTTTCGCAGGGATAACGACATTCCCAATGGACTTACTCATCTTCCTGCCTTCTCCATCAAGCGCAAAACCGTGGCTTAATACTCCTTTATATGGTGCTTCACCTGTCACGGCTACAGCAGTAGATAATGACGAGTTAAACCAGCCTCGATACTGGTCCGATCCTTCAAGATAAAGATCAGCTGGACGAACTAAATCATCTCTTTCAAGCAAAACAGCTTGATGGGAAGATCCTGAATCAAACCACACATCCATGATATCTGTTTCCTTAGTAAATATACCATTTGGACTTCCTGGATGGGTAAAGCCGGCAGGTAGTAATTCTTTTGCCTCACGCTCAAACCATACATTCGAACCAAATTCACGGAATAAATCTGAAACATGATTAATCGTTTCATCTGTAATGATTTCTTGGCCAGTTTCTGCATAGAAAACAGGAATTGGTACTCCCCAGACACGTTGACGAGAAATACACCAGTCACCGCGGTCACGAACCATATTAAATAATCGCGTTTCACCCCAAGCAGGAATCCATTTTGTTTCCTTGACTGCATCTAGTAATTCATTACGGAAATCTTTAATAGATGCAAACCATTGTGCTGTCGCTCGGTAGATTACCGGTTTCTTCGTTCTCCAATCGTGTGGATAAGAATGGGTAATAAACGAAAGTTTGAGCAATGCTCCTGCATCTTCTAATGCCTGTGTGATTGGTTTATTAGCTTTATCGTAAAATAACCCTTCAAAACCTGGCGCTTCACTCGTCATCACACCTTTATCATCAACAGGGCATAGGACATCTAAACCATATTTTTGTCCTACGTAAAAGTCATCTTCCCCGTGACCTGGTGCTGTGTGGACACAGCCAGTACCTGCATCTGTTGTTACATGTTCTCCTAACATCACCAATGAATCCCGGCCATAAAGCGGATGGACAGTTAAAATATTCTCTAAATCATTTCCTTTTACCTTTTTAACAACGGTTAATTCTTCCCAGCCAATTTCCTTCGAAACAGATTCGAGAAGAGCCTCAGCAACTAGATATTTGTTTTCATTTGCTTCAACCACAACATATGTTAGGTCCGGATGTACAGAAATACCTAAGTTCGCCGGAATTGTCCATGGAGTTGTTGTCCAGATAATGATTTGGGTGTCTGCATCTAGTACACCTTTTCCATCCTTCACCTTAAAGCCCACATAAATCGAAGCGGATTTTTTGTCTTGGTATTCAATCTCTGCTTCAGCAAGTGCAGATTCACTTGATGGTGACCAATAGACAGGCTTAAGTCCTTTATAAATATAACCTTTCTTAGCCATTTCACCGAAGACTTTAATTTGCTGTGCTTCATAGGCAGGTTTTAAGGTAATATAAGGGTTTTCCCAGTCACCGCGGACACCCAGACGTTTAAATTGTTCACGCTGATTGTCAATTTGCTCGAGTGCATACTTAGTACAAAGTTGACGGAATTCTGCAACCGTCATTTCTTTACGTTTCACACCTTTATTCGTTAACGCTTGCTCGATTGGTAGACCATGTGTATCCCAGCCTGGTACGTATGGTGCATGGAAACCACTCATGGATTTATAGCGGACAATCATATCTTTTAAAATTTTATTAAGGGCATGCCCCATATGGATGTCACCATTGGCATATGGAGGACCATCATGCAATACAAACATCGGACGTCCCTTGGTTCGTTCTTGAACTTTTTTGTAAATATTCAACTCTTCCCATTTTGCCTGAATCTCAGGCTCTCTTTGTGGAAGATTGCCACGCATCGGAAATTCAGTTTGCGGCATTAATAACGTATTTTTATACTCCATTTTTTCTTCCTCCTGTAATCCTCTTCATATAACAGAATAGCCAATAGACAAATAAAAAAACCCTCTCATCCCCAAATAGGGACGAGAAGGTTTTATTCCCGCGGTACCACCCTGATAGATAGTTCGAATCAAATCGACTATCCTCTTTAGCATTCGTAACGTGAATAACACGCCTAAGCCTACTAGCCTTAAATTAGGAAGTTCAGCTTTGGAACTCAAGGGTGATCTTCAATTTTTCAACTTTACCAGGCTTCCACCACCCCTGACTCGCTAAAAAAGTCCTAGAAAAATTATACTGTCCCTATCATCGTCATTGACCATTCTTTATAACTGTTAAGAAATTATATGCTATAAAAACGCTTTTCGTCAAGCTAATGAATCTTCTTCTTCATGAACTTTTAGTTCTGTTGCATCTACCTCATATTCTAATAAGTGATCCCAATCATCGGTATTTAACATATCAAGCTGGGCCTCAATCAACATTTTAAAACGTGTACGGAATACTTTTGACTGCTTTTTTAAATCCTCGATTTCAAGAGCAATCTTTCTTGCTTTTGAAAGGGATTCATTGACAATCCGATCGGCATTCTTTTCCGCTTCCTTAATAATCAACTTTGCTTCCTTTTGAGCATTCCTTTTAACATCCTCACCCGCTTCTTGCGCAATGATGATTGATTTATTTAAAGTTTCTTCAATCGTAACAAAGTGACCAAGTCGCTCATTCATATCATTCAAGCGTTCTTCTAATTCTTTTTTTTCTCTAAGTACTAATTCATAATCCTTGATAACCTGGTCGAGAAACTCGTTTACCTCATCCTCATCATATCCTCTAAAACCCTTATTAAACTCCTTATTGTGAATATCCAACGGTGTTAACGGCATGAATGCCACCTCCATACAATCTCTAATTCTATATGTATATGCAAGAATTCGACATCATTCATCGAATTTCCTTCTTTATTTTTGTACTTATTTTTGTTTTCCGACATTTAGTCGCCATTTTTCTTTTTTTGTTTTCCCTTCAATGGCAAGAATTTTTGCTCGGCCACTACCTCTAACAGAAATCATATCACCCACACCGCATTCAAATGACGGATTTTCAATTAATGTCCAATTCACCTTCACGAGTCCCTGTTGAATAAAGAGTTGTGATTTCTGCCGTGACACATGATAAATTCCTGAAATAACAGTATCAAGCCTCAAAGAAGATATCGTTAAATCACTTTCCACCAATTTTTCATTGGTGGAAAGTGCATTTTCTATATCTGTTTCAGTTAGTTTTACGCCTGCCCTGCCAATTGTTTCAACGTTACTTACTATATAGTCGCTAATATCCTTTGCAGCAAAAAATTGGCATTTCCCATCTATAATGATGATATCCCCAAATTTCCCCCGCTTTAGGCCTAAGGACATAAGCGTACCCAATACCTGTCGGTGTTCGATTGTAACAAACTTGGTTGGATAATGGATGTTAAAAAGGCTTATTTGAAATTCATCATGATTAATCGAAGTTAGATAATCTGGAAAAATTAAGGCTCTTTTTCGTTCTACATCCGTGCCGCCGCCAAAAAGTTTATATTTAACATCCCCATGTTCACCAATTAACTTTTTAAGAATATGCTGTTCTCTCGGATCAAGGAAATCAGTTAATTTAGGAGTATATTGTGTGTCTACATAATTCTTCCAATTTAACACCTGATCAATAAATTCTCGCTCTTCTGGACGAAAGTGCTGATAAATATTCATAATTCAATACACAACCTAGATTCAATATTCTTAAGAAACAAGAAAACGATAGACACTTGATAATCCACTTTGCGCAAAATTAAGAACAAGAAAGGCAACGATTGGAGAGATGTCCATCATACCAATCGGTGGAATGATTCGTCTAAATGGCTCTAAATATGGTTCACAAATCCTCGCAAAAAATTGTCCAATAGATGACTCTCTAGCGTTTGGAAACCAAGACATTAAAATATATATAATTAAGGCATACGAATAAAGTTGTATTAGCTTCTGTAATAAACTAAAAACCAGTGCCATTAAGCATTACCACCTCGTATTTTGATTTTCAAAGTCAGGAATAAGTTCTGATATATTTCCTGAAACCTCAACATTATCGGGTGTACATAAGAATATACTAAAACCAATCTTTTGAATGTCTCCACCAATTGCATAAACAGCGCCACTGAGAAAATCGACAATTTGTCTGCCCTGATCACTATCAATTCGCTGCAGGTTCACGACCACAGCGCGGCGGCTTTTTAAATGATCAGCAATTTCAGTTGACTCAGAATAAGAGCGTGGCTCAACTAAAATTACTTTGGATGACTTTGTGGAATTGGCAGCCTTTTGTACGGTTTGCAAGCTGACGACGTTTTGGTTCTTTACCACTGGTTGTTGCTTTTGTTTTACAGGAAGTGGTTCAACTACTTCTGGATAATCAACTTTGTTATCATCATATTCATCATCCAAAAAGAAAAATGTTTTTAATTTCGATTTAATCGTCATGATTTTCTCTCCTAACCATCTTCACCAACAAGCGCAGTGCCTATTCTTACCATTGTAGCCCCTTCTTCAATAGCAATTTCAAAATCATTTGACATGCCCATCGAAAGTTCGGTGCAAGGAGCATAATCCAAATTTAAGGCTTGGACTTGTTTACGAAGTTCACTTAATTTATGAAAACATTCACGTATTTGCGATTCATTATCAGTAAGTGGAGCCATTGTCATTAAACCTTCAACACTGATGTGTTCAAACTTACGAAGTGACTCAATAAAAGTCAGTACTTCTTCAGCAGGTAAGCCATGCTTGGATTCTTCTCCAGAGACATTAACTTGGACCAAGCATTTTACCTTACGCTCTGCCCGTTTATTAATTTCTTCTGCAAGAGAAATCCTGTCCAAAGAATGGATATACTCAACAATATTAACAATATTCTTTACTTTTCGTGTTTGAAGTGAACCGATATAATGCCAAACAGGCTTGTCCCTAAGTTCTTCCCACTTCCTGAGGAGTCCCTCATCCCGATTCTCACCTAGATTTATTATTCCTGCTTGAAGTGCTTCATTTGCTCTCTCAGTACTAACATATTTAGTAACCGCTATCACCCTGACTTCTTCAGGGTTTCGCTTGACTCGAAGGCAGGCCTCAATGATTTGTTGTTTTATTATTTCGTATTTTGCTTCTACCATCATAAACGTTCCGTAGTCTCCTTCCAGCCTATAAAAGTTAACATTCTTCCTGTTTTCCCTTGGTCACGACGATGGGAAAAAAACTCTTTATTACAACTAGAACAAAAGTTTGTCAACTGGATATTCGTATTCGGCACACCAGACTTTATTAATATTTGTCTATTTACCTCACGTAAATCTAAGGAATATTGGCCTTCTTTAATTAAATTATAGGGTAAAATTTCGACATCTTCTAGTGTATTTTCGACCAAGTTTATCACATACTTATCAACAATATAACATTTTTCACAAATGGATGGGCCAATTGTAACTAGAATCTGTTCTGGGTTAATTCCTTCTCTTTTCCACGCAATGATCATTTCCCTTGCAATTTGACCTACAGTCCCTTTCCAGCCAGCATGGGCTACACCAATCATTTTTGATTCAGGAGCAATAAAAAAAAGAGGGACACAGTCGGCATAGCAGAGTGTTAACAAGACGCCCTCCTCATTCGTATAAAAACCATCTGTATCTTTAATAGCATTTTCATAGGAATTGGATCCTTTGCCACGGTCAAGTTTAGAAATTTTTTTAAGATGAATTCCATGTGTTTGTTCAGCTCCGACCCAGGACTTTAGTGGAAATGTGAGCAGGTCTGAAACTTTTTCTCGGTTGGAACAAACATCGCTTTGAATATCACCAACGTGAAACCCAAGGTTAAGGGATTTGTAATCCCCTTTGCTTACCCCGCCATTATTAGTGGTTATTCCTGCAACTAAACCTGGATATTTGCTTACCCAATTTTCAATAGTTAAAAAGGATTGATTTTTTAAAACAAAGGGTTCCATATTCATACCTCTTATGTTTTTTCTATAGTTTACCATGAAAAGAAAATTTGGTCACCGCAAAAACAAGAGTTAAACTTCTGCTTCTTCCGTTATATTTTCTGCACTGCCTTTATATCTAACCAAAATGACATCTTGACCTATTTTTAAAATATTCTTCCAAGGAATAACTACGTCGTCATCTTTACCAAAAAAGCCAAGTACTCTTCCGCTGCCGCTAATCACCACTGCTTCAATCTTTCCTGTTGTTAAATTTATCTCAATATCACCAATATTCCCAAGCCTCTTTCCATCTGCTACATTCACCACATCTTTAATTTGGAACTCAGAAATTTTTACCATCTCACTCACTCCCGGTTTTATTTCTATAAAATATATGTTTACTCAATGACATTTAGTAAAAGGAATAAAAATAAAGCTGCCCTAAGGACAGCCTAACTTTGGATATTTTTATTCATTTGTCTTATCGCAGCTTTTTCTAAACGAGAAACTTGTGCTTGAGAAATCCCAATTTCATCTGCGACTTCCATTTGTGTTTTCCCTTGAAAGAATCGTTTTCGTAAAATTAACTTTTCGCGATCATTTAGCCTGCGCATTCCTTCTTTTAATGCAATTTCTTCAATCCAATGGATATCTTTATTTTTTTCATCGCTTAATTGATCCATTACATAAATTGGGTCGCCGCCATCATTATAAATTGGCTCGAAAAGAGACACTGGGTCCTGAATGGCATCAAGGGCGAAAACGATTTCTTCATGTGGAACTTCTAAGACCTTCGCAATTTCTTCTGCGGTTGGTTCCCTTGAAGTTTCGCTCATCAATCGCTCTCTTACCTGTAGGGCTTTATAAGCAATATCCCTCAATGATCTAGAAACGCGAATTGGATTATTGTCACGCAAGTACCTTCGAATTTCCCCAATAATCATTGGAACCGCATAGGTTGAAAACTTTACGTTTTGGCCCAAATCAAAGTTATCGATAGATTTCATCAGCCCAATACAGCCAACTTGAAACAAGTCGTCAACAAACTCGCCTCTATTGTTAAAACGTTGAATGACACTTAATACGAGTCGTAAATTACCGTTGACGAGCTTTTCTCTGGCATAAATATCGCCCTCTTGCATTTGCTTGAAGAGTATTCTCATTTCTTCGTTTTTTAGGACAGGAAGTTTTGCTGTGTCCACACCGCAAATTTCAACTTTATTTCGAGTCAATCCTTTTCCCTCCTCACAGGAGTTGCTGTACAAAAAACAGTATCTCCTTGAGAAGGAAAAATATGCACTTATCCACGATGGTGGACAAGTGCATATTTGTCGAAAAATGCAATTAAGTCACGAAAATCATAGGTTTTTAATAGAAAAAATTTTTTCTTCTTTACACCATTTTATTAAATTCTTTTCGCAGCCTTTTTATAATTCTTTTTTCTAAGCGGGAAATATAAGATTGGGATATTCCCAGCATGTCAGCTACGTCTTTTTGGGTTTTTTCTTCTCCATTTGTAAGACCAAACCGGAGTTCCATAATTTGTTTTTCACGGTCAGTTAGTTGATGAAGTGCTTTTGTCAGGAGCTTTCGGTCTACATTGGCCTCTAAGTCCTTTGTAATAATATCATCATCCGTCCCTAAAACATCAGATAATAATAGTTCATTCCCATCCCAATCAATGTTTAAGGGTTCATCAAAGGATACTTCTGACCTGATTTTATTATTGCGCCTTAAGTACATGAGAATCTCATTTTCGATACAACGTGAGGCATATGTAGCAAGTTTTATTTTTTTCTCAGGATTAAAGGTATTGACGGCTTTAATTAATCCAATGGTTCCAATACTAATTAAATCTTCGATATTAATCCCGGTATTCTCGAATTTTCTAGCAATGTAAACAACAAGACGAAGATTTCGTTCAATTAATATTGACCTAGCTGCTTTATCACCACCAGGTAATTTTTTCAGCAGCATCTCTTCTTCATCTTTGCTTAAAGGAGGCGGCAAGGCCTCACTACCACCAATATAATAAACTTCATCTGTTTTTAAACCCAATTTCATTAATAGTTTATACCAGTAATAGGATAGGCGAAGCCTCCATTTTTTCATATGTGTTCCTCCTTCTAAAATATGTTTTTCTGAGTATAGTAATACTAACTCACCTTAATGGTTTTCATTTGCTGCCTAGGACCTGTGAGCATCTTTGGATGAACAATACATTGAAAGGCATCTTCACTTGAGAGTTGCTTTGTTGTAAAGGAAACAAGACCTTTTTCACATAAATATTGAGTATCTTTATGTTCAATAAAAATGTTTTCTGGCTTTACCGCAATAATTAGTTGATGCTCTTGTCCAATCACACGAGTAGGTATAATTCTGATCCTATTTTGCCATTCATCTGGAAGGTCTCCACTGCCATTGATAAGTAATTCTGGGTCTCCTGCAAGCTTTCTTATTGATTCTGAAATTGTTTCTAGTTGGGTTTTAATGGAAACAAACATCACAGGAAGCTTTGATAATGGATCATAAAGTTGATTCCCGCTATCCACTAATCCTTTAAAGGTTAGTGTTTCGTTATTTATATTGATTCTGACTTTAACAATTTGGTCAAATTGTATTTTTGTCATCTCCATGCTTTCAACATTTTTCCTTGAGAAGTGCCAAGCAACGGGAAATCCAATTAGAACGAATAGCCAGCTTATCGGATCTCCAAACCCTTTTGTACTGGACACTAGGACCTTGGTTGTTAGCTCAGAATCATACTGGATAAAATAATGGGCCCCCATTAATGCTCCGCCGATTAAAAAGGTGGACACATAAAGTGTCATTAACGCCTTAAAGAAAAAAGACATCCGCTTATATCCAAAGGTTATTAACACCATGAGGATTGAAAATATGAATTTTGATATGGGATGGCTTGTATAGACATTTAATGGCGTAAATGATAATAAAATTATCAAGGAACCAATAAATCCTCCGGCAGCTAGTCTCCCTATTTTAATCTCTCTTTTTAGAAAAATAGCTGTTAAATATAGAAGCAGACTATCAAATAATAAATTTAGAGCCCAGATCACATCTAAATAAATAGTTACCAGCTTCCTCTCTATAGATTTATCAGCTTTTCCTTTCTGTTTACGAAAAAGTATAACGTACTTGCATGGATGAAGTGTGTCACTTTGTGTAATCAAACAAACAAAAATTTGCACTATTCACAACGTATTTTGTCAGATGGATTTTGTCATTAATAAAAACATGGCTGTTGATTTCCGCTCCAGGCACTTCGCTTTCCGCGGGCGGTCCGGGGAGCCTCCTCGGCGCTTAAGCGCCTGCGGGGTCTCCCCTGCCCCGTACTCCCGCAGGAGTCTCGTGCCTTCCGCTCCAATCAACAGGTGCCAATAATATCAACAATACGATTAAAATTAGTCTAAATAAAAAGACACGACCTGTGATTAGGCCGTGTCTTTTGTATAAGTATTCACTTTTTATCTTCTACGATTGCGGTTCCGTAAGAAGGTTGGAATATCTAATGTTTCTTCTTGGGAAACTTGTGTATGGCGGACAGGCTCTTGCTGAACCTCTTCACGTTTTGGCTGTTCTCTTTTAACATTACCCATCTGTGGTTTAGCCTGACCAAAAGTAGGACGAGTAGCTTTTGGCTGCAAGGTTTCTTCTTTAAATCCAGTAGCGATGACAGTAACGATAATTTCATCCTTTAATGATTCATTGATAACAGAACCAAAAATCATATTTACTTCCTGATCAGAAGCAGTTGCTACGATATCAGCAGCTTCTTGAACTTCATAAAGACTTAGGTTTGTACCGCCTGTAATGTTCATTAGTACCCCTTGTGCTCCATCAATAGATGTTTCTAATAAAGGAGAACTAATTGCTTTCTTAGCAGCCTCTGCGGCACGGTTTTCACCAGCTGAAACACCAATACCCATTAAAGCAGATCCCTTATTAGACATGATTGTCTTTACATCCGCAAAGTCCAAGTTAATAAGACCAGGTACTGCAATTAAATCTGATATACCTTGTACACCCTGGCGAAGTACATTATCAGCTTCACGAAATGCTTCCAGCATTGGAGTGCTTTTATCAACAATTTCTAGGAGACGATCATTTGGAATCACAATTAGTGTGTCAACCGCATCTTTCATCGCACCAATTCCACCTGATGCTTGTCCAGAGCGTTTTTTTCCTTCAAATGTAAACGGACGAGTAACTACACCAACGGTCAATGCACCTAAGTCTCGAGCAATTTGAGCAATAACAGGTGCTGCACCAGTGCCTGTACCACCGCCCATTCCCGCAGTAACAAATACCATGTCCGCACCACTTAATGCTGCTTCCAATTGTTCTTTACTTTCTTCAGCAGCTTTCTTTCCAACCTCTGGATTAGCACCTGCTCCTAGTCCACGGGTCAGTTTAGCACCTATTTGCATCTTAACTTCTGCTTTAGAAAGATTTAGTGCTTGAGCATCAGTATTAACAGCGATAAATTCAACTCCTTGAACGCCATGTTCAATCATTCGATTTACCGCGTTATTACCCCCACCCCCGACACCAATTACTTTTATAGTTGCAAGAGAATCTAAATTTGTATCAAATTCTAACATGACAATCCTCCTAATTCTTCGATTTCTTTTCGATTAGCCTATTCGAAAAAGTAACCAAGGAATTTTTTTACTTTTGATGACATCTTTTCTTCCGGATGTTTTTCTGCTTTTGGTTGTTTAGGTTGTTGATGTTGTTTAGGTGCTCTCTTTTCGGCAGGTTCAGAAATGGTTGAAGAACCTGCGTGTCCACCTGGTAATCTAGCATTCTTGTAAGCATACTTAATTAAACCAACCGCTGTGGTATATTGTGGTTCCCTTACACCAATATAGTCTGGCACCGCAATGCGCACTCTATTCTGTAATATCACCTGAGCAAGTTCAAGTACACCTTGCATATTTGCAATACCGCCAGTTAATACATAACCGCCCGGTAGGTCACTATATCCTAAGCGTTTCATTTCATGTAATACTAGTTCAAAAATTTCTTCCATTCTCGCTTCAATAACATCAGATATTTCCAGCTGATTAAACTGTTGATGTTGATCACTGCCAATGATTGGTACACTAAACACTTCATCTTCTGACGCTTCGTCATAGAATGCATGTCCGTGTTTGATTTTTATTTTTTCTGCATCTTCTGTCGAGGTCCGAAGGCCCACAGAAATATCTTTTGTAATATAGTCTCCGCCAATCGGAATAACACTTGTTTGGGAAATAAAACCTTCTTCGAAAACAGCAATCGTAGTGGAACCACCACCAAGATCGATAAGAGCGACACCGAGGTTTTTCTCATCTTTTGACAGTGCATAATCACCTGCTGCTAACGGCTGAAGAACAATATCTACTATCTCTAGACCGGCCCGTTCAACACATCGGAGAGTATTAATGATAATTGATTTGGAACCAGTAATAAGAATACCATCCATTTCCAAGCGAACCCCTATCATCCCACGGGGGTCGTTAATTTCATCTTTACCGTCGAGGATAAATTGTCTTCGGATAACTCCGATATTTTCTCTTTCAGGCGGGATCGAACCAACGTGTGATGCTTCAATGACACGAATGACGTCTTCATTCGTAATCTCTCTATTTTGGCTGGAAACAGCTACAATACCATGACAATGTTGAAGCATGACATTGTTACCTGAAATGCCTACCACCACATCCTTAATTTCCATCCCAATCATTCTTTCTGCCTGCTCTATCGCCCTTCTAATCGAATGAACGGTATCGTCCATATCAACAATTGATCCTTTGCGCAATCCTTCGGATTTCACATTTCCAACACCAATTATATTTAATGAGTCTTTACCCGAGTCATTGACCATTTCACCAATGATTACTTTCACACTGGATGTACCGATGTCAAGACTAACATATATTTCATTGCTGTTCATTCTTTGGCACCTCCTTTAGATTTCCTTAAGTTGAACAACAACTATATTTTTTTTGTTCAATAAAAGTTCACTATACATATCATATAAAATTATTCGTCACAACTAAATGATTCCCTTTAAAAAAATTCAATTTTTTTCTACTTTTTCTTTGTTCGTTGACCATTTTGCCAATAATATTCGCCTTATTACGGCAATATTCTGAAACAGTCTGACACCAAACGCGAAAACTGCCGCTAAATATAAGTCTACACCAAGATTAACACCGAGAAAAGCTAAACTTGCAGCAAGTATAATATTAAAGAAGAACCCTGATACAAACACTTTTTCATCATATATATTTTGCAGGTATGCCCTGATCCCACCGAAAAGAGTGTCGAATGCTGCTAAGACAGCAATCGACAAATAATTGGAATATTCTTCAGGAATACGTATTTCTGTTAATAGTCCCAGAATGATCCCAATTACTAATCCTATGAATGGAAGCCACATTAAGAATCGCCTCCTTCTTTTGCCGGTTCCATGTAGCGGATGCGTATGGAATCATCGTAGGCTGGTACCGTTAAGTTCGGAATTGGTTTTGAAATCGAAAGTCTTAGATTTTCAATAAAGAATTCTTCCGTTGCTTTTGATACTTTCATCCGATTATATAATTTTTCAGCTGTAGAGTTATCATCTACACCTACAACAACTTCGATTGGCAACCTTTCAATCGTATGCCCATCGATTTTTGTTTCCATATTGATGTCTCGAATTACAGTGGTATTAATAATTCTCTTCCCATCGATTGCTACATATTTAGCTTCGTACATATTCAATTCGTTTAACAATCTTGTTAGAAGTTCAGGAGGAATAACTCTATTTACAGGTGTACCTATCTTAATTTCTTCGATTACTGGTTCAATCTTTAATTTAATACCAGGAACAGTAATTTCAGATAACCCGGCTTCAAGCTTTAGTTCCTTTAAAGTATCACTTAAGGCTTGTTCTTTGCTTTGTTTCCGTTTAGATTCATAGGCTGCCAGTTTTTCTTCATTTGAACGAATTTCACTTAATAAATTGGATTGAATTTCTTTTTCTTTTAATATTGCATCACGAAGCTGCCATATATCACGAGTATCCCGTTCAACAGGTTTTTTTACTGTTTGAAATTGGATAGCAATCATGAATCCTACTAAGACTGCGATCAAAGTAAAACTTACATTTATTTTTTTGTTGTCCACTTTTTTCACCTAACCTTTTAAATTATCTTAACGTGGACATTTCTTCATGACTAACTGCCTAGGATGGGATCAAGAACAATTTCATTATCTTTTTCCAGTGTAAAAATAATATTATCGTTTACTAACTGATCTTTCACCCCTCCTATAAGGTTTATGGATGAAGAGAGGACTTCAGGATCTCCGATTGCTGAAATTATGAAAGGAGCTGGATGCTCAATTCCATCAACCGTAATAACTGGTCCATTACAAATAATATAAGAATGGCTTGTCAGCCTCTGACCATTTATGGCAACTGCTGCTGCCCCGGATATATAAAGCTCATTTACAACTTTAAATACGTGATGTTCATGAACAAGATAATTATTGATATTATCCTCTTTTGGGTCGTAAGCACCATCCGTCAGTGTAATCTTGACTCCTTTACCTTTAACCTTCACTTTCCCTAAGAACATTCGATATTTCTCAGCATCTTCAGCAAGATTTTCATAAACCTCTGCCTCTTTAGAAAGATCTTTCTCATTTTTAAAAACCAAATCTTGTTTTTGACTTAATTCCTTTT
The DNA here is from genome assembly GCF_023714155.1 of Neobacillus sp. MER 74. Lineage (NCBI taxonomy): Bacteria > Bacillati > Bacillota > Bacilli > Caryophanales > Bacillaceae > Neobacillus > Neobacillus sp. MER 74. The sequence goes on from NZ_JAMAUV010000001.1 coordinate 390,665, forward strand.
GCAGTTCACGATTAGTTTTTTCTTCATTAATTAATTGGTTTCGAAGTGCAAGGGTCTGTTCCCACTGTCCATCAGAAACATTTGGTTTCCCTTTGTTCATTTCCAATTGTGTTAAATGATAGGAAAAGGCCATCAAAAATCCTAATACAAGGCAGACTAGGGACAAAACAACATGCTTACCCTTCACCCTTATCTTGCTCAACTTCTTTTTCCTCCACTTCGGTGTCAAAGGCCTTAAAATACGTTCCTACTTCCAGGTCAATAATCCCCTTTTTGTTGGGATCAATCTGAGAGATAATTGAGGGATAATGTACCATTTTTTCCGAGAAACTTCTTAATGTAGCACTAACCTCAAAACCATCATTCATAAATAAGGAAATATGATATTTATCAGTTTTTTTCGGAGTATAATGGATTTCAGAGATAGAGTTTGAAATTTCATTAGGAAGTTTTTCTAACTCTTTTACCATTTGATTGAGGGCTGCACCTTCTTTAAACTCGAATAAGATGGGAGAATTTACAGGAATTTTCTTCGCTGCTTTTTTGTTCACTATTTTCCCATTCTCCATAATTGGTAAGAATTTATTTTCCTTTTTCAGATAAGCAATTCTTTTATGTTCTTTTACTTGGATGACCACTGTATTTGGCCAATGAGTCTTGATGGTAACTGTCTTTATCTCAGATAGACGCTTTATTCTCGATGCCGTTTCATCCTTTTTGATTTTCCAAATATTCGTATTATTCGAAAGGCCGCTCTGACTGATTAATTCCTTATCAGAATACACACCATTTCCTTTTATTGTTATCGTCTTTACATGGCTTAAAGGTGATTGTGAATAGGCGATAACTACTATCATTGTAAAAAACAGAATTAATAGGAGTACAAGGCGTCTGTTTGCTTTTCGTCTTCTTTGCTCCTTAAGCTTAGGAATACGGTCCTCGAGAGCTACAATTTTACCTTTTTCCATTTAAATTCCTCCACATAAAAAGCAGCTGCTCTAAAATAAGTAGACTAAGCCTGTCCAACATTCGATAGTGTTACCTCGAAAAGAGAAACAACGGCACGAAAAACCATGCCGTCACTAACTTTTTCGAGGTTGCACCTATAATATTATCAGTAATTATAACACAATATTTGTCATTCGGACGACATTTCTTACAAGAAAAGTAAGGATAATTTCTTTGGAAATTTAGTATAAATCCTTCCAGTTTTCTTATTTCCTACCGATTATTTCAACCTCTGTTTCCATTGTTACTTTATATAAGCTAAAAATGGTATCCTTGACATGTTGAATTAATGCCAGCACATCCTCTGCAGTGGCACCTCCAGCATTTACAATAAAATTCCCATGCATTTCCGAAATCTTTGCACCGCCAATACTAAATCCCTTTAATCCAGCGTTTTCAATTAATTTACCAGCATAATTCGGCAGCGGATTTCTAAAAATACTGCCAGCACACGGAAAATTCCACGGCTGTGTCTCTTTCCGATAATCTTTGTTTTTTTGCATTTGCGCGACAATGGCTGATCGATCGCCTTTCACAAGATCAAAAACAGCTTCCACAACAATTCCTGGGCGAGTTTTTTGTAGTACAGAAGTCCTGTAGGAGAACCCCATTTCCTCATTTGAGAGCCATTCCATTTTTCCATCATCAAATAAAATATGTGCTTTGGTTAGGATTTTACTAATATCTGAACCATGCGCACCTGCATTCATATAAACTGCCCCGCCAACTGAGCCAGGAATTCCACTCGCAAATTCCAGACCCGCAAGACCTTTTTTACTAATAAGTGTTGAAAAGCTGACGAGGGAGTGACCACCACCAACGGTAATACTTGTATCGTTAATCTCAAGGTGATCCATTCCAGAACTAAGCTTGATAACTACCCCTTCAATCCCCTTATCCGACACTAACAGATTTGAGCCGCGGCCAATCGCACGCCATGGCAATCCATGATTTTCAATCACATTCATGACAGTTTTTAAATTTTCAACTGAAGACGGTTCAATAAAAAGGTCTGCAGGACCGCCTATTTTCATCGTTGTATGATTGGCTAATGGTTCATTTTCCTTAACCTTTCCGATATTTAAAGCCAATAACTCATTTAAGATTCCGTCCATAATTACCACCCTTACTTTCCTAGATGCATTTACATCAGTTTATGCTAAAAATCTTTATGGGCTACTTTTGATTTGTGTTTACCAGTTCTTGCATTAAGGAATAGAGTCTTGATGCTGAATCCGGAACACCCATTTTTTTAGCCTTAACCTTCATCTCTTTTAATTTATCTTTATTTAAAAGAATACGATCAATATGATTCACAAGACTATTATTATTTAAGTCTTTTTCTAATAATAGTTCTGCTGCACCATGGTCACTTAATGACCGAGCGTTTTTCTCTTGATGATTATTTGTTACATATGGACTTGGGACTAAGATACTTGGGATACCAAGTGAAGTTATTTCTGCAAGTGTGGTTGCTCCTGCTCTCGATACCACTAAATCTACTCCTGCAAGTACTTCTGGCATATTATGAATAAACGGTTTAATGACTACATTTTTAGGGTTTCCAATTAATTCAACTTCTTTTCTGACATCCTCATAATGGACGTCGCCCGTAATATAAAGGACTTGATATGGTTTCTCAGCCAATTCAGCGAATGCCTTCACGACTGCCTCATTTATCGGCCTCGCACCACGACTACCACCGAAGATTAAAACCACTGGCATAGTTGCACTTAGTCCAGCACCGAGACGACCTTGAATCCCGTCTTTGCCCATTACTTCAGATGCACGAGGATTGCCCGTAAAAACTGTTTTCTGTACTGGAAAGTACTCTTTTGCCTCTTCAAAACAAATGGCAATCTTGTTTACATATCTGCTTAAAAATTTATTAGTTAACCCTGGAACACTATTTTGTTCGTGAATGATTGTTGGGATGCCCAACTTTGATGCAGCATACACTACAGGTCCGCATACATACCCGCCTGTTCCGATAACAATGTCTGGTTTGAATTCCTTTAACATTTTTTTACTGTCTTTCACTCCTTTTAGGAAGCGGAGAACCGTTTTTACATTTTCAAAGGATAGTTTTCTTTTAAAACCAGTTATATGAATCGCTTTAAAATCAATATTCTCCCGCGGAACTATTTTGCTTTCCAAGCCATTGGTAGTTCCTATGTATAAAAATTGTGCCTCTTTGTTCTGTTTTTGGATTTCACGAATGAGTGCGAGAGCAGGATAAATATGCCCGCCAGTCCCTCCGCCACTAACTACTATTTTCATTTTTTCCACCTCATTAACTATTTAACACCTAATGCCTACCCTATCTTACTATAAAAACTCACAAAATAACGCAAATGAAAAAAGAATGTTACCTAATTGTAAATTAACACAGCCTAAAATAAAAAAACCCTGCCGCTAAACAGGGTGAAGGTTCATAATCTCGAATACCTGCTGATATTAAGAAGAACACCTATCGCCATTAACATCAAGGTTAAACTAGAACCCCCGTAGCTTAAAAATGGTAAGGTAATGCCTGTAACAGGCATTAGTCCTGTAACAACACCAATATTAATCATGACTTGAATCGCTACCATGGCGATGATTCCTACAGCTAGAAAGCTGCCGTATAAATCTGGTGCACCTAAAGCGATTCGTATTCCTCTCCATAACAACAGTGCAAACAAGAGTAATATAAATGATCCACCAATAAAGCCTAGTTCTTCAGAAAGAATCGCAAAGATAAAGTCTGTCTGGGGTTCAGGCAGGTAGAAGAACTTCTGTCTGCTCTCGCCAAGTCCAAGCCCAAACAATCCACCAGGACCAATTGCATAGAGTGATTGAATAATTTGAAATCCCGTTACAAGCGGATCCGACCAGGGATCCAAAAAAGATGTGATCCGTTTAATACGGTACGGAGCAGAGGCAATTAGACCAATAAATCCTGCGACTCCCAACAGTCCCAGAAAGGCAAAATGACTTACACGAGCACCAGCAATAAAAATCATCACAACACAGGTTCCCATCATCACCGTTCCTGTGCCTAAATCAGGTTGAAGCATGATCATTGAAAAGGCAAGAAAGGCAAGACCTAATGAAGGAATAAGACCTTTCTTAAACGAAGTAATCAACTTTTGCCGTTCGGAAAGATACTTAGCCAAAAAAGCAATCATTGCCAGTTTCATAAATTCAGAAGGCTGTATTGAAAAGGCTCCAACACCTATCCAACTACGAGAACCATTCCTTTCATTTCCTATTCCAGGAATTAACACAAGGATAAGTAACACAAAACAAACCAGTAGAAAGGTTTTGGACCAGGTCCGCCACGTCCAATAATTGATGTTCATGATGAAAAACATGGCAGCCACTCCAACCCCGGCAAAAAGAGTTTGCCTTTTCGCGAAGAAAAAGGAATCATTAAATTTATATTCAGCCCAAATAGCACTTGCACTGTAAACCATGATTAGCCCTATTGCCAAAAGTGTGAATGTTACAATCATTAAAATAAAATCAGGAGTAGTTCTCTTTGTCGGCACCACCATACACCTCAACTGCTAGTTTTAGGGCTTAGCAGAACCTCTAATTTTGCCTAGTGTCAAGTGTACTTGAAAAGTGAACTTTTCTACTAAGACAAGCCCTTACTTAAGCTTATGCACCGCATCGATAAAAATGTCTCCCCTGACCTCAAAAGTTTTATATTGATCCCAGCTCGCACATGCAGGAGATAATAATATCACGTCACCTGATTCAGAGTATCGATAAGCCTCAGGCACAGCCTTGTCAACATTATCGACACGCTTGATTCGTTTTATTCCCGCTTCCTTCCCTATTCGTTCCATTTTAGGTGCAGTTTGCCCAAAGGTTATCATTGCTTTTACATTTTTTAAATAAGGAAGTAGTTCATCAAATTCATTTCCGCGATCCAAACCACCCGCAAGGAGAACTACCGGGGATTCAAAAGCAGCCAAGGCATTTACCGTTGCCAAAATATTCGTTGCTTTCGAGTCATTGTAAAACTTTCGTCCGTTCACTTCAGTTACGAATTGCAGACGGTGCCTGACACCAGTAAATGTTCGAAGAACCTGCTGGATGGCTTTATTTTCTACACCTGAAAGCTTTGCTGCAGCCATAGCGGATAAGATATTTTCAAGGTTGTGATTGCCTGGTAAAGCTATATTCTCAATTTCCATCACTTTATCATGATTAAACATAATCCAGCCATCAGATAGGTAAGCACCTTCAGTCAGCTTCTTCTTCGTCGAAAAAGGAATAATTCTGGCATTAGAGTGACGCGCAACTTCCAATGTTTCTTCTTGGTCGGCATTGACAATAAGGTAGTCAACTTCCGTTTGATTTTTTGTAATGTTTGCCTTTGCAGCAATATATTCCTTTTTTGTCCCATGATAATCTAAATGGGCATCATAAAGGTTCGTTAGAATGGCAATCTTAGGTTTAAATGTGTCAATTCCCATTAACTGAAAAGAGGATAATTCAATGACTATCGTATTTTCTGACGTAGCTTCTTCGGCTACCCCTGATGCCACTGTACCAATATTCCCTGCGATTAACGGGTGCTTCTGCCCCTCATTTAGCATCTCATAAACTAATGTTGTCGTTGTTGTTTTCCCATTGGTTCCTGTGATCCCAATAAATGGAGCTTCAGATATTTCATAAGCAAGTTCAACCTCAGTAATTACAGGAATCCCTTTTTCTATAGCGCCTGCAATCATAGGGTTGTTATATGGAATACCGGGATTCTTGACAATCAACTCGAAGCCTTCATCAAGCAACTCAATAGGATGATCCCCACAAATCACTTTAATCCCCTGTTCTAATAATCCCTGAGCTTCTGGATTTTCCGAAAATGGCTTTTTATCATTAACTGTGACAAATGCACCAAGTTTATGTAATAGGGCGGCAGCTGTTACCCCGCTTTTCGCCAAACCTAGGACAAGAATTTTTTTATGACTGAAAGATTTAATCTGTTTCAATTATAACCACACCTCAATATAGATTCCTAGTATCGCAAGAATTAATCCAACACTCCAAAAAGTGACGACCACCCGCCATTCCGACCAGCCAACCAATTCATAATGATGATGTAAAGGGCTCATACGAAAAATCCGTTTACCCGTCGTTTTGAAGGAAATAACCTGTAAAATAACTGATAACGTTTCAATAACAAATACTCCACCAATGATAATAAGTAAAATTTCAAGCTTCGTAAGAATAGCAATCGTTGCAATTGCACCACCGAGTGCTAGAGAACCTGTATCTCCCATAAAAACTTTTGCCGGGTGGGCATTAAATACCAAGAATCCTAGTACAGCACCTACCACCGCCACAGAAAATATCGCAATTTCTATCTGTGATTGATTCCATGCAAGAACTGCAAATGCACCAAATGCAATAGCAGCGGTGCCTGACACCAAGCCATCCAGTCCATCTGTTAAATTTACAGCATTGGAGAAGCCAACCAGCCAGAATATGATCAAGAAAATGAAGAACCATCCTAAATCAATTGTGGAATCTGTAAATGGAATGCTTATTTCGGTAGAAAAACCTTGTTGTTTATAAATAAAATAAAAAATTACTGAAATAATAATTTGACCTGCCAGCTTTTGTTTGGAAGTTAATCCTAGATTCCTTTTAAGAGCAACTTTGATAAAATCGTCCAAAAACCCAAGCAATCCAAAACCAAGTGTAACAAGAAGCAGCAAATATGTTTTAACAGTCGGTTCAGAAAACTTACCCGTCATGACAAGTGTTGTAATAACAATCGAAAATAAAATCATCACACCCCCCATAGTCGGTGTGCCTGATTTTATTTGATGGGATTTTGGTCCCTCCTCACGAATGCTTTGTCCAAATTTCAACCTTCTTAAGAAGGGAATAAAAACTGGAGAAAGCAATACCGAGATAAGAAATCCCATAATTATTGTGAAGAAAATAACTTGCTCGAGCATTTTATTCCCTCCCTTCAGCGTCGTTTTTGCTTGTAATTTCGTTTAACATCACAGCTATATCATATGTTTCTTTATTTTTATTAAGAAGTTTTTTATTTGAAATTTTAAAGTTAGTTATTTCCATAATTTTATCTGTTTCTCCATTTAATTTTTCATGATAACAATTTAAGATAGTTACAATCGCCTCTGCCGGGTCTGGTGTAAAGAATAGTGGAAACTGGTTTGGTATATAGCTTGGAAGTTCAAGTCCTTGATCCCAAATCGCTGCTATTGCCCCGTTCGAGATTGCATCAGAAAGTTCCCCAGCGTTTTTAGTTAATGATACAAATAATCCTTTAGGCTGTGCTGTGTGAGCTTGGTCGCAAACTGTAACAAATAGCAGGTTATCCTTGACGCCACGACTATTCTTAAATAGACTTACCAAGTCTTTTAAAGCTAAATACATAGCTATCTCCCCTCAATCGCTTCCCGAGCAACTAACCGATCGTCAAAGTCGTGAACTTCATTGCCAATAATTTGATAGGTTTCATGACCTTTGCCTGCGATTAAGATTACATCACCTGCTGATGCCTCTCGAATAGCAGTTTGGATCGCTTCTTTGCGGTCAGGGATCATTCGGTATGCTGAACCTTGCACTCCTGCTTCCATGTCCTTCAAAATGGCTAATGGGTCTTCACTTCTTGGGTTATCCGAAGTTAGGATGGGATTTGTGGACCATTGGCAGGCTATTTGAGCCATCAATGGTCTCTTCGTACGATCACGGTCACCACCACAGCCAACTATAACGAAAACCTTTTTCTTAGCAAAATGCTGAACCGTTTTTAATACATTTTCAAGACTGTCTGGTGTGTGGGCGTAATCAACAATAACAGTAAAATCCTGTCCTGCATTTACAAGCTCAAATCTGCCTGATACTCCTTTTACACCTTCGATCGACTGGATAACTGCTTTAATATCAATGCCGGACACAACGGACGCCGCAATACTTGCTAAAACATTATACACACTGAATTTACCAATTAATTGCATTTTAATCGGATATTTTTCCGAATGAACCACAAGCTCGAACTGGGTACCTGAAGAAGTCATTTGAATATTCTTTGCTTGAAGATCAGCTATATTATCGATTCCATATGTAATAACATGTGCAGCAGTCGACCTGCGGTACATATCAGAAGCAGGGTCGTCTGCATTTAATACGGCAAACTTAGGTTTTTTCTGATCAAATGTATTACCCAGCTGGGCAAATAATAAACTCTTAGCACGCTTATATTCATCCATTGTTTTATGATAATCCAAGTGGTCCTGCGTTAGGTTTGTAAACACAGCCACATCATAATCGCAGCCATGTACTCGACCAAGATCTAATGCATGTGAGGAAACCTCCATTACTGCTATATCAACACCTGCTTCAACCATTTGTCTAAAGGTTTTTTGAAGTGTTAAACTTTCCGGGGTTGTGTTTTTTGTTTCAATCGTCTTTTCAGCTATTTTAGTATACATCGTGCCAATTAGACCTGTTTTTTGATTGGCATCGGAGAATATTTTCTCAATTAAATGGCTGGTAGTTGTTTTCCCATTTGTTCCGGTAATTCCTATTAAGTGCAAGTTTTTCGTTGGCTGTTCATAAAAAGCATCAGCTAGCACTGCCATTGCTCTCGTTGTATCTTTAACAAGAATGACAGGTACATCTAGTAATAACGGACGCTCAGCCAATACAGCAGCTGCCCCGCTTTTTACTGCAGATTCTGCAAAATCATGGCCGTCTACTGTGTATCCCTTAATACAAATAAATAAGCTCCCGCTTTGCACCTTCCGATTATCGTTTTCAATCGAAGTTATTTCTGGATCCTCACCTAAATAAGGAACTAGAAGATGCAAATTCTTAAGCAGCTTTTGTAGCTTCATTTCTCTCAAATCCTCTCATAACCGTACATACATTGACTAATTATCATTTTGAAAATTCTTCTTAAGAAAGTTCCATCTTATTTTACATTAAAACATTTTATTTTGCTATTTAGTAATCAAAGCTTAATGAAAAAATTAGGCGGCGGAAATCATTCCGACCGCCTCTAATTTAATGAATTTTTTAATTGCATTAATCCTCCTTACCAAAATAAAGCCTAATTTTTGACCCTTCCTTAACTTTGGTACCTGCTTCAGGGGATTGTCTAACGACCACATCACCCTCACCACTTGCATCAATCTTTAGATTTATCAGTTGATCCATTAGTTCCATTTTTGTTAAACCTGTGAAATCCGGTAATTTTATTAACGGTGTATCCGGCCATTTCAATTCTTTTTCAATTTGACCCTTCCGAGGTTTAATCCCCATCTGACTCAAACTATCCTTCATAATATTACCAACAATTGGAGCACTGACTGTACCACCGAAGGCTGTAACTCCTTTTGGATTATCAACTGCCACATAGACAACAATTTGCGGATCATCTGCAGGGGCAAATCCAATAAAGGAAACGATAAAGTTATTTTCTAAATATCTCCCGTTTTGTGCTTTCTGGGCTGTTCCGGTTTTTCCGCCAACTCGGTAACCATCAACAAACGCCCTTCCCCCTGACCCCTGGGCAACTACACTCTCAAGGGCATGGCGAATTTCTTTTGAAGTTTCTTCCTTAATTACCCTGCGTTTTTCCACTGGGGAATTTCTCATTACGACTTCGTTTGTAATTGGATCGATGAGCTCTTTTGCAATATATGGCTTATATAATATCCCGCCATTAATAGCCGCAGATACAGCCGTAACTTGCTGGATAGGTGTTACTGATACTCCTTGTCCAAAGGCTGTAGTTGCTTGTTCAACTGGGCCAACACGGTCTAAATTGAATAATATCCCTGTTCCTTCTCCTTGTAAATCAATACCGGTCTTTTGACCAAAACCAAAATCCTTCACATATTTAAACAATTTTTCTTTCCCGAGTCTTTGTCCCAATTCGACAAATCCAGGGTTGCAGGAATTTTGAACAACCTCTAAAAAGGACTGATCTCCATGGCCCCCTCGTTTCCAGCACTTTAACCTCGCCCCCGCAACCTGAACCGAACCCGAATCATGGAAATGCTCTTTTTCTAAATTCACTTTCCCTTCATTCAAAGCTGCCGCAAGGGTAATAATCTTAAATGTTGACCCTGGTTCGTACGTTGACCATACAGGAAGATTTCGATTATATACCTCTTGAGGAACATTTTGAAAATTAGCCGGATCAAAAGTTGGTCTGCTCGACATGGCTAATATTTCTCCATTATTCGGATTCATTGCAATGGCAACAATCCCATCCGGGTTGTATTTTGCGTCCGCGATATCTAACTCTCTTTCTACTATCGTTTGGATTTTTGAATCGATTGTCAGCTTCAATGCAAGACCGTTTGTCGGCTTCTCATAATCATCTGCCATATCGTTCATTCTTTCCCCTTTAGCATTTGCATAAAATTTAACAGAGCCCCGTTCACCACTTAGTTCTTTATCATAATATTGTTCTAGTCCCATCAACCCCTGGTTGTCAACTCCTGCGAACCCAAGAACATGTGATAAATAGCTCCCCATTGGATAATGCCGCTTAGAATCTTCACCAATATAGACACCTTCGAGTCCTAGGGATCTGATTTCCTTGGCCTTCTCATGTGAAATTTTTCTGCCTTCCTTAATCCGAACAATTCTTTCTCTCAGTGTAATATCCCGATAGGCCTTTTCTTTTGACATATTTAAAACGGAGGCAAGCTTTTCCGCGGTTGTTGCCGGGTCTTTAATTTGTCTTGGAACAACCCAGACGGTTGGAGTACTAATATTTGTGGCAAGAGGCACCCCGTTCCTGTCAACAATTTCTCCTCGTTCAGGTTCAAAGGGAATATTACGGCTCCAAGAGTCTTTAGCACCTGCTGTTAACCAATCACCAAGGACAAATTGGACATATCCAAGCCGAATATCAATTATTAAGAAGGTGAGAATACCAATAAATAGTGCAATCATTAATCGTTTACGGACAGTAACATTTGAAACACGCATAGTTTGAACGACCCTCCTTTTTCTATCGTTCATTTATATGCTTGTACTTTTTTTCTTAGAACGCAGGTTTTGGCCATTAGATAGGAAAAATCCCGCTAAGACAGCGGGATTTTCTATTAATCCTGGACTAGATCCTCTGTATTTTCCTCAGTTTGACCTTGAGTATTTGTTTTTTCATTATTTTCCTGTTTCCACTGCTCTTCAGGAGTCTTTAAGTCTACGATTAAAAAATCTCCTTTTTGAACATGTGTTTTCGGTTTAATATTTTGCTGGGTTACAAACCCTTTTCCCTTTGAATTTAACTTCAATCCGGCAATATTCGCTACTTTCATTACATCTCTAAGTGACCAACCTGTCATATCAGGGGCAAATATTTCACCATTTGTTTGTATGATTACCTTCTCACCCTGTAAAACAGTTGTCCCAGACTCTGGTAAATGCCTGACAACCTCTGCTCCTTTTCCAATTACGATAGGTTCAATTCCTTTTCCTTTTAATTCAGCTACAGCTTCAGTAACCGATTTCCCCTTAAAATCTTCTAGTTTATTCAATTGTGCCTCTTCAAGTTGAGAAGGCTTAATGTTCAAGTAATGCAGGCTGTTTTTCATGACTGGGTTAAATATAGCAGAAACAGGTATTGCACCTTGACCAGTTTCAAGCCCCTCTAATTCAGGTTGCTGAACAGCAACATAAACAATTAATTCCGGATCATCCTTTGGTGCCATCCCTAAAAATGAGAACATATAGTTATTAGCACCTTGTAAATACCCGCCATTCGGTCCAGGAATATTAGCTGTTCCCGTCTTCCCAGCGACACTGTATCCATCAATTTTATACCGGCCGCCAGTACCTTTGGGTGAGGTAACAACTGTTTCAAGGATATCCCGAACCTCCTTGGCCGTTTCTTTTGTGATTGGTGTTGAAACAACTTTAGAGGACCCTGATTTAATAACCTCACCTGTATCATGATTGACAATTTTTTTTACCACATGCGGTTTAATCATTTTCCCGCCATTTGCAATGGCTGTTGCTGCTTGAATTTGCTGTATGGGAGTTATTGCAGTGCCCTGCCCGTAAGCCGTCGTAATTTTTTCAATCGGATAGGTAAATTGGATTTTCCCAGATGTTTCGTTGGGAAGGTCAATTCCTGTGGGCTGATCAAAGCCAAACTTTGTTAAATATTCTCGAAACTTTTCAAAGCCAAGCTTCTCTTTAGCTATTTTGGCGAAAGCAACATTTGATGAACGCTGTACCCCTTCAAGATAGGTGATCGGCCCCCATCCCGAGTAATTATGATCATGAATTGCTTTATCCCTTTTCGTTACTTGATATGAACCAGATTGATAGATTTCGTTGGGATTAAACACCTTTTCCTGGACGGCAGCGGCAAGCGTAAAAATTTTCATGGTCGAACCAGGTTCGAATGAAGTTTCAATCGCTTCATTATGCCAGCCGTCTTCAATTCCTTCTTTTGTTTTTGGATCAAAAGAAGGCCGTTGTCCCATTGCTAATATTTCACCGGTTTTCGGATCAGCCACAATCGCAATGATTTTCTCCGGTTTATATTCCTTAGCTGCTTTGTTCATGGCATCTTCTAAAAAGGTTTGAATCTTTTGGTCGATGGTCAAATAAACATCATTCCCATTTTTGGCAGGAGTAATTTTTTCTTTTCCATCCGGAAGTATATAACCCCACAAATCACTTTCAAAATTAATCTTCCCATTTGTACCCGTTAATTCATCATTTAGACTTTTCTCAATCCCCATTTTACCCACTGATTTAATACTTTTGTCCTTTTGTTCAATCCGATCAGCATAACCAACTAAGTGGGAAGCAAATACACCATTAGGATAGAAGCGCTTGGAATCACGGATAAATGTAATCCCTGGAAGTTTAAGTTTTTCAATCTTATTCTTTGTTTCGTGGGTAATATCTCTGCCTGCCTTGCCGAATTCAACCTGAAATTTATGACTTTTTATTCCTTTTGTTAAGATACTGTAAATCTCTAATTCATCCATTTCTAGATACTTTGCCAATTCTTGTGCCGTTTTCTCCGGGTTTTTTACGTGTTGCGGCTTTTTTGAATTTGTTGTCATCTTTTTATCTAAAATAGCAATTAACGTGTAGGCATTTGTATCTTCAGCAATCACTTTACCATTCCGGTCTAAGATATCGCCCCTTAAGGCGGTCAAATTCCCTTCTCTGCTATATTTTTCTTGAGCCTTTGCAGCAAGAGGCTGTCCATCAACTTCACCAGTGATTTGAATTGAAAAATACCTGAAAAGTAAAACAAAAAAGAGCAAACCGAAAAATCCAAATAAAAGGGTTGCTCCTGCATTCATATATGGCTGTTTCTTGTTCATTTCTAATGCACTACCTTGACGTTATTTTCGTTTTTAATTAGGCCCATTTCCTTGGCCTTTTTATAAATTCGATCGTATGCACTTAATTCGCTTACTTGAACCTGCAAATCACTATTTACTTTCTGTTGTTCCGATACCTTAGCTTCCATAATTTGTATATCTTTGTTAACATCATAAATTTTTGCTTGATTTGAAATAATATGAACGGCACCAAAACATACAAATCCAGCAAAGACTATTCCAATAATTTTTTCCCCTGGAGTGAGCCAGGATTTTTTAATAATAACTTGTCTCTTTTGTTGGACTTTCTCCTCCGTGTGTTGCTGTTCCACATTCTTCCTGGCAAGATTACTCAAACTCTTCCCCTCCAGCTTATTATTTATTTTTAAATCTAGTTTTGAATTTCTGAATTTTTCCTTACAGCTTTTCGGCAACTCTTAGCTTAGCAGATCTAGCGCGATTATTTTGCTCTAATTCTTCATCAGATGGAAGGATCGGCTTCCGCGAAATTAACTTTAATATCGGTTTATACTCATCAGGAATGATTGGTAAACCAGGAGGTAAATTAGGAGTTTCACTTGCTTTCTTAAAGGCTGCTTTGCAAATTCTGTCCTCAAGAGAGTGGAAGGTTATAACGCTTATTCTTCCCTCAGGGTTTAACATGTCAATCGCTTGATTTATTGACTGTTCGAACACCGCTAATTCATCATTCACAGCAATTCTGACTGCTTGAAAAACTCGCTTAGCTGGATGTCCACCTTTTCTTCTTGCAGGGGCCGGAATCGCGTCCTTAATCAGTTCAACTAATTCTGCCGTCGTTTCAATTGGTTTTACCATCCTTGCTGCTTCTATTTTACGAGCTATTTGTTTAGAGAACTTCTCCTCACCATAACGAAAAAAGATGCGCACCAAGTCTTCATAGGCCCAATGATTAACCACATCGTAGGCAGAAATATCGGCTTCATTATCCATTCTCATATCTAGTGGTGCATCATGATGATAGCTAAAGCCTCTTTCAGGAGTATCCAATTGCGGAGAAGAAACTCCAAGGTCGTAAAGTACTCCATCCACTTTAACAATTCCTCTATTTTCAAGTTCTTCTTTCAAATACAAGAAATTGCTTTTAATGATTTCTAAACGATCCCCATATTCAGCCAACTTCTCTTTTGCGTGTTCAATTGCAGTTTCATCTTGGTCAAATGCAAATAGTTTACCGCGGGCTCCAAGTTTTGAAAGAATAAGCGAACTATGCCCCGCTCCACCCAAAGTACAATCAACATAAATTCCATCAGGCTTAATATTTAAGCCATTAACAGCTTCCTTTAACAACACAGTTGTATGTTCAAACATGTAGTAACCACCTTTTCCAATCGAACAATATATAACAGAAAATATATTAACATAATTTATCCATTATATATCAAAGCCAATCATATTTTCAGCAATTTCTGCAAAAGATTCTTCTGACTCGGTAAAATAGTCTTCCCAAATCTGTTTGCTCCAAATTTCAATTCGATTGGAAACACCTAAAATTACACATTCTTTTTCCAACTTTGCATATTGCAAAAGTGGTGCAGGGATATTAATTCTTCCTTGTTTATCAAGTTCACTCTCGGTTGCACCTGAAAAGAAGAATCTAGTAAAAGCCCGGGCATCTTTTTTTGTCAGAGGTAAGCCTTTTAATTTCTCTTCAATCAGCCCCCACTCTGATAACGGGTAACCAAACAAACATTGATCCAATCCACGTGTAATGATAAACATTTCACCAAGTTCATCGCGGAATTTGGAGGGCACGATCAGTCGGCCTTTATTATCAATGCTGTGATGGTATTCACCCATGAACATACCCATGACCCCCACTTTCTATTAAAAATGTACCACATTCCCCCACTTTCCACCACCTATTTTTAAACTATTCTTCTTAAAACCATGAAATCCTTTTTTATCCAGAAATTTCACAAAAAAAAAAACTTCACTGCTGTGAAGTTTTCTACATTTTTATTACCTTATGCCGACCATCAAATTCAAATGTACCTGACATTAAGTCCTGAATTAGATTCAACCCATATTGATTTAGGTAATAAAATATATTCCAAACCCTCTCTTGGGGAAAACCATCCGGTCTTAATGACAGATCCACACGATCATATTTTTTAAGGATATTGTCGTGTTTCAACTTTCCGGCCTCATATAATTTAGCTTCCATAAATCCGAGTTCTTTAAGTAAGTAACTTTCATTTTTCTTTAACAATGGTAATAGTCCGCGATCCAACTCAGCTGTCTTACCTTCTATTAATCGGTACTGATTTACTAATTGTTCTTTTGCAAGGGAAAATAGCGAAGCCACTTCTTTATCTTTTATTTTTTCAAGAAATTGAGTTCTCTCTTTTTCTGTTCCATTGCTTAATATTTCATTTAAGTTTAAACGTAGATCAGAAACGTCTGTTTCAACAGATCGATCAAGGATCGTAATGTTTAAACGAGGAACAATAGGGGGCATCTTGATTTGAAAATATTCAAACACTAGTTTTAGTTCTGCCCAGTAAGAAATTTCTCCCGGCCCCGCAATAAAAGCAATAGATGGGAAAAGCCATTCCTGCATTAACGGCCGCGTCACCACATTATTGCTTAAAGAGGCTGGATTCTCCTCAGCAAGCTCCACTAATTGTTCCCTTGAAAAGGTAAGAGCCCCATTTTTCCCCACAAAACAATCATTATCACAGTCATATTCAAGTAAAATCCGATCATTCATTTTCTGATCATAGTAGAAAAGGTTCGCATTCCTTTCACTTGCATCAATCGTTACCGGAAAATCCTTTTCATCAATACGCCTTTGTTGTTCAAGTAGCTTGTGTGTAATCATTTCATGGTTAAGGATTTGCTTTTTAAAAAGTTCTTTCTGCACCTTCCGAAAGTCATTGTTACCTGAGTCAACGATTAATAACCCATAATCCTTGAACAATTCCATAATAATATTTGCAAAAAAATCGACGAAGTTGGTTGAGATGGACACTTGTTTTACAGCAAAAGCTAAAAGTGTATTAGTATGTTCTGTCTCACCAAAATTCTCTATTAAGTTTTGTACCCAAGAAATGCAGACTTCTTTGTTTAACTGAATATCAGAAACCATTTTCTTTTGCTGGACTCTTTCTGGATATGTCCATTTATCAACCTTTTGATTCACAGGTACAAACACATGATTAACCTCTTGGTAATCATGGTCTTCTCCCGCAATCCAAAATACAGGAACCACTGGTACGCCGAGCTGTGCCTCTTTTTGCTCAGCCAATTTAATAATAGAAATTACCTTATGTATTGAATATAGCGGGCCTGTTAAAATACCTGCCTGCTGTCCCCCAATAACGACGAGGCTATTACTTGTTTTAAGTTTATCGATTGACTTTATAACAGCTTCAGACGATGGAAACCGCTTCATAAAGCTCTCAATATGTTCAGCAACCTCTAAGCGAGGAAATGATCGGTTACTAAGTTCAGCAACCCGTTTGGCATCATCGGTTCCATCATTAAACCGGTAATGAAAAAAAGGCTGGATTTCTGGAGATTGTTCCAAATAATTCGAAGCAAACCGATTGGCTGCTGGTAAAGAGAGATTTAAAATCTCCATTCTTGTACTTCCTTTCTGATCACCCAAATTCATTCTGTTAAGAGTATACCACTACCAACTTAATTTGAAAAAACTTTGGCTTATAATTCAGTTGGTAAAAGTAAAAATCAATGCTCGATGAATTAATCCATATAATGTTAAGGTGAGGTAAGCAAGAAGAAACAGGAGAAAATTAAAACGCCAAAAACCCTTTATCACTTTTTTTATGAGAATTTCTTCTTTTACTTTCCAATGAACCAACACAAAAATCATCGCTATTAAAATCATAATTAATATTATTACCCAAAAATATGATTTTTCCCATATAGTTACAATTAAAAAATGAACAGATATTATAAATAGAAATGTTGTAGAATCTAGTGATATATGCACTGCCTTTCGCGTGCTTTTTGTCACGAGTTTCGTGACTATAAAAACAAACAGGAATCCTAAAAATGGTATCGCAAAGAAAACAGAAATGAAATAGGATAGAAAAGTAATCAAGCGTATTCCTCCTTTATCATCTCTTTTCCTTTAATTAAGTAATATAGGTTAGCCACTTGAGGTGACTTCATCCCTTTATGTTCTGCCACTTCTAAAATATATCCCAATATTGCATCCACTTCTGTCATTCTGTGTGCTTCTATATCTTTAAGCATGGAGGAACGATTAGCAGAAGTATTATTACAAATAGTAATAATTTGCTGCAACTGTTCTTCAGTATTATCTAAATTTAAAATTGAAGATACCTCGGAATATAAATTCTTTAGGACCTGAAAATAGTATTCATTTTTTATTAATTTGCCATTTTCCACCTCGAGGATGGCGGTTAATGGATTAATAACGGCATTGACAACTAGTTTACTCTGCAGCATTGTAAAATAATCCTCCTTAAAAACAAGTGGAAATTCCAATGGTGCAAAAGAAATACAATCAAACAAAAATGTTGGGTTCCCTTTAAATACAGCCACTTTAGTCACAGCTTCACCATTATGGGAAACGGTATATGAATTTTCCTTCAGCGCTCCGTGCTCAACTGCACCAACAAAAATATTAGTGTTCGGGATGGTTTCAAGCTGTTTTAAATGGCCCATACCATTCTGTAAAAATAAGAGATTGTTAGGAAGAATGGGCAACTGATTAATTTTTTCAATAATTGGCCGAAGTTGATATTGCTTAACGGAAATGATGGTAAGATCCTCAATTCCCTTCCATTCGTTTATTGGCAATGCCTTCGTGTTGGAAATTGTTTGTTCCCCGTTTTTCTTCAGCACAATTCCATATTTAATTATCTCTGTTGCTTGTTCTGGTGTTCTAGTGTATACCGTAACATCTACTATCCTGCTAAAATACGCTGCGAATAGGAGGCCAATTGACCCAGCACCAATAATTCCAACCCTCATGGTAATCCCTCTTTTTTAGTCGTCTTTACCCATATTCTATCAGAAGCTGACGATAGTTTGTTACTAAGAATTAGAAAAAAATTAAGCCCTATTCGACAAACACCGAATAGGGCCAATAAAGTTAAACGGGGTATACCGGATGCTTACGTATGCTAAAATTAAAATCCTTGGTTTCATAATAAGCAAAGCGTTGAATCAAAACATTTCGTAATTCTGTTGGTGCGACAATTTCATCAACAATTAATTCCGATGCTAACTTATAAATGTCGATATGTTCTTTATATTCTTTATGCTTTTCTTGGACAAAAGCTATTTTTTCTTTCTGGTCTTCTATTTGATTAATTTTGTTCGAATAAACAGCATTGACTGCTGCTTCTGGACCCATAACTGCAATTTGTGCGGTCGGTAAAGCGATACAGCAATCCGGCTCAAAAGCTGGGCCAGCCATAGCATATAGACCAGCACCATAGGCTTTTCGAACAATGACAGAAATTTTCGGGACAGTGGCCGAACTCATCGCTGCAATTAACTTGGCCCCATGACGAATAATGCCCGCACGCTCCACCTTTGTTCCAATCATGAACCCAGGTACATCTGCCAAAAATAAAAGCGGAATATGAAAAGCATCACAGAGTTGAATGAATTTTGCTGCTTTATCTGCAGAATCTACAAATAAAACACCGCCTTTCACTTTCGGCTGATTAGCAATAATTCCAATCGGTCTTCCATCGATTCTTGCTAACCCCGTTATCAATTCAGGGGCAAACAATTTCTTAATTTCATAAAAACTTGAATTATCCACAAGTTTATCAATACATTCATACATATCAAACGGAGCGTTTTGGTTTTCTGGGATAATCGCTTCCAGCTCGCGGCCTTGTTTTGCTTCTACACCAGGTGTCATCTTTGGTTTTTCTTTAAAGCTTGCTGGGAAGTAGCTGATATATTTTTTGGCTGACTCGATTGCTTCCTCTTCGCTATAAGCGAGAATATCCCCACAGCCTGAGACTGAACAATGCATCCGCGCACCGCCCATTTCCTCAAGTGTAACCTTTTCACCGATTACTTTTTCAGCCATCCTTGGTGACCCCAAATACATAGAAGCATTTTGGTCAACCATGATGACGATATCACAAAAGGCAGGAATGTATGCTCCACCAGCCGCGGAAGGGCCAAACAAAATACAAACCTGGGGAATCATCCCGGAAAGTTTCACTTGATTGTAGAAGATTCTTCCTGCCCCGCGACGATTTGGAAACATCTCTAACTGATCTGTTATTCTAGCCCCGGCTGAATCAACAAGGTAGAATAATGGAACCTTTAGTTTTTCGGCAACTTCTTGAATACGAAGAATCTTTTCAACTGTCCTGGCTCCCCATGAACCAGCTTTAACGGTTGAATCATTCGCCATAACACAAACCGTTTGGCCATTAATTTTCCCAATCGCCGTGACAACACCATCTGCAGGAAGATCACCAGCTTGAAAATTGGCAAATTTACCATCTTCTTCGTATTTACCTTCATCGAACAATAAGGCAAGACGTTCACGAACAAACAACTTCTTTTGCTCTTTTGCCTTCTCATGATATTTTGGATGTCCACCAGCTTCAATTATTTTACGGTTCTCATTTAACTGCTCATTCAATGTATTGGTTACAGACATGATTTTCACCCCTCAAACTTTATTCTAGGACGATCAATACGTCGCCTTCATTAACGAAATCACCAATGCTTACTTTTACATCTAATACTAAACCTTCTGAAGTGCTTTCAATTGGAATTTCCATTTTCATAGATTCAAGCATCACGACTTCCTGACCAAGTTGTACTTGATTCCCTTTTGTTGTGAATATATTTAAAACAGTACCTGCCATACTTGCTGTTATTTCTTTCATTTTCATTCTCCCCCTAGTTCACTAATTTTTTGGTTAAAAAGCTTGTGGTGTACTTTCCCTTTTGAAAATCATTATCTGTTAGTACATTAAGGAAAAGTGGTGCATTAGTTTTAATCCCTTCAATTTTTAAGTCTTTAAAGAAGCGAACCGCTTCTTCTAATGCTTTTACACGTGTTTCATTGTGAATAATAACTTTCGCAATCATTGGATCATAGAACGGTGTAACCACACTTCCTTCATCATAACCTGAATCAATTCTTACTCCCGCCGAATGACTCCATTCAAGCCTGCTGATTTTACCTGGCGACGGAAAAAAACGAACAGGGTCTTCAGCATAAAGCCTAAATTCAATAGCGTGACCTGACAATGTGATTTCATCTTGGAGCAATGGTAACCGTTCACCTCGAGAGATGAGGATTTGCCATTTCACTAAATCGAGACCAGTTATCATTTCAGTTGCCGGATGTTCAACCTGAAGGCGAGTGTTCATTTCTAGAAAATAAAAATTTTCCTTTTCATCAACAATAAATTCAATAGTTCCTGCATTTGTATAATTAACAGCACTCGCCGCTTTTAAGGCTGTTTCAAACATCATATTTCGAGAATGGTCCGATAAACAAGGTGACGGAGATTCCTCAATTACTTTTTGATGTCTTCTTTGAACAGAACAGTTTCTTTCAAACAAATGAACAATATTTCCATGGCTGTCTCCAAACACCTGGACTTCGACATGTCTTGCATCTTTGATATACTTCTCGATAAAGACTTCGTCAGAGCCAAAATAGGCCATTGCTCTTGCTTTTGTCTGGGCAAAAGACTTAACGAGCGCTTGCTCATCTTCACAAAATACCATTCCTATCCCGCCGCCGCCGCCGCTTGCCTTCAGCATAACTGGGAAGCCGATTGTATCTGCAAGAACAATTGCTTCCTCAATAGCTTTTATACCGCAGCCACTGCCGGGAACCACCGGGACACCCGCCTTTTCCATCGTCTGACGAGAAATAATTTTGTCACCCATTAATTCAATAGTTGCCGGGTTCGGGCCGATAAAAATAATACCTTCCTCTAATGCTCGTTTAGCAAATGTAGCATTTTCAGATAAAAAGCCGTAACCAGGGTGAATTGCATCTACTTTCTCTCGTTTTGCTATTTCTAAAATTTTATCTACTTGTAGATAGGACTTGTTTACAGGAGGCTCCCCCACACAGAAAGCCATAGTTGCTGCTTTTACAAAGGGCATTTCCTTATCAGCCTCGGAATAAATAGCAATTGTTTCAATCCCCATCTCCTGACAGGTTCGAATAATCCGAAGGGCAATTTCTCCTCGATTAGCAATTAAAATTTTTTGCACGCTTTTTCCCCTTTCGTACCCTGTTTATTCCACCATTTATATGTTTCTACACGATTCTTTGAATTTCCTGCAAATTTTTGAAAACGCTTTCCGAACTTATTTGAAGAATTTTTTGAGTTTTTGTTATATAATTAGAGTGATTCATTTGAAAAATGCCAAAATTACTTCAGTTCATGTTATTCAAGAGCAAATGAATATATACAAGATTATGAGTAATCATATTTAGGAGGTTGACTATGGCAGTAAAAGTGGAAAGACTCAAAGTAAATTTTAAAACACTAGAAGAGTTTAAAAAATTCAAAGAATATGGGATTCAAGAATTATCAATGCTTGAAGATCTTGAAGCAAATATGGTTGATAATAATAGTGACTCACCTTTTTACGGAATTTATTTTGGAGACAAATTAGTAGCTCGAATGAGTCTATACCAAATTGATGCAAAGTTTGACCGCTATTTTTATCCGCCGCAAAATTACTTAGAGTTATGGAAACTTGAGGTATTACCGGATTATCAAGGTAAGGGTTATGGCAAGGCGCTTGTCGAATTTGCGAAAAGCAGCTTTGGTCTCCCGATTAAGACGAATCCAAGAGTACAATCAAGAGATTTTTGGGAAAAGATGGGCTTTGCGAATGTCGATTACGATATGGAGCGTGACCGCGGAGAAAATCCATTGGTTTGGTACCCTTCAGGCGTAGAGGCACAACAGCATAATTAATCCAAATAAAAAAGCGGACATTTGGTCCGCTTTTTCTACTTTTCTACTCTTTCGAGGTTACCATTTTTGTCCATCTGGAATTTTACTTTTTGTTGCCGGTCCTCATCTTGAAGAACTACCATTTTCCGAGCTCTTTCCATAATTTCAATTAACGAACGATAATCCTCTTCAATAGCCTTTAAATTTTTAGATAATCTTTCGTTTTCTGCTGCCAAGTAGTATGCCTTTTTTTCCAACTCTTTGATTTTTTCATTAGATTTCTTCCGTTCCGCTTCATTGTTGGATGAGGCTAGTGCTTTTTGTTGGAGTCCCTCTAAAAAATGGATCACCGTCGAAAATGTAATTGTGCTTCCTTGTTCATTTCCTGTTGGAGAGGGAACAGCTTCTACTTTAACTGGTTCTTCAAATGATTCTATTTCATTTGAAACTGGCTGTTTTTTTAACTCTTTACGCTGCTTTTTAGCCAACTCAATGCCCGATTTATATTGTTTTCTAACAAACGAATTCCAACGAAAGCCACAGGCTGCTGAAGTACGTGTGAGCTGCTTCCCTACTTCTTCGAATGCTTGCAGTTGCGTCCCGCCTTCCCGGATGTGTCGTAACACAACCTCAGCAAGCAACAAGTCTTCATCTTGGGACCATGCATCTTGTCGAGTCGGTGACATGAAATCATCCCTCCTAGTGTTTTTATAATACATATGCATCTACTAGAAAAGATAGACTTAATCAAGCCCTGTGTTTTTCATCTTTATTCATTGTTTTTTCGTATAAACGCATTTACATATTCATGATGAATTTCGCTTTCCCAAAGGATTGCACACTCTCTAATCTCTTCATCTATTCTTTCACGCAGTTTTGTTTCTTCCCACTTTCTAATCCAAATTCTTTTATAGGATTTTAGTACACTTATATCGTTAGATATCATCTGTCCAAGGTATCTATCACAAGCCTGGAGAGAGTCATCCGTGTACAGTGAGTTAATAAACCCAATTTTCTTTAAATATGAGGCAGTTTGGAGCTCTGCTTCCATTAAAAGCTTCATTGCAATAGAAGCAGGCAGCTTTTCTGCTAAAATTGAACCTCCGCCCCATCCCGTTGTTATCGCTTGCTTTCCTTGGATAAACCCTGCCAATATACCTTCTCGCGCAATACGATAATCGCAAGCAGCCGCAAGTTCACAACCACCGCCAACTGCTGTTCCATTAATGAGAGCAATAGTCGGAATAGGCAATGTAAGCAGCGAATAAAGGATATTCGCCATCTTTGAGAGCATCCTATAAGCTTCTTCCTTTGTACGAAGGGAATGAAAAACAGACAAGTCTCCCCCTGAACAAAAAGCAAGATCATCTTCTCCGGTAATAACTAGTGCCTTAATATCAGGGTGAAAAGATCTTTTTATTGCTTCAGCCAATCCTTCCATGACTTCAAAATTAATAGCATTTCTTTTTTCACTTCTAGTAATGGTAAATACCAAATAACCCTTATCACGTTTTTCAATCTTGTACGACAACCTATAACACAGCCCTTCTTTATTATTTCGCAAAAATGAGTATGTATAAATCCAAAGAAACGACGAAAGCACAAGGGAAATAAACCCTTGTGCTTTCTATCTTACCTTAAAATTAGTCGTTCACTACATCTTTTCCTTTGTATGTTCCGCAAGCTTTACATACACGGTGTGAAAGTTTCATTTCACCACAGTTTGGGCAGCTTACCATACCAGGTACGTTTAATTTAAAATGAGTACGACGTTTTCTTTTTGCAGTTTTAGAAGTCCTTCTAAAAGGTACAGCCATTCTTCCCACCTCCTTAAAGAGTATTAAGAAAGTAATGAAGGCCAGGAATGCTGGGTCTTCACTTTGCTTCTTAGATTTGTCGATTAAATTTACGAAGAAGAATTGTTTTCATCGAAAAACTTTGCGAGACCTGCTAGTCTCGGATCAATTTTTTTAGATTGATCTTCTCCATGAACAACTTCCCAATCCTTGCCAGATTGTGGAGCAGCATCTTCACGATTAACATCTTCGCAAAAAACTTGCATTGGTACCTCAAGTAAAAGAATCTCTCGAAGGATCGGCATCACATCAATCACTTCACCTTTCACTTGATATGCTTCCTCTTCAGTTTCATAAACTGAACCTTGCAAGAGAAACGTTTCAGTTGTTTCGACATTAATTGGAAGTTTAACATCCACTAAAGTACGAGAACATGGAAGTATTAAGTAACCTTCGATTTTTAAATGGAACGTTACTTTTGTTGAATCGATATCGCCCCGACCTGTAATATGCATCGGAGAAACTTCCCGGATGGTTGGATCATCTTGTTTGATCTCATCCACACGAACTATCTCATCAATAATAAATTCCTTGTTTCGATATTTTTGTAATTGACTTAATGTCCATTTCAATTGAATCACCCCAAGGCAACAAAGGTAATTATAGCCTTCGATAAATTTTTTGTCAATGTTTTTTCTTTACACCCCGTCAGATGATTAAAAAGCAAAATGCACCTATCTGTTTCCAATACTAGTTTAACCAAATTAGCCTTTTGCAAACATCCTTAATATCTTACCATATAATTTGATTGGTTTCCTTAAAATATTGCTATAATGTTAAGAAAAGCAAAAATCACACAGATTTTAAAGTTTTAAGGAGAAAACAAATGAGAGCTGTTGGATTAATCGTAGAGTACAACCCTTTTCATAATGGGCATGCCTATCATTTACAGGCATCTAAGGAAGCAGCAGAAGCTGATATTGTTATTGCAGTAATGAGCGGGAACTTTTTACAGCGCGGGGAACCTGCACTTGTGTCCAAATGGCAGCGAACCAAAATGGCATTGTTAAATGGAGTAGATATTGTTTTTGAACTACCTTATTGCTTCGCCACTCAAAAAGCAGAAACCTTCGCAAATGGTGCTGTTTCAATTTTGGATGCAGTGGGCACTCATTGCCTCTGTTTTGGAAGCGAGAGCGGAGACATATCCGATTTCTTTCGTACAATTGATCACTTAGAAGCGAAGCAACATCTATTTAATGAAAACATTAAACAGTTCCTAAGCACAGGTGTCAGTTATCCGAAAGCTTTATCCCTTGCATTTGGGCAATTGCCAGATTCGGATAAATATTTGGATTTAGCTAAGCCAAATAATATACTTGGACTCGAATACATAAAAGCTATAAAACAACAAAAGTCGAATGTCATCCCAATGACGATACCTCGAAAAAACGCTAACTACCATGATCAGGATTTTACCTCTGCAACGATTGCAAGTGCAACCAGTATCCGAAAAGCTATCTTTGCTGATAGCGATGGAAAATCTGCTATAGACCAATATGTACCAAAGGCTACCAAACAATTGCTAAATGAATATTTACAATTTTATCAAGTATTTCACCAATGGGAAAACTATTGGAGTTATCTTCAATTTCGTTTAATTCATTCGAGCCCTGAAGAGCTGAGGAATATTTATGAAATGGAAGAGGGGCTTGAAAATAGACTTCTCTCTGCGGCACGAGAGGCTGATACATATCTTGAGTTTATGCAAAAAATTAAAACGAAACGTTATACTTGGACAAGACTGCAAAGATTATGTGTTCATATATTAACTAATTCAAAAAAAGAGGACATGGCAATGATCTCAGAAAAAGCCTCTTATTTAAGACTTCTTGGTATGACCACCAAGGGCAAAGAATACCTAAATAAAAACAAGGCTCATCTTAGTCTCCCCCTAATATCGAAACTTTCTTCTTTTAAAGGAAAAGAGATTAACCTAGATATTAAAGCAGCAAGGGTTTTTTCACTTGGGCTCCCTATCCATTTAAAAAATAAAATGATCCATCAAGAATATCAGCAGCCACCGATTTATATAAAGTAAAAAGCTCTGTTAAACAGGGCCTGTTGATTTCCGCTCCAATCAACAGGATGCCAAAGTCAACAATATTTCTTAACTTAACCATAATAAAAAGATGATGCAGGCGCACCATCTTTTTATTATTTTTCCTTTAGCTTTTCTAAGTAGCTAACAGCTTCGTCAAATGTATCAATAGGAACAATTTTCATGTTGGTTTTTATCTCACGGGCCGTCTTTACAGCATCCCGGTAATTGGAACTCTTTATTCCTTTTTCATTCGGGGCTAAAAAGATTTCTGCGCCTGCTTTGTCCGCTGCAACTATTTTTTGTTCAATTCCCCCTATAGGACCAACCGTCCCATCCACTTCAATGGTCCCTGTACCTGCAATCTGATACCCTTTTGTCAGGTCACCGTCGGTCAACTGGTTATAGATTTCTAAAGAAAACATGAATCCTGCGGAAGGTCCACCAATTTCATCCGTCTTTACCTTAACTTTTGGATCAACCATTATTTCTTTATCATCAACGAGCGAAATCCCAATTCCAACCTTTCGAGGATCTTCTTTAAAAGCTTGGAGTTTTAATGTAACAGTCTTTGTACTTTTATTTCGTAAATAGGTTAATTCTACCTTGTCACCAGCATGTTTATTACTCACGTAATCAATGAATTTTTCCGAGGAAGGAAATTGCTTCCCATCCACTTTAAAAATCCGATCACCCGCGGAAAGTTTGCCATATGCAGGCATATCAGGAATCACTTGAACCACATAAATTCCCTTATATTTATATTTAACAGGCAGACCCGCTTTCCGGTAAGCTACCTCAATGGCATTTAATTTCGAACCCGCCATAAGATGGAGCTGTCGTACATTGTATTCTTCTTCGGTTTCTTTTTTATTTAATATCATATCAAGTGGATAAAGCTCCTCATATTTTCTAACTTTTGCTTCTATATAAGAGAAAACATTAGCTCTACCCATTCTAACCGTCGTAAGCATAAAATTTCCTTCATCCTTATCGCCGCCTTCAACACTGATGATTGGTCCCAGTTCCTTCGCCATTCCCGGTTTGGAAACATAGTAAGGCAATGAATAAAACATTCCCCAAACAAAGATAATCGTAATAACTAGTGCGGACCCTATATATATTTTTTTGCGCATCGCAATTTTTACCCCTTCCACTGTTCAATCACGGTTTTTATTTGCGTTAGATGTTTTTTCGCTTCAGCCTCGCCTATATTAATAATCTCTTCAATATTTGTAAAGGCTCGTGAACTATAAGTTTCGACAGGGGGACGAAGCATTACACTTGCAGCAATTTCCCGATTGTTAATTATCTCTGCTTGCATAATATCAATACTCTGCATGATGACATCATAGATAGAGGTAATTTCTGCGTTCCTCTTTACCCTTGAAACATCTACAGCGATAACGATATCTGCCCCCATCTCTTTAGCGACAGAAACAGGAACGCGATCAGATACGCCGCCATCTACAAGGATTCTGCCATTATATTTTTCGGGCACAAAAATTCCGGGTATCGAAATGCTTGCCCGGACTGCATCTGCAACTGGACCCTTTTTAAATACCACCTTTTCACCCGTCAATAAATCAGTAGCGACGATTCCAATTGGAATCGAGAGCTCCTCAATATTTTTACCGTGGGTAAATACCTTAATAAATTCCTTTACCTTTTTACCTGAAATAAAACCCATTTTTGGAACTGTAAAGTCCAAAAAGTACTTCCTCTTAAAGGCAGTGGATAATTTATATAACCGATCCATATCAATACCTGCACCGTAAAAACTTGCAACTAGTGCTCCCATACTGCTGCCAGCAATCAGATGAATCGGAATTCCAGCGTCTATTAATGCTTTAATGACACCTAAATGAGCAAACCCGCGTGCACCTCCTGAACCAAGCGCCAAGCCAATTTTTGGGTGCTCCATAATTATAGACCTCCTATCAATACCTAATCAAAATAATTGATTTCTTAATTGACGGACTTTACGAATTCCTTCCATGTAAAAGTGAAATCTCGTTCAATCTTATGGTCTAAATAAACGTTCTATGAGTATATTTGAGTTATATGAGGACAAGTCAGGATGGAATATTTCTTTATTTTACCATTCATTTAATCGATTGCACAGTTCAACGATTTCCTCGGGAGGAGGTCTCTTCATTGTTTCGGTCCAAATTAAAAACAATTTTTTTATCCATATCCGTCACCATTCTAGCTGGCTCGCTAATATTTTATCCACAAGAGTCCTTGGATGCATCTATCCGTGGCCTAAATATGTGGTGGGAAATAGTTTTTCCATCCTTATTACCATTTTTTATTGTTTCTGAAATGTTAATTGGCTTCGGGGTTGTAAAATTTATTGGTGTATTATTGGAACCACTAATGAGACCTCTTTTCAAGGTTCCTGGTGTGGGCGGATTTGTTTGGGCTATGGGGATGGCTTCTGGATTTCCTGCTGGAGCAAAGTTCACAGCAAGATTAAGAGAAGAAGGCCAGTTAACACGAATTGAAGCGGAAAGACTTGTTTCTTTCACAAATTCATCAAATCCATTATTTATTTTCGGGGCTGTTTCGGTAGGATTTTTCTATAATCCACATTTAGGGGTAATCCTTGCACTATCTCATTATTTAGGAAATATTTGTGTTGGGTTAATCATGCGCTTTTATGGAAAAGAATCACCTGATGAAATCCCTACGAAAAGAAAAAAGTTTAAAATCCGTTCAGCTTTATCAGCCTTGCATCAAACGAGACTAAAAGATAATCGACCAATTGGAAAACTACTTGGGGATGCCGTTAATTCTTCTATTCAAACCTTATTAATGGTTGGCGGGTTTATCATTCTTTTCTCTGTGATAAACAAAATACTTTATCATTTACATATTACGGCCACATTAGCAAAATCTATTGAGGTGCTGCTATCTGCGCTGTCCTTCCCTGAAATGTTAAGTATTCCGTTTATTTCAGGTTTATTTGAGATCACTTTAGGCAGTCAATTAACGAGTCAAACTCCAGATGCAACACTTTTACAAAAAGCGATGATTACCAGCTTTATCTTAGCCTTCAGTGGTTTTAGTGTCCAAGCCCAAGTTGCTAGTATCCTGGCACAAACAGATATTAGATTTAAACCATTTTTTATGGCGAGAATCCTTCAAGGTATTTTCGCAAGTTTGTTTGCATTGATCTTATGGAAGCCCGTTTATTTGCGTTTTAATGGGAATGAACAGCCTTCAAATGCCTTGCCAGTCAGCTTTTTCGAGAATGGCTCATGGGCAGACCCTCTATTTCATAAAATGATTGTCATTGGGCCGATTATCACCATCATCTCACTCATAGTTTATGTGCTTATTTTGTTTTCCCGATTGAAAAAACAATAATAAAAGAGCTGGCATGCATAGCCTGGCTCTTTTTTCATTTACCCTTTAAACTTCTTTTGTAATTCTTTTTCAACAATTGGCGGGACTAGGGACGAAATATCCCCATTATATTTCGCCACTTCTTTAACAATACTTGAGCTTAAGAAGGAATATTGATTATTCGTCATGATAAAAAAGGTTTCAATCTCATCATTTAGCACTCTATTCATCGAAGTAATTTGCATTTCGTACTCAAAGTCCGAAACTGCCCGCAATCCACGGATGATGGCATTAGCATTAACTGCCTTTGCATAATCAACCAGTAAGCCTGAATGAACATCTACTTTAACATTCGGAAGATCTTTTGTTACAGCCTTGATGAGATTCATTCGCTCTTCAACAGTAAATAATGGATTTTTAGATGAATTATTTAAAACGCTAACATAAACGGTATCAAATACTTTGGCACCTCTTCTAATAATATCTAAGTGACCAAATGTAATTGGATCAAAGCTTCCTGGACAAACGGCTATTTTCGTCAAATTGATTCCCCCTTACTCAATATCTGTTCGAATATAAATCGTTACGGCAATCATCCCATACTTTTCATGTTTAATTTGGCTAAATCGTCCTACTGCTTTCGGTAATTCAACATCAAAGCCATGCTCACATACAACGATTCCATCCTTGTTGACTACATTCTGATTATCCATCTTTTCCATTAAATTGACCAGTTGCTGTTTTTTGTATGGCGGATCTAAAAATATGTAATCAAAGCAAATCTCTCTTTTAATGAGAGCCTTAAGTGCTCTGTCAGCATCATTACGGTAAACCTCTGTCTGGTCCTCAAATTTACAGGCTTTTATGTTTTCTTGAATCACTTGAATGGCTTTTGGCTCTCGATCAATAAATATAATTTTATCCAATCCTCTGCTAAGTGCCTCCAAACCTAATCCACCACTGCCAGCAAACAGGTCTAACCCAATCCCTCCATCAAAATAAGGACCAATCATATTAAATATAGCTTCTTTGACCTTATCCGTTGTCGGCCTCGTCGTATTTCCGGGAACTGCTTTCAGCGGTCTTCCTTTACAACTGCCTGAAACCACTCTCACTTACCAATCACCACACATTTTTTCAGAAATAATTTCTTAATTCATCCTACCATAGTTTATTAAAACTAGACAATTTCTGTGGATGATATCTTAATTATTTTGTCGAAGCACAACAAAGATTGTTATATCTCGAAATTTTATCATAAAACACGTATAAGCTTTTGGGTTGTGGAAATAATGTAATTAACAACATCAATTCGAGGATGTTGTTGCCAACCGCGGAGAAGACTTACGTTTCCCCATAAGTTCTTCCTCCGGTTTCTCCTCTCCCTTTGCCTTCTATCCTTTATGAGGATGTGGAAGGACCCTGCAGAAAGTTCTGCAGGTTTTTTTTGTTTTTTATTCAAAAAATCCTTTTTAAGTGATAAAGTATTGATGTATTGAAGTATTGATTCATTCTAAAGGAGCGTTTTAATTGATCCAGCGTTTTATTGAATTAGGTGAGGGCTATTCAGATTTATATGAATTACTAGAACTTATTAATGCCAATCAGCACCGTCTTCAACATCTGCTTGCACTTCACACAAAATTAGATGGCAGAGAACTAACTTCCTTGGTCGTTATTTTAAAACCTACTGACCCAGGAAAGTTCCAACCACTTTATGTTTGTCGTGAGGGCATTCCGAATCCAAATTATTCTCCTAATAAAAGGTATGAACTTTTTGCCCAAACCGCTGCCGTGTATAATAAACAAATTCACGAACTATCGGTAAAGCCATCTTCCATCTTTTATGAAAAGGAACTTTATTTCCAATACCTAATTGGGATTCTCAGGCTTAATCATTATTTATTACCACTACAATAGGAAAAGGTGAGGGACTATATATATTCCCTCACCTTTTTAAATACCCATTTTATAATCATATTCTTTTGCTTTATCGGGTGCTGAATTTTCATACTCCATTCTTAAGAATGGTTTATATGAAGGTTCTACTTTTTTTACAAACGAAAAAGAATTCAACTTTTCCATAATCTCATTTACTTCTTGTTGATTACAATACAGTACAACATATTTTAGCTTTTTTGAAACATAATGTACATTTCCGAAGCGTCTAAGCATTTTAGCTTGTTTTAATGAGTAAAGCCAAACCACCAATCCTTGTCTTTGAACAAACATACTATTTCCCCTTCAACAGAACCATCATTTTAACTAAGTCTAGCATATAAAAACGCTTCATTTCAATTCAAACTTTAATTCTTATCCATATTATATGGTAGTAAAAAAATATTTACTGTACTCTAGAGAAAAAAAATCAGCTAACATTAGCTGATTTTCTCATCCACACCCACAACTTCCTCCACCGCCACAGCCGCTCCTATGGTTGGAATTTGTTTCGAAAAACTGGTTGCCGGTTGGGACTTTTATATGTTCTGAAACAGCACCACCTACGATGATGCTGATTGCATCTAGAAGGTCTTGCAGGTCATTTTCTGCCAATTTAA
The DNA here is from genome assembly GCF_023714155.1 of Neobacillus sp. MER 74. Taxonomy (NCBI): domain Bacteria; kingdom Bacillati; phylum Bacillota; class Bacilli; order Caryophanales; family Bacillaceae; genus Neobacillus; species Neobacillus sp. MER 74. Next base: position 422,771 of record NZ_JAMAUV010000001.1, read on the forward strand.
ACTCCGCTACTAATGGATCCAAATCCATTTCTCTTTTACTTTCGCGGATTTGGGTCATTACTTTTTTATAATCAGGATGGTATTTTCCAAAGCGTTGAACCTCATCATATAATTCCTTTAGACTAACAAAACGCTTTATTTTACGCTGTGACTCCCTATTACTTTGCAATTTATATAAACAAATTTGATATTGTTCTGCAATTTCGGATTCCAGAACCATTTTTGCTAGTTGTTCAGCCTGTTCCAATAATTCAACTCTTTCTAATGTAGCAAGCACGATTACGCCCACCTCCAATGATATTTTAACATGAAAGTGTTAGTAATGCGAAAAATACAGTTTATCTAGTGATATTTACCATAAATTCTTTTTCCATTCCATACGGTTGATTATTTAAATCCACAACTTCAAGTTTAACCCTGTGGCTGCCCGGCGAAAGCCCTTTAATGATAAATGCTGCCGCTTTAACTTCTGATTTTTTCTTACCATCAATCCATATCACAAGCTTTCCTAAATTCTTCTTTGAATGATCGGTTTCGCGAAAACTAATTCCTGAAACAACACAATTAATTAATACTGTTTCTCCTTTTATTTGGTGGTGGACAAATAATGAAGGTATTTCGGTCCTTGGCTTAATATGATTAAATCCGGAAAGCATTCCAATCAAAAAAATAATAAGGACTACCTGCGGAAGCTGTTTTTTCATTTTGATTCACTCCTTCTTTGATTGTATTGTTCGCCTCCATTTCATTTTTTAGTCTTAATCCTCTTGTTAACACACAAAAAAAGCCACAAAATAAACATGTGGACTTAGTTAATTTTGATTTTTCATTGCTTGAAACATATGATACATCATGGACGCCATTTGTACACTATTTGAAAATTTATTCACTTGATCTGGAATGGTCTTTTTATAATAGTGTAAGGACTCAATTTCAAGTGCTTGTAAATCATATGGATTTCTTGATAACTTTCGATACCAGATTGGTTGTTCGCGGATAAACTGCTTTAAATCCTTCTGACTTTCAATATATTCAAGGACATCTCTTCTCATAAATTAAAGCCCCTTCCTATCAGTCTTTTCTAAACAAAAAGGGATGTTTTGGTCCTTCAGGTGGTTTTGCTGCACCCCCCGCTGCATTGTTTCCTTGAAATTGCGAAAGGACACTTTGGACTGCTCCGAGGGCCTGACTTAAGTTATTAATATGGTTTTGCATCTGATTCGGATCCATTTTCTTAACCATCCCCATAATTGTCGAAATCCAATCACCTTTTGATTCTGTGCTTGCTTCTTCAGCAGCTGATTCATCACTAGTTCCAATCGTTTCCCACCGAGTATCCTCTTCCCCTAACAAATACCACTCTTCATATAACTCCTGCCAGGTTGCCTTCCCCCTCCGTACTTCCTGGACAAGTTTAGGATTGCTTTTAACAAATTCTTTAAATTGTATAACGGTAGGGTGTAATTGTTTTTGTGTCATTTTTCTCACCTCAACCCATATTACTGCCAATAATACATTATGAAAGATCATTCAAAATGTGAAAGGACCACGCAGGATAAATATATTTAATATTTTTTCTGTAAATGATAAGATGGCAGAAGAATAAGGATTGAAAGAGGTATCTAGAATGAAAGATGAATTACGACAATTATTAGAAACATGTATCGAAAATGGTTCAGAAGCAGATCTCAGTTCACTTACCTTCCTCTTAGAAGGGATAAAACAAAAAATTAATCAAAACCGCATTACCTATATTGACGGGATTCTTCAAATGGACAGGAAATTTGTAGAGAATACTTGCGAAATTACCATTCCCATTCATCCAATAATAAATAATAATCTAGACATCGTCCATGGCGGAATTACTGCTACTGTTCTTGATACTACGATGGGTAGTTTAGCTAATTACTATTTGCCAAAAGGATTTGGGGCTGTTACTAATCAATTAAATATCCATTACATAGCACCAGGTATTGGAGAAACGATTCGTTGTAAAGCGGAGATAGTGCATAAGGGCAGCAAAACAATGGTAATATCAGGAGAAGCCTACCGGAGCGATGGAAAAAAAATGGCCTATGCGACAGGTACATTCTTTATTATTAACAAATCATGACCAGGGGAGTTTGAAACATAATGGTCACCGCCATCGTCATTCCAATTATTTGCCTTTACTTTTATTGGCTTACAAAAAAAGAGATGAAGGAAAATGATTCAAAGTGGGCTAGTGCTGGTCACGTCCAGCACGAAGCAATTTTAATTGGGGAAATTAAAAGCATCATAGAGGAGAAACAACGGTTTTATTATCACCGTTATATTCATGTTCAATCATTAAGATTGCAAACAGAAACAAAATTAATTACAGTTCAAAAGATTACGCCCATTACTAAAGGCTTTCAGAAAGTTTCCTTTAAAGTAGGGGATACCATTAAAGTATATGGAATGTGGAAGGATAATAAATTTGTATTTAACGAATATGTTATTGAAAAAAGGTGACCTTAACGTCACCTTTTTATTGTTCTATTTTTTGAATGAAATTTTGTGTATAGTATTTTTCATAAACTCCTACTCCAAGATGTGAATACTCCTTATTTAATAGTGCCTCCCGATGACCTTTACTATTGAGCCAACCTTCCACCACAGCAGGGCCATCGGTATAGTTTGCCGCGATATTCTCACCTGCAGACTTATAAACCACTTCAGCAGTTTTTAATCTTTTGTCGAGGTCTCCAAATTTCTTAGATGTATGTGAGAAATCATTGTTTTCTGACATGTCCTTACTGTGTTGAAACGCTGCTTTAGCCGTATTTTCATCCCACTTTAAAACCTTTAATTTGTTTCTTTCTCTTAAGACATTGGTAATGTCAAATATCTGTTGTTCGGTGTCTTCTTCAATCTTGCGCTGCCTTTCCTCGCTAAGCTCAGGAGCCTGAATTAAGACTCCATTATAAACCAGTTCATAGGGACGCTGTTTGATTAGTGTAGACGCATCTAAGAAACGAACACTTGAAAGGTTTCCTGTGAACTTATCTATATATAGTTGAACAAAAATATCACCCAATTGTACCATCGGCCGAAGATTTAAATCAGTATCGTTTAGTTCAAAGCGATAAGAATTTCCCTTAAATTCGAGATTAACATTCGTATCAATATAGTGTGTATTAAAAATTTCCTCAACTGGTTGTCCAATTTCAAATGGTGCTACATCTAAATTCTGACCAATGGCAAAAATCGTAACAATACGCTTATTTTCTACACCCACTTGTAAATAGCCTTTAGAATTTTGATTATAAATATACCACTGATAGCCATACATAGATTCATCAATCCGTAATGGTCTACCAAGTTCCTTTACTAAATCCTCATCATTTTTTCCAATTAATAAAGCCAAACCTTCTTTTGGTTTCTCTGAGATAATTTTTTTACTAGGTTTATTCACTGGGTTTTGGCTTATATTTTGTTCTTTTACTTCTGATGTATTATTTTCTTTAATTAAAATAGTATCTTCATTATTTTCATTTATACTGACATAAAAACCAATGGTTAAAAAAACAGCTGAAAGGATTAAAATTTTTGACAGTATACGCAGAGGCATTCACCCTCTCTGGAACTTTTTCTATCATTATATGTATAGATAAAATTATTATATCATCTATAGCTTGAATAATAATAGTGATTATCATAAATATCAGATAAATGAACTGATTAAAAGAAAACAGGTACACTGAGTACCTGTTTTCTTTTAATCGACTATTTTTTTTATATAATAATTCTTAGTGTTGTACATTATTAAAGTTTTGTTCAGATATTTCTGTTAAGGCGACCTTTGCCTGATCATCAGTTAATTCTCTGATGGCGAAGTCACCTAATGAAACAATTCCAACTAATTTATCTCCTTCGACCACAGGTAAACGGCGGATTTGATGTTCTGCCATTATTTTTGCCGCTTCCTTGCTTGAAGCATCAGGTGTGACTGTAATCAGTTGATTACTCATGATATCTTCTACCTTGGTAGACCCAGGATGTTTTTCTGCCACACCTCTTACGACAATATCACGGTCTGTTATCATGCCCACAAGCTTGTCCTGGTCAAGAATCGGGATAGCACCTACATTTAACTCTTTCATTTTTAAAGCCACTTCATATACATTATCCAATAAAGTACAACTTTCAACGTCTTCCGTCATAATATCCCTGATATTTTCCATTTTCTTACCCCCATGGTATAATTATTACAGCTTATCATTATTCTAGGTTTTCCATCCAATAATGTTTTATTCGCCTGAATCTATTCATTGCAAGTTGCTTGATTTTCAACTATTATTAAAATTGAATAATAATTGCTTTACTGATAAAAGAAACATTGGGGTAATGGTATCGTTTTTAGGAGGGATTATTTATGAAATTCGAGAATACTGAGATTGAAAAGTTAAAGGCTGACTTAAACCGACTAGATGAAGTCATGTTAGACCACGGTTTAGTGCGCGAGGGGCAATGGGACTATGAACGTGTTACATATGACCGCAAGTTTGAATTAAAAGAAGGGGTATTTTATCTGCGCGTTCGCGGACATGCGATAGAAGGCGATATTGGGGCTGATAAAGCAACAATTCAATTAATGACCCCGCTATTAGGTAAACATTACTATCCGCATGGTGTGGAATATGGTGAAGGTGAAAACTTCCCTGCCTCACTTGTGAACCAATGTAAAAAAATCCTTGATGCTGTGAAAGCCGAAGTAAGTAAATTTGCTCTATAAAATAAAATATAATAAAAAAGACGCATGGAGTCATGCGTCTTTTTTATTTTGAAGTTGCAAGGACCTTATTCTACAGTCCTAGGATTGCTTTAATCATCGAAGTGGTCTCTCCGCCATGATAAAATACATAAAGCAATAGATATACAGCAACTCCAGTGATTGCTGTAAAAAACCATATAACACTTGTTATTGGGCCAAGTTTGCGATGGATAGAAAGTTTATTTTTGTATCCGGTAAGAATAGACACAACACCGAACACAGCTCCAATTGTCGCAAGTGTAATATGAAAGATTAAAAATATGGTGTAATAAATTTTAATATTTTCTGGCCCACCGAACGACGTGTTTCCAATAAAGATTGTCCGGGAAGCATAAATGATAAAAAATATCACAGCAAAAATAGCAGCCAAAACCATTGTTTTTTTATGAGATTCAATCTTCCTGTGCGCAATTTGCCACCATCCAATGGCAACGGTAATAGCACTTAATACGATAAATGAAGTACTGATCGTGGGTAAAATCGGTAAGGAGTTCATTCCATTTCCTCTCTTTTCTTTTATTCTACAATAATAGTAGTTCAACTACCTTTACAATTCAACGGATAAACATGAAATTTCCTCTAAACAGTAAAAAAATCTCCCAAGAGTATGGGAGATTATTTTATAAGGAGAGGATTTAGCTGCTGCTTCATTTCTTGTTCAGTATCGTCTTGATCTTTTCGATACCATTCAAAGAAAACATGTCCAAGAATTACTCCGTAAATGATTTCTTGAATAATTTTCATTAATACTCCACCAAGCTGCTGATCATGAAGCAGTGACATCGAACTAAAAAGCTCGGGACCACTTAAATTCAAGCTATCAAAGTTCGCAGAACCGACACATAAACTCATTACTTGTCCCCAAACCTGTGGGTCAGAATAGGTCGCATACATTGGAGTATCTGCAAAGATAATTAAGGCACAAGCAGGTGTTAACAGAATTCCATCTGCAAAAATATAACCTACCTTTTTTAGTCCACTTAATGTCTCATGTTCTGGCAATTGATTAAGTAACGGCCACCACATGAAAGTTGCAACAACAAATAATAGGATAGAATAAATAGCATGCAGCCAACCATTTTGCATGACATGGTCAAAAATTATTGGTACGTGATAAAAGGAAAATAAGCCATTAAAAACAATCAAGGCAATTAGCGGCTTTGTTAAAACTGTAAAGATAGAATTGACTGCGTTAATGCTAAAAATTTTCCTCCACACCCAATTTGGGATACTAATAATTAATATAGGTGGTACCACCAATACTAAAGCAGCCATTTGAATCATATGAACCCAAAACATAAGATGGGCTAATAAATCGACTGGCGATCCCTTAATGATATACAGAAGGATTATTGATAAAAGAAACAAACTACCTTGTGTTTTCGTTAAGGGCTCACTATTTGGAAACCAGGTTCTATATTTTGTTGTAAGTACAAAGTATCCTGCAGTAACTACAATTAAGATTAATAAAAAGTACGGGCTCCAAAGTGCTTTAAAACCAAAAATATCTAAAGTAAGCACCCAAATCACCTCTTTTTGAATTAAAAGAATTATTGACTCTATTATACCCTTGGTCAAAACGATAAGCAAAGAAATGGAAGCTTCCATTTCTTGCTCTTAAAAAAGAAAATCGGCTAGTAGCCGATTTTCTTTTTTTGAACCTATTACCACCAAATAATTGTTGAAAAGGCAAGTATAGTTATTGCTCCAACCAACACACCTGAGTATAAAAAGAGTGATGGAGCTTCATGCCCTTTATGGCTCATATGCATGAAATAATATAGTTGGAAAATAACTTGAACCACTGCTAATAAAATAATAAACGGTACAGTAAACCATGAAGTAAACCCTTTAATATATACAGCTGCAAAAGCAATTAATGTTAAGAAAATCATTAGGGCAAAAGAAACTAACTGATATTTCATTTCTTCTGCATTTTTCCTGCGACGATATTCAATGTCTACTCTTGGGTTACCTGAATTTAATTGTTGATTAGCCATCAGTTTATCCCACCATTCCCATTAAATATACTACTGTAAAGATAAATACCCAAACAACGTCAATAAAATGCCAGTATAAACTAAACACATAGAATTTTGGAGCGTTGTAAAGGTCTAAGCCACGTTTAGAATTTCTAAACATCAATGTTAAACACCAAAGTAAACCAAAAGCAACGTGGCCCCCGTGGAAACCAACTAGTGTATAGAAGGCAGATCCGAAAGCACTGCTTGTAAATGTATGCCCTTCATGGACATAATGGGTAAATTCGTAAACCTCTAGTCCTAAGAACCCTGCACCTAATAGAGCTGTAAGACCAAGCCAAACCATCATTTTTTTGAAGGCAAAATTCTTCATATGATACATTGCGTACACACTTGTTAATGAGCTGGTTAAGAGCAGCATTGTCGCAACAAATGTTAACGGTAATTCAAATAAATCCTTTGCTAAAGGATGACTTGAACTTGGAACTTTATCCTTTAAAGCAAGGTATGTGGCAAAGAGGGAGGCAAAAAGAACTGTCTCTCCCCCTAGGAAAAACCAAAAACCTAAAAATTTATTTTTTGATTCAAGGGTTGATTTTTCCGGCGCAGCAGGCCATGTTTCATAAGTAAATTTTTCATCAGCGTGCATTATGCCTTTACCCCCTTATCATCGTCATCCATTAAGTCCTCTTTGTGAATATGGAATCCATGATCATCTTTTACTGAACGTAAGAACATGGAACCAAACGTTACTAACAATCCAATAATCATTACTGGTAAAGACCAAGCCTTATCATTTACATGATACATTGCTCCAAAAGCTGCAATGAATAATCCTAAAGCCATCATAAACGGTAAGAAAGATGAATTAGGCATATGAATGTCACCAAGCGGCTCAGCCGGAGTCATTCCTTTTTTACCATCCATTTTTTCTAACCAGTATGCATCTAACCCACGAACAAGTGGAAGTTGTTTAAAGTTATAGAACGGTGGTGGTGAAGGGATTGCCCATTCTAAGGTTCTTCCATCTCCCCATGGATCATTACCGACTTTAACATTTTTCACAGATGTTACGATGATGTTATATAACATGACAATAACACCTAAGCCCATAAAGGCAGCTCCTATTGAACTAACCATGTTGGCACTGTCAAATCCTTGACCAGGAAGGTATGTGAATACGCGTCGCGGCATTCCCCATAAACCTAAGAAATGTTGGATAAAGAAGGTTAAATGGAACCCGATAAAGAACAACCAGAAAGTAATTTTACCTAACGTTTCATTCAACATTGTTCCAAACATTTTTGGCCAATAAAGATGTGTGCCTGCAAATACTGCAAATACTACACCACCAACAATAACGTAATGGAAGTGCGCAACAACGAAATAAGTATCATGGTATTGATAATCTGCTGCTGCGGAGGCAAGCATTACCCCTGTTACTCCACCCGCAAGAAATGATGGAATAAATGCCATTGCCCAATGCATAGGAGTGGTAAATTTAACACTTCCTCCCCACATTGTTAAAAGCCAGTTAAATATTTTAATTCCTGTCGGTACACCAATTGCCATAGTAGCTACTGCAAAAATGGCATTAGCTACAGGTCCTAAACCAGTTGTAAACATATGGTGAGCCCATACCATGAAGCCTAGGAAACCAATTAATACCGTTGCAAAAACCATGGAAGAGTAACCAAATAAACGTTTTCTTGAGAAAATTGGGAAAATCTCCGAAAATATACCGAATGCCGGAAGTATTAATATATATACTTCTGGGTGACCGAAGATCCAGAATAGATGTTCCCAAATTACGGTATTTCCACCTAATGTAACATCAAAGAAATTCGCACCAAACAATCGGTCGAACATCATTAGAACTAAACCAACCGTTAATGGAGGAAATGCAAACAAAATCAGTGCAGAAGTAACAAATGTAGTCCAAGTAAACAAAGGCATTCTCATATATGTCATACCCGGAGCACGCATGTTAATGATGGTAACTAGGAAGTTAATACCACCAATCAAGGTTCCAATACCAGATATCTGTAAACCTAAGATATAAAAGTCTACACCGTGGCCTTTTGAGTGAAGTGCAAGTGACGCATAAGATGTCCAACCTGCATCAGGAGCTCCACCTAAGAACCATGAAAGGTTTAAAAATATTCCACCAAAGAAGAATAACCAAAATCCTAGAGCATTTACAAATGGAAACGCAACGTCGCGTGCTCCAATTTGTAATGGCATTACCGCATTCATAAATGCAAATACAAGCGGCATTGCAGCAAGGAAAATCATTGTTGTTCCATGCATTGTGATAATTTCATTAAATAATCCGGCACTAACAAAGTCATTATTAGGCACTGCAAGTTGGATGCGGATAAATATTGCCTCAAGTCCGCCCACTAAGAAGAAAAATCCACCTGCAATGAGATATAGGATAGCGATCTTTTTATGGTCAACAGTTGTTAAAAAGTCCCATAAAGTTGCCCCAAATCCCTTTTTTTGAGCATAGGTACTCACAATTTTACCTCCCTTTCAACCAATTCCCCTTTTATTTCTGAACCTTTAATCCCATTAAATACTCTGATAAGGCATTAAGCTGTTCTTCAGACATTTCAGGGTATTTACCTGTCATCATGTTTCCAGGTTTGTATGTTTCCGGGTTACGGATCCAATTTTTTAACTCTTCTTTATTATGATCCAAAACACCTGCTACACGAGTGCGATTACCAAAATCTGATAAATTTGGTGCAAGACGTGCTGTCTCAGGCATTTTATTTGATGGTGTTACGGCATGACAACCGATACAGCTTTGATTGAAAATTTCTTGACCCTGTGCAGCAACAGTGCCTTGGGCTTTAGCTGGCTCTTTCACATTCTGCATCGAAGCAACCCAATCATCAAATTTATCTCTGCTGATTGCTTTTACTTTAAAGTCCATTAATGCATGGGATGGTCCACAAAGTTCTGCACATTTCCCATAGAAAAGATTTCCGGCTTCGTTGGCTTGTTTATCATCAAACTCTAACCAGAATTTATTGATATTATCAGTGTTAGTATCAAGTTTTCCACCAACAGCTGGTATCCAGAATGAATGTTTAACATCAGTAGACTTTAAATTAAAGTACACTTTTTCATTTGTAGGTACAACTAAATCCTGACTTGTTACAATCTTCTGTCCAGGATATTCAAAATCCCACCAGTATAAATGTGAGCGCACATTAATAACAATCGCTTTTGTATTTTTCTTGTCCATTGGTGATACATCTGCAAGCTTAAAGGTTGCAGCTACTGTCGGAACGGCAAGAATCAATAGTAAAAGAATTGGTACAACAGTCCAAATAATTTCTAATTTGTGACTTCCTTCTACTTGTTTTGGGATTCTGTCATCCTTTCGTTTAAAACGAACCAAGATCAAAATGAAAATGATCGCGACAACAATAATAACCCCAACCATGATTAAAGTACTTAACTTCATTAAATCATATTGCATTTTCGCAACTTCACCGGCAGGCTTTAACGTGGAAAGGTACGGTTCGCCACATCCGGAGAGTACAAGCGCTAAAATCGAAAATAACGAAATCAAACGCCACTTTGCAAGCCTTTTCATAGCTTAATCAAACCCCTCTTTCACTAATAAATTATAAAACATTTGGTGGATCAAAGAAGTATGTAGGATGACTGTTTCCTCAAATTTCATTTAGAAACAATCAATTGCAAAACTAAATCAATGTAACGATAACCATTGCTACAAAAATAATAGTTAAGTATTGCAAAGAGTAAACAAACATTAGTTTTGCCCACTTTATGTCATCTTTGATTCTATATCCATAAATCCCTAATGCCAGCCACCCGATATTTAATAAGATAGCAAGTACTAGAAATGGGATTCCTAACTTGGTTAGAAAAAACGGAATCGGTTGAAGTGCAGCAACCCAGAGAACGATGTGAATTTTGGTGGTTTTAAACCCCTTCACTACCGGCAGCATTGGAATACCAGCTGCTTTATATTCTTTAACTCTTCTCATCGCCAATGCATAAAAATGTGGTGGCTGCCAAGCAAACATTAAAACAAACAATGACCATGCCATAATATCAAGATTGGCATCGACCGCTGCCCACCCAATAAGCGGAGGTACGGCTCCTGAAATGCTCCCGATAATTGTATTGGAAACCAATTGCCTCTTAGACCACAGGGTATAGAGGAAAACATAGCTAAAAACTCCAAGCAGTCCAATTACTGTTGCAGTCATCGTAGTAAAGAATAAAGACAGTGTTCCCAGTCCAATGAGTAAAATACCTAATGAAAGAACTTTTACCGGCCCTATTTTCCCAGTTACAGTTGGTCGCGCCTTCGTCCTTTCCATTAAATGGTCTATATCGCGATCAACATAATTATTGATTGCACAGGACCCAGCGATAATTAATGAAGAACCAACTACGGTAAAAAAGACAATATCTAAATTATTTAGAAAGCTTTGCCCAGTAAAATGCAGTGCTAACCATAAACCAGTAAAAGTAGTAATAAGGTTGGAATTTACAATCCCTATTTTTATTAGGGCCATAAGGTCTTTCCAAGCTGTGGTTTGTAAAGTGGTATTCAGGCCCGCAGCGCCATTATCAATAGCAGCATCTCCGTAAGCCTTAGAGTCAGACATTTGTTTCTCCTCCTAAACCTAAATAACAAAACATTCATCATTTAAGTACGTAATATTGATACTTCATTATTTATGCCCTCATTTGTAATAAAAAGGAATGCTCATCAGAAAAAATCAATAAATTTTTTTCGACTTGAATAATAATTATCAAAAAAGAATAGTGATTTTTAAAACACTTTCTCTGTATATTAAATCACACTTTCCGATATTTTTGTGAACTTTTTTTGAATAATTTTATACAAAATTGTAACAGAATTCATTATTTCATGACTAATGTATGAATTTTATGGTTAGGACCTTTTATTTTTATATATGAATCATTCTATAATATATACCCTTATCTATTACTAACAGACTAAAATCAAAGTTTCAACTGTTTCCACTATAATAATAGTGTTAATCATTTGTTATTCAGGACCTTTTTATTACTAAAAGTTATTTAATAATCTATACTTAATTTCTGTTCTTTTTCGACATTATTCGGTATTATTAATAGGGATTTTAAAAATCTTGTTCTTTTCCATTTATTATACTGTCAGGTTTATCCAATGACAAATTATTGAACTTTTTAAGAGGTGACTTATTTGCGACGATCTTTGAAGTGGTTAGCGGTTGCCACTACCATCGGAATGATTTTTATTCTAATCGGCGGTGCATTAGTGACAAAGACCGGTTCTGGAATGGGCTGCGGGAGGTCTTGGCCACTTTGTCATGGTAAATTCCTTCCGTTGGCTATAACACCAGAATTAGCTATTGAACTTGCCCACAGGCTTGTTTCCGGATTAGGTGGAATTATGGTTCTCATTCTATCTGTTTGGTCATGGAAGGCGATAGGGCATATAAGAGAAACGAAATTTCTTTCATTCCTTTCCTTTTTCTTTTTATTATTACAAGCATTAATCGGGGCAGCTGCAGTAAAATGGGGACAATCAAGTTTTGTCCTAGCCTTACATTTCGGTATTTCTCTTATCTCCTTTTCATCGGTGTTATTGTTAACACTTTTAATTTTTGAAATTGATAAGAAATTTAATGCAGAAAAACTTTATATTGATAAGAGAATGGGGTTCCATATTGTCGGTGTTTCCATTTATAGTTATCTTGTAATCTACACTGGTGCACTTGTTCGTCATACTAAGTCTAGCCTTGTTTGTCGAGACTGGCCTTTATGTTTAAATGACTCCCCAGGTTTCCCCTCTAACTTGTACGAATGGGTGCAAATGGGGCACCGGGCAGCCGCTGGTCTGATCTTTATTTGGATTACCTATATCCTTATTTTGACAGTCCGCAAATATAAAGAGCAAAGAGTTCTTTATTGGGGTTGGATTATTTCCTTCATCCTTGTTACCTTGCAAGTGATTGCTGGGGCCTTGATTATTTTCACTCGTTTAAATCTCTATATTGCGCTTTTACATGCATTCTTTATTACTTGCTTGTTTGGGGTTTTAAGTTATTTTCTTTTGTTATATTCTAGGTCTAAGAAAAATTATCATTAAAAAAGTTGCTAGGGAATAAGATCCCTAGCAACTTTTTTTGTTTTTGGCTGCCTTAAACTTGTCTGTTGATTTCCTTTCCAGGCACTTCGCTTTCCGCGGGCGTGCCGGGGAGCCTGTCTAGCTACAGCGCCTAGCCCCTCGAGGTCACTTCGGTCCTGCCGCTGAAGTCAAAGAACGACTTCAACGTCAGGCCCTCCAGCGCTTTTCGGGGCTGAACAAGGCGCTTCCGCATTTCTTTCTCCTCGTCGCTTTGCTCCTGCGGGGTCTCCCCTGCCCCGTACTCCCGCAGGAGTCTTCGTGCCTTCCATTCCAATCAACAGAGTGCAAAAAATCAACATTAACATTTAACACAGCCTAGTTTTTCGTTAAGTCAATTAAAAGGTCTCCCGTTAGTATTGCATCACCGCTTGAAACATAAATATCCTTAACGATTCCTGAAAACGGTGCTTGAACGGTTGTTTCCATTTTCATCGCTTCGGTAATCATTAAATGATCACCGCGCTCTACTTTTTCACCTTTTTCGACGATCACCTTTACCACGGTTCCCGGCATTGTCGCAGCTAGTTGATTTTCATTTTTCGGATCAGCCTTTAACCTAGAAACTACCGTAGATTTAATACTTTCATCCTTTATGGAGACTTCACGCGGCTGACCATTTAATTCAAAGTAAACTACCCTCGTACCATCTGCTTGAGGATGACCGATAGAGACAAGTTTAACAATCAGTGTTTTCCCTGTTTCAATTTCCACTTCAATTTCCTCACCCAGTCGCATTCCATAAAGGAATGTTGGGGTATCAAGTACTGAGATATCGCCGTACTGCTCATCTATTTTCATGTAATCCATAAATACCTTAGGATATAAAGCATAAGAAATAACCTCAAAATCCGTTACTTGTCTGCCAAGTTCTTTAAACAATTTTTCTTTAATTTTCTTTAAATCCACTGAATTAAGCAATTCACCTGGGCGAACTTCCAATGGTTTTTTTCCTTTTAAGATTACTTGTTGTAAGTCTTCTGGAAAACCACCATATGGCTGACCAAGCGATCCTTCAAATAGTTCAACAACTGAGTCCGGAAAATCCAGCGTAGCTCCCTTTATTAGTACATCTTCCTCAGTTAAATCATTTTGAACCATAAATAATGCCATATCACCAACAACTTTTGATGAAGGCGTCACTTTAACAATATCCCCAAACATATGATTTACACGTGAATACATTTCCTTTATTTCATCCCAACGGTCACCTAGGCTAACCGCTCTGGCTTGTTGTTGGAGGTTACTATATTGACCTCCTGGCATCTCATGTTGATATATTTCAGTATGAGGCGAAACCATACCACTTTCAAAATCTTGATAATATTTGCGGACATCTTCCCAATAATATGACAATTTTTCTAATGCATTGATGTTTACTTTCGGTTGCCTTGATGTCCCTTCAAGAGCATAAAATAATGAATTAGCACTAGGCTGCGATGTTAGGCCCGCCATTGTTCCTAATGCCGTGTCAACAATATCGACTCCTCCCTCTATTGCTCGAGCATACGTAAAAAGACCATTTCCGCTGGTATCATGTGTATGAAGATGGATAGGAATATCAATTGTTTCTTTTAGCTCTGAAATAAGAATGTACGCTGCCTCAGGCTTTAATAATCCAGCCATATCCTTAATTCCTAGTATATGAGCCCCTTGAAGTTCCAACTCTTTAGCCAAGTGTTTATAATATTGAAGATTGTATTTCGTCCTTGCCTGATCCAAAATGTCCCCTGTATAACAAATGGATGCTTCAGCAATTTTACCAGTTTGACGAACCGCATCAATCGCAACTTCCATTCCCTTTACCCAATTTAAACTATCGAAAATTCGAAAAACATCAATTCCGCCCAAAGCAGATTGATCCACAAATTCACGGATTAGATTATCAGGATAGTTTTTGTATCCTACCGCGTTCGCTCCACGTATCAACATTTGGAATAAAACATTAGGAATTTTCTTACGTAGTGAAATTAATCGGTCCCATGGATCTTCTTTTAAGAAGCGGTATGCCACATCAAAAGTTGCGCCTCCCCACATTTCAAAAGAAAATAAATCGGGCAAAAGTTTTGCAGAAGGCTCAGCGATATGAAGAATATCATTTGTACGCATACGGGTAGCTAAAAGTGACTGGTGTGCATCACGAAAGGTCGTATCCGTTAATAAGACTTCTTTTTGATTCTTTACCCACTCAACAAGGCCCTCTGCACCGTACTTATCAAGGATTTGCTTAGTGCCCTCTTGATAAGGCAAATCATAAGGTAAATGAGGAATTCTTGGCTTCGAAAAAACTGGTCTTTTCTTCTTCTCAATTCCCGGGAAACCATTTACAGTGACTGTACCAATGTAGGATAACATTTTTGTCCCACGGTCTTTACGAAACGGGAAAATAAACAATTCCGGAGTCGTATCGATAAATGAGGTATCATATTCGCCGTTCCTAAACTTTTCATGCTTCACGACATTTTCTAAAAACGGTATATTCGTTTTAATTCCTCTAATCCTGAATTCCTGCAAATTACGAACCATTTTTGAGGCTGCTTGTTCAAAGGTCAGCGCCCAAGTTGATAGTTTTACTAATAACGAGTCATAATACGGTGTAATGACAGCACCTTGGAAGCCATTTCCTGCATCCAAACGTACTCCAAAACCTCCACCTGAACGATATGCCATAATTTTTCCTGTATCGGGCATAAAATTATTTAGCGGGTCTTCCGTTGTTACCCTTGACTGAATTGCAAATCCGTTAATTTGTATTTCTTCTTGTAAAGGTATACCAACTATCGGACCATGTATTTCATGTCCCTCGGCAATCAATATTTGCGTTTGAACGATATCGATACCCGTTACCATTTCTGTGACTGTGTGCTCTACTTGAACCCTTGGATTTACTTCAATAAAATAAAAATCATTTCCTGAAACAAGAAATTCTACTGTACCTGCATTCAAGTAATTTATATTTTTCATCAATTGGACAGCAGCTTCGCATATTCTTTTTCGTAATTCATCAGATATGGATACGCTTGGAGCAACCTCTACAACCTTTTGATGGCGCCTTTGGACGGAACAATCGCGGTCAAAAAGGTGAACAATATTCCCATGCTTATCACCAATAATTTGAACTTCTATATGCTTTGGATTTTCAATTAATTTTTCCAGATATACTTCGTCATTACCAAAAGCAGCCTTTGCTTCTGACTTAGCCCTTTCAAATGCTTCACGGATTTCATCTAGGTGTTTCACAATTCTCATCCCGCGGCCGCCCCCGCCAAGAGAGGCCTTAATGATAATTGGCAGCTTGTGTTCCTCCACAAAATCTTCTACCTCAGTTACATCTCTTACCGGACCTGGGCTTCCTGGAATGACTGGTATTCCAGCAAGCTCAGCTTGATGCCTTGCTTTAACCTTATCCCCGAACATATCTAGTTGTGTTATTTGAGGTCCAATAAAAATAATTCCTTCTTCTTCACAACGCTTAGCAAAATGAATATTTTCAGACAAAAAACCATAACCTGGATGAATGGCATTCGCACCGCTTTTTTTGGCGATTGCAATAATGCCGTCTATGTCTAAATAGGCATCAATCGGTTTTTTCCCTTCCCCTACGAGATAAGCCTCATCAGCTTTGTAACGATGGTAGGCTCCAGAATCTTCTTTAGAATAAATTGCAACAGTTCGAATATTCAGTTCTGTACAAGCACGAAAAACCCTTATGGCAATTTCTCCTCGGTTGGCGACCAATACTTTATTAATTTGTCTAGTCACAAAAAAGCACCTTCTATTCTATGTATTTTTAAAAACGCGAAGAGCTTAAATGTTCTTCGCGTTTTGACTAAATATAAAAAACCTTACCATCGCTTTGTTTAACTCGATTATCCATTTGTTCCTGGTTATTTTTATATTTCTTTTCATATTTATTGAACATTGCAACATTAACAAGTATTCCTGTTGCCGCTGCAAGCATTAAGAGAGAGGATCCCCCATAGCTTATAAATGGCAGTGGTACACCAGTAAGAGGAATTAACCCAGATACACCAGCTAGATTGATAAACGTCTGGATACCAATCATGCTGGAGATACCAAAAGCAAGGAGACTCCCAAAAGGGTCTTTACATTGTAATCCGACATATATTCCTCTCAATACAATATAAAAGAGAAGTATAATAACGAATCCCACACCCCAAATCCCTAATTCTTCGGCAATTACCGCCATGATGAAATCTGTATGTGATTCTGGAAGATAGCCAAGCTTTTGAATACTCTTCCCTAGGCCTAATCCATTAATCCCGCCCGAACCAATTGCAATGTAGGAGTTAGCTAAGTGAAATCCTTCATTATTTACGTACTTATCAGCAAACGGATTGTTTAATACGGCAAAACGACTTTGTTGTTCGTCAGAAAAAAACTTTCCCCAGGAGACCAAAACAAGCGGCAAAAGAACGATCATTACAATAATAAGTAATTTGCCGATACTTTTAAAACTCAGCCCAGAACACAAAATCATCGTACTTGCGATGGCCATAATAATCGCAGCAGTACCAAAGTCAGGTTGAATGATAATAAGTGAACATATAATAAAAAGATAAACTAAAGGTGGGAGAACACCTTTGTTAAATTGATTGATATAGGCTTGCTTTTTCGCATAGACGGCTGCCAAATAAATGATAGCTGCCAACTTCACAAACTCCGATGGCTGGAATAAGAAACTCCCAATTGAGTACCAGCTTTGCGCATTATTTTTTTCTACCCCAAATACAAATAAACCTAACAAAGATAAAAGAGAAGCTAGCACAATTAATACCAGAACTTTTTTGAACATCATGATCTTATATGGAAGAATTGCAGTGAAAAGGAAGATTACAGTAAAAATCATCAACCATACTTTTTGTTTTTGATAAAAGTAATCAGGTGGATAACCATACCTTTGAACTGCGGAAGCCATACTGGCACTGTATATCATAACAAGTCCAAAAGTACACAAAAGGATAGTAGCAATAATTAACGTATAATCATATGATTTCAATATTTTTTTTAGCATTTATTGGTCCTCATTTTCAATATTGATTTATATCATTCTATTATAATAGAAAATATACATTATTTCTTGAGGAAAGGTTAATTTGTTACAACAAATTAATATTGGAGTAGGCCCAATAATAAATGAAATCACCTGCTCATAATTAACAAAAAAACCCAAACAATGAACAGTAATTGTTTGAGTTCCTATGCAACTATTTCCTTAATGAAGCATCATGAAGCATTGATAACTCTTTCTCTAATGTATCGAGGATTGCTTTACCATCTTTACTATCTATTAAACCTAATCGAACAGCAAAATCTATCTCTCTTGATAGGCCAAACATTTGCGTATCCAGCACCTCTTCATAAAGAGGGCATTGGGGCATTGTGAGATTGTCCATTTGTACTTTGATTAGCCTTAATATTTTTTCTGCGTCAGCCTGTAATAAGGCAAATGCTTTTTCTTGGTGATTCACGATCATTTCAGAGGCCAACATAAATCCCCCCATTTCAGAGCGATAATTCAACTTATCTATAAATTTTACCGTTTACAACGGAAAATTGCAAGAACAATGAAGTCGATTAAAGTAGCAAGTTGAGACTATTTTTCATCAAAAATGATTTATCTTATCGCGGACCTGATTTTACTATTATGACATTTTGCCAAAAAGAAGTTATACTAATTATGCAAAGGTTTAGGGGGAATAAACTATGGAAAATATCATTATCATTTCAGGAAACGTGAAGTATACAATTACACTTGATCCAGGTGTGTGGATTTTTGACGACCGACGTATTGATTTAACCACCTATTTTACAACAAAACTAGAGAATACTGAATCATTGGAAGAGTATACGAAAGCAGTATCCAAACATTGGGACCGTGAAATTATCGAGGGTGCGATTTACCCGCCCACATTGAAAACTGAAAAGAAATTTGAAAAAGAAAAGGTATTGACTGGGACCTTTGGTATACCACTAAAACCCTTTCTAAAAAATTCAGAACCTTCTAGTGATGCAAATACATTTGTTATACATTGTATTGACAGTGAATATGAATACCCTCTAGAAAAGGCCAATGATTTTATCTTAGGATTTTCCAATAATGGAAAGCCACTTACAGGAGACGGTCCAATCCATGTCTATTTTGGTGATGGCTCAAATCTTACAAGTCCGATTAAAAACGTAAAGAGCTTTACCATAAAATAAGACGGGTGCCTTTGGCGCCCGTTTTATTTTTTTATATAATTTAGAGTAAATCTGCAGCTAATAGAGCTAATCCCGACCTTTCCCCTTTCATTAATTTAACATGACCTGAAATAGACTGATCCTTAAATTTTTCTACAACATACGTTAAGCCGTTGTTATATGCATCTAGATAAGGATGATCAATCTGTTCAGGGTCTCCCATTAACACAATTTTACTACCTTCTCCAACACGCGTAAGAATCGTTTTCACCTCATGCTTCGTTAAATTTTGTGCTTCATCTATTATGATGAATTGCTTCGGTAAACTTCTGCCACGAATATACGTTAATGCCTCCACCTCAATTGATCCAAGTCCTGCTAAAATCGCATCAAGTTCACCAGGCTTTTTGGTGTTGAATAGAAATTCTAGATTATCAAAAATGGGCTGCATCCATGGTCGAAGCTTTTCCTGTTTCTCTCCCGGTAAAAAACCTAAGTCCTTCCCTACCGGCACTATCGGCCTTGCCACTAAAAGTTTTTTATATTCCCGGAAATCTTCCGTTTGCATTAAACCAGAAGCAAGTGCTAACAGCGTCTTCCCTGTTCCTGCTTTCCCAGTTAATGTAACTAAGTGAATATCTTTTCGTAATAACAATTCAATTGCCATTGTCTGTTGAACATTCCTAGAATGGATGCCCCAAACATGCTCTTGATTTAAAGCTAATTTTTTTACCTTCTTACTGGTTTTATCTACCATTCCTATGGCAGAGGCAGAACTGCCCAATGCATCTTTCATTACTAAAAATTGATTGGGATAAAATGGGTGATTTGCTATCTCCGAGAGATTCAGTTCACCTTTTTCATAAAAACGACCCAATAATTCGATGGGAATCAACACTTCAAAAAAGCCTGTGTAGATATGATCAATTTCAACCACTCGATCATTCAAAAAATCTTCGGCATCTAAACCAATTGCATCTGCTTTGACCCTGACAAGAGCATCCTTACTTACTAGAATAACCGGCTTTCCATTTTCTTTGGTTTGTTCTTCTAAAAATAAATTTTTCGCCACTGCCAAAATTCGATTATCATTTGTTTTTTCAACAAATATATCCTGAAGTTCATGAAAGGTACGATGATTCAACTCAATTCGGATGGTCCCTCCGTTTTCAAGAGGAATTTTTTCATGGAGTTTTCCTGAAGCTCTAAAACCATCAATTAACCTTGATACTTGTCTTGCATTTCTCCCTACTTCATCCATGTACCTTTTCTTTGAGTCCACTTCTTCAAGAACCACTGCAGGAATTACAACCTCATTATCTTCAAAGGAGAAGAGTGAATACGGGTCTTGCAACAAGACATTCGTATCTAACACGTATATCTTACTCAAAGCAACGCCTCCTGCTTTACTTGTTGTTTGGATTGCATCTTGCAAACAACCCTTCTGCTAGATTGGACTTTGGTAAAATATATGTTTATTGGAATAAAGATAGAAGGATTTCCGCACAATAAATGTTAGTGAGACATTCAATTAAGATAAATGATTTTGACTTTATCTCAATTATTTATAAAGCTTGCGGAGGTGGAATAAAAATGAAGAAAACCTTAATCATAGCTGCATTATTGCTCATCCTAGCGGGCTGCAGTACAAAGAAGGAGCTCTCAAACAATGTAAATGATTCATCCGTTAAAGTAAAAAATAGTTATATTGAAAATGTTGATCGAAAAACAGGGCAAGAAATCTCGAAACGATTGGTAAAACTTGCAACAAGTATTCCAAATGTTAAAGATGCAACTGCTGTCGTTTTAGGAAGATATGCGATTGTCGGAATTGATGTAAACGCAAAAATTGATCGTTCACAAGTAGGGTCCATTAAGTATTCAGTGGCTGAAAGTTTAAAAAAGGATCCGTATGGTGCCAAATCAGTAGTCGTAGCTGATGCGGATACAACACAGCGTTTGCGAGAGATTCAAGAGGATATTAATAAGGGAAGGCCAATCCAAGGGATTATGGAAGAACTTGCCGATGTAGCGGGTCGATTAATGCCCGAAATCCCTGGAGATATACTTACGCCAAGCCCTAAAAATGCCCCTGAAAAGCCAGATAAGAAGCTAAATTCTAACAATCAAAAGAAGCTGGAAAAAGAACAAGAAGACCAATCTAATCACTACAAATAGAAAAGCAAAAAGCTTAGGGTAATTCCTAAGCTTTTCTTATTGCATCCATTACTTGATTGTCTAACTTTTGGGCAGCATTTTTATCATAGGTTTTATCATATTGAACCTCTGTGACTATTTTTGAACCATAAAACATTACATCCCTTACAGCAGTAATGTCCACCTGGATTAGAGCAAGTTTTAGTGGAACATCCTGCAGTCTTTCCTCTTTTACCTGAGCGTTCCCGTGAATAGCATATGTAGATTCGTTCGCAATCAAATTAATAACCACTTGATTGTTTTTATGAATATTTTCGATGATCCTAGAGCGATTATCAACTGCAAAATAGATGGTACTTTCATCCTTTGCAAGCACCCAGGAAATCGAGCTGACATTAGGACCCCCTGTTTCATAATCAACTGTTGCCAATGTCACGAACCGCTCTTTTTGCAGTTCATCATATAAAGGCTTAATTAGCACTGGTTCTACTTGATTTGCCATTTTTCTACATCCCCTTAAATTAGTCCTTTGCTCTGTTTAAAGAAACAGATATCCTCATATTACTACTATCCCATTCTTTCATCAAATTTAACCAATTGATTACTTACAAACATTCTGCCATGATATACTAGAGGAAACATCGGTTATTAGAAATAGTTAAAGAGGTGTCTTATGAGAGTTAAATGTGTAATTTGCGATAAAATTGAAGCAATCGAGGATGAATCGTTTGTTGCTAAACGACTTCGCAATCGTCCCATCCATACATATATGTGTAAAGAGTGCAATTCAAGAATAACGGAAAAAACGAATGCCAGATTTGAAACAGGAAATTTTCGATTATTTCGTACTAAAACAGAGGAAGACGATTGGTAAAACGAAAAATTCCAGACCCTATGAGGTGAGTAAAAAAACCATCAGGCCAATTCCAACTGGAATGACTTGATGGTTTTTTATTATTCTTCGATAGGGTAGTTCTCATATTTTTCTGGTTCATGATTAATCTGCTGCAGCATGACTTCAATCAATTCCCGCGGAAAACGAGTTTTTTTCGTTTCTTCTCCTTGTTGATAGGAAACATAATACATGACTACATCTGTTGTTACCTCAATGTTTGAGAGGTTAAGATCCGCAAGCATTTCCTCAAAAAGGTGTAATGTATCTCGAGCTGCTGTATCATCAGGCCTTGCGTCGCATACAACCTTAATTGTAAGCCAATTATATAGTGTATCCTGTACGGATTTCATTTACCAAAACCCCCGTTATTTCGCTTCTGCCTGATGCTTTTTCGTCTGATGTAAGCGTATTTTATAGATAATTAATAACACGGCCGCACCTGCGAGTCCTTCAGCGATTGGCAATGCATAAGAAAAAATCAGCATCACAAAGCATCCAATCAAGAGACAAATATAAATAACAATGTTTTTCAAAAGAGGCAATTTTTTTGCAAAGCCTAACTTATAGACAATGGCCGCTAAAATAACAATATATACATACTGTAACCACACAGCGGTTTTTACATCTGTTAGTTCAATGAAAAATCTAAGGCTGGGAGAGAATCCTTCCATCTTCTTGCACCCCTTTTACTTAACTCTGTTCAGCATATTTTTTCTTTTTAGCAGCTCTTTCACGTTCATTTTTATCAAGAATTTTCTTACGAAGACGAATTGATTCCGGTGTAACCTCACAATATTCGTCATCATTTAAATATTCTAATGACTCTTCTAAGGTCATAATGCGCGGCTTTTTAATCACTGATGTTTGATCTTTGTTAGCTGAACGCACATTTGTTGCTTGTTTCATTTTAGTAATATTAACGGTGATGTCATTTTCACGGGTATTTTCACCCACGATCATCCCCTCGTAAATTTCAGTACCTGGTTCAACAAAAATAGTTCCACGGTCTTCCACTTGCATGATACCATATGTCGAAGCTTTTCCAGATTCCATTGAGACAAGCACACCTTGGTGTCGTCCACCAACTTGGCCTGGTAACATCGGCTGGTAGCTATCAAAGGTATGATTAATAATTCCATAACCACGAGTCATAGTTAAGAATTCGGTAGTGTAACCAATTAATCCACGTGCTGGCACATTAAAGATTAAACGAACTTGGCCGGTACCATTATTGATCATATCCAGCATTTCGCCTTTGCGGGCACCAATTGATTCCATTACAGAACCAGTATGCTCTTCAGGTACATCGATTTGGACTCTTTCCACTGGTTCACAACGTACACCATCAATTTCTTTAACAATAACTTCCGGTTTAGAAACTTGAAGTTCATAGCCTTCACGACGCATGTTTTCAATTAAGATTGATAAATGAAGTTCACCACGGCCAGAAACGATCCATGCATCAGGTGAATCTGTGTTATCCACTCGTAAACTTACATCTGTTTGCAATTGAGCACGTAATCTTTCTTCAATTTTCCTTGCAGTTAAATACTTACCTTCTCTACCTGCAAATGGACTGTTGTTAACAACAAATGTCATTTGTAATGTTGGTTCATCTATTCTTAGGATTGGCAGTGCTTCTTGATGTTCAACCGGGCAAACTGTTTCACCAACGTTGATATCTTCCATACCTGATACTGCAATTAAATCTCCCGCTACTGCTTCTTGGATTTCTTGACGCTTTAATCCAAAGAAACCGAAAATCTTGGTCACACGGAATTGTTTCACTGAACCATCTAATTTCATTAAGGCAACTTGTTGCCCCACCTTCATCGTACCGCGGAAAACACGGCCGATCCCGATTCTGCCAACATAATCGTTGTAATCAAGAAGTGCAACTTGAAATTGTAATGGTTCTTCACGATTATCAACTGGAGCAGGTATATATTCAACAATTGCATCATACAAGGATTGCATATTTTCATCTTGCTTCTCAGGGTTAGTACTTGCTGTACCATTAATCGCTGAAGCATAAATAACTGGGAATTCAAGTTGATCCTCATTTGCTTCAAGTTCAATAAATAAATCGATAACTTCATCGATTACTTCTGCAGGTCTTGCAAAGTCACGGTCAATTTTATTAACAACAACAATTGGAGTTAAATTCTGCTCTAATGCCTTTTTAAGAACAAAACGAGTTTGTGGCATACAGCCTTCATAGGCATCAACTACTAGCAATACCCCATCAACCATTTTCATAATCCGTTCCACTTCTCCGCCAAAGTCAGCGTGTCCTGGAGTATCCAAAATATTGATACGAGTATCTTTGTATTGAATCGCCGTGTTCTTCGCGAGGATGGTGATTCCACGCTCTCTTTCTAAGTCATTCGAATCCATAGCACGTTCTTCAACATGCTCGTTAGAACGAAATGTTCCAGATTGTTTCAACAATTGGTCTACCAATGTTGTTTTCCCGTGGTCAACGTGGGCAATGATCGCAATATTACGTATATCATTTCTTATATTCAAAAAATTCCACTCCTATATTCTAAAAATAAGTCTATTTGTAGTTTCCCATTCACAACTAAAACATTATACCACAATTAAAGTGGAAACCCCTAACCATTTTATTGTAGAATTAAAATTATACTAAAGCACTCAATTTTTGAACTAAAAAAGGGGTATCAAAAAATGAAAAACGTGAAGTGGTCATTACTCGTTTATGCCATCCTTGCAGCCGCGAGTATAATGGGGATTGGCATTGCAATTAGCGAAAAAAGCATAATCGGTGCACTTGGCTGTATCATTGCAATTATCGTAATTATGGGGATGGGCTTTAAAACAAAAAGAAAAATGCGTGAAAATGGAGAATTATAAAAAGAAGAAGCCTGCATTGGCTTCTTCTTTTTACCATCTTCCCTCTTTTAAGTAGTCCTTCAAAATTGATTGGTGCAATCCATGATTTGCAGTAAATAATGAATCCTGTGCAAGAAAATTCAGTTTTTCTCCCCTTAGATTTGTAACCACCCCGCCTAGTTCTTCAATAATTACTGCTCCTGCAGCAACATCCCAAGGCGATAAGCGCATCGAGAGGTATGCGTCAACCCTTCTTGTCGCAACAAACACCATTTCAAGGGCTGCCGAACCATATGACCTTGTTCCCCGTGAATCTTTCACTAGAGGTATCATTAAATTATGATCAATACGGTGATTTTCCATTACCCATGTTGCATTTAGTGCAATGATGGATTCCTTAACCAGTGTATCCTTGAGTGGTACCAGATTCTTTTGATTTAAATAGGCTCCATTTCCCTTTTTGGCATGATACAGTTCATCATGGACCACATCGTAAATGAGTCCAATTTTACCAATCCCATTCTCATATATCCCAAGAGAAATAGCAAAATTTCTTTGTTGGTGTATAAAATTCATCGTTCCATCGATTGGATCAATCATCCAAACCACACCATCAAGACTTTCAAGTGTGTCTCCAAACCCTTCTTCCCCCAATATTTTATGATCGGGATATACCGCTCTGATTTTACTAATAAAAAATTGCTCAATTTCTTTATCCATATTTGTAACCAAATCATTAGCATTTGACTTCGTTTGAATATTCAATGTTTCATCAAAAGATAATCTAATTCTAGCTCCAGCGTCATTAACCCATTCCTTTGCATGAGAATAAATTTGATCCCAGTTCATAACACTCCTCCAAACACATCTAATTAATTTCCTGTCTAGATTTCAATGTATGTAGTATGATGCATGATAAATTAAATAATGTACCTTTAGCTTAATCAAATTGTTAGAACACATCAACTTTTAAGAGGTACACGTACCACATCAAAAAGGACAATAATAAACGAACCCCCTTCATTTTTGCTGGAGTTCGTTTTGATAAGTTCAGAGTATATTCTATTTCTCTCCATCCTGCTTTATTTCTCCTTGGATAAAAAACATCATTAATTTATCAAAGTGCTTTTAATCGTAATAATTCTTGGCGGATTTTTTCTAATTTTTGTTTGCATTCTTTCATTTTTTTCTCATTCTTTTCTTCAATCGCTTCGAATAATGTAGCTAATTCATAATCCATTTCCAATCTTAATACTGCAGTCCTTTCCTTTTCGCTTGCTTTTTTTAGTGAGGTATTCATCAATTGTTTCACGTTTCTCCTCCCCTTCCTGGATTTGATTCATTTTTCAGATTATTTTTTTACTGTATAATATGAGTCAGGGAGATATGTTGCAACAAATATGTGCTCTAACCTAGAAAGCATCAAACTATAGGTCTCTCTGATTGTTATGCTACAATTAGAAACAAATGTTTATTTGGAGGTTTATATATGGGTTTTACAGGATTTACAAACGAAGATTTTGATGTTTTTTTAATAGATGGTTTAGAGGCAAGGATGGAGGCTTTGAAGGAAACGGTCCGACCTAAATTGGAAGAATTAGGAGATTATTTCGCCCCATTTATTTCTTCACATACGGATGATGAAATGTTTGTTCACGTGGCAAAACATGCCAGAAGGACCATTAATCCGCCTAAAGATACTTGGGTTGCATTCTCAAATAATCCTCGAGGTTATAAGATGCTTCCCCATTTTCAAATCGGCATGTGGAATACCCATTTGTTTATATGGTTTGCTGTTATTTATGAAGCACCTCAAAAAGAATTAATTGCTGAAAGATTTTCAAAAAAAATAGCAAAAATTTACAAAGATACACCAAAGGACTATGTTTGGTCAGTGGATCATACAAAGCCAGAAACCATTGCCCACAGTCATTTATCAAAGGAAGAACTTCGTTCGCTTTTTGACCGCCTGCATAACGTAAAAAAAGCAGAATTATTATGTGGTTATACAATTGAAAGAGAAAGAGTCATTCAATTAGGTTCTGATCAATTAATTCAGCAAATTGAGGGTGTTTTTGAGAAAGTTGCCACTTTATATCGAATTTCACAAAATAGAAAGTAAGAAAAAAATCAGATCCTGCACAATAGGTGCAGGATCTGATTTTTTCTATTTCATTTTAATTCTATCCCCGGAGGCTGCATCTTTTACTTTTTTTATAGTTCGATAAGAAGAATAGCCACTCATTTCTTCAAATTCATTACAAATTGTCTTTTCTTCGGCTTTGCTGGGAACGATTTCTTTAAAGCGGCGATATGCCTTCAATACCACATCGCGGTCAATTCCCTGTTCATATGCCTTTTCAATTGTTTCAAAAAATGCAATTACATCCACAATTTCTTCTGTACTCCAATGATGGTCAATAGGATATTGGTATTCCATAATTTCACCTTCTTACTAATTCAACTAAACAGAATCATATACTTATTTTCCCCATTTTGCACGAATTTGTTCAGCATCATGTATCATTCGATGAAATAATTCTTCAACTGTAGGGACATCTTTTATTAAACCCATCACTTGCCCTGCCCATGCAAAACCATTATCAGGTACACCATCATAAATATAGCGTTGGTTTGCAGTTCCACTAATGTAATCTTTTAAATCATCATATCCCCCATTGTTTTTTTCAATTTCTAGAATTTTTTCTGTCCAACTATTAGCTAATGCTCTAGCCGGAGCACCGATAGTCCTTTTAATCACCACTGTGCCAGTTTCATTGCCTTCCACTAAGGTATTCTTATATAGTTCATTGGCATGAACACATTCTTTTGTTGCAATGAATCTTGTACCCATTTCAATACCCTCTGCACCTAAACTAAGGGCAGCCATTAGTCCACGTCCATCACCTATTCCCCCTGAAGCAATAACAGGTATAGAAACAGCATCTACCACTTGAGGCACTAGTACCATTGTACCTACATCATCTCGGCCAAGGTGGCCCCCACCTTCCTGCCCCACAACCATAACAGCATCTGCACCAAGTTCCTCTGCCTTAACTGCCTGTCTTCTGGCCGCAACAAGGACAAGTGTTTTTATCTGTGTACCATTTAATTGCTCAAATATGGGTGCAGGATTTCCTCCTGTCATTGAAACAACCGGAACCTTTTCATCAATAGCCACTTGTAGAAAATCGGCAAATGGTCTGCCATGCTGTCCAATCGCAAAGTTCACCCCAAAAGGATTGTTTGTTAGTTGTCTTACTTTACGTATTTCCGCTCGAAGTTGTTCAGGTTCAGCTAATGACATGGCAGTGATCTGCCCAAGACCACCTGCGTTAGAAACAGCTGAAGCTAATTCAGAATAGGCTAAATAGGCTAAACCCCCTTGAATTATCGGATAACGTATGTTTAATAATTGAGTCACACGTGTTTTCCATTCCAATTTAAACCCTCCTAAAAACTTTCTACTTGTTATTTCGTTACTTTAGGGTAATTTTCCTGTGTTAAAGGGAAACTATCGTAAACTGGATAAGGAATAACATAAATTTCTTTGCAATGAATGGGAATAATGCTATAATTCCTTTGTTTATTATTGAAATTCGACATAATTAGAGTATTTTTTACAAAGAGGTGTGTTTATAAATTGTCTCAAAATCAAACACCGTTATTTAGCGGTTTATTAGAACATGCAAAGAAGAATCCAATTCAGTTTCATATTCCTGGTCATAAAAAAGGCGCTGGGATTGACCCTGAATTTCGTAACTTTATCGGGGATAACGCCCTGTCTATCGACTTAATAAATATTGGTCCGCTAGACGATTTACATCAGCCAAAAGGGATTATCAAACAAGCGCAAGATTTAGCAGCCGAAGCCTTTGGTGCAGATAGAACATTCTTTTCTGTACAAGGCACAAGCGGAGCGATAATTGCGATGATTATGGCTGTTTGTGGTCCAGATGATAAAATTATCGTACCTAGAAATGTTCATAAATCTATCATGTCTGCGATTGTTTTCTCAGGCGCTATTCCAGTGTTTATCCAGCCCGAAATTGATAAGGAACTAGGTATATCTCATGGAATCACTCCCGATGCCGTGGCAAGAGCTCTTAAACAGCATCCAGATGCGAAAGCAGTATTAGTTATCAACCCAACTTATTTTGGTATTTCCGGGGATTTGAAAAAGATTGTTGAAATTGCACACTCTTATGATATCCCTGTCTTAGTTGATGAAGCCCATGGGGTGCATATTCATTTTCATGAAGAACTTCCACTCTCTGCAATGCAGGCAGGTGCAGATATGGCAGCTACCAGCGTTCATAAACTAGGTGGTTCGATGACTCAAAGTTCGATTCTCAATGTAAAAGAAGGCCTCGTTTCTGCCAAACATGTCCAATCCATATTAAGTATGCTTACTACCACCTCTACCTCGTATTTATTGCTTGCTTCACTCGATGTTGCACGTAAGCAATTAGCTACTAAGGGAAGGGACTTAATTAATAATACAATTAAAGTAGCACAATCGATTCGAATAAGAGTTAATGAAATCGAAAATCTACATTGTATTGGTGAAGAAATCTTAGGATCAAAAGCTACCTTTGATTACGATCCAACTAAATTAATTATTTCAGTAAAAGAATTAGGATTAACTGGTTATGATGTAGAAAAATGGCTAAGAGAAAAACATAATATTGAAGTGGAACTTTCCGATTTATATAATATTCTTTGTATTATCACACTTGGAGACACAGAAACTGAAGCTGACTTACTAGTAAATGCTCTCAAGGAATTAGCGGACATATGCCAGCACAGTACCGATAGAATTGAGCCTGTAGAAGTTCTACTACCTGAAATCCCAGTGCTTGCATTAACACCTAGAGATGCATTTTATGCGGAAACAGAAGTTATTCCTTTTGAAGAATCAGAAGGAAGAATTATTGCAGAATTTGTGATGGTTTATCCACCAGGTATCCCAATTTTTATCCCAGGTGAAATTATTACAAAGGAAAACCTCCATTACATCCGGAAAAACCTCGAAGCGGGCCTTCCTGTACAAGGACCGGAGGATGATGAGCTCAAATCACTTCTTGTGATTAAAGAGTATAAAGCAATAAAATAGAACAAAAATACAGGATTCCATTTAGGAATCCTGTTTTATTTTTATTAGCTATTATTTATCTTCCTCTGTATGATGAGCCTCGCAACAATTGCACTTAGAATAAAGCACCGTTACTTTTTCATCTTCAAAATGATCAATAGTAGAATTACATGTTTGGCATACTAAAGTACCCATTTGCTCAATCCCCTTTTCATTAATGAATGTCATTAAAGCGAATTATTTATATATCCTTAAACACATAATAATATATCACATTATAAATTTCAAACCTAAATTGTATATCACATTTAAAAAATGTTCATAAAAAAAAGGCCTAAACAGGCCTTCCTTTTTGAATTATTACTCATATTGGGTGATAAATGGGATGGATGGGAGTGTTTCTCTGAAGAAGTCAGCTAAATCTTCGGCCTGCTGTTGGTCTGGTATACGGAATATAGTTTGAAGGTAATCAATATCTTCAATATCTTTGGGGTCAAGGAGAGTGGATCGGCCTGTTTGCATGCAAACAACTAACGGCTTCCCAAAAAACATGTTGGTATAAATAATTCCAAAATCATAACGAGTACTTTCCGTGGTAAATCCAATAAATCTCACTTTTGAATATTCATGCTCATCATAGAGCTTCTCAAAAATTCCCATAAGTTCCTCCTTCTTTTAGAATTTAATATTTAGAATATTATTATAATTCAAATTTTAACAAGAAACAAGAAACTTGTACAATTATTTCATGCGGCAGTTGTCATAAGATTTTATTCAGTGCTAGAATAGAGATGGTTAATATTAACTGACTAGTGGGGGGGAATGATGATGGCTGTTAACGCATACATTAAGCTAGTGCCTTCATCTGCTAAACAAAATGTAACTATTGAGGAAGTAAAAGATTTATTTCACGAGTATAAAAAAAATACAACAAAAACAGGAAACCAAATAGGATGGGAATACGGAGAGTCAGCCTTCCCATATGAAATGAAAGAAACAACAGAGGCCAAAGGAAAATGGTTCTATTTACGCTCAAATGATGAACGCTACTATGCTATTTTAGTTGGAATTGATCAGGAAACGATTCGTAATGAAGACGGTCAGGAATTTGAACAAACATACATACAAGTCACTTTACCTGATCAATCTACTTACGGTGATAAAGGAAAAGCCAATGAATTTTGTAAGTACCTTGCGAAAAAACTGCAAGGGGAACTCCATCTATTCAATGAACGTATCATGTATTATTATCCACGAAAATAAAAAAGCTCCTTGAGGGGCTTTTTTATTGCATAAACATTTCCATGGTATAGTGAATCGAAGTGTATATAACGAGACTTAAGGTAGTGATAAATAGAGTTTTACGCGCTGATTTGGTTACATGATTTCCAATTAAAAAGGCTAGATAAAAAAACACAAAAAACATGATGACTTTATATATAAGTTGGTCATGCTTTGACAACCATTCAATAAATGTATAACCGCTCCAAATGATAAATTGTAATATCACGACAATATAGACCCTCATATTTATCACCACTCTTAATACATTCAAAATTGATATTAGAATGCTGTTTCTTTTAAGTATATGTTCTAAAAACGAGAGATATATTTTGTTTTTATGATACCAGAGATATTTTTACACCTCAGTACAAATCAATTCATCTTAAATAGAAAAAGCCCTTTCCGCTATTTAGCGAAAAGGACTTTTTTGTTTCTAAATTATTTCATAATATGGATTGGGCTTCCTAATGCAACTTCTGCCGCTTCCATTGTGATTTCTCCAAGTGTTGGATGTGCATGGATGGTCATAGCAAGATCTTCAGCAGTCATTCCTGCTTCAATCGCTAGGCCTAATTCTGCAATCATATCTGATGCGCTTGTTCCAGCAATCTGTGCCCCAATTACAAGTCCATCTTCTTTCCGAGTAATTAGTTTCAAGAATCCATCACCACTGTCTAATGATAACGCACGACCATTAGCAGCAAATGGGAACTTAGCTGCATTCACAGCAAGTCCTTCTTCTTTTGCTTGCGCTTCAGTATAACCAACAGATGCTAATTCAGGTTCAGAGAATACAACAGCAGGAATACCTAAATAATCAATTTCAGACGTGTGACCAGCAATTGCCTCAGCAGCAATTTTCGCTTCATATGATGCTTTATGTGCCAATTGAGGACCAGCAACAACATCACCAATAGCATAGATATTGCTAAGGTTCGTGCGACATTGTTTGTCAATCTCAATCAAACCACGGTCAGATAACTTAACACCCACTTGTTCTAATCCCATTTCATCAGTGTTAGGGCGTCTTCCAACCATTACAAACACATAATCTGCTTCGATTTTCTTTTCTTCGCCTTTTGTTTCGAACGTTACAACAACGCCGTTTTCAGTTTCTTCAACGCCCTTAGCAAATGCTTTTGTAAAGAATTCTGCACCTTTTTTCTTCATGCTTTTCTTTACAAGAGCAGCCATTTGCTTGTCAAAAACACCAAGACCGAGTATTTCTTCCGCACCTTCTAAAATGGTAACCTGGCTGCCAAAGTTTGCATAAGCACCACCTAGTTCAATTCCGATTACTCCACCGCCGATAACAACGATTTTTTCAGGGATTTCATTTAAGTTAAGTGCACCTGTAGAATTCAGAACACGTTTTGAATATTTAAAGGCTGGGAGCTCGATAGGACGAGAACCAGTTGCAATAATTGCATTTTTAAAGGTATAAGTCTGTGCTGAATCTTCATTGATTACACGTAATGTATTGGCATCAACAAAATAGGCCTCACCACGAGCAATGTTTACTTTATTACCTTTTAATAAACCTTCGACACCACCTGTTAACTTTTTAACGATGCCTGCCTTAAATTCTTGAACTTTTGTAAAATCCACTTTTACATTTTCTGCGGTAATTCCAAAAGTATCCGAATGCATGGCTGTTTCGTAACGGTGTCCTGCCGAAATTAACGCTTTCGATGGAATACAACCGACATTTAAACAAACGCCGCCTACATATTCTTTTTCAACAATTGTCACCTTTTGTCCAAGCTGTGCTGCACGAATAGCTGCAACATATCCTCCTGGACCAGCTCCGATGACTATAGTATCTGTTTCAATTGGGAAATCTCCAACGACCATTATATTACGCCTCCATTAACAATAGTTCTGGATCGTTCAACAAACGTTTAATATGATTTAATGCATTTTGTGCTGTTGCTCCATCGATCATACGGTGGTCAAAGCTTAAAGATAAAGCTAATACTGGTGCCGCAACAATTTCACCATTTTTAACGATTGGTTTTTCTGCAATACGGCCAACACCCAAGATGGCAACTTCAGGGTGATTAATTACTGGAGTAAACCATTGACCGCCCGCTGAACCAATGTTGGAAATCGTACATGAAGCACCTTTCATTTCATTAGGAGCAAGTTTTCCGTCCCGTGCTTTTCCAGCTAATTCATTGATTTCGTTAGAAATTGTGAAAACTGACTTACGGTCTGCATCTTTTACAACTGGTACAAGTAAGCCTTTTTCTGTGTCAGCTGCAATTCCAATATTATAATAATGCTTATGAATAATTTCACTTGTTGCATCATCTAGTGATGTGTTTAATGCAGGGAATTCACGTAATGCACTTGTTAATGCTTTAACGATGTATGGTAAGAATGTAAGCTTAATGCCTTTGGCTGCAGCTACCTCTTTAAACTTCTTACGGTGTGAAACAAGTTTAGTTACATCCACTTCATCCATAAGTGTTACGTGTGGTGCAGTGTGCTTAGAGTTAACCATGGCCTTAGCAATTGCCTTCCGAATACCACTCATCTTCTCGCGTGTTTCTGGGTATTCACCTTGTGGAATAGCAGCGGCTGCTTTTGGTGCTTCCACTTCAGCTGTTTCAGTTACCGCAGCTGCATTAGTAGCTGCCTGTGGCGAAGGTGCTGCTCCACCGCTGACAAAAGCATCGATATCAGTCTTTAAAATTCGGCCAAGATTTCCTGTACCAGGAACTAACTGGATATTTATTCCTTTTTCACGAGCGTATTTACGAACAGACGGCATTGCTACAATTCGACGATTTGGATCTACTTCAACTTGCGGTGCCACTGCTACTGCTGCTGGTTGTGGTGCTGCATCTTGTTTAACCTCTGGCGCAGGGGCTGCTGCCGCTGGCTTCTCTTCTTGTTTCGGTTCATCAGCATGTTCATCGCCTTTAAATTGAAGGTTTTCGTAACCAGGAGCATCAAAGGTTACTAAAACTTGTCCAACTGTTGCGACAGTTCCTTCGCCAACTAATACATCAACTACTGTTCCTTCAACAGGGGAAGGGATTTCTACTACAGCTTTATCATTTTGAATCTCACAAAGTACATCATCTTCTTGAACTTTGTCACCTGGTTTTACGAACCATTTAACAATTTCGCCTTCATGTATACCTTCACCGATGTCAGGCATTTTAAATTGAAATGACACTAGGATTCATCCTCCTAAATTACATGTTTTTTTGAGCAACATAACTATAGAAATATTAGTGTACGATTAAATAAGTTAATTAAAAGGTTAAAACTTTTTTAGCTGTTGCAATGACATCTTTATAATTCGGAAGCCAAACAGCTTCTGCTTGTGGGAAAGGAAAAACTGTATCTGGAGCAGCCACACGTAAAACTGGTGCTTCCAAACTTAAAATTGCACGGTCATTTATTTCAGCAACAACATTTGCTGCAATACCAGCTTGTTTTTGTGCTTCTTGAACAACAATCGCACGGCCTGTTTTTTCAACGGATGCAATAATTGTCTCAATATCAATCGGGCTTACAGTCCGTAAGTCAATTACTTCCGCAGAAAAACCTTCTTTTTCTAACTCTTCTGCAGCTTTCAAAGACTCATGTACCATTGCACCATAGGTAACAATTGTAACATCTGTACCTTCATGTTTAACTTCAGCTTTTCCTAGTGGAATTGTATATGACTCTTCAGGAACTTCTTGACGGAAAGAACGGTATAACTTCATATGCTCAAGGAAAACAACTGTATCATTGTCACGGATAGATGAAATGAGCAGCCCCTTAGCATCATACGGAGTTGACGGAATAACAACCTTTACTCCTGGTGTCTGAGCCATAAGTCCTTCTAAACTGTCAGCGTGCATATCAGGAGTATGTACCCCTCCACCAAATGGCGAACGGAACGTTACTGGCGCACTAGTCTTTCCACCTGAACGAAAACGTTGGCGGGCTAACTGACCAGCAATGGAATCCATTACCTCAAATACGAATCCAAAGAATTGAATTTCGGGAACTGGGCGGAATCCTTGTAAACTTAGACCTACTGCTAAGCCGCCGATTCCTGATTCAGCGAGTGGAGTATCAAATACACGATCTTCGCCAAATTCCTGTTGCAACCCTTCGGTTGCACGGAATACACCACCGTTTACACCAACGTCTTCACCGAATACTAAAACATTGGGATCGTTGCGTAATTCCGAACGTAATGCATCTGTAATTGCTTGAATCATTGTCATTTGAGCCATGGCTTACTTCGACTCCTTTTCTTTATATATTTCATATTGTTCTTTTAAGTTTTGAGGCATTTCTTCATACATAATAGACATTAAGTCAGTAACCTTTTGTTTAGGTGCAGCATCAGCTAATTTAATTGCTTCTTTAATGTCTTCTTTCGCTTGTTCGATTACTTCATTTTCCTTTTCTTCTGACCAAAGACCTTTGTTCTCAAGGAATTTACGGAAACGAACTAATGGATCTTTCTTTTCCCATTCATTGTCAAGATCTGCTGTACGATAACGAGTTGGATCATCACCAGCCATAGTATGTGGACCATATCTGTATGTTAAAGTTTCAATGAATGTTGGACCTTCACCATTAATTGCTCGCTCGCGTGCTTCACGGACAGCAGCATAAACAGCAAGTGGATCCATACCATCAACTTGAATTCCTGGAATTCCAGCTGCAACAGCTTTTTGAGCAAGAGTTTTGGCAGCAGATTGCTTTTCAACAGGAGTTGAAATAGCGAATCGGTTATTTTGAGCAATGAAGATGGCTGGGGCTTTATAGGCACCTGCAAAGTTCATTCCTTCATAGAAATCCCCTTGTGATGTACCTCCATCACCGGTATAAGTAATGGCTACTGCCTTTGTTCCACGCTTTTTAAAACCAAGAGCAACACCGGCAGTTTGGACATATTGGGCACCAATGATTATTTGAGGATGAAGAACATTTACTCCGTCCGGAATTTGCATACCTTGGAAATGTCCTCTTGACCATAAAAATGCTTGAGATAACGGTAAGCCATGCCAAACAATTTGAGGAACATCACGATATCCAGGTAAAATAAAATCTTCTTTTTCTAATGCAAACTGTGAAGCTAATTGAGAAGCTTCTTGCCCTGCAGTTGGAGCATAGAAACCTAATCTTCCTTGACGATTTAAAGAAATAGAACGCTGGTCAAGAATTCGTGTATAGACCATGCGACGCATTAATTCTTGTAGTTGTTCATCGCTTAAGTCTGGCATCGCCGCTTCGTTAACGACTTCACCAGATTCATTTAGAATTTGAAGTGTTTGAAATTGTTCTTCAACAACTTCTAGTGTTTTCTTCGCATCAAGCTTAGCGTTTTGAGTTTTAGAAACCATTTAGGTCACCTCTTCCTTTCAATTCAGGAGCTAAATTTTTGAAAATATTATCCACTAAGTTAGATTACCCAAAACCTAAAGAATAAAAGCAGATAATAAGTCCTATCCATTTTATACTTTGTATTGGATAAACCCGTGATATTACATAGAATTTTGGTTATCTTAGTTCTTCACATACTAATAAATAGTTTTTCACAGAAAAGATAAGATAAAACAAATTTTCTTTTACCTCACAATTATTTTATTCTGTACCACTATTTTATGTAACATCATTGATACAATTAATGAACTCCTTTACAAGTTTACCTCATTAGTTTTTACACGTCAAATAGTATGTATTAATATTTTTCAACACTAACATGTTGCTAATTAATTGTTTATTATTCCTTCTGTATCATTAGATTTCAAAATCTGTTATATATATATTTTCTTTTTTTGCAGTTGTTATAATATAAAAAAATCGGCATGATTTGCCGATTATTTTTATTAAATACTATTTAGTTACTTGAATTAAGTCCTGCCTGCTTATAAAATGACAACTTTTTGTCATTGTATTGTTCTGTCAGCATATTAAATTTTTCATTTGCATTAGAAATCCTTTTATATGTTTCATTGAGTTTATTTACTTGGGCTTCAAGATCATCAAGTGGGAGGTTTTTATTTTTAAACATTTCGTATAATGCTTTATCATTTTTAAGGGCTTCATTATATTCAGTGAATAACTCTTCATGCGCTTCATATCTTTTCATCATCGTCTTATACATTTCATTAGCTAATTTCGTAAGGCTTGGATCTTCAAATTTATCCTTTATTTTTTCAGCTTTTGAAAATTCCTTTTCTGAGAGCTTGATACTGTTTGTTTCCTTATCCATAAGTTCTTTTCTTTGATCTGCTAATAAAAGGGCTTCATCTGAAAGCTTAACGATTTGATCATATTCTTTCATGCCAAGTTCAATAATTTGGTCATAAATCGCTTTTTCCTTTTTTTCAAGTTCAAAAAGCGGATTCTGTTGTTCCTCGAATACCTTTTCTGCCGTTACGACTTTTTCTAACACGGTATACATTTTTTCTTCAGGTGTTTTTTCTTTTGTACATCCTGCAAAAATCACTGCCAAAACCAATATAAAAAAAATAAAACCAGAATTTTTTATAAATGACATGTTTTAAACCTCCTGCTTATTCCATATTCTACTATATCGACACTTGGTTTGTTTGACAATAACAAGTTTGTGAAAAGGATTCATCAGGAGGGCTTTAATCAATTGTTAACTTTTTATTAATTGTCTGATAGACTAATTATTATCAATAATTCAGTTAGAGTACAGGAGTGAGTGTTTCATGATAACGATGGGTGATATCATACGAGATGGCCATCCTTCCCTTAGAAAAGTGGCAGCAGAAGTATCCATGCCGCCTTCTGAAGAGGATAAACAAATACTAAGCAGCTTATTAGAATATGTCGTTAATAGCCAAAATCCTGAAATGTCTATACAATACGGCCTGCGCCCTGGAATCGGTTTAGCCGCCCCACAAATCAATGTCTTAAAACGAATGATTGCTGTCCATTTAATGGATGAGACAGGGACTCTTTATAGTTATGCGCTATTTAATCCAAAAATTATTAGCCATTCTGTTGAAAAATCCTATTTGAACTCAGGCGAAGGCTGCCTGTCCGTTGATAGAGCGATTCCTGGCTACGTCCCGAGATATGCAAGAATCACGGTAAAGGGAACAACTCTAAACGGTGAAGAAGTGAAACTTCGTTTAAAAGGACTTCCTGCTATTTGTTTTCAACACGAAATTGATCATTTAAATGGGATTATGTTTTATGATTATATTAATCATGAAGATCCATTAAGACCGATCGAAGGTGCCATTGCAATCGAGCGGTAAATCGCCATATTTGAAGTTGTAAAAACATAAAAGAACTGGCCCAAGGGTCGGTTCTTTTTTAGCTGGATTTTATATTGTCAATCTAATTCCATGTTTAACCATGATTGAATCAGCATTTTCTTCATATAATAAAGTAAAAATACTCTTATTTTAAAAAAACTCCAATAATCTGCCATAGCTTACTTTACATTGGACAAGGTTCGTATAAAATAGGAGATAAGGAGATGATCCACTATGTTAAAGAAGCTTAGAAAGAAGCTCTTAAAACAGTGGAATGATTTACTTCGAAAAAAATCTATTGCATAATTCCATTGCCTAAATTTATTTAGGGCCCTTCAAACTTGCGAAGGGCTCCTTCATTATTGTAAATTGTAAAAACAACGATTCTTTTTACATACTTTTCATACAAGACTAATGTTTTCCAAAGAAAATAAATGAAAAAGATGAAAATGTTTTATATAATAGAAAAAGCTATGTCCCAAGTTAGGAGCGATATTGTAATGATATTTAAAGTATATTATCAGGAAAGCATCACAGAAGTACCTGTCAGAGAGAATACAAAAACCCTTTTTATTGAAGGTGAATCAGTAAGAGACGTCCGTTCAAAAATTGCTGACCGTGGCTATAATGTTGAATCCGTTCAAGAAGTTAAGGGAGCACACCTTAGTTATGAACAACAAAATGAAGACTATAACGTATTGGAGAAATGATAATTTATGAAATTTGTTAAGAATGATCAAACTGCAGTTTTTGCCCTGGGTGGATTAGGCGAAATTGGCAAAAACACATATGCAGTTCAGTTCCAGGATGAAATAATTTTAATTGATGCCGGCATAAAATTTCCAGAGGACGAGCTATTAGGCATTGATTATGTTATTCCGGATTATACCTATCTGGTTAAAAATCAAGAAAAAATAAAAGGTTTATTTATTACTCATGGACACGAGGACCACATTGGTGGTATTCCCTATTTATTACGTGAAGTCAATGTTCCAATTTATGGAGGCAAACTGGCTCTTGGATTAATTAAAAATAAACTTGAAGAACACGGCTTATTAAGAAATGCAAAGCTGATTGATATAAAAGAAGACGATGTCATTAAGTTCCGCAAAACATCGGTTACTTTTTTCCGCACCACTCATAGTATTCCTGATTCTTATGGAATTGTTGTTAAAACACCACCAGGTCAAATTGTTCATACTGGTGATTTTAAATTTGATTTTACTCCTGTCGGTGAACCAGCTAATTTAACTAAAATGGCCGAAATAGGTAAGGAAGGCGTACTTTGTTTACTCTCAGACAGTACGAATAGTGAAATACCTGAATTTACGATGTCAGAACGCCGCGTAGGCGACAGTATTAACGATATTTTCCGTAAAGTGGATGGCCGAATTATATTTGCTACCTTTGCATCGAATATTCACCGATTGCAGCAAGTAGTAGAGGCTGCCGTGGTATATGGAAGGAAAGTTGCCGTTTTTGGACGCAGCATGGAAGCTGCCATAAATATTGGACTTGAGTTAGGGTATATTAATGCACCTAAAGAGACCTTTATTGAAGCAAATCAAATTAATCGACTGCCTGCTGATAAAGTTACCATCCTTTGTACTGGAAGTCAGGGCGAGGCAATGGCTGCCCTATCAAGAATTGCAAATGGTACACACAGACAAATTCAAATCATTCCCGGAGATACCGTTGTATTTTCATCTTCACCAATTCCTGGGAACACAATTAGCGTGAGCAGAACTATTAATATGCTCTACAGAGCAGGTGCTGAAGTCATTCACGGAAAACTCAGCAATATTCATACCTCTGGTCACGGTGGACAGGAAGAACAAAAGCTTATGCTTCGCTTAATCAGACCGAAGTTCTTTATGCCTATTCATGGTGAATATCGTATGCAAAGAATGCATGCTAAGATTGCCGTTGATTGTGGCGTACAAGAAGAAAACTGTTTTATCATGGATAATGGTGAAGTATTAGCACTTTCCGAGGATACAGCACAAGTTGCAGGAAAGATCCCATCTGGTTCCGTTTATATTGATGGCAGCGGAGTAGGCGACATCGGAAATATCGTTTTACGTGACCGTAGGATCCTCTCAGAAGAGGGGTTAGTGGTTGTGGTGGTAAGTATTAATATGAAAGAATTTAAAATTGCATCAGGACCAGATTTAATTTCACGTGGATTTGTTTATATGCGAGAATCAGGCGATTTAATCAATGACGCACAAAACCTCATCACCAAACACTTAAATAGGGTAATGGAAAGAAAGACAAGCCAATGGTCAGAAATTAAAAACGAAATTACCGATACATTAGCTCCTTTCCTGTACGAAAAAACAAAACGCAGACCAATGATCTTACCAATCATAATGGAAGTATAAATAATAAAAGAAGCGGAAGCACCTGTAGGGGCGCTTCCGCTTTTCTTTATTGTCTAGCTCCAGCGCCTAGGCGCCTCCGCTTTTCTTATTCCAATACCTTTTTTTCAAATCGATCGATATCCTGGTCTGTTCCGATTACAATTAACACATCATTAGCGTGAAAGGTTTCTTTCGCTTGTGGAGAAACAATAATCTCTTCTCCTCTTTTAATAGCAACAATATTCAAACCATATCTCTTCCGAATGTCCAAATCCATAATCGTATGACCACTAAGTCTTCCATTCGCGACAATTTCAACAATACTGTGTTCATCTGAAAGTTCAAGATAGTCAACAACGTTACTAGAGGCCATATTGTTTGCTATACGTCTTCCCATATCTCTTTCTGGATGAACAACACTGTCTGCTCCAATTTTACGAAGGACTTTTTCATGGTAATCATTCTGAGCCTTTACTGTAATACGTACGACACCTAATTCTTTAAGAATAAGGGTTGTTAGTATGCTTGATTGAATATCATCGCCAATAGCAACGATTACATGATCAAAGTTCCGGATCCCTAAGCTTTTTAAAACGGCTTCGTCTGTTGTATCACCTACAACTGCATGGGAAGCAATCATAGCATATTCATTGACACGTTCCTCATTTTTATCAATTGCCAGTACTTCCATCCCCTCATCGGTCAGTGTACGGCAAATACTTCCACCGAATCGGCCCAGCCCAATGACTGCAAAGCTCATTTTCATAGTATTACCCCTCTGCATCAAACATTCTTACTATGATCCATTTTAGCATTATTCATTAAAGATATATAGTATGGTACTTCTATTTACTCCGGTCTGTTTTTCTTCTTCCTATAAAAGAAAACGAAAAGAAATCCTAATAATAATAAAATAGCTATGATAGGGATATTGCCAATAATCAATACAACTAAACTTGATAAGCCAGCCAACAACAAATTGATACTTTTCATAAATTGTTTTTTTGTTTTTTCCCAAGTATTTAACTTGTCTTTATCGATAGTTGGAATAACTACGCTTTTTTCATATAAAGTGATGTTAACCGTCGAAAGGGATGTTTGATTTTCTAAGAATTTCATCTTTCCTTCAATGGCCTCGATTTCCTCTTGAACAACTGCTAAATCAGCAGAAATTTTCAATAAATCTTCTGTCTTTACAGCACTTTTCATGAATGCTGTTAACCGCTCTTCCACTACCCTTTTTGATTTTAATCTTGATTCAAGATCAACATATTCCTCCGTTACATCCTGCCCCGTAATGCTTCTATGCAGAACCTCAGCAGCTTGGCTCTCTGCATCATGTAAAAAAGCTTGAAAGTTTTTTTGTGGTATTCTTATTCTAATGCTGCCACTTACTTGCTCCTTCCCCTCTTTGTACACATTGGACTCAGTAATATAGCCACCATATTTGATTACTTTCTCTTCAAGAGTTCGGACCGTTTTATCGAATTTTTTTACACGTAGTTCGAGATCCGCTTGATAAATGACCATTTGGTTTTGAATTTTTATATTATTGGGTTCAGTTGGTTTTTCCGCCTTTCCCGATTCACCTGAATAAAAGTCTGCTTGCTCGCTACTTCCAGATTGAGCTTTATTTAAAGCCACATCATTACTTTGAGACATTTTTTCACTTTTTTCCTCACTGCCCGCACTGCAACCAGCAATCCAAACTAATAAGATAATAAATAGGATAGGTAACCTTCGTATTCTATTTTTCATCTTCAAACACCCCTTTAATTCTTATTGTTATGGCATGTATAAATATTTACTTATAAATACCGACGAGTAAAAGGCTGCAAGGTTACAGTCATATAAAAAAGCTGCCCGTTGAATTACAACGGGCAGCTTTTCAATGGTTATTATTCTGTTTTTTCCAATTCATCCAAGACACGGTTTACACGTTTCTCGAGCATTTTCATGCCGCTTCCACCTGCTTGGAAATGACGGAGCTTCCCTTCACGGTCAAAGACATAATACGCAGGGACATATTGATTTTCGAACGCTTCTGTTAACTTATGTTCACTGTCTACAAAAATCGGTTGATTGATACCATGTTCTGCGGCTACTTGTTTAATTTCCTCTATATTCAAATCGTTTTCAGAACGCGGCATATGAACAGCAACCACATTTAATTTGTCCTTAAAATCATCACGAAATTGGTTGACTTGAGGCATTGCTTCTTTACATAGATGGCAGCTGACCGACCAAAAATGGATTAATGTTGGTTTTTCACCGATAAGGTCAGACTTTGTTACTTCACCATTTAACCATTCAACAGCCCCAGTTAATTCTGGCATTGGTTCACGTAATTTCATGTGGTATCCCCCTATTAAAAAGACCTAACACTATAATAGGTTAGGTCAATCTATTTTCTACAAATTATACATTCAATGTAGCTTGTCCAGGCTTCCAGTTAGCTGGGCAAAGACCACCAGTTTGTAATGCTTGAAGTACACGAAGAGTTTCATCAACATCACGGCCGATATTGTTGTGGTTCACAACAGAATACATTAATTCACCTTCAGGGCTGATAATGAATAATCCGCGTAATGCGATCCCTTCTTCTTCAATTAGAACACCATAGTCACGAGCTACAACATGGTTAGTATCAGCTGCTAATGCGTAGTTTAAATCACCAAGACCATTTTCTTTACGGTCTGTTTTGATCCAAGCAAGGTGAGTATGAATAGTATCAGTAGATGCACCAATAACAACTGCATCTAAATCATCAAACTCTTCATAGCGGTCTGATAAAGCTGTGATTTCAGTTGGACAAACAAATGTAAAGTCCATTGGATAGAAGAATAATACAGTCCACTTATCGTTTTTCATGTTTTCTTCTAGACTTACTTTACCAAATTCTTTATTTGGCAATACTGCATCCATTTCAAAACGTGGTGCTTGTTTACCTACCATACGTTCAGGCATTCAAATCCCTCCAAATATTAAGTGGTTATAGCAATTCTCATTTGCTATCCTTTATCACAATACTAATTATAGGGTAGAACTTATTTCGAGTCAATATTAAATTATAATCAATTTAATTAAATAATTATTATTAATTATAACCCTATTTCCCCTCCATAAGTTTACCCTATTTACTTCAGAATAAAACGACGATATGTAACAATTTCCCTTTTAATTCTCTTTTATTTTATCATGATTGCGAATCAGAATAAAATAATCAGCCTGCTTATCTATTCCCCAGATGAGAAAAATAAGATCTAATAACTTTAATTGCTACACCTATTGCTTCTTCCTGTGGATTTAACTTTGCATGGTGCAATCCATATGGTGATTCTACACCAAGCCAAAACATAAGCCCGGGGATTTCTTTTAACATATAACCAAAGTCTTCACCTGTCATCGCTTCCTTACACTCAATGACATCTACATTGGTTTCTCCTCCAATATATTGCATAAAGTCTCTTGTGATCGACTCCGTGTTATATACTTGATGATACATCGAACCATAATCGATTGAGGCTTCACATTCAAAGCCTGCTTCGATTCCTTTAACAATTGCTTCAATGCGATGTTTAACCTTTTTCATTGATTCAGCTGAAAGCGATCTAATCGTTCCTTCAAGTCTTGCATTTTCAGCAATAATGTTTTGAACTGTGCCTCCAGTAATTTTCCCTATGGTTATAACAGCACTATCTAATGGGTCAACAT
Source organism: Neobacillus sp. MER 74 (assembly GCF_023714155.1). NCBI lineage: Bacteria > Bacillati > Bacillota > Bacilli > Caryophanales > Bacillaceae > Neobacillus > Neobacillus sp. MER 74. Next base: position 467,559 of record NZ_JAMAUV010000001.1, read on the forward strand.
TTCTCGAAACAATGGTTTGGAGCTGATTGACCAATGAACATGCGGCAACAACCATATCATTCGTTTCGTGCGGTCTTGCTGCATGCCCCCCCTTGCCCTTTAGATCAATAAACAATTCAGAGGTATTTGCAAATAATAACCCTTCCTTCAATGCTATTGAACCAACGGGATACTCTGGTGCAATATGTAAGGCAAAAATCAAGTCTGGCTTCCATTTTTGCATTTCTTCTGATTTTAACATTGGTTCTGCTCCGCCAGGTCCTTCCTCGGCCGGTTGGAAAACAAATAAAAGGTCGTCTTTAATTGGATTCTCTGTGAAATAAGTAAGTACCCCAAGAGCAATGCTCATGTGAAAATCATGGCCACAAGCATGCATCTTGTCATTATGTGTAGATGAAAAGGGTAAGTTTGTATCTTCACTTATAGGTAATCCATCAATATCAGTTCTATAACCAATTGTTTTATGAGGATCGATACCGTGGATCTTAACAAACAAACCAGTCTTCCATTTCTTTATGGTCATACGGTCTTGAGGCAAAGATTCAAGGTAATTTAACAAGTATGCCTGTGTTTTAAACTCTTGGAATCCTAGTTCTGGAATTTGATGAAGGTCACGGCGGATTTTGATAAAATGATTCATTTAATTACCTTTCCCCCCTATAAAAGAAGCGTGGAAAGAATCCACGCTTCCACTTTTATTATCTAACCCTAGTACCTCTAGGCAATTCCGCTTTTATAGTTGTCGAAGTTCTTGCATAATTTCAGTTTTCGATTTTGTTTTTTCATCGATGTCTTTTATTTTCCTAGCAGGCATACCAGCTACAACTGTGTACGGCGCTACATCTTGAGTAACTACTGCACCAGCAGCAACTACTGAACCTTGTCCAACTGTTACTCCCTCAAGGACGACGGCATTTGCACCAATAAGAACGTCATCTTCAATTACAACTGGCTTAGCAGATGGTGGTTCGATTACTCCCGCTAATACTGTTCCAGCTCCAATATGACAATTCTTTCCAACTGTCGCTCTGCCGCCAAGGACAACACCCATATCAATCATGGATTTTTCGCCAATCACAGCACCAATATTGATAACAGACCCCATCATAATTACTGCATTATCCCCAATCTCTACTTGATCACGGATAACGACTCCTGGCTCGATTCGCGCATTAATATGTTTCATATCTAATAAAGGGATTGCAGAATTACGGCGGTCATTTTCAACTACATAATCTTCAATATTTGCTTTATTCGCTTCTAATATTTCATTAATATCAGACCACTCACCAAAAAGAACACCAGTATTCCCATTAATAAAAGTTTTTGTATCATTACCAAAATCAATACCCTCTAATTGACCTTTTACATAAACCTTTACTGGTGTAGATTTTTTGCTATTTTGAATAAAAGAAATAATTTCATTTGCATCCATCATTTTCATTAGTAGGCCCCCTATTGTTGTCGTTACTAAAAATTACTTTATCAAACAAAAGAACTGAAAACAAGGAAAAACCACCTTATTCTTCTGAAGATTCTGCGATATATTCCTTAATTAATTCGACAAAAGCTTTAACTTGCTTTAGTTGAAAGGCTGATTCATAGCCCAAAAGCCATGTATCACGTTTTAAGGGGTGATTATTCTCATCAACAAGCGGTATTTTGAAAATTTCCCTGTCAGTTTTCGTTAATGTTATCGCCGGTAGTATGGCATAACCGATACCATTAAATGCCATTTGTTTACAGGTTTCAATTTGATCGACGACTACTGTTCTTTTTGGTGAAGTCTTAAAATTTCTCATCCACCAATCCTGAATTTCTTGATAATAATTTGAATCACTTTTAAATTGAATGAAGGGACGGTCTGTATGTAACACTTGTTCAGGACTAGTAATTTCCCTGTCAACTAAATATAACGGGTCATTAAAAAGGTGAACCTTAACCCCTTTCCAATCAGGAGTTCCCCGAATAATTCCAATATGAACTTGGTCCTCATATAAGAATTTTAAAATTTCGCTGCTCCATCCGGTCACTAATGAAATCTTAACTTGAGGGTATCTATCAATAAATTTCTTTAACACCTGCGGAAGCCAGTTTTGCCCTACAATCGAAGCAACAGCAATTTTTAAAGTGCCTGACACCCCCGATTGGAGAGAATAAATAGTTTCACGAACCTTTTCTTGCTTGGTAAGTACATCATTGACAAATTGAATAACATGTTCACCAGCAGGAGTTAGTGATAAACCTTTTTGTGAGCGAATAAATAGTTTAGTGCCCCAATCTTTTTCAATTGTTTGCAAGCGTTGTGAAAGGGCGGGTTGTGAAACAAATAGTCGTTCCGACGCCTTTCGCATATTCATTTCCTGAGCCAATACAGATAGTAGCTGAAATTCAGATAATGAGGACAAACGGACCACTCCTTAAAAAAAGCCCTGTGAAAGTTACACAGAGCTATCAATCTTTTTCGGTATAAATAATATTAATAGTAAACTAATAACAGCAAATGCAAGGACAACATAATAAACAAAGTGAAGGGAATGGGTCAATCCATTCTGTAAGATACTTCGGGCTGATTCTGAGAGTTGGTCTCGTTCAGTAGATTTTAAGAGGATATTGACATCATCCACTGAATATGAATGTCTATTTTGGCTGAAATACTGACTTAGCCGATTATTTAGGATACCTCCTAGTAATGCGGCACCAATTGTATTTCCAAGATTCCGCATAAACATATTAGATGCGGTGGCGATTCCTCTTTGTTCCCAACTAACAGTACTTTGAATCGAGACAATAAATGCTGTTGATGTTAAGCCCATCCCTAATCCTACCAAAAATGAACCCAACGCTGCCCATAACGGCCCAGATGATGCTGACATTGTCACAAAAGTTATACTGCCGATGATTAAGGACACCCCGCCAATAATTGAAGTTTTTCGATAGCCAATGGTAATTAACCATCGTCCTGCTAGAGTGGATGCGATAGGCCAGCCTATTGACATCGTTGTCAATGTAAATCCTGCGACAATAGGGGTTTGTTCCATCACACCTTGTACAAATGTTGGTAAAAAGCTGGAGATTCCAATTAACATAATACCTGTTGTAAGCGATGTTGTGTTAGCGATAAGAATTGAACGTTCTTTCCATAGCGAAAATGGCATAACCGGCTCCTTAGCACGGCTCTCTTGAAGCACGAACAAAAGGAATGTTAAGGCACAAAATGCAAATAAACTAAGTGTCTGCCATGAATCCCAAGCAAAGCGGCTTCCACCCTCCACAAGAATAAACATCAGCGAAGAGATCATGAACGTCATCAATAGCGCACCAAGATAATCTATCTCATGTTTTTTCTTACTGATATCTTCATGTAAAAACATCCAGAGACCCACTAATGAAAGAATCCCAAGTGGAATGTTAATCCAGAAAACATAATGCCAGCTAACATATTGAACAAGTAATCCCCCAACTGCTGGTCCTGTAATTGCCGAAATACCCCAAACACTAGATAGATATCCCTGAATTTTCGCTCTTTCCTCAGTAGTGTAGATATCACCAACGATGGTTGTCGCGATTGGCGTTACAGCCCCAGCGCCAAACCCTTGAATCAAACGGAATACTATCAACATTTTCATGGAAGTAGCAAACCCACATAGTATCGAACCGATTAAAAAGAATATAATACCGATTGTAAGTATTGGTTTCCGACCGAATAAGTCAGATAATTTCCCATAGATTAGCACGGTTACAGAATTCATTAATAAGTACGCAGAAAATACCCAGCTATAAAGGGTGAATCCGCCTAGGTCTGCAACTATGGCCGGCATAGCAGTGGAAACAATCGTGGCTTCAATCGCTCCCATAAACATTGCTAACATCACTGATGCTAATACTAGTGGTTTTTTTGTTTGCTTTTTTCGTGAACTTTCTTTGGTAATCTTTCCAGTAGGGATACTCATATTACCACCTCAAACGTTAAAAAAATCAAGCTCCCATTTTGGGAGCCTATAAGCATTATTTTTCAGTGTTTTGAATTTTGTTAATTATTTTATTTAATTGATTTAATAAAGTGCTTCTTGGTAATATTCCTTCAAAATAACCATCTTCTGTCTCTACACATAAAAAAGGTTGAGTAACAAGTAACTCAAGACATGTTTTAATTGATGCCGAAATCTTCACGCGTGGTACCGAGCTTTTCATAATCTCTTCTACACGCTTTCTTTCAAGTTGTTCAAACTCAATTCGCTCTAATCCTAGAATTGAATCCATAATAATTGGTGTGCTAATTAACCCATGAAGTTTGTAATGGGGATCTAACACAGGAATTGCCGTATAACCGCTTTTTGTTAAAACTAATAAGGCATGTTCGAGGTTATTCCCAATTTGCACATGCGCGACCCGTTCAGAGGGGATCATTAATTCTTTTATCGTTAATTTTAAAAATTCATCGTTAGGAAGACTGATCATCGCCGTAACTCCTCAATTTGTTTTTCTACAGTTACATTCTACCATAGTATCCAGGAGTCTGTGTTAAATTTGGTACCGTAACGTTGGAAACGTTTCCTCCTCCTGCACCATTGTGCACGACATGAAAAAGAAAGGAACCCTTAAGGTCCCTTATTGAATCAAATCAAAAATTTCAATTGTAATCATATCAATATTATCAAATTGATAACGTTTTGGTTTTTCCTTTTCATTATAGACCTCTAATTCAAATGTCTCCGTTTTCGGATGAAATGTTACTTGACACTTCCGATCTCCGTTTACTTCGAAATAGCGTTGTGCTGGTTCACCACTATTTGCTGTTTCCTGAAGATTTTTTAACCTCGTTAATATACCTTGAAGCTGTGACATATGCTTCGACTCCTTTCCAACCAAACAAACATCTACAATTATATTTCTCATTTAGCATTTTTCTATCCGAGTGGATGACTTTCACAATTTTCCAGACGTAATTAAATATGCCAATATTAAAAGAATAAAATAACACTGACCATTTGTCCAAGTAAAAATAATAAAATAGGGTAATTTTTTCTATGTGACTGAATTTTGGGTATTAAACATATAACAATCCTTTAAAGTAATTGATCGTTTTGGAATAAGTATTGATAGGCAATATCAATAAATAAATAATCATCCCCATTCATAGGAAAAGAAAAAGTACGAATGGTTTCTCCAGTTTCTATATCAGAGTATAAGTCAGATAAGATCCCTTTCCGCTCATTTCTCATTTTAATAATATTTTCTAAAAAATATGGCCGCCAGCTCCAGTTCTTATGAATGTATTCTGCTTGTTCAATCCATCCATCTATCCCTTTGAAAATATTGACAGATTTCTGGAAGCCATCCTCATCACAGACATACATCCTAAAAGCTATCTGGTCTAATTCTTTTATTAAAGCCTGAAAAAGGGTTTGAAATGTTCCATTCCTGTTTTTCATCACAATCTCTTGAACCTTAGCTTGAAAGGTTTCTGCAGTCGTATAAACAGCCTCTAATTTCTTTTTTTCATAGGAAATAAAGTCATGAAACTTATCTTTTAATCGCTCTTTCAACAAATCATGTTGAATAAAGTCAGGTGCAGGCGGATGTAAATAATATCCCTGATAATAGCGGCCGCCATTTTTCCATGCAAATTGCAGCTGATAACTCATCTCAATATTCTCAAACAAGAGGGTTGCACCTATTTTCCTTGCCAGCAGGGATAACGAATACAATACATCATTAAAATTTATTCCTGTTGATGTTGATTTTAAAGCCTGTAAGTTAATTTTCAAAATATCTGGTTCCAGCTGCCCAATCCGTTCAAAATAATGACTTTCACTATCAATTCTTGCAATGGCTATTTTTATTCCATATGTTCGATAATATTGCAGTAAGTGATCAAATTGATTTAAATCCCCAGAATAATTCCGATCAGATATTTCAAGGACAATTCGAGTGAGATTAAACCCTTTTTTTTCAAAAGAGAGCAGTTCTTGTAAGAAAGGCTCACCATGCCCGTACATTAATAAATCAGCATGTCTATTTAAAAATATACTTACATCCTCATCTAGGGTCAGTGCTTTTTCTAGCGCCATTTTAACTAATAACAAATCTACTTCGTATTTATATTCATCAGGAATTTGATCATCTTGAAAAAAGTTCCCTAAACTAATGATATTCTCTTCAGATTTATATCTCCCTAAGACCTCATAGGCAATTACACTTTGTTGATCGGCACTAAAAATCGGTTGAAAATAGGGAAATACATTTTCAAGATCCGATAGTATTTCCAAAGCATCCATCCAAGTACCTCCAAAAATTTTTTCTTATTATACCATACGCTTATGTAAAGTTTATCGTTCTTTTCCAAAAGGATACCATTATAACCGCCTAGAAACAATCATATCCTATACCCAAGTTGTATGATAAGGAGGATATGTTTTGAAAAGACTTTGTTTATTAACCATGATCCTTCCTATGTTTGGATGTAGCCATTTTGATGCTGATACCAATGATAACATTGAAATTAAACAGCCTCTCTCCGCGGTAACAGTAGAAGAGAGCACACCCAACTCTTCAGCACCTAAGTTAAATAGTACTCCTTACAATATTCACGATGTAACAGAGCAAGTGATAAATGTTAAGAATAAAGTAAATAAAAGCAAGTCGGTTACTACCACCCAAAAGAAAAAAGAATCCGTAATGCTGAATGTAGTGCTAATAAAGCAAAATCCTGAGTTACGATACGGTTGTGAAGTCACAAGTCTTGCAATGGTGTTAAATTATGCCGGGGTAAAAACAAGCAAGTTCGACCTTTACAGATCTGTTCGGAAAGATTCAGACCCGTTAATCAAATCACCAAAGGGTGATATTTTACGTTGGGGAAACCCTGCTGATGGCTTTGTTGGGGATATGACTGGCCGAAGAGCAGGGTATGCTGTGTTTGACCAACCAATGATTGATTTAATCAACCAAAAACTTCCTGGAAGAGCGGTTAATTTAACAAACAAGCCCTTCGATCAAGTATTAGAACATGTATCTGCAGGATATCCTGTTGTAGTTTGGACAACCGGGGATTACCGCCTGCCTGACCGTTGGGAGGGATGGTACCATGGGAATCAATATATTAAAACTCCCCTTGATTTACATGCCGTCGTTTTAGTAGGGTATGACACCAATTATGTCTACTTGAATGACCCCCTTTCAGGTAGAAAAAAAGTACGGGTTGGTAAACAACAATTTATATCATCGTGGAAAGCATTAAAAAGCCGAGCCGTTAGTTACCATTAGGAAAAGCAGCCAAATTTGGCTGCTTTTAAGAATATTTTATCTTTTTATGAATAAACACATACAAAGTACCTTTCCACTTGCATTATTTATCGTTTTTAATGAAAATACAGAAAGATGCTGCTTTTTTGGTAAATAACAGATAGGCTGGTAGAAAAAATGGCTAAAAAACAGACGAGGAGAACGTTTTTAAGACGATCATTTGGCTCAGTCCTTACCCTTCTTGGCTTAAGTTCGGGTGGATTTCTATATGCTAACCGAATAGAGCCTTCCTTACTCGATATACAAGAACTTCAAATAAAACATCCATTAATCCCAAAAAGCTTTGATGGGATAAAACTAGTACAATTTAGTGATACTCATTTAGGTTTTCAGTATAGTCTTCACCAATTTACTAAATTAGCAAAAAAAATTAATAGTCTTCAACCTGATATAATTTTGTTTACTGGAGATTTAATGGATGAGCCCAATCAATATACAGAAATTAATAAATTGCTGCCGATTTTAAAAAGTTTACATGCCCCACTTGGAAAATACTGCATTTTTGGAAATCACGATCATGGCGGATATGGTTCTGATATTTACAGAAATATCATGGAGAACTCTAATTTCAACGTCCTTTTAAATGAATCAGCTCTAGTTAAAATGAGTGATGGAAGCATGATCTGTTTACTCGGAATTGATGATGCGATGTTAGGGAATCCTAATTTGCCATTGGCATTAAGAAATGTACCTCAAAATACTTTTAAACTATTATTATCGCATGCCCCTGATCTTGCACAAACTGCGGCACAATATCCGGTCCATTGGCAACTTAGCGGCCATAGCCATGGGGGACAGATTAAAATCCCATTTTTGGGAGCACTTGTGACTCCCCCCTTTGGCCAATTATACCCAGAGGGTCTTTATTCAGTTGGTGATGATTCCCCCCTATCACTCTATGTGAACAGAGGAATTGGAACCACTCGTCTCCCCTTTCGCTTTTTGTCAAAACCTGAGTTAACTATTTTTACGCTTAGTAGACACGAAAAATAATCAAAAAAAAAACTCCTTTCCATTATTTTTGATGGGGAGTTTTTTTAAATTAGAAAAAGTTCTTTACAATAATGTTTGTACATTCAATTATTTATATTTTACAATGAAATTAACGTTATATTCCTTTTTCTTAATAAAAAAGGTATAATATAGATGTTTTATATAACTGAAAGGAGAACATATTTTGAATCGTGATCAGAAAGGCCCCCTAATCAATCTAAATCTAACCATCGACAACCTCGCACAAGCTATCTTTATTGTGAATCGCCATGCCAAAACAGCACCTAATCCCAAATTATTGTACAAATTAAAACAGGAAACACTTAAGAAATTAATTAACGAAGGTAAAGCGAAAAAAGTGGGTCTCCATTTTTCTGAAAATCCGCGAAATAGTCAACAGCAGTCCGATGTGCTAGTTGAATGTGGAAGGTACACATTTCATATGCCTCCAACGAAAACTGACTTTCTAAATCTACCTCATTTTGGGAAATTAGACGAACGAGTAAGAAACCCAAAAGCAACACTTTCCCTTAATTCAGCAAAAGCATTACTTCAACTTTATACAGGTATTTCAGATCTTGAGCAAATTCCACCGAAAAATAAAAAAAGCAAAACCTATCAAAAACCCATCTTCAAAAAATTAGGCGAAAGATACTCTTGAAGCCAGGTCTCCTGGCTTTTTCATTTGGCACGTCTGTCCTTTTTCGCAAAAGCTTCGTGATGATTTTGTGAACAATATCACTAAAATATAGACGTGTATTCACAGTAGATTTACAATACAGTTATAGATAAATAATTCAAAGAGGTGCTTTACCAATGAAAGGAACTGCGATTCTTTTTCAGGAGCAAAATGTTACATTTATTGAAGATGTTGATCATTCTATTTATGAAGAAATTAAAGAACAGTGTGGTTGTGAACAATGTCATTGCAAACTCGAAAATAAATTAGTTAATTTCGGTGCTGTATCACCTGTATTTTGGCACGAAGACGAAGTTGACTGGGACTATGGCTACTAAGACATTTTAATTTTTATAAACACCCCCACCCCCTAAAAACGGTCTGAGAGCTCAGATCGTTTTTTCATTCCTGTTTGGTAGAATCTTCACCCCAAAATAGTCTATAATCATTTTATACATAAAAAGAAATGAAGATTTACTCGGAAGGATGGACAATGTTGGAGCATTTAATCAATCAACGCGTAAAAAATATCGAAATCTCCGGAATTAGAAAGTTTTTCAATATGGTAGCCGATGTCGATGACTTAATTTCCTTTACGATTGGGCAGCCTGATTTTCCTACTCCAGAGCATGTGAAAATGGCCGGTATTGATGCGATTAAGCAAAACTTCACTTCATACACCCATAATGCAGGAACGATAGAATTAAGGGAAGCTGCTTGTAATTTTGTTAAAACTAAATATGGCTTGGATTATAAACCTGAATCAGAGGTTATTGTTACTGCAGGGGCAAGCGAAGCAATCGATATTGCATTTCGGACTATTTTAACAGAGGGTTCGGAAGTTCTTTTACCGGGGCCGATTTACCCTGGCTATGAACCAATTATTAATATGATGGGAGCAACCGCAGTCCATGTCGATATTCGACAAAATCAGTTTCGCTTTACTCTAGAAATGATTAAACCCTTAATTACTGAGAAGACCCGCTGTATCGTACTCCCCTACCCTTCTAACCCAACGGGAGTGAGTCTTACAGAATCAGAGTTAAGAGAAATAGCCGATTATCTTAAGAATAAAAATATCTTTATCCTGGCTGACGAAATATATAGCGAGCTTACCTATGATCAGCCACATAAGTCAATTGCTGCTTTTCTAAAGGAACAAACCATCCTCATTAATGGTTTATCAAAATCCCATTCAATGACAGGCTGGAGAATCGGCTTTTTATTTGCCCCTGATAGCATCGCAAAACATATTTTAAAGGTTCATCAATATAATATTTCTTGTGCCACTTCCATAGCACAGAAGGCAGCCTATGCGGCATTAACAACAGGTATTGATGATGCGATTGTTATGAAAGAAGAATATTTAAAAAGAAGAGAGTATGTTTACAAGCGTTTATCGGCTATGGGACTTAATGTAGTTAAGCCAGACGGTGCATTCTATTTCTTTATAAAAATCCCTGAAACCATCGCATTAAACAGCTTTGATTTCTGCCTTAAGCTTGTTCAAGATACAAAAGTGGCTGTTGTTCCAGGTAGTGCTTTCTCAGAATATGGAGAGGGCTATTTCCGTTTATCGTTTGCTTGTTCGATGGAATTATTAGAACTCGGCCTAAACCGGCTAGAACCATTCTTGAAAAACTTGAAATAGGGAAAATTCAAGACCCTCACAATGAATGTGAGGGTCTTAAGATGTAAGTATTACTGCCCTTTGTATTTCCCATTATTTTTAGGTGCTTTTTCTTTTTTTGCTTTTTCTTTATGAGCTTGATTTGCCGCTGCTGAACCTATTTCAGTGGCGAATTCTTCGTTGGCAACTGCAGAATCAAATCCCTTTTTATTCTTTTGTTTAGCGTCGTTCTTTTTCGTCCTTTTAGCCATGTTACAATTCCTCCTATATCAAGATATCTCTCATAGTTTCAAATAGATAGGAGGAATTTATTCAATCCAATTTATCACTTCCAATATTTATAAAGCGCTTGGGTACCGCTATTTTCTTCTCCTCTTTCTGCCAATTGATCATATAAAGACTTTGCCAAGGAAAGACCTGGCACTTCCATCTCCATTCGTTCTGCTTCATCTATCGCGATTTTCATATCTTTAATAAAATGCTTTATGTAAAAACCAGGTTCAAAATTTCCTGCTAACATTCTAGGAGCAAGATTGCTCAACGACCAGCTGCCAGCAGCTCCGGTGGTTATACTTTTAAGGACATTTTCAGGGTCCAGACCAGCTTTTTCAGCATAATTAATCGCTTCACAGACACCCATCATATTTGAAGCAATCGCAATTTGATTGCACATTTTTGTATGCTGACCTGCACCAGGTTTACCTTGATAGACTACGTTAGTTCCAAGAAGTTCTAAAATAGGCCGCACCTCTTCAAATGCTTCCTTTTCACCCCCAGCCATGATCGAGAGTTTAGCTTCTTTCGCTCCCACATCTCCACCAGATACTGGTGCATCTATAGCCTGGATTCCTTTTTTCTTTGCCTCCTCATAAATTCTAACCGCAAGTGAAGGAGAGGAGGTTGTCATATCGATAAAGTAACTACCTGAAGTTCCATTAAAAATTAAACCATCTTCATCGAAGTATATTTCTTCCACATCTGTAGGATAACCTACCATTGTAAATGTCACCGATGCTTTTTCTGCCACCACTTTGGGAGTTGCAGCCCAATCTGCACCTAGATCTAATAGTTCTTGTGCTTTTTCCTTTGTCCTTGAATAAACAACTAAGGAGTATCCAGCATTTATTAAATGACCTGCCATACTTTTTCCCATAACCCCAGTCCCAATAAAACCAACCACCGTATTTTCTGGTGAAAGCAACATCATCATCCCTCTCATGTTTATTTTCTTATTTATTTTAGCATTATCTATTAAAAATATCGCAAAAAAAAACCGGAGCGTCCCAATCGCTCCAGTCTTTGTGCTCCATCTCCAATATTATGCACATCTTTATTTTGCCCTTTTTCATTCCAACATAATCATAAATTACAACTCTGATGAAAAGTTTGTGAGATAGACACGTCCGAATACTTCTTGATTATTAAAGACTTCAATCGAAACCGCATTATTCTTTTCAATCATGTTTTTAAGTTCATGAATATGTAAATCTTCTTTTAGTGGAAGCGGGTCCATAAAAATATATTTTTCGCTTTTTCCTTTTACTTCTAAATATTCACCGTTTAACACTTGATCTTCGCCGTATACTATTTCTCTTTTACCAATTGCGGCTGCTAGTTTATCATCATGAATAGTTACTTTCACTTTATATAATTGCTGCCCTGATAATATATCATTGTTAATTCGAAAACGGAACTGTAATTCATTATTTTTTGTCAACAAAGCATCTGCATAACGATTGACAATTAATTCATTGGAAAACAGTAAACCACAGCCACTCATTAGCATGGACCCACATAGAACCAAGAGCAAAACAGTCATGAAACGAATATTTTTCAGCATGTAATAACACTCCCTTAATATTTTTACCATCGCCAAAATACATCGGTAATAAACGTAAAGAAAGGTTAATATAGGAAAAAACTTTTTTTAAATTGCTTTGATCATCCCTCCATCTACTAAAAATGAACTGCCTGTCATATAAGAATTAGCATCAGATAATAGGAATGCCGCAACATTTGCAAATTCCTCAGGAGTACCGTATCTCTTTAAAGGAATTCCTTCCTTGGCCTTCAATGCAATGGTTTCTCTGTCAACCCCTAATTTATCTGCGTTTACTTGATCTAAATGATTAACGCGGTCCGTGGCAATCCGACCAGGTGCAATCGTATTAATTAAAATATGATATGGAGCTAACTCAGACGCTAGTGTCTTTGAAAGCCCAACAATGCCAGTCCGGAAAGTGTTTGAGAGTATTAATCCTGGAATCGGTTCTTTAATTGAAGTAGATGCGATGTTAAGAATTTTCCCGCCTTGTTGTTTTAAATAGGGCAATGCTGCACGAATCAATCGAACATATGATAATAAATTCAATTCAAAGGAACTCTGCCATTCATCATCTGTTAATTCCTCAAACGAACCTGCAGGGGGACCTCCAGCATTGTTCACTAGCAAATCGATACTTTGAAATGTATCTGCAGTTACTTTTACCAACTGATTAATATCCTCTACATTCATTATGTCAGTTTTTTGGTAGGCTACTTTTCCCATTCCGAGAGATTCAAGCTGACTTGCTTTCTGTCTTAGCTTTTCCTCGTCACGTCCAGAAATCATAACATTTGCTCCCTCTTTTACTAAACGTTCAGCTATTGCAAACCCTAGACCCTGGCTCGAAGCAACAACCAAAGCTGTTTTACCAGTTAAATTCAACTCCATCGTGTTCGATTCCTCCTTCATAAATCTACTACTAGTATACAGGATATATTGAGGGAATACTTGGTAAAATTTCATAAAAAAAGAGACAGATTTATTCTGCCTCTTTTCCAAAAACTAGAGTGGTCTTTAAAAGGTATGTGCCAAATCTTTTGCTCTTGCAATTGCATTTTCTTTAATTTCTTGCGCCTTGTCAGGCATAGCATTATGACCTTCTACAAACAATCCTTCAAGAGAAGGAACTCCAAAGAAACTCATCATCACACTAATATACCGGTGCCCCATTTCCATCTCTGCTGCAGGCCCCTCTGAGTAAAATCCACCTCGTGCTTGTATGTGCAAGGCTTTTTTATCAGTTAACAAACCTATTGGACCTTTTTCCGTATATTTAAAGGTCTTTCCTGCAACTGCTACTGAATCAAGATATGCCTTCATAATGGGTGGAAATGAGAAATTCCATAGAGGCGTGACAAATACATATTTATCGGCACTCACAAACTGCTCACTTAACTCGTTAAGGCGGCTGACTTTCTGCTTTTCTTCTCCTGTTAGTTCATCAAAGCTTTGACCGGAACGGAGTTTCCCCCATCCGCTAAATACATCAGCATCAATATGAGGTATATTTTCTTTATACAAATCTAAATGTATAACCTCGTCACCAGAATTAACTTGTTTATAGCTATCAATAAAAGCCTTACCTACTGCCATACTATAGGATTGTGTTTCATCGTGAGGATGTGCCGTGATATACAAAACGCGTACCATTCATGCTCCACCTTTCATTTGAATAAAGACATTATTATTATCAGTTTAAAGGCAGGAAAATAATCAAAAAGGATCTGCCCGAAGACAAATCCTTTTTCTTCCATTATTTATTCATTTGTATCAAGGGAGTAAGGGTTCCGACCAATATTACTTCTCATTTCATCAGTCATCTGGAATGTTTCATTAACCAATGACTCATTTGTTGCCTGACCTAGTAGTGAACTCCCATCATAATGTACAGGTTTTTGTTCCATATGTCCTTTCACCTCCGCCATTACTACTATAGTATGTATAATTATCACCTAATATATTTCCTGATTTTGTCTATCAACCACCCAAAAGAACTTCCATAAAAAAGGGTATTTAGCATTACTTATTATACTCAAAGATCGATAATAAAAATGACAAATATATGAAAAGTCAAAAAAATATATGTATGCATAACAAAAAGACCGGCTAATCTTCAGCCGGTCTTTCTGTTTCATATATTTACTTTGTTGCAGCATTAACTGCTTCGATAACCTGATCAGTTGTTTGCATATTTAAAACTTCTTGAGCAAGCTTCTCCATATCAGATTTTTTCAAATTCCTGATTTGAGAACGAGCTTTTAAAATTGATGTAGCACTCATTGAAAATTCATCAAGTCCGAGTCCAATAAGAACTGGAATAGCTGTTTCATCTCCTGCCATTTCCCCGCACATACCTGTCCATTTTCCTTGTGCATGTGCTGCATCAATAACCATTTTTACTAATCGTAAAATGGATGGGCTATATGGCTGGTATAAGTAAGAGACACGCTGATTCATTCGGTCTGCAGCCATTGTATATTGAATTAAATCATTTGTACCGATACTAAAGAAGTCTACTTCTTTTGCAAATTGATCCGCTAAGACGGCCGTTGACGGAATTTCAACCATAATACCAAGTTCAATACCTTCAGCAACTTTCTGGCCTTCTGCAAGAAGTTTTTGCTTTTCTTCTTCAAGAATTGTTTTGGCAGCACGGAACTCATCTAGTGTTGCAATCATTGGGAACATGATTTTTAAGTTTCCATAGTTGCTCGCACGTAACAGTGCTCTAAGCTGAGTTCGGAAGATGCCTTGCTCTTCTAAACATAAGCGAATTGCACGGAAGCCTAAAAATGGATTCATTTCCTTTGGAAGATCCAAGTAAGGAAGTTCCTTATCTCCACCAATATCCAGGGTACGAACAACCACTGGCTTACCATTTAAACCCTCTAAAACAGCCTTGTAGGATTCAAACTGTTCTTCTTCTGTTGGAAGTTGATCTCTTCCCATATAGAGGAATTCAGTCCGATATAGACCTACACCCTCACCGCCATTTTCAATAACTCCTTTTAAATCCTTGGGAGTTCCGATATTGGCTACTAACTCAACATGGTGATCATCATTTGTTACAGTTGGTTCATTAACAAGCTTGGCCCATTCGGCTTTTTGAACTTCGTACTCATTATGAATTTTACGGTACTGTTCAACAAGCTCAGGTGTTGGGTTAATATGTACCTCACCCTTAAGTCCATCAACAATAACAAGATCTCCATTATTGATTTCCTCTGTCGCTGCCTTTGTTCCAACTACCGCTGGAATTTCCATTGAACGAGCCATGATAGCTGAATGAGAGGTACGTCCACCAATGTTTGTTGTGAATCCTAAGACAAATTGTCTGTTTAATTGTGCTGTGTCGGAAGGAGTTAAGTCTTCAGCAACAATAATCACTTCTTCAGCAATCATACTTGGATTAACAAGCTGCACACCTAATAAATGGGCTAATACACGCTTCGTTACGTCACGAATATCTGCTGCACGTTCCTTCATATATTCATTATCCATCTGTTCAAACATCATAATGAACATATCTGCTGTTTCCTTTAATGCAGATTCAGCATTTACTTTATCAGACTGAATTTTATCTTCAATTGGTGAATTTAATTCAGGGTCACTTAATACAAGTAGATGTGCTTCAAAAATCGCTGCTTTATCAGCTCCAAGGTCTACTTTTGCACGGTCACGAATTGCTTCGAGTTCTGTTTTAGATTTCTCTATAGCCTTGCGGAAACGGTCAACCTCAGCAGCAGCATCATCAATTGTTCTTGATTCAAAAGATAAATCTGGTTCAACAAGACGGTATGCTTTTGCAATAGCGATCCCGTTTGATGCGGCTATTCCCTGTAAAAAAGTCATTATTCTGCCAATCCTTCTTTTTTCAATGTCTCTTCAAGGCTATTTAATGCATCGTTTGCATCGTTTCCTTCTGCAGAAATGGTAATATCAGCTCCTTGGCCAACACCTAAAGACATAACGCCCATAATTGATTTTAAGTTAACTTTTTTACCTTTATATTCTAAATGAATCTCAGAATCAAATCTGCTTGCTGTTTGAACTAATAAAGTTGCTGGTCTAGCGTGAATTCCTGTTTCTGCGACTATTTTAAATTGTTTTTCTGACATGCTAATCAAACTCCTTTAGTATTTATATAAGATAAAACTTGCTTCATTAAAAATAAACATTTCTCATCATTTAGTCAACTAAATCAATAACTAACTAAAGAGTAATAGTAAAATCATTTCTTTCCAACTATTTTTTCCCAAAAAGAAACAAACATGTAATGCTTATTTACTCTGATGATAATGTTTTGATTTATACAATTGCTAGAATATCATTTTCTTCATATTCAAACAACTGAAAAAGCTAATTTATATTTTATGTCACAAATCTGTCAAAAACAATCAAAATCTTTCATTTTTTTAATAAACATAAAAAATCCTTCAACATAACTTCTACAGCATTTTAGTTATCCGGATTTTTTATTACTATATAGAAAAAGAACTCCCTATTGTGAGAGTTCTTCTGTGTCAGCCATTAACTTCTTGGCTCCTCTAGATATTGATACAATACATCTCCGCCCCTTTGACCAATCCCGCGGAAATGTTTAAAGTCTGCCCTTTTCACTAGCACCTGACGAAATTCCATAAACTGATCATTTGTGACATAATACTCAGAAAGTTCCCCTGACATGAGGCGATTCAATATATCTGTAATCATTTCTTCTGTCATTCCAAACACCACCTTCACCTGATTTTATTTTAACGCAACCGCCTTTCCTTAAGCCAGCATTGTAAATTTCTTCAGCTATATTTGAAAGCGTTTTCTATTCTTTTGTTGCCTTTTTTCTCATATAATTATATTGTTAATAAAGAATTAACATAATTGTCAAATAAAAGGCTTTACGAAACGAAAAAAGTAGTGCAAACTGTTATTTAACTGGATTTTATTTATAGTTTTTGAGGTAAAGGAGAGAGACATTATGAGAAAAGCAGAAGTTGGAAATATCATAGAATTCCGTGGTGGCTTGAAAGGGATTGTTGAAAAGGTAAATGAAAATTCTGTCATTGTCGACCTAACAGTTATGGATAATTATCGTGATTTAGAATTGGATCAGCGGACTGTTGTCAATCACAAAAACTATAAAGTTATAAAAGAAAGCGCTTATTAAAATAATAGTATCCTAGAAAAGGCAGCCCTTATTATGGCTGCCTTTTCTTTTTTGACATTAGCCAAAATAGTTATTGGCCTTTTCCAGCTTCATTTGCCAATTGCTTTTTTGTTTTTACTTTTCCATGTGGATTTTGATCTTGCTTCCGGACAGTCCATTCTCTTTCTTGTTCACTTTTTGATTTGCTCATTTCTTTCACTCCCTTCCTTTTTTATTTTTTTCTTTTCTTTATGTTCTAACCTAACGAAACCGTAAAATTTGAGATGTAATGATTTCCATTCGAAAAACTTATTTGATAAAATATATTTTATGTTTTGTAAAAAGGAGATCGCGTAATGAAGATATTCTTCCAAGACCCGCGCGTACTAATTGGATTAATTATTGCACATATACTTTTATTTTTTTCATTTCATGATAAAGTGATCTTTTGGTATATTTTTGCTGGTTCGATTTTAATCTTAATCGCATATGCTATGTTTCAAGAAGAGGTGGATGATAACGTATCCTTTATTCAGTATATTTTTCTTGGGGCACTTACCGGTTTATTATTATATAGTATCTTTTGGCTTGGGATTCGGGGAATGAAGCTCCTGCATCTACCCTATGATACAAGTCTTAGGAACCTATATAAATGGTTTGCTCCTACAATATTTTGGCAATATATTGCCCTTGTATTAGTTGCAGCCCCAGGAGAAGAACTTTTCTGGCGGGGGTTTATCCAAAAAAGATTGAGCAAAATGTTTAAGCCTGGGTTCAGTATTTTGGCAGCGTCAATCCTGTACGCTTCTGTCCATATTTATGCCGGCTCATTTTTATTAGTACTTGCGGCCTTTATTTCTGGTTTCGCTTGGGGATATCTGTACCTCTGGAAAAAAAGTATGCCTTTGGTGATTGTTTCTCATATCATTTTTGATTTGATGATGTTTATTTTCTTACCTTTGCATTAAAAAGCAGTTGCTCTCCTGAACAACTGCTTTTTTTATTTTTTGACACTTGTTGGTAATGGCTTTATCCAAAGTAAAATAAAAAAAATCATACAAATATACCCAAACAAAGGATATAAATAGGAGAGCAGCGTCCCATAATTTACAAGGCTGATTAAATAAGAAACAACAAAAATGAGTGTTACAGATAGGATTGTCGGAATAGACGAATATTGTTTCAACTGCCGATCGAGTCCAAACACATTTCCAATCACAGAGGTGAAAATTTCTCCATAAATAACTAGAACAAAAATCCAAAATAAAAATGGGGCTAAATTTTTCATGACAATGGCCATTGGGATGTTATATATTTCTAAACTAGGAAGCATGATTAACGAAAAGTGACTTGCAATTAAGATTATAGTTAAAGCAGCCCCTCCAAGAATTCCTCCCCATTTAATCGTCCAATCATCCTTCACCTCTGTAGCAATTGGCACTAAAACTGCTTGAGATAGGCCAAGATTTAAAGCCACATAAGAAAATGGGGCGATGACACTCCTCCAGCCATCATCCGCATGCGGAATAAAAAGTAATTGATCGATAAAGTGGGGCATTTGCACTGAAAAGAGCATTAAGATAAGGCTGAAAGTTATCATAAGTGGAACAACAAATGTATTAACTGCAAAAAGACCTTTTGTTCCAACTAACATGACTAAAAAGGATAAAAAAATGGTCAAGAAAACGCCGGCCGCTTTTGGCAAACCTAACTGCTCCTCAAATACAGCCCCTGCTCCGGAAAGCATGACTGCACTAACTCCAAGAAGCATAAAAAGCATAAAGATATTAATGACACGACTTGGCCATTTGCCAAACAAATACTCATTAAACTCTTGATAGGATTTTGCATTTATATGTGCAGCCATTCTCATTAATTTCGACCCCAATGAAATAAAGAGATATCCGCTCATTATTATACTTATTAAGCCAAAGAAACCAAACCGTGAAAAAAATTCAACGATTTCTTTTCCCGTGGCGAAACCAGCCCCTACTACAGTCCCTACATAGACTGCAGCTATCTGAAACGCTTGCGTCCATTCCCTCTTCACATCATCTCCTCCTTATCATCAATATATGATGATAGGGACAAACAAAGACGAGCTTTTTTTCCTTAATTAGAAAGCATTGCCAAAACATTTCTCTTGAAAGTCAAAAAAGGTCAGAGTATACTATCGACATAAGGTCAAATATAGTCAAAGTCAAACAATATTATTTCATAATTTAATAGGAGGTTATTTACTTATGCTTTGTCAACAATGTAATGAAAATAATGCAAACGTACAATTAAATATGATTATTAATGGGCAGCGTAAGGAAATTAAACTCTGTCATAAATGTTATGCAAAAGAAAAGCAATCTTTAGGAGCAGGGCTGGGTCAAAATATGAACTTTTTCCAAGGTTTCCCATTCGAAGACTTTTTCATGTCAAGTGCAGCCCATGGGAAAGATGACATCAGTCAACCTGTTACACAAACTGGTGGAAAAAGCGGACATAGCAGTTTTATAGATCAATTCGGACGAAATTTAACTCATCTGGCTAAAGCGGGATTAATTGATCCGGTAATTGGTCGTGATGGAGAAGTAAAGCGTGTTATCGAAATATTAAATAGACGTAATAAAAATAATCCTGTCCTAATTGGTGAACCAGGAGTGGGAAAAACAGCGATAGCTGAGGGTCTTGCGCAGAAAATTGCGGAAGGAGATGTTCCTGGTAAGTTGCGTAATAAAGAGGTTTACTTGCTAGACGTTGCTTCCCTCGTTGCCAATACAGGAATTCGCGGACAATTTGAAGAGAGAATGAAACAACTCATTTCCGAATTACAAGACCGGAAAAATATTATTCTTTTTATTGATGAAATCCACCTTCTCGTTGGTGCTGGTTCCGCAGAAGGGTCAATGGATGCAGGAAATATCTTAAAGCCTGCCTTAGCCCGCGGTGAGCTTCAATTGGTTGGTGCAACCACACTTAAGGAGTATCGACAAATCGAGAAAGATTCGGCTTTAGAACGACGCTTCCAGCCCGTACATGTTCTTGAACCAACACCAGAGGCTGCCATTGAAATTTTAAAAGGGATACAAAAGAAATATGAAGATTATCACCAAGTAAACTATTCCGAGCAAGCGATTCTTGCCTGTGTTCACTTGTCACATCGCTATATCCAGGACCGCTTCTTACCTGACAAGGCGATTGATTTACTGGATGAGGCTGGTTCAAAATTAAATCTTAATTCAGATTATCAAAACAATGAACAAATTGAACAACGCTTAAAAGAGATTGATGTTGAAAAAGAAGAGGCACTGAAAGGCGAGAATTATGAAAAGGCTGCTACACTTCGCGATGAAGAAGCCAAACTGGAAAAAGCATTAAATAAGGTTTCAGGTATAGAGAGACCTCTTGTGGATGTATCTCATATCCAAGAAATCATCGAAGAAAAAACAGGTATTCCAGTTGGAAAACTACAACAAGATGAACAGTTAAAAATGAAATCTTTAGAAGAAAATCTAAAGTCTAAGGTTATCGGTCAGGAAAAAGCAGCAAATAAAGTAGCGAAAGCAATTAGACGCAGTCGGGCCGGTTTAAAATCAAAACATCGCCCAATCGGTTCCTTCTTATTTGTTGGACCCACCGGAGTTGGTAAAACAGAATTAACTAAAACACTTGCCGAAGAACTATTTGGCTCAAAGGATTCGATGATCCGCCTAGATATGAGTGAATACATGGAAAAACACAGTATCTCTAAATTGATTGGCTCACCTCCTGGCTATGTAGGTCACGAAGAAGCAGGACAGCTAACAGAAAAAGTACGCAGAAACCCTTACTGCATTATTCTATTAGATGAAATTGAAAAGGCACATCCAGATGTTCAACATCTATTCCTGCAAATTCTTGAAGATGGGCGCCTGACGGATAGTCAAGGAAGAATTGTCAGCTTTAAGGATTCCGTAATCATTATGACAAGCAATGCTGGCGTAGGCCACAAGACCGTTCATGTTGGATTCGGTACAAACGAGGGGATTGAAGAAGCAAGTATCCTTGACTCACTTGGCAGTTTCTTTAAACCTGAATTCCTGAACCGCTTCGACAGTATCATTGAGTTTAATTCACTCAGCAAAGAGCATATCCTTTATATTGTCGATTTAATGATTAATGAGTTACAAGAAATGCTTACGGCACAAAAGATTGAATTAATGGTGACACAAGAAGCGAAAGAAAAACTCGCAAGGCTCGGATATCATCCAGCTTTCGGAGCACGACCGCTCCGCCGTGTCATCCAAGAGCAGCTTGAAGATAAAATAGCGGATTTTATCTTAGAGCAGCCAGAGATTAAAAAATTAACTGCTATTGTTGAAGAAGATGAGCTAAAAGTTGTTTCCCATGTTACTATGGTTAAATAAATAAAAGCGAAGCCCTTCTAGAAATTCTAGAAGGGCTTCGCTTTTTTCATTTATAGTTTTTTATCATCTACAGAGTTTAACCAATTTTCAATCACACCCACTACGGATTCTATACAACCGGCCTCAAATGGCGAGATTAAATTCGCTGCTTCAACTAACTTAGTGAATGACATACTACCGCCTAATTTACATAGTTTAACATAGTCTGCCCATGCCTCTTCTTGATTTTCTCTCGAGCGCTTCCAGAATTGAAAAGCACAAATTTGTGCAAGTGTATAATCAATATAGTAAAACGGTGAATTATAGATATGTCCTTGGCGCTGCCAGAAGCCGCCATTTTCTAAGTATTCATTCCCGTCGTAATCTTTATGAGGTAAATACTTCTTCTCAATTTCACGCCATTGAAGCTTACGCTCTATTGGGGTTGCTTCTGGATTTTCATAGACCCAGTGTTGGAATTCATCAACGGATACCCCGTAAGGCAGGAATAACAGGGCATCACTTAAATGAGAAAACTTGTACTTATCGGTGTCTTCCTTAAAGAACAAATCCATCCATGGCCATGTGAAAAATTCCATACTCATGGAATGAATTTCACATGCTTCGTATGTCGGCCAAGCATATTCAGGAATCTCAAAATGACGACTCGAATAAACTTGGAATGCATGACCAGCCTCATGTGTTAGAACATCAATATCTCCAGAGGTACCGTTGAAATTTGAAAAAATGAAAGGTGCTTTATAATTTTCAATAAAAGTACAATAGCCACCGCCAGCTTTTCCCTTCTTCGCTACAAGATCCATCAAATTATTTTCTTGCATAAATTGAAAGAATGCCCCAGTTTCTTGTGAAAGTTCCTCATACATTTGCTGCCCATTTTCAATAATCCATTCCGGAGTGCCCTTTGGAGTGGCGTTTCCCGTTTGAAAATTAAAAGATTCGTCGTAATATTTAAGTTTATCGAGACCGATTCTTTCTTGTTGGCGCGCCTTTAATTTTGTTGCAATTGGTACAATATATTCCTTAACTTGATTACGGAAATTGGCAACCATTTCTGCATTGTAATCGGTTCTCATCATCCGGTAATAACCAAGTTCAACAAAGTTTTTAAAACCTAGTTTCTGAGCGATTTCAGTCCTAACTTTAACAAGGTCATCATAAATACGATCAAACTCTGCTTCATGCTCAACCATAAATCCAAATTTCGCTTCATTTGCCCTTTTTCTCATTTCTCTGTCCGTTGACTGAGCGAACGGTTCTATTTGGGCTAGAGTTCTTTCTTCCCCTTCGAAGTCAATCTTTGCAGATGCCATTAGCTTCGTATATTCCGTTGACAATCGATTTTCTTTCTGAAGTAATGGAACGATTTCTGGTTTGAATGTCTTCAGCTGTCCTTCGGCAAGGGCAAAAAGCTGTTTCCCCCATTTTGCCTCTAATTGAGACCTAAACTTAGAATCAACCAATACTTGGTAATACTTTGTCACTAACCCTTCCACTTCAGGCTGAATTTCATCTATATAATCTTGTTCTTCCTTGTAAAACTCATCATTCGTGTCAATGGAATGACGGATATAACAAAGATTGAACATCGTACCCAAGTCATTTCTTAGTGTATTAATCTCATTCATTACCGCGTTTTGTTCATCTAGTGAAGTTGCGTTTTTAAAACTCTCAATTGCCGAATTAAATTTTTTAGTTACTTCTTCTAAATTTGGCCGTATGTATGTATAGTTTTCAAACCCCATTGAAACAACCCCTTAGTAAATTTTTCTAATATTTCCACCTATTTTATTATATACTATCGCTTAACATTCCTGACAACAAAAAAAATACGGCCAAATGACCGTATTAGAATTTACCAGCAGGTATTCCCAGCTTTTTTAACAATTCAATCGCTTCTAGTTTTTCAGATTCACTAAGCGATGACATGAGACTATTGATTTGCTCTGCATGTTCAGGGAAAATTTCCTGAATAAATTTTTTCCCGTCTTCTGTGATTTGTGCATAAGTGACACGGCGATCTTTCGGACAGGCAATTCTTCTTAACATTCCTTTTTGTTCAAGCTTGTCGACCACGTAAGTAATACTTCCACTTGCAAGCAAGATTTTCCCGCCAATTTGCTGCATGGGCTGGTCACCCTTATGATACAGAAGTTCTAGAACAGCAAATTCCGTAGGGTTTAACCCGTTTGCCTGGATTACTTTATTTACATGTTCGTTAATAGCTTTATATGCTCTTGAAAGGACGATAAAAAGCTTTAATGAATTAGCAGTTGAATTATTTTCCATAAAAAACTCATCCTTTTAGTTTTATATAAATTTCATTAATATAAGTGACCGGTTCTTATAAATATCTTGATTTCAAGATTATTATAAGGAATTTTTGACTAGTTGTCAATTTACCCAACAAAGAGGAGCTAAGAATTTTTGTTGAATAAAGAATAAATATTTCTTATTTCCCTCTTTCAATAGTAAGATAAGGTTAGCATATATTTACAACTACTTTAATAAAGAAGGGATGTTTATGAGTCAATCAGCAGTTTTACCATCACGCAAACCCAATACTTCTGAAGCAACCATCTACAAAATTTTATTTATTATTGGATTGTGCCATTTATTAAATGATGCCATTCAGGCCGTCGTTCCTGCGATGTTTCCTATTCTGGAAAAATCAATGGGCTTGAGTTTTACCCAACTTGGGATAATTGCTTTTTCCTTAAATATGGTTTCGTCCGTTATGCAGCCTATTGTCGGTTTTATTACCGATAAAAAACCAATGCCCTACGCACTGCCGGTTGGGCTCACTTTCACTTTAGTCGGTATTCTTGGATTAGGATTTGCTTCAAGCTTCGGATTGATCGTACTGTCAGTTCTGTTCATTGGTCTTGGGTCAGCGGTATTTCATCCAGAGGGTTCTAGAGTTGCCTATATGGCAGCGGGAAATCGCCGTGGATTGGCTCAATCCATATATCAGGTCGGCGGTAATACAGGGCAGGCACTAGCCCCTTTAATTACAGCATTAATTTTAGTTCCTCTAGGGCAAATTGGAGCTTCCTGGTTTACGGTTGTCGCCGCACTTGCGGTAATTTTATTAGTCTATATCGCTAATTGGTACCATCAGAGATTAATAGTTTCTCCAAATGTATTAAAGAAAAAGAAATCTAGTGCAGGAACGAATAAAGGGTTAACGAAAGAGGTAAAAACTACATTAGTTTTGATTCTGTTATTAATTTTTGCTAGAACTTGGTACACTTCTGGAATTACAAATTTTTACACTTTTTATGCAATCAAGGAATATTCTTTGACGATTAAACAGTCTCAGCTCTTCCTCTTCGCTTTTTTAGTTTCGGGAGCAGTTGGTACTTTTTTCGGAGGGCCGCTTTCAGATCGCTTTGGAAAGAAAACCATTATTACGATCTCAATGTTAATGACCGTTCCCTTTTCTATTTTAATTCCGTATACACCGCCCACGCTGGCGTTTATTTTCCTGATTATCACTGGATTTATCTTAATGACTAGTTTCTCAGTTACGGTAGTATACGCTCAGGAATTAGTCCCAGGTAAAATTGGGACGATGTCAGGATTAACAGTTGGCCTTGCATTTGGTATGGGGGCAATTAGTTCTGTAGGCCTTGGTTATATTGCAGACTGGATTGGACTGCAATCAATGATCCGATGGCTCGGAGTGCTCCCAATACTTGGTATAATAGCTTTCCTTCTTCCGACCGATAAGAAGATTTTGGAATGGAATAAGCAGGAAAAATAAAGGATGGGCACGGAGCCCATCCTTTTATTTTTCCTGGATTTTTTGATATAGTTCTTCCTTTTCCTCGTCTGTTAGCATTCTTTCCGCCATTGGGAATAAAACATTTTCCTCTTTGGAGAAATGCTCTGTTAAGATAAAGTAAGCACTTTGAACGAGCTGTGCTGCTTTTTTCATTTCTTCAATGGCCCCCGATTTATTTTCTATATTTGTAAGAAATTCGCCAATTTTGGTTTTTGCTTGGTCATGCTCATACTCCATTACAGCAATAGGTCCTGAAGTTGTTCCGATATAAACACCCATCATCGGAAAAAGAACACCTTCTTCTCTTTCGGAATGGGGGTCTAATGCGGTCTTAAATTCTTTTACACCTGTAATTAATGCTGAGAAATTAGTCTCGATACCTATTTCTTGGTCAATTTTTTGTGTCAACTCGTACATGTCATCTAATTGCTTTAATAACGGTGGATGTTCACCTTTTAATTGCTTCAGTCCTTTACTTAATTCAGCTTGGGGCATGCCTCCAAACGCACTCATACAGCCACTCATCTACAATCACCTCAATCACTTTTATTGGTACAAGTATAAAATCAACCAGTAGTCTATGTAGTGACTTTGCTCACATTTATGTAAAATTGGGAATCAATTAATGAAATTTTGTCAGTTTAATGAAAGTTCACTAATTTTTTTAATAATTTTAACATTTATCACACAAAAAAAGATTAAATGTTTCATATAATAGAGGTAGACAATTATAAGGGAGGGAAAAGAAATGAAAACCCCAAATTATCACGATTTTTATCAAAAGGCACTAATCCCCATTGGTGTAAATGACCAAATTGCTTTACAGGAATCCAGTGCATATTATGCGAACTCACCTTCAACCCATTGGCTTATTGCCGTAGAAGGGGTTCAACTCCCACAGACAAAAATATATTTTCATTGGAAAGTAAGTATATACCCTGCTGATTGTGAAGGAGACTTCGATTGGAAAAAGCCTTATTATTGTTCTCCAAACATGGAGTTAATTGATCATGCAAACGCATTTGCATCTTCTCTCGTTACAGCCGGCAAAAGCGATAAACTTTCTTCAGCAACGCTTCTAGAGAAGATAAGCTAACCCCTAAAAATATTACCTTCTGCTTCACCTTCTTTTTACCTTCATTTGTGAAATAACCCACATATAGTAAAAAAGAAAAATTTACATAAAAAAGGTGCTGTCTGCGATTGCAGATAGCACTTTTTTCATTTGAAACTTAAGCTAGCCTAAAGACAATTCCATGTCCGCCTTTAGGGTATTCCCATTTAATATTTTGATATGGACAGCCGATCCGACAGCTTCCGCATTCATGGCAGCCCTCATAGCCTACCTGCATGCGTGTTCCTTCCCACTTATAAACCTCAGCAGGGCAAAATACTGTACAAAGCTTATCGGGACATTTTGTCATGCAGACGTCATGATCCAGTACGGTCAAATGAGATTTTGTATCACATTTAAAACGGAGGAGATACTGTTTTTCCTCGATATTTTTCGTTGACATTATTTCACCGCCTTCCAAGCACGATAAATATCTTGTATCACACGGATGGTTCCACGTTCTGAAGTCACACTCTTCATGATTTGTTTTTGTTTTTCCCGCTTCGGTGTTCCATCAACGGTAAAGAATTTGCTCATAGCTTTATTCATCATTGGAACATATTCATTAAAATATTGTGGATACTTCTCAAAGGTATGTGCAGCATCCTTATATTTCTCTAAATCCTTCATTATGAAACTACTATTTAGTGCATCACGATAGCTATTTAAGCTTGATTCACTGAAATCCCCGCGACTATGTGCCTGAACTACAGCTTCTGCAGCCATTTTTCCAGATGACATCGCCATGTTCGAACCTTCACGATGAATCGCATTGACTAGCTGTGCTGCATCTCCAACGACAATAACTCCATTTCCAGCCACTTTAGGAACGGAACGGTAGCCGCCTTCTGGTATGAGATGGGCAAGATATTCAGCCGATTCTCCCCCAGCGAGCATTGGTTTTACCATAGGGTGAGTTTTTAAGTAGTCTAGGAGCTCATATGGCTTTATTTTCGCTTTGATCATACTCGATAGTGTTGTACCTACTCCAATATTTAAGCTTTCTTTATTGGTGTATACAAACGCGGTTCCTAGGTTGCCTTTTGTTGAGTCACCAAAGATTTCAATGGTACACCCCTGATTATCTTCCAAATTAAAACGATCATTGATTTTTTCTTTTGGTAAATTAATCACTTCCATTACTGTTAAAGCAACTTCATCTGGTCGAAATTCCTTATGGAAGCCCAACTGTTTTGAAAGGAGCGAGTTAACCCCGTCTGCAAGCACAACGACATCAGCATATACCTCACCATTTGGACGGTCAGTACGAACTCCAACGACCTTACCGTTTTCAACAATACATTCAGTTACTACTGTTTCATTTATCAGAAGGGCACCTGCATCTACTGCCTTTTTGGCAAACCATTGATCAAACTGTGCACGTAGGACTGTAAAATTATTATATGGTTCTACACCCCATTCAAGACCTTTGTATCCAAATTGAACAACAGATTCTTTATCCATCATCCAAAAACGCTGTTCAATTACAGGTCGTTCCAAAGGTGCTTCCTTCCAAAATTCAGGAATTAATTCTTCCATTTGCTTCCGGTACAATACCCCGCCCATTACGTTTTTAGCCCCTGGGTATTCCCCTCTTTCAAGTAGTAAAACGTTTAGTCCACTTTTTGCACAGGTAAGGGCACATGAAGTACCTGCTGGTCCAGCACCAACGACAATTACATCAAATTTTTCAGACATAACTCATTTCACCGCCCTTTACAGATTTAATCTGCCTAAATTGTTCGGTTAATTTTGGAATGATTTCCAAGGCATCTCCAACAATTCCATATGTTGCAACATCAAATATTGGCGCATTGGGATCTTTGTTAATCGCGATAATGAAATCAGAATTTTTCATACCAACGACATGCTGAATGGCTCCAGATAAGGCAACGGCAAAATAAATTTTTGGAGTGACTGTCTCACCTGTTTGACCAATTTGAAGGTGATGCGGCAGCCAGCCAGCCTCAACAACATCACGTGTACCACCAACCGTTGCACCAATAGTTTCTGCAAATTCATATAGAAGCTGGAAGTTCTGCAAATCTCCCATTCCCTTTCCGCCACAGACGATGACATGGGCATCAGCTAACTTGACTTTTTTTGTTACGTCATTCACAATTTGCAATACCTTTGTACGCATATCTTCTTCATGAAGTGATATTTTTTCCTCAATGATTTTGCCAGTTCTCCTTGACTCAGGTTCTAATGCCTTCATTACCTTTGGTCTCACTGTTGCCATTTGCGGTCGATGTTTCTTACAAAGGATGGTTGCCATAATATTACCACCAAAGGCAGGTCTGCTTGCTTCTAGTAATCTGTTATCAATATCCACGTCTAGCATGGTTGTATCTGCCGTTAAACCAGTGTTTAAATCTGTAGCTACGGCACTTGCTAAATCTTTCCCATTGGGTGTTGCACCGTAAAGGATGATCTCTGGTTTGTATTTTTCTGCAAGGAGCATTACACCCTTCATATATGATTCTGTACGATAATTCATTAAAACAGGATGATCAACCATATATACAATGTCTGCACCATAAGAAATGATTTTATCAGCCAATGGTCTTATTTCATGACCAAGTAAAAAGCCAGCTAATGGGACTTGTAATTTATCTGCTAACTTTCTTCCTGCACCAAGTAATTCTAGAGAAACGCCTTCGACCCTGCCATCATTTTGTTCAATGAATACCCAGACTCCTCGATAATCGTCTAGATTCATATTAATTTCCCCCCTTGACAAAAAATTGTTCTATATTATTTAGATATCTGGATTGTTAATAGTTCCTTCTTCTCCATCAAAAGGTCCATAAGTTGCTTAACCTGCTCATCTATAGCACCTTCTAGTCTTTTTCCACCTTCTGGACGAGGCGGTGTAAACATCTTCCCTACAATTGTTGGTGAACCTTTTAGTCCGAGCTGCGAGCGTTCAACATTTTCAAAGTCACTTACTGCCCAAATTATCGGTTCATACCTTGCAGCTTTAATCATGTTGGTCATTGGTGAATACTCAATCTCATTAATCTCTTTTTCAACTGTTAATAAGCAAGGTATTTCTGACTGAATCAACTCATAGCCGTTTGTTAATTTTCGTTTTATCAGTACTGTCTTTTCTTTCTGATTGACCTCTGTCACTTCAATTACATTGGTAATTGGCGGGATATCCATCCTTCTTGCGATTCCGGGCCCAACTTGTCCTGTATCACCATCGATTGCATGCTTTCCACAAATAATCATATCCACTGGGTGCTCTTTATTTATTTTTTCTAAAGCTTTTGAAAGAGCGTAACTTGTTGCCAGTGTATCTGCTCCTGCAAAGGCACGGTCTGAAATTAGATATCCTTTATCTGCACCTATTTCTATACTCTTTCTTATGATTTCAGTCGCTTGCGGCGGACCCATTGATAAAACAGAAATAATCCCCCCAGTTTTCTCCTTGATTTTTACCGCCTCCTGAACAGCGTGGGCATCGTAAGGATTCAAGATAGCAGGTGCACTGCGGCGGTCGAGTGTGTTCGTTTTTGGGTTGATTTTAATAATTTTTGTATCGGGTACTTGTTTGACACATACGACAATATGCATGTAGGAATTTCCCTCCTCCATATGATCTCTAGAATTAGTGAAAGCGTTTGCTCCCTTATGGTTGAAAAATGCTTTTATTAACGATATATGTATCGCAACAGAAGCATAGTACCAAACATTGATAGATTTCTAAATTTCTTACTGGATTTTACTTAAACTAGTGATGTGTAAAAGATTCCAAACAAATCTTTATGCAATATCTGAGAGGCAGTGATAAAAGTATTAACAATTTGAAGTTATGACAAGTTGTGGTAAGATATGTAGTTAATCGTGATGTAAATATTTGATTAATAGTACTAATATAACTATATGAAATATTTAGATATAAACAATGATAAAAATCACAGTTCATGTCTAATTTTGTAGATGTCTTGATTAGGATTATTGGATAAGGAAGGAAGTATGTGATGACTGAGGTTATTTTTGGCAGTGTACTTTCAGCGCTATCTACTGGGGCAGGTGCACTACTCATTCTATTTATTCAACATTCTATTACACATCGCTGGAAGGATATTTTATTAGCCTTTAGTGCTGGTATTATGATGGCAGCTTCTACGATAGGTTTAATTCCTGAGGCATTGAAATACGGTGGATTTGCATCACTTTTTGTAGGAATCTGTCTAGGAGTATGGACGCTTACTCTATTAGAAAAAAATATTCCTCATATTGACTTACAACATAACAAATCTGGAATTCAGTTTGACGAGAAAGCTCTATTAATTATTTCTGCGATTACGCTGCATAATATTCCTGAAGGATTATCAGTTGGTGTCAGTTACGCGTCCGAGCAAGGCGATACAGGCAATCTTATCGCTTTGGCAATTGGATTTCAAAATGCACCGGAAGGCCTTCTTGTCGCATTATTTTTAATTAATCAGCGGATAGGTAAGTGGAAGGCCTTCATTATAGCGACCTTGACGGGAGCCATTGAAATCGTTACATCTTTATTAGGATATTTCTTGACATCATATGTTCAAGGTCTTGTACCCTATGGGCTTTCTTTTGCAGCCGGTGCAATGTTATTTATCATTTATAAGGAATTGATACCCGAAAGCCATGGAGACGGAAATGAGCGGGTGTCCACCTATGCATTTATCATGGGACTGCTGGTCATGGTGTACATTATTGATATATTTTCATAGGATTAAAAAAACGGGGCCTAATCGAAATGGTTGTTTTTGTATTGTTATTAAATCAATATTTTAGGCCAAATCATAATCATCTGTTTAAAAGCAAACTTAATTTCATCATTTGGCTTGGAGGATCCTTCCATAGCCTTTTGATACTTGTTTATTAATTCATCCAGCTCTTGACTATATTTTATAGTTACTTCACTCGTAAACCCAAGTGAGTTGGCACTATTAATCATTAGTTGCCTTTTTTTCTTAATCTCTTCAATCATTTCATTATAATTATTACAATGCTCGTACATGTGTTTCCGCTTCCCCCTACCTATTACCCAATTGCAGTAAACCACTAAAATTTAGACTACTTGATGAATTATGACAAGAATTTTACTAAAAGTAAACACATTCGCAAAAGTAGACAAAACTTCCTATTTCTTTTGTTTTTCGACAATTTCTTTGTTTAATATATCGGTTTTGCGACAAAATTCTTCATTTTTCATAAAAACCCTATTCCAATAAATTAATAAGTTGGGAGCTAAAAAAAACTGGCCGCTTTAACACAGCAGCCAGTTTTCCTCTTACTATTATTGAACTTCTAACTTCTCGTAAATTGGAACCCATCCTTCGGTTGTTACAAATATCCTTACTGCAACAACTTTTCTGTCTTCTTCTAAGGTAAAATAGTGTCTTGTATTTTCGGGTACTGAAATCAAGTCGCCAGGATTTAAATGTACCTCAAAGAACTCACCATCTTTTCCTTGAATGACAAATACACCGTGACCACTGACAATAAAGCGAACTTCATCATCTGTATGATGATGTTCGTTTTTAAAATTTGTCAGCAAAACATCCAAATTCGGCGTATTTTCTGACAATGAAATGACATCTTGAGCTTTGTAACCCCGTCTAGCAGAGATATCAGCGATTTCTTCAGAAAAAACACTTAATATGTCTTCTTTTTCTCCCTCACTCAAAAGATACTTTTCTACCAAATCACTAGGGAGCTTGCTAATATCCCAATTTTCATAAATAACTTCTTGAGATTCAAGGAAACTTGCAACCTCTTCTTGAACATTTATTTGCTCTTCTTTGTTTTGAAACGTAATATATGCCATTTTATATTCTTCCTTTCCATTTTTGGTTGATTAGAAGCCTTAAATATTTGGAGATGGTTTATGCTCTAATAACCGTAATTGATACCGAAATAAAAACTCAGAAGCTTCAAGTATTTTTTTCGCTTCAAATGCAGTTCTCCCCCATACCGTGATTCCATGGTTACGAATTAAAATAGCACCTGTATCACCTGAAATATGTTCAGAGAATTCAGCAGCCAGAGTCGCTATATGTGCATAATTTCGAATGATCGGTATTTTTAAGGTTGCATCCTCTTCCCACATATCAAATGCTTTAATTAGCTCTTGTCCTTTAAAGGTGACCACACCCTGATCACCATATATTTCTGAAATAACATTATTATCAATTGTATGAACATGAAGACTGCAGCCAGCATTCGTTTTACGATAAATTTCAACATGAAGAAGTGTCTCTGCTGAGGGTTTTAAATGTGTTTGTTCGACAGGATGACCAAACTCATCAACAAGTAAAAAATCTTCATCCGTACGTTTCCGCTTATCCTTACCACTAGCTGTAACCAGAAATTGGAGTGGATGATCATTTACTTTTATCGCTAGATTGCCGCTCGTACCCATAAACCAGTCACGATTTGCAAGTTCATCTTTTACATCTGCCAGATCATTCCATCTTTCCTTTATCATTTTAGTTCCCTCACCTCAATTCTTTTTTTTATTTCCTCGATACATTCGAAGAACGTACTAAATCCTTGATGAGTAATGCCCCATTCCTCACATTTCTCCTGCAGTAAATCTCTTGCTAACACAAAATTAGCATGTTTTGCTGCCTCAAGATCTGTGACCGAATCTCCGATGACAATCTTGAACAGGTCGTTTTCATGGGTCACTTTTCGAATAATGCTCGGCTTACAGCAGCCACAATTATTGTTACATAACGAATCGCATTCGTTCGGCCAAAGTATTTTAATCCTCTCACCTGAAAAATCAGATTCGTTACAATAAATACCAGCAAATGGTCCAAACTTCTCTAATATCGGATAAACAAAAAAGTCAATCCCACCGCTAACAATATATAAAGGAATCTCTTCTTTATGCGCAAATTCTACAAATTCTTTAAATCCCGGGCGGATTTTTGCATGCTCAATCGCAAACGCAGTCAACTCTTCCTTCAATTGACTAGGTAATAAGGAGAACAATTTTCCTACTCCCTCATTAATGGAAATTTGGCAAGTGAGAATTTGATCTTTAATTTCTTCCCATCCCTGAGGAGCAAATTCTTCCATCATCCGGATAATGTTATCACTTTCCGTTACGGTTCCATCAAAATCACAAAAGATTACAGGTTTTGTCATACTGTTACCTCTGCATTTCCCCATAGCTTTAGTGCCAGCTTAAGTTCTGGATACATTTCAGCCCCTTCAGACAATAACTTGCCTTGGAGATTAGTTTCAATCGCTTGTCGGAATGCAAGACCGCCGCCTCGTGCACCGTCTGGATGACCATGTACTCCACCTCCAGCATTAATAACCGAATCGATACCAAAATCACCTATTAACAATGGAACCAAGCCAGGATGAATTCCAGCCGATGGAACGGGGAACGACTTTTTAAAACTGTCCTCACTTGTTAATTCATTAGCAATCGACAGTGCCTTTGGTTTTTCTAATGCAACTGTCCCATACGGCGATGGGAACAGTGACAAATCAGCACCGGCATATCGAAGCAGTTTACCTAGTAATAAAGAATGAGATACTCCATATACGGGTGATGATGCCAATGCACCACTGAAAGCAGGATGTGCCATAAGCGGTAATGAAATTTCATCATCTTCTCTTAATTCCTGCAGCACATCTAACCCATAGGAAAACACATTGAATAATAGGAGGTCTGCTCCAAGTTCAGCAGCCTTTCTAGCTTTTTCTTTGAGCTGCGAAGTTCTGCCTGTTAGATTAACAGCATATAAAGTGCGGTGTCCTGTTTGGTCATACACTTCTTGCAGTGCTTTTTTCCCTTCGACAATTCTTTTTTCAAATGGTGTTAATTCATTTTCAAACAGGATTTCATCATCCTTGACCAAATCAACACCACCAAGGGCTTGTTGTTTTAACTGTTCGACTAAAAACTTGAGGTCTTTCCCGAGTACGCCTTTAAAGATGCTCATTAATAAAGGTCGATTATTAACGTTTAATTTATTCCTTAGTCCATCAATCCCAAATCTTGGACCAGGAAACTGCCTCTTTAATCCCTCATCAAATTGCAAATCAAGTAATTTAATTTTTCCATCCAATGAGAGTTTACCGAAAACGGTTGTTAAGATAGCAGGGAGGTCATTAGAAAAGTTTATCGTTGGATAGGCAATTTTAATCAGTGCTTGCTCTTCTGTTTCTGAGGGATTCACTTCGACTGATACAACTCTTCCTTTATGTTTACGCAATTGGTTTTGTTCTAATTCAGGCAGATTCGTCCATGACCCAACGGTTAAACCAAGGGCAATTTCTTCTGCCTTCTTGGATGGTTTCTTTTCGTTATTTAGTAGATATGTAGCAATAATTTCAGTCATTATAAAAACACTTCCTTTTATTCAAACATAAAAAAACCTCTTCAACAAAGAAGAGGTTAGCCGCCAACTAACATCTTCTCATCTTTCAGCCTTGTTGCTGCAAGAATTAGCACCGTGCTTAAAACTAGATTTAAGTCGGTTGCCGGGCTTCATTGGGCTTTTCCCTCCGCCTGCTCTTGATAAGAAAACGATTCGTATATTATTCAGTTATTAATGTGTGTTTCACTTTAATTTGCATTATCGCAAGAAAAAAATAAAATGTCAATCGATTTAACTGGCTAATCAGAATTTTAAACAAAATTCTGAACGCATAAGTGCAACTACTCTTCTGTCTTCGCCTTAAGGGGCTAGCCATTCGGGGAGTTTTCTTTAAATATTTCTAAACGACTAATTCTTTCAACGGCTTCAGCTAATCGTTCTTCTGTTGAAAGTAGTCCCACCCGAACATACCCTTCTCCAAATTCACCAAATCCAATTCCAGGTGCAACCATAATATGTGCCTGTTCAAGGAGAATATTAGCAAATTCCGTAGAGGAAAAGCCTTCAGGAACCTTAAGCCAGGCAAAAAAGGATCCCCTTGGTGCGCTGACATTCCAACCCAAGGAATGAAGCCCACTTATCAATACATTCCTTCTTCGCTCATACAACTCGTTTAATTCCTTTACACAGTCTTGAGGGCCAATTAAGGCCTCCGCAGCAGCCTCCTGTACGGCTCCAAATAAACTGACATACAAATGATCTTGTAAAAGTTCAATAGCAGAAATGACACTTTCATTCCCAATTGCAAAACCAACACGCCAGCCTGCCATATTATAGGTCTTAGATAAGGTATAAATTTCAATTCCAACTTCCTTTGCCCCTTGAACCTGTAAAAAACTTACAGGTTTCTTACCATCAAACCCGATGGCACCATAGGCAAAATCATGAACTATACAGATATCATGTTCATTCGCTAGTTTGATTGTCTCCTCAAAAAATTCATGAGTCGCTACCGCACCAGTTGGATTATTAGGATAATTGAGGAACATTAGTTTTGCTCTATCTAAAACATCCCCATTCAACTCACCATAATCCGGTAGAAAATTATTTTCCTCCCTTAGCGGCATCCTTACCATTTCGGCTTTTGCAAGTGCAACCCCTGACAAATAATCCGGGTAGCCTGGATCGGGCACGAGGATGGTGTCGCCGGGATTTAATAAACACTGCGGAATTTCGACAAGACCCGCCTTACCGCCAAACAGTATAGCCACTTCTTTATCTGGATCAATGGGAACTCCATATTCTCTAAAATAAAAATCAGCTGCAGCTTGTTTTAAATACTGGTGCCCTTGAAAGGGAGAATATTTGTGATTTAATGGATTCACCGCGGCTTCCTGAAGTTTAGCTACGATATGTGCCGGTGTTGGCTGATCGGGGTTCCCTTGCCCCAAATTAATCACATCATACCCCTGTGAAATATATTCCCCGACTTTTTTAACGAGTGAAGCAAAAAACTGCTTAGGAAGACTATTTAAAATCTCTGATGTTGAAAATTGCTTCATGGTTCTCACCTGCTTTAATGATTTATAAAAGTAATTCTATTGTTAAATTCTAGTCACAAATGATATAACTTTTATAACAGCTTGTAAAGAAAAAATTCCGAAAGTTCAAACGAGGTGAAGATTCGTGAAATTAAAAATTTCATGTATACAAATGGATATCGCCTTTGGGGATCCAAATAAAAACTATCAATCTGCTGAAAGACTCATTGAAAAGGCTGTAGCCGGCCAGCCCGATATCATTGTACTACCAGAGCTGTGGACAACAGGGTATGACTTAACTCGTCTAAATGAAATTTCTGATTATCATGCTGGTAAGACCATTGATTTCCTTCAAAAGGCAGCAAAAAGGTACAAAGTAAATTTTGTTGGCGGATCTGTAGCCAACCGAGAAGAAAACGGTATAAAAAATACCTTGCTCATCGTCAATAAGGAGGGTAAACTCGTTCACCAGTATAGTAAACTTCACCTGTTTAAGCTAATGGATGAACATGTTTATTTAGAAGCAGGCTCTCAAAAAGGACTTTTTGAAATTGAAAATAATAAATTTGCGGGGACTATTTGTTATGACATTCGCTTTCCGGAGTGGATTCGAGCACATACATCTGAAGGGGCTGAGGCACTGTTTGTGGTTGCCGAATGGCCAGCGCAGCGATTGTCTCATTGGAGAGCCCTTTTAATTGCCAGAGCCATTGAAAATCAATGTTATGTCATTGCTTGTAACCGTGCCGGTCAAGATCCTAATAACCAGTTCGCCGGGCATTCCTTAATTATCGATCCGTGGGGAGAGGTGATAGTGGAAGCTGAAGAAAGCGAAGAAATTTTATCGGCAGAAATTGAGACGGATTTAGTCAAAGAGATTCGTAAACAGATCCCTATTTTCACAGATAGAAAACCCGAATACTATAATTAATTTTCAAAAAATATTGACAATATTATTTTATTGCTGATATGATTTTCACCAGTTAAATAAATATTCTCTTATCACGAGCTGGCTGAGGGATTGGCCCTTTGAAGCCCAGCAACCGACCTTAAACAAATTGGATAATAGAGCGCTTCATGCGCTTAACGATTCCAATAAGGCACGGTGCTAATTCCAACAGAAGGATTATCTTTCTGAGAGATGAGAGGTGCGATAGACAATTTGTCTTCCCGAGCCTCTTTCAAATGAGAAAGAGGCTTTTTTGTGCCTAATGCACAATGAAGCCTCCAAAAAACAAGGAGGAGCCATTATGAGTCTACTAAAACAGAAAACATACCAACCATTAACTAACGAGAGTGCGGTAGAACTTGCACTGGAATTAAATATTTTTCCAGGGCATGCTAAACTCTCCTGCAAGGAGATTGGCGACGGAAATCTCAATCTTGTTTTTCATATTGTCGAAGAATTAAAAGGAAAAAGTATTATTATTAAACAAGCTCTCCCATATGCAAAAGTAGTTGGTGAAAGCTGGCCATTAACACTGAAAAGAGCAAAGATTGAAGCAGATGCCTTAAAAATTTTCGGGCAAATTGCTCCTGAATATGTTCCAGAAGTATTATTCACAGATGATGTCCTTGCTGTAACTATTATGGAGGATCTTTCCCATCTTTTGATCGCAAGAACTGGCTTTATTAAAGGTGAAAGCTATCCATTAATTGCTAAACATCTGGGTGAATATCTTGCTAAGACATTATTTTACACTTCAGATTACGGATTAGGCCCTGGAGTAAAAAAAGAACGTGTCCAACAATTTATTAATCCCGAATTATGCAAAATCACTGAGGACTTGATCTTTACCGACCCATTTATGGATGCAGATACAAACGAATTTGAGGATAGCCTTCGTCCAGCAGTCGAAGCTCTTTGGCATGATGAAGAAGTAAAATTTCATGTAAATGTCTTGAAGAAAAGCTTTTTAACG
Source organism: Neobacillus sp. MER 74 (assembly GCF_023714155.1). Classification (NCBI taxonomy): domain Bacteria; kingdom Bacillati; phylum Bacillota; class Bacilli; order Caryophanales; family Bacillaceae; genus Neobacillus; species Neobacillus sp. MER 74. The sequence goes on from NZ_JAMAUV010000001.1 coordinate 506,237, forward strand.
GAGGCTGAGGCCCTCCTGCATGGAGATTTACATACTGGAAGTGTGTTTGCTAGTAATTCTGAAACCAAAGTAATTGACCCTGAATTTGCTTTCTACGGACCTGCAGGCTTTGATATAGGTCAAGTATTTGCGAACCTCCTTTTCCAGGTTATTGTGAATGAAGAAAAACGTGATCTTTTCATCAACCACATTGAAACCGTATGGAATGTGTTTGAGGAGCAATATACATTCCTATGGAATACTGAAAATAAAGAGATTGCTGTAAAAACTTCTACATTCTTAAACTATCAGATATCCAAGTTTTTTGGGGATACCCTCGGGTTTGCAGGCTGTGAATTAATCAGAAGAACAATTGGCCTTGCACATGTTGCAGATTTAGATGGGATTGAGGACGAGCAAACCAGAATCACTGCTAAACAAAAAACGATTGAGCTCGGAAAAATCCTAATAAAACAACGAAATGAAATTAAGGATCTAACATCATTTATCGCAACTATAAAAGAACGTATATAGGTAAGAAAAGCAATCCACTTTGGATTGCTTTTCTAGTCGATTTTTGCCCACATCTCTTCTGGATTTAGTTCATAAATACCATTCTCTCGAAACATATAGTGATTAATGATAAATTCCCGGCGAATGGTTGCATAGTCATCATGGAATTTTTTTATAAACTCATTTAATTGTTTTTCTTCGTATTTTTCACCCATTTTTAACCCCTGTATCATGTGTTCAAATACGATTAATTTCTTTTTTCGTTGTGCTGGAATATTTTTTAGTTTCCCAGTTTTCGTAAAGAAATTTTCGATGATTTTTTGTCTCTCGAGACTAGACTCGACCATTTCATCCAACTCCTCTCCCTTTTTTTCTAACAGTTCTGTAAACACCTTTGCCTGCTGATTTATCAATGATTCGTTTAGGTAAAAGTAGATCGTATTCTTGACTCTTCTGTCATAAACCACATGAACTTCCCGTAATTTCTTTAAATGATGTGTAATTGTTGGAGCAGACAGGCCAAGCTTTCCAGCAATCGCCTGACCGTGGAGTGGGCCTTTCGCCAATATGGCTACTATTCGAATTCTTGTTGGGTCTCCCATTGTTTTATAAAAAGATACGATTTTATCTAATTGGATCAATTTCCTACCTCACTTTTTTATAATTTCGATAACCATCTAATTAGATATATATCAAATTAACTTTTCCATGTCAATAATTTAAAAAAGACACTCCCAAAAGGAAGTGTCTTTGATCTATTCTACTATTTACAACATTGGATTTTCATCTTTTGCTTTTAGACGCTGCCATCTTTTCTCCACTTCAGCTTCAAACTCTTCTAACATTGGCTTGTTCTCTTCTTTTAGTAGGTGTTTTGTTTTTCCCATATACTTTAACCAATCCGAAAGTGGAATTCGTTTATTCTTTTCTTCTGGATTGTAAGTGATTGTTGTAACACCCTGTTCGACTTCATAAAGCGGGAAGAAACAAGAGTTTACCGCAGCCTCCACAATGGTTGTGCCAAAACGGTCATCGGATTTCCAGTTAAGTGGGCATGTGATGAGAATTTTACCATAAACTGTTCCAACATTTTGTGCATACCATTGTGCTTTTGCACCCTTTTTCACTAGGTCCTGAGGGAATGCCTCGGAACCAGTAAATACATATGGAATATTCGTTGCTGCCATTATTTGTGCGGTATCTTTATGATGGAAAGCTTTACCACGCTGTGTTTTTCCTACACCAGAAGTACTTGTCATATGACCGATTGGCGTGGAATATGACATTTGTGAGCCGGTATTCATGTAGCCCTCATTATCATATTCAAGCATAATTAGCTTATGACCACGAAGAGCTGTACCAATAGCTGATCCCATTCCGATATCCATTCCGCCATCGCCAGTAATCATTACAAATGTAGCATCATCAGATACTTGAATTTCACCGCGGCGTTTTAATTCCATGAATGCTTCAACTGTACCTGATAATGTTGCAGCACCGTTTTGGAATAGGTTATGCATCATTGTTTGCTTATGGGATGTGCTTGGATAGGATGTTGTTGTTACATAGGCACATCCAGTTTGGAATAGTGTAACGATGTCTCCTTCAATTCCTTTAAAGAACAACTCAAGACCAGCAAAAATACCACAGCCCGGACATGCACCGTGACCTGATGCAATTCGTTTCGGTTTACCAGTTAAGGCCCTAAGTGGTGGAATTTTCACTTTTAATTTATTGGTTTCTTCATCCATCTTTACATCAATTAATCCGGTTTTAAAGACATCCCCATGTTGTGGTAAAATAACTGGTTTGAGAATTTTCTCAGGATTGCCAGGAACATGCCCATAGTAATCAAATGGCTTTTCGGCAAAGCCTTTTTCCAATGTATCCAATGCCCTATCAAAGAAAGCCTCGGCATCACTTGCATAGAAATCCTTACCTCCAAGTCCAAATACACGACTTAACACAATCGTCTTGTTGTCTTTGTCATCTTGAAGGGCAGATTTCACTTCATGTGTAAGATTAGGCCCATTTGCTCCATAAGAATCCGCGCGTTCCCCAATTAATAATGATTTTACATTCTTAAGAGCTTCGCGAATTTCTTTTGCTGGGAATGGACGAATAATATTCGGGCTGATCACACCAGCCTTTATTCCTTTTTCACGAAGTTGATCCACAACATCTTTAGCAGATTCTGCTGCAGAGTTTAATAGAAATAAAGCTACCTCTGCATCTTCCATTTTATATAAATCTAGTATAGGATATTCTCTTCCAGAAAGCTTCGCGTATTCTTCAGCTACTTCTTTAAATACCTCACCAGCATTATACATTGCTTCTGACTGCTGGAAGTGATTATTAAGGAAATCATCTCCGCTCATATGCGCACCAATTGTTACTGGTTTACTTAAATCCCTGATAAAGTTGTAATCTGTTGGGCATTCACCCACAAATTGCTGCACAACACTGCGATCCTTAAAGAATTCCACCCGGCGCTTTTGGTGAGAAGTAAAGAATCCATCATAAGCCACAATAACAGGTAAACGGACTTTAGAATGTTCTGCAATTTTTAAAGCCATAATATTCATATCATAAACTGCTTGCGGGGTTTTTGCTGTTAATATGACCCAGCCTGTATTTAAAGCATAATATAAGTCAGAATGATCTCCGCGAATATCTAATGGACCACTGACAGCACGTGTAACAAGATTCATTACCATAGGAAAACGAGTACCTGATTGGACTGGCATCTGCTCAAGCATATACAAGAATCCATTTGCACTTGTTGCATTGATTACCCTTGCACCAGTTGCTGCTGCACCATAGCAAATCCCGGCAGAACCATGCTCACCATCTGCAGGAATCAGTTTAATATCATGTTCTCCACGTGTTTTCATTTGATCTAGAAATTGAGCAACCTCTGTGGATGGCGTAATTGGGAAGTATCCCATAATATGATAATTGATTTGGGCTGCAGCCATTGCGGCCATTTCATTCCCTGATTCAAAAGTAGAAATTTGTTCTGCAATCCTTTTTGCTGTTAATTTATCTTCTAAAATAGACATTATTGGACCCCTCCTGCAATATACGGAAAGTTTTGCTTTACGCGGTGTTCATCTGCATACCCAAGTAACTCACGAAGATCACCAAGGGCATCTGTTGGACAGGCTTCCACGCACTTTAGGCAGCCTTTACAGTATTGATAATCAATACCTTTAAGGAACATTTGTTTTCTGCCGCGCTTATCCTCCCCTTCTTCCCAAACGAAACAGAAATCCGGACAAACATTGTCACAGGCTGCACAATTAATACATTTTTCTTGCTGGAATTCTGGAAGGAATCCTTGGCGTGAACCGCTTAAATCTTTATAAATACTATTAGCTTGTGAAACCATGACTCCACCGATTTCCTGGGTCATGTATCCAAGCAATGGCAATGGACGGGTAAAGGCTTTTCCTTCCGCACTGGCTGGTACTTCGTATGTTTTAAATTGAACCTCATTATAACCGCGGTCAAAAGTACGGATATTTGGTTCGACTAGATGTGGGTATTTTTTTGTGAACGTTTTTCTTATTACATCTCTCATTGATTCCGGATCTAAAAAGTCACAAATGCGATAGAGTGCACCTAGCATAGCTGTATTTACTTTCGTTTTTTCTTCAACGGCAATCGAAAGGGCATCTATTATAGCAAGTGTACCGTATTGCAATTGTAAATCCTTTTTTACTTCATCAAAATCTCTCGCGGTATTAACGAGTACGATACCATCAGCATTTAAACCGCTGACAACATTAACAGTTCTATATAAAGCTTCATGGAAAACCCCAACAATATGTGGTTGTTCAATTGGACTATGGTCTCTAATTTCCACATCTGGTTCACAGAAGCGGATGAAACTCTTTACAGGAGAGCCCTTTTTTTCGGATCCGTAGGATGAAAAATTGGATCCTTTCAAGCCAAGACTCAAAACACCTGCCTCCGCCAACATTTTTCCAGCAAGGTTAGCACCTAACCCCCCAATTGATTCAAGACGGATTTCAAAAAATCCTAGTTCATTTTTTTTCGGTAAAATAGACATAATGTCCCTCCCTGACTTCGTTCAATAAAACTCCACGAAATAGACATAAAATTTTACTATCCCACAACTATTGTAAAACGAATATTTTTATTAATCTGTGATAAAAGTCAAACACAAAGAAAAAAATTTGTAACACAAAAATTAATTATTGAATAAACGCTAGTATATATGATCTTCAAGATGACATTTCATTATATAACAGATTATAAATTGTTGTATAACAGGATAAAACAAAAAAAGCCTGCACCGATTATGGTACAGACCTCTAAAAATATTTATAAATCATTAATGACAATATATGATGCCTTTACCGGTCCATGAACTCCAACGACAAGATTCAATTCAATATCTGCAGAGTTACTCGGTCCAGTAATAAAATTGATGCATGAAGCAACGTGACCAGTTTTCTTATGAATCTCCCGCATCTTTTGAGATGCTTGCGTAATCCGCGGTACTAGTGTACTTTTCGGTATAAGTGCGATATAGGTGGCAGGGAGAAAACTGACAGTTCTCCCCTTATTCTCATCGCTAAACAATACGACCGTTCCGGATTCAGCCAATGTTATTTCACTAATTGTAATCCCCACATTGGCCTTCTCTGCTTTTGCAATGTTTTGGTGCCCCTTGCTATGATTCCATTCGTAAACTTCTATATTCTGTGCTGGCCATTCCTTTTTTATAAGTGGATCGAGTCCCCACTTGGAAAAGCGTTCATCTTTCCATGTGACAATCGGACCACCGCCAAAGCCAGAAACTACTTCATTTAGGACTGAAGGTAAATCATTGCTATCAGTTACATAAAGGCTTGTATGAATTTTTTTACATTGCTCTTTAAGAACCTCTAACAATTCATCTTGTGTAGCATCCTTTAATACCTCATATTGGGGCTGGAATTTCCAGGCCGGCCTTTCAACTGGGGAGGAAATGCGGGGCCGCCCAAGACTGCCCGCAATTTGGTTTAGAAATTTATCTCGATTGTGAATCGCTCCAACCATGATTATTTGCCTCCTTTTTCACGGTTTTTAAACCAATCTCTGAATCGCTCTTTATTTGGTGCTGGAAAATCACGAATATCTGTCCAAGCCTTTAATGGACCTGGTCCCTTAGAAATCTTCTCACCCACTGTAAAAGGGTTCATGGCAGCAGGTGCCATCTTAGATCCTATGTTATACATGATTGGAGAGGCTGCCCCTAAACCAAAAGCCTTCATTAATAGTTTTTCGGATATTGGCGCTTTTCCCTCTTTTTCAACAATGACTTCTCGGTGTTTATGAAGAAGGTTATGTAACGGGATTTTTACTGGACATACCTCTGTGCAAGCTCCACATAGGGTTGAAGCGTAAGGGAGCTCTTTAAATTCATCATACCCGCCTAATAATGGAGATAGGACTGCACCAATAGGCCCCGAATAAATAGAGCCATATGAATGTCCGCCCACATGCCGATAAACCGGACATACGTTAATACATGCAGCACAGCGGATACACTGTAAAACAGATTGGAACTCTCCGCCAAGTATCTTGGATCTTCCGTTATCAACAATGACAAGGTGAAATTCCTCAGGGCCATCGACATCTAATGCTTCTTTCGGTCCTGTTAACACAGTAATATAGCTAGTTAATTTCTGACCTACCGCACTTCTCGTTAGTAAACTAACTAAAACTTCCATCTCTTCAAAGGTTGGAACCAGTCTTTCCATTCCCATAACTGTAATTTGTGTTTTAGGTAATGCTGTTACTAAATCAGCATTTCCTTCGTTAGTTACTAGACTAAAAGAACCAGTTTCGGCCACAGCAAAATTACAGCCAGTAATCCCGATATCTGCTGATAGGTATTCCTTTCGAAGCATCTCACGGGCATGCCATGCTAATTCTTCTGGTTTTGATGTTTTTGTGTAACCTAACCTATCCGTAAACACATCACAAATTTGTTCTTTATTTTTATGAAGCGCTGGTACAACAATATGTGATGGGGGATCATGATCATCAATTTGAAGAATGTATTCACCAAGGTCTGTTTCTATAACCTCACATCCCTCATTTTCCAACATTGCATTTAAACTGATTTCTTCAGTTACCATCGATTTCGATTTAACAATTTTCTTGGCTTCCTTCTTTTTTACAATCCCTTGGATGTACTCATTTGCTTCTTCCTTGGTTTGTGCAAAAAATACATGTCCGCCACGCTTGGCAACATTCTCACTTAGTTGTTCTAAATAATAATCCAAGTTTTCCAGTACATGTTGGCGGATTTCTTCCCCATGCGAGCGCCATTCTTCCCAGTTTCCTAGTTCCTCAGCCGCTACTCTTCTTTTTACACCCATACCGTCCTGTGCTCCAGCAACAGCCCCGCGCATGAAGTCATCATGAATTCCTTTATCAACACGTTCTTTAAAATGTTCTGTGCTAATCTTCATTGCCATACAATCATTCCTCCATTCTTCTAAGTTAATAAAACTTGTCTATTGATTTCCGCTCCAGTCACTTCAATCAACAGACTTCCAAAATCAACGGCTATTTAATACCTCGGCAATATGCATTACCTTGATTGGCTTACCAACTCTATCAATTCTTCCGCCGATATTCATCAAACAGGCTGCATCCGCACCGATTAGATACTCAGCCCCAGTTTCTTCAACGTGTCGGACTTTTTCATCCACCATTTGCTCTGAAATTTGAGCCATTTTTACTGCAAAAGTCCCCCCAAAACCACAGCATTGTTCCTTCCCAGGCAATTCAGTAAACCTTAGACCTTTTACATTACTTAATAGAATCATAGGAGCTTTCTTTACACCCAACAATCTTGTCATGTGACAGGAGGTATGATAGGTTACACTTCCTTCAAAACGGGCACCGACATCTTCAATTTTCAAAACATCAACAATGAATTGCGTAAGTTCAAATGATTTTTCAGCAAGTCTTTTTGCTTTTGGTTCCCAAACCGGGTCTCCCTTAAAGATATGCTGATATTCATGGAACATAGTTATGCAGGACCCTGATGGTGAGACTATGTATTCAGCATCACTAAACGTGTCGATCATTCGTTTCATAGCTTCTTTTGTTTCTTTAACATAACCACTATTATATGATGGCTGCCCACAACAAACTTGCGATTCAGGAAAATCAATTTCACACCCGAGCCTCTCAAGTAATTCGACAGTGGCCTTTCCTACATTACTTTTGAACATATCTACAATACAAGTTGCAAAAAGTGTAACCTTCATGATCGTCTTCCTCTCCTACTTTTAAATTTACACGAGTTCCGCTGATGAACTGGTCATCTGATGACCAATTGAAAAAAATTAAGATTTTTATATCATTCATACTACAATAAAAGTAGACCCTATTGAAAGTGCTTCCAGCAAAAAAAAAAGAAAATTTTAAAAAACATGCGTTCCAAATTAGTTTGGAGGTTGCATGTTTTTTGGATTAATTATACAAAAAGCTAGCTTGTAAAATTCGCAGATTGAAAATATTTTTGTAATACGGCTTCAACGTTCTCAAGATGTAAAAGCATAAACTTTCTTGCTTTTTCTTCATCCTGTTCTTTAACCGCTTCAAAAATATCCTTATGTTCATCATAAAGTCGTTCCATCGTGGTTTGTTTAGAAAAGAGCCAAACACGACGTGTTTCTTTCATGGTTTCTCCCATTAATCCAGAAACATGATTCATCAAGCTAAGCAGCAAAGGGTTTTGCGCGGCATCGGCAAGAGCAAAATGAAATTGGAGATCAGCTTTTTCGCCCAGTGTTTCATTCCCTTGAGCATTTCTCATTTCTTCAAGTGCTTCCTCCATCATTGCTAAATGGTGACTTGTTCTTTTTTTCGCAGCTGCAGCAGCCGTTCCAATTTCAATAATCTTACGAACCTCTAATAATTGAGCAATGTCTTCTTGGTTCATTAAAATAGCTGTTGATAGTGGGAAAGTAATTTGATCTGATTCAAATTCCTTTATGAAAGTACCTTCCCCTTGCTTCATTTCAACGAGCCCCATCGCTCTTAAAGAGGTTAACGCTTCACGGATGGCGGAGCGGCCTACTTGGAAATTTTCAGCAAGTTGTTGTACCGAATCAAGTTTTTCCCCAGGTTTAACCTGACCCGTTCGAATCATTTCATATATGGCCTCTGCTACTTCTTCATAGATCTTTTTTGGTTTTATTTTTTTATAATTCACCGGTCCAGCCCCTAACAAGCATTTGTTTCTTAGATCCATTTTCATTATACATTTTTCTCGAAAATCTGCCTATATAATCTACATTATCACTATAAACAAGATTCCACTATTCGTTACGTAATAATATTTAATAATGGAAATTTTAAAAAAAAAGATTGAATTTCTTCGATTTCGTCCATATAATTCATTTTAGAAGCAAGAAACATCTAGTCATCTGATGACCTTGTCACCATTTGTAAGCGATTGCTAATTTAAAGGAGGGTAGATTTTATTATTTGGAGAAAAAATCAAAAAAAGCTAATTCGGGGGGATTAAGCTATTATGACATTTACTCAAAACTTTACAGCAGTGGGAGATAATCTCGCATTATCTGCTGTTGTTGCACTAATTCCGATTCTTTACTTTTTCTGGGCTTTAGCCATTAAACGGATGAAAGGCTATCTTGCAGGAGTATCTACACTTGCTATAGCCTTGGTGATTGCTATTTTTGCCTATAAAATGCCTGCGGGTATGGCATTTATGTCGGCCTCACAAGGTGCTGTATATGGAATACTGCCGATTGGCTGGATTATCATTACATCAGTATTCCTCTATAAACTTACTGTAAAGACTGGACAATTTGATATTATTCGAACCTCTGTTGTTTCTATTACGGAGGACCGCCGTTTACAAGCATTATTGGTAGCGTTTTCCTTTGGAGCTTTTCTTGAAGGTGCCGCAGGTTTTGGTGCACCTGTTGCCATTTCCGCTGCTCTTTTGGTAGGATTAGGATTTAATCCTTTATATGCTGCAGGGCTTTGTCTAATTGCTAATACTGCACCTGTTGCATTCGGAGCGATTGGTGCACCGATTATTGCCATGGAAGGGCCAACTGGTATTGCAGCAACAGAGATCTCAAAAATGGTAGGCCGCCAGTTGCCATTTTTATCGGCCTTTATCCCATTCTATCTAGTATTTATCATGGCTGGCTGGAAAAAAACGAAAGAAGTCATGCCAGCTATTCTCGTATCAGGAGTAGCATTTGCTGGTACTCAATTTTTCACCTCTAACTTTATGGGACCAGAACTTCCCGATATCTTATCAGCTTTAGTTTCCTTATTTGCACTAGCTGTCTTCTTAAAATTCTGGAAGCCAAAAACAATCTTCCGATTTTCTTCTGAGCAAGAACTTGCTGCTACATCGGCAAGGAAACTTAAAACACAAGAAGTTAAACATACGGGAGGGCAAATTTTCAAGGCTTGGTCACCTTTCCTATTGTTAACAGCAATTATTACATTATGGGGTATTCCTACCGTTAAGCTTGCATTAACTGGTCATTACGAGGGGGCAAACGCCATCTTAAAAGCAGTTAATTCGATTGGGCATGCACTTACATATATTCCAAATGTGCCATTAATAAATAATAAAATCATTAACACCGCAGGAGCTCCTATCCCAGCAATATATAAATTGGAACTTCTTGGAGCAGCCGGTACAGCAATCTTAATCGCAGCCATTTTAACAAAATTCATCGTCGGCATCTCTTGGAAAAATTGGGCTATTACTTTTGGCGAAACCATCAATGAATTAAAATATCCAGTCATTACAATTGCTGCTGTTGTTGGTTTTGCCTATGTTACGAATGCATCTGGAATGAGTACTACTCTTGGAATGACACTTGCCAAAACAGGTTCTTTACTATTTCCGTTTTTCTCACCTTTCCTTGGTTGGCTTGGAGTGTTTATTACTGGGTCCGATACTTCTGCAAACTTATTATTCGGTAACCTCCAAAAAATCACTGCGACTTCTATTGGTATGGATCCGGTGTTAGCTCTGGCAGCTAACTCTTCCGGCGGAGTAACCGGAAAAATGATTTCACCACAATCAATAGCTGTTGCCTGTGCCGCTGTTGGACTTGCAGGTAAAGAATCCGAACTGTTCCGCTTCACAATCAAACACAGCTTCTTCTTAGTAATAATTATTGGAATAATGACCTTTGTTCAGAGTCATTACCTCAGTTTTATGATTCCTTAATAATTATTTTGTAAGACCCATGCCAAACCGGCATGGGTCTTTTGTATCGTTTTCTTCTTTTTTTCTCTAAACTAGGCTATAATAAAATATTGTTTTCATTTATGCAAAGGAGTTTTTATATGAATGTTATTTGTTCAACCCTGAATGCTAAGTTTATTCATACCAACCTAGCGATTCGCTGCCTAAAGGCTTATGCAGCACCAGATTTTAATATACAAATCAAGGAATATACCATAAAGGACCCTATTTTAAATATTGTGACAGATCTCTATCAACAGAAACCGAAGGTGATTGGATTTAGCTGTTATATCTGGAACATTGAAGAAACCATTAAAGTGGTGAATCTGTTAAAAAAAGTGGACCCATCGCTAGTTATTGTTCTAGGCGGACCTGAGGTTACTTATGACACACGTGAATGGATGGAAAAAATCCCTGAGGTGGACTTTATTGTTATGGGTGAAGGCGAACAAACCTTTAAACAGTTACTAACTGAAATCCAAAATAATCGTAACTTTAAAAAAGTACCTGGAATTGCCTTACGTGAGAATCAGCAAATAGTCATTACTCCCCAAATGAATAAGTTGGACCTAAAGGAATTACCTTCACCCTATCGTTTCCCTGAAGATATCGCCAATTTAGGCAAACGAGTCATCTATATTGAGACTAGCCGTGGTTGTCCATTCAGCTGTCAATTTTGCTTGTCATCGATTGAGGTGGGTGTCCGATACTTTGACCGAGAAAAAATTAAAGAAGATATACGCTATTTAATGGCTAATGGGGCAAAAACAATTAAGTTTGTCGATCGTACCTTTAATATTAGCAGGAGTTATGCTATGGAAATGTTTCGTTTCTTAATTGATGAACATCTTCCTGGAACCGTCTTTCAGTTTGAAATTACAGCAGATATTATGCGTCCTGAAGTAATTGAATTTCTTAATCAAGAAGCACCTAAAGGTCTTTTCCGCTTTGAAATCGGTGTTCAATCCACCAATGACTTTACCAATGAACTGGTGATGCGAAAACAAAATTTTTCGAAACTGACAAGGACAGTCTCAATGGTAAAAGAAGGTAGGAAAATAGACCAGCATCTTGATTTAATAGCTGGTTTACCTGAAGAAGATTATGCTTCTTTTCGAAAGACTTTCAATGATGTATTTGAGCTCCGTCCGGAAGAGCTGCAATTAGGTTTTCTAAAAATGCTCAGAGGCACAGGAGTAAGGCTTCGGGCAGATGACCATAAATATATATATATGGATCATTCTCCCTATGAAATCTTAAGCAACAACGTCCTCTCTTTCGACGATATTGTTAGAATTAAGCAGGTTGAAGATGTTTTGGAAAAATACTGGAATGACCATCGGATGGATGCAACTGTGGAATATTTAATAACCAATGTATTTCCTTCACCGTTTGACTTCTTTCAAGAATTTGGTTCTTTCTGGGAAAGCCAAGGCTGGTCCAGAATTGGTCATCAACTTGAAGATTTATTCCGTAGACTGTATACCTTTTTAGAACACCAGGATGTTGCCGAGCTTGATGTTATTGTTGGGCTAATGAAGTATGATTACTTTTTGAAGCACAAATTCAAACCAAGAAAACCTTGGTGGGAAGCAAGCTTTAATAAGGAAAAAAGAACACAAAATTACAAACAAATTTCCGAACATCCGTCTATTTTAGGGGATTCGTTTGTTGAACTTGGACTCGATGAAAAAGAATTGTATAAACATACGATGCTTGAAGAACTCACCTTTGATTTATCAGAATTCCTAACAAGCGGGAAGATTTTTAAACATCCTTCCTGTCTTTTAGCTTATTTTGACCCCATGAACAGTCGTACACAGATTTTTTCATATTTAGAAAAATAACAAGCCGGCGTTGCCGGCTTATTTCTTTTTATTATTTTTCTTCTCTTTTTGTGTCACCTGCATAATTTCATATAATTTTGTGCCGTTAACATCGCCAAATTCGATGCTGAATTCTTCAGTAGGAATACGTGGTGGGGTTTTACGGCGGCTTTTCATTAACTTCTTCCCTTTTTCCCTAGTTTTGAATTTCGATTTTGAAATCTAATCGCATTGTTATTATCAGTGAATTCCGCTGAAAATTCACTTTCTTGAACATTTTTATGAGGTGTTTTTGTATATTTTTCCACTGCATCAAATTCTGCTTTACGTTTTGCCATCGAATAATCCTCCCAGAAAATAGTTTAACCTTACTACCCTAGTTTTGAACAAACTAAAGGTAATCATTCCTTTCCTTTTTTTTCATAAATAAATTTGCTCCACTCGAAGAAAATAAAGAAAAAACAGGAGTGATTTGAAAATGAAAAAAACGAAAAATACACAGTCCGCCGAGCCAGTAAGCTTGAATGAAACCATGCCTCATCAAATCAGTGCCCCTAGCTTTGAGGGTACTGGAATAAAAATGGAGCCTCCCTTTGTTAATGAACATGGTGTTACGATTGGTGATAGTATTTATGCCTCGCCTAATTCTCCTCTAGAGAACTGGACAAAAGATACCGATCCTTCGATTATGGCGGGAGATGAATGGGTTCATCCGACTAATGATATTGGCTGGAACACAAGTGAAAACCGTGAGTTATTGGAAAGTAAAAAGAAACCGCAAGCATATCCTTTTATGCATCCTTCAAAAGATGTAAGTCAAGGAAGTGATTAAGTTCATCATTTTTACCAAACTCTGGATGACACGTCCAGAGTTTTTTTTACCAAACAACCTGCAGGCAAACACTGCTATAATAGAAGCAGTTGTTCTTGGAGGTGTTACCCTTGATATTACCTGAATTAGCTGAAAAAATTGTCAAAGAAGTCCAGAAGTTAATTGGTGAAGATATTATTGTTGTAAACACGGAAGGCTATATCATTGCAAGCACTGACTTCGATCGAGTAGGGTCTTTCCATGAAGGAGCTTTGATTGCATTACAACAAAAAAGAAAGATGATCATTACACATGAAGACCAATTAAAGTTATCTGGTGTAAAAGCTGGGATTAATTTACCGATTTTCTTTCAACATGATGTGATTGGAGTAATTGGAATTACTGGCGAACCAAATAAAGTTACCCCTTTTGGTGAAGTAATCCGAAAAATGACTGAACTCCTTATTAGTGAAAATTATTATGCTGAACAGTTTGAATGGCATACCCGAGCATTAGAATCATTCATAATGGATTGGGTCCAAGCCAAAGAGTGGAATTACTCTTTCTTAGACCGAGCTAAGCTTCTATCAATTGACATAACAGTCAAAAGATTGGTTGTAATTATTGAATTTATCGGGTTAAACGCACCACTTTCAAGGGATAGTTGGACAATGATTTTTAATAGGTTTCAGCAAAATTCAAAAGAAGTTGTCACTAGGTCTGGCAATGATAGGATGGTATTACTCATAAATTGCTCTAATCAACCTACACGGGAGAGTATTGAGAGACGTTTACAGCATTTTTTTCAATTCTTGACAAACAAGTTCGGGATTCAAGCGATTGCTGGTGTTGGTCAGGCAACGGATTCTCAGGAAATTAGTGATTCCTATCGACAAGCTGAAAGATCTTTGAACATAGCAAAGTTAAATACCTCGATTATTTTCGATGAAGACTTGACTCTTGAAATGATTTCTGAAGAAATCAATCCCAAAACAAAAGCTGATTTTATTACAAGAACCATTGGACCCCTTTTGAAGGAAACAGAACTATTAGAAACCATTAAAGAATTATTTAAGCAAAATCATTCGCTGAAGAACACATCGAATACCTTACATATACATATCAATACCCTCCACTATCGTTTAAAAAAAGTTGAGGAATTAACACAATTAACCCCTAATAATATCCATGATTTAGTTACATTGTATCTTGGCATTCTCTTTTTGGATGAACAAACAAAAATCAAAAAATATTATTGAGTTTTTTTAGATGTTTAACCATAGCAGGCAGATGCCTGTTTTTTTTATACTTAATTTAGAACATAAAAACATTTAACTTGTAGGCGTTTTCAGTGAATGAAGTGAATGGAGGAAACAGCATGCTTTCCAAAGTAGTAAAAGACAAATTAATCAGCATTGTTTCAAGGGAAAATTTTGATGATGCCAAAACCGAAAGACTTGTTTATTCCTATGATTCAACCCCAAACTTGCAGGCAATGCCGGATGCGGTTGTCAGCCCAAGGAATACAAAGGAAGTTTCAGAAGTTGTTAAGGTATGTAATGAAAATAAAGTGCCTATTGTACCGAGAGGTTCCGGGACAAATCTTTGTGGAGGCACATGCCCAACTGAGGGTGGCGTAGTTATTCTATTCAAGCATATGAACAGTATTGTTGACTTAGATGAAGAGAATTTAACGATTACTGTCCAGCCAGGGGTCATATGCCTCGATGTAGCTAACGCTGCTTCAGCAAAAGGACTTTTTTATCCACCCGATCCAGGTTCAATGAAAATTGCCACGATTGGTGGAGCCATTAACGAAAACTCTGGTGGATTACGTGGACTTAAATATGGAGTCACCCGGGATTATGTGATTGGTCTTGAGGTTGTCATGCCAAACGGAGATATCGTAAGAACAGGTGGAAAACTGGCAAAGGATGTCGCAGGGTATGATCTTACCCGGTTAATGGTAGGTTCAGAAGGAACTCTTGGGATCATCACTGAAGCAATTTTAAAGCTTATCCCCATGCCTGAAACTAAGAAAACGATGCTAGCCTTGTATCAGGATCTAGAAGCAGCAGCAAAATCTGTTTCCAAAATTATTGCCAATAAAATTATACCTGTCACACTTGAGTTCCTAGATCAACCTACGATCAGAGTAGTTGAAGACTATTCTCAAATTGGATTACCTACAGACGTTCAAGCAGTTCTATTAATTGAACAAGATGGCTCTCCTGAAGTCGTCGAACGTGATATTGAAAAAATCATCAAGGTTTGTAAGCAGGAAGGTGCCGTCTCCGTACAAGTAGCATCTTCAGAAGAAGAAGCATTAGCCTTAGCTGCTGCAAGGCGCACAGCACTTTCTGCACTTGCACGACTCAAGCCAACTACTGTACTTGAAGATGCTACTGTCCCAAGGTCAGAAATAGCGAAAATGGTAAACGCAATTAATAACATTGCTGACAAATACAATCTGCAAATTTGTACCTTTGGCCATGCAGGTGATGGAAATCTCCATCCTACATGCCCAACAGATGCAAGAAATCACGAAGAAATGGAACGTGTCGAGATGGCTTTTGCAGAAATCTTTGAAAGAGCAGTGGAACTTGGCGGAACCATTACAGGTGAGCATGGTGTCGGAGTTATGAAAGCACCGTATCTTGAATGGAAACTGGGTAAAGAAGGAATTGCCGTGATGAAAGCCATTAAACTTGCTTTGGATCCAAATAATATCATGAATCCGGGTAAGGTTTTTGCAAAAAGTTATAGGAAGCGAGTGGTAGTTTCTGGCCAGGGAACAGTTTCCGCAGCAGACGACAAAAAACACATGGTGGTTTCAAAATGACAACAGTGAAAGAAAAAGAAATCATCCAAGAACAGTTTAAAGCCAGAATGAATGAAGATGAATTATTAAATTGTATGCGCTGTGGTTTTTGTTTACCCGCGTGTCCCACATATATTGAATCAGGCTATAAAGAATCACATTCCCCGCGGGGCAGAATCGCCTTAATGAAGGCTGTTACCGATGGTTTAATTGAACCGGATGAAGACTTTGAGCGTTCGCTTAACCTATGTCTTGGCTGCGTGGCATGTGAAACTGTTTGCCCATCTGGAGTAAAGTATGGTCATTTGCTTGAAGAAGCACGTGATATTGTCAGTCAGAATAAGAAATACTCATTATCGACTAGCATCGTTCGAAAAACAGTTTTCGAGGGATTATTCCCACATCCAAAACGAATGAAAAATGTGACAGGGTTAATTGGGTTTTACCAACGTTCTGGTTTACAAACTATGGCGAGAAAAATTGGATTTTTAGGTATGTTGCCTGAGCATTTAACCTTAATGGAAAAAATACTTCCTCCAGTTTCAACAATGAAAGAACTGAAAAATAGACCGGTTCATGCAGAACCAATTGGAAAACAAACACACCGAGTTGCCTTCTTTAGCGGCTGTTTGATGGACTCCATGTTTATGAAAACAAATGATGCTACCATCAAATTACTCCAACTGGCTGGTTGTGAAATTGTTATTCCTGAGGAGCAAACCTGTTGTGGTGCCCTGCACGGTCATTATGGTGAAAAAGGGAGTTCAATAGATCTTGCCAAGAGAAATATCAAAGCATTTGAGGATTTAAATGTTGATTTTATCATTACGAATGCTGGCGGTTGTGGTGCATTCTTACTTGGTTATGATCACTTATTAAAAGAAGACCCAGAGTGGAGTGACCGCGCTAAGAAGTTTACCGAAAAAATTCAAGATGTAACTGAAATTTTAGTTTCAGTTAACTTCCATGAACGGGTAAAATTAGAGCTCCCACCTCAGATAATTACTTATCAGGATTCTTGTCATTTAAGAAATGTGATGAAAACTGCATCTGCCCCTAGGCTCCTTCTGCAGTCCATTAAGGGAGCTAAATATGTTGAAATGAATGATGCAGACCGTTGCTGCGGTTCGGCCGGTATATACAATATTATCGAATCAGAAATGTCAATGAAAATGCTTGATTACAAAATGGTCCAAGCAAAAAATACCCACGCTTCCACAATTGTTACTACTAACCCTGGCTGCTTATTACAAGTAAAAGTTGGGATTGAAAAGGAAGGACTCTCCGAGAAAATGCGAGGTGTTCATATCGTTGACCTCTTATTAGAGGCAGTGAAGGCATAGTAAAAAAGAGCCGTTTGGCTCTTTTTTATTTAATTGGCTGTGTTAAAAATTAATTTTAACACTCTGTTGATTGGAGTGGAAGGCACGAAGACTCCTGCGGGAATGCGGAACAGGGGAGACCCCGCAGGCGCTAAAAGCGCCGAGGAGGCTCCCCGGCACGCCCGCGAACCGCTTGTGCCTGGAACGGAAATCAACAGACAAACTTAACACAGCCATTTTTTTAAAATTTATATCCAATAACGAAAAACATTTCCACTTATAAAACAACAAAATAAATTAATAATACCTATACAGAGGTAAAATAATCTCTGTATTGAAAATAAGGAGCTGATTTATATGGCTAATAGCAGTAACAAGTTGTTAGTACCTGGGATTGAACAATATTTAGATCAAGTTAAATACGAAATCGCCCAAGAATTTGGAGTCAATTTAGGGTCAGATACAGTTTCAAGAGCAAATGGATCTGTAGGCGGGGAAATTACAAAACGCCTTGTCCAACAGGCACAAGCACAATTATCTGGACAACAACAATAATTTCATAAATATGGAAAAAGTCCGGAATTACTTCCGGACTTTATTTATCTATTTCTTCCATGAGAATTTTTATTTTTTTGGTCATCATCTTTATTTTCATTGATATGATGTTTATAGTTTTTATCCTCATGTTTATTTATTTCTTTTTCTTTACTTTTCCATTTACTTTGGTTTTTATCGATACCATTATGATTGTCTTTCTTTTTAGACTTTTCTTGGTTCAACGAATTTTTGTTCTCAGCTTTTTTTTCTTTGACGGGGTCTCTATGACTGTCTTTCCCGTTAGATTTTTCTTGGTTCTGTGATTTTTTGTTCTCAGCCTTTTTTTCTTTTTGTTTATTATTTTGTTTTATAGGCCGCTCTTGATTTTGTTTTATTTTATATTCATCTATTTTTTTCAATTGTCCAGGTGGATTAACTTTTCCATTTATCCATTTCTTTTCCAATTGCCTTTTATTTTCTGCAAATGCCTTATTTTGAACAGCCTTATTTTCTGTTTGTTTCTTCACTGGACCTGAAGGAGTAGAGTGAACAGGCTGTTTCTTTTGTTTAGGTTTACTATCGGTAGTTTTCTTTTTATCTTTCGTTTTCACTTCATTTGTTCTATTAATGGAAACTTTGGCGTTATTATCGTGTAATTTACCAGCGGTAATGCCAAGTTTATGCGCTTTTTTTAATTCTTCTTTAGTAGGATTTACAACGGTAAGTTCAACCTTTTGTTTGTCAACTGATGCTTTAATTTCTTCAATGTTTGCTTTAAGTTCCTTTTCCACTTTTTCATCAGGATCGGTGGTCCTTACTGCGGAAATGGTAACGTGTTCTTTTGTACTCAAATAACCTTCTTTATTCATTTCAGCGAAAATCGTTTGTGCTAATTCAGAAACATTTTTCTTTTTCCAATTAGTCAGGTGCGAGACAATCTTCTTTCCGTCATTGTTAAATCCTATAATTTCAACAACCTGCATTTTTTTATTAACACCAAGTTCGATACTTGGATTAACATCAATTGACATATAGGCATACGCTTTATTACTTTGATACATTGGGAAAAATGAGCCAAGCATAATAACGAACGCAGCCACTAGTGCCCAAACAGGTTTAAATTTAAAAATGCTATTAAACCAACTAAAAGGATTTGAGCTTTTAACATGATCTATGGGAAAAAAGTGAATTTCTTCCCCAATTGCATAGGGCTGATTTTGCCTTCTGCTATGTAAAAACTCACCTTCAGGGGTCATAAGCGTTAGGAATTCTTCTTCAATTTCCATTATAATTCCCTTTTTCATGTGTTTAGCACCCCCTTTATATAATCTTTCATATAAACATAATCACTAGATAATATAAGTGCAATGGCAATAATATATTTCCTATTTCGTTCAATCGTCTTCCTGCTGACATCTACCATTTTCTCTAACTGTTTAATGGGCAGCCGTTTATTATTAAATAACATTTCTTTTAATTCTTCGTTTTCGACTAACAATTTTGCAGCGATAATTGCGTTTTTGCGTGCATCGACATGCTTAGGTGAATTCTCAACTAAGTCAGAAAAACTTAAATCAAAAGTAGTTAATAATTTCTGAAAATGAACAATTTCATCTTTTCTTAATTGTTCATCATTCTTTTTCTTGTATTCATCTAATGAGAGTTCATTAACAATAATTGTTCCAGCTGTTTCTTCTTCATTTGTATCATTAGTTAAGTCAAAACTTAAATGTTGATTTTTGGATTGCTTACGAATATAGTCAATTACTCTTCTTTTGATTATGACTTCAGAAAAACTCAATAAGGAGTTCCCACGCTCTGTAGAATATTTCTCAATCGCTTCATTGAACGCGATGAGCCCAATACTAAATTCATCATCGGTTTCATAGATATATCGTTTGCATACAGAAGATACTGTTTTTGCTATAAATGGTTTGTAGGAATTAATAATTTCATCAAGTAAATAACGGTCACCTTGTTGAATCAGAAGAACCGTTTCTTCCAAGGTGTTCTTCTTTTTCTTTTTGGCCATAAACAATAAACCTAGCATATGCTCACCTCTATTCGACCAATTATAACATATGAGTGTTATCTTGGACTTTTTTGGGGGTAAGCATTTTAAAAAAACAGCCCCAACAAAGGCTATCTTTTCCTGTTTATTGTTATAACCCTTATTTATTTATTTTTCTTTTTCCCAAACCACATCCTTTTACCTTTTTCCTAATGTATAAAAAGTTTATTTTCACTACATAGTTACGCTCCATCTGAAGCAATTTGTGGGGGTTCATTTTAAAAAAATTTTCCCAATAAAAAGCTTCAAACCAGAATATCCTGATTTGAAGCTTTTTATAAGTAATTTTTATTTTTGAAACTTTAAAGACAATAAAAATTTAATTAAAAAACCAATAAGCAACCCAGGGATTAAAAACAGCATCGGTAAAAAAACTGGGCCAGGATGAATTTGAAAAATTGTAACCTTAGGCGATACCATTAATCCTACAGTAACAAAATAGGCACCGAAGACAAATGGAAAAAACGAGTATTTTTCATTTTCAGGCATAGCTGAACGATAACCATCCCACAAGGAAAACAAATAGACACACGGGTAAAACATAAGCCATTGATAATTAAGTACCTTCTCTGCATTGTTAATTTCTCCTAAGAAACTATACATGATTGCCGAATTAAAGTGACTATTTGAATTGATCATTACTTCTAATGTAACAAACAATATTCCTTTGATATATTGACCCATTAACAATTGACTAAAACCAGGAAAAGCAATATTCCAAAAAACAGCTTCAAGTTTGCTCATCTTTTTCATCGTACAGTCCCGCTTCTCGTGGCATATTTTTAAAGCTAAAAAAAATTCACTTAACTTAGTTTATCCATCTCTGCCAAAAAATAGCGGATTTTCTATTATTTTTCCCAACTTAATTCTTTTTGAGGATGCGTAAGTAGATTTTTGAAAATATAATCCAGTTTCGATTAGCTTGGAAATAACTTTTAAAAAGTTGAAGAAATAATGGGTATTTTCCTTGATAAGGATACCAATGAATTTCACTCTTTTTCCGGCCGATGTCCTCGACAATAGCTTTTTCATGGCAAAAAATTCTTAACCCGGCATCCCCATGGTACCTGCCGATTCCACTTTGTTTTGCCCCTCCAAAGGGAAGGCCATGATGGGCAATACTAATAATAGCGTCATTTATAACTACTGCTCCTGAAACGAGTCTAGAGGATACTCTTCTAGCTTTTACAGGATCATTTGACCAAACGCTTGCATTTAACCCATAAACCGTGTCATTTGCAAGACTAATTACTTCATCTTCACTCTCAAATGGAATGACTGGCAGAATCGGTCCAAAGGATTCCTCCTGGATTAATTTCATATCATGGTTCACATTTGTAACTACAATAAGCGGTAAAAACATTCCATTGTTCCATTTTTCAGGCATTAGACCAGTCTCAAGTCTTGCTCCCTTGCTCAATGCATCCTCTAACTGGTCTCTTAAAATTTCTATTTGAGCTGGGAAAGTCATCGAACCGACATCGTCATCTTCATTGTTCCCCTGTTTTAAGTTTAAAATTTCTTTTTTTAGTAAAGATAGAAATTTAGGATAAATTGATTTTTCAACATACAGCCTTTCTGCACTCATACAAACTTGACCACTGTTAGTAAATGCCGCCCACACTGCCCCTTTTGCCGCACGCTCCAAATGAGCGTCTGCAAATACAATCATTGGATCCTTGCCGCCAAGTTCTAGGGTTGTTGGAATTAGATGTTTTGAAGCAACTTGTTGAATGATTTTCCCAGTCCGGACAGATCCAGTAAAGAAAATATAATCTGGTTTCCCATTTGTGAAAGCTTCCCCTACCTCTTTTCCACCATGTGCAACTTGAACAACTCCCATAGGAAAGCCCGCTTCAGCAAAAAGCCCCTCCATACATTTCCCTACTAGTGGAGTTACTTCTGATGGTTTTAAAATCACTGCATACCCAGAGGCCAAAGCACTAAGCATCGGGACCATTGCCAATTGAAAGGGATAATTCCATGGAGAAATTACCAAAACCACTCCCCTTGGCATGTATTCAATAAATGATTTCTTTCCTATCAATAAAAGAGGCGTTTTTACTCTTTGCCGCTGAAGAATTTTCTCCCCATGTTTTATTATGTGATCAATACTGTCCAGGGTTGGCATGATATCAGCTACCAGTGCCTCCGTTACCACTTTTCCAGTGTCCGCAGCGATTGTTTTTGCTATATCTTCCATCTGCTCTACGATAATATCTTTAAGTCTTAATAGATACTTTCCTCTTTCAGACATAGTCAGATTACTCCACTGCTTAAACGCTGTTTTACTCCTATGATAAAAGGAATCGACTTCGTTAACAGATGTTGCAGGAATTTCCCCCAGTCGCTCTCCTGTTGCTGGGGCAATTATTTTAAGCTTTTCTTGAATTGCATCCATATATTATCACCCCCGTTAAATAATTTTAATATGAAAGGTTGGGTTATCTTTTTGTTGTAAGTAAAATTCTGTCATTGGTTTAATTCCATCTTTAAAGTCGGGACAGGCGATCCCTGATTCCCTTAGGTCTGTAACGGCTTGTGTACAATCGAATTGTCCCCTCCAAGTAAAGTAGTCCAATTCTTCTTTCTCTACTCCCAGAAATTTGCGCAACGGTTTAATAGAAAGGAACCATTTCCCGACAGTTAATGGAATCATTCCTTTTGGTTGTTTGTTTAGCATTTCTTTCATCATGATTTCATATATTTCTGAAGCACGGTAGGGATGTGGGTCTGTTAGATGATACGTTTTTCCAGCAGCATTGTCTAATTGGCTAAGATACGCAGTTGCTTGAATAATATAATCGATGGGAACAAGGTTCACATAAGCTTCACCTTTCCCTAGTCGAGGTATGAGAGGAAGAAATTTCAACCGATCTAAAAAGTTCATAATAAAATAAGGGCCATCAAATTTAATGGTTTCTCCCGTATCGGAATGGCCTTTGACAATCCCCGGCCGAATGATAGTAACAGGTATTTCTTTTTTTAATGTTTCCACTAAAACCTCTGCTTCATATTTCGTTTGTTCATAATGATTTTTAAAACCAGGTGGTGTAATAAGTTCCGTCTCATACAGAGTACCTTCACTATTTCCGACCACATAGGCAGTACTAAAATAAATATATCTATTTAGGTTTGGTAATCTTCGCACCCATTCATTTACGTTTTCCGTACCATTTACATTCACTATTTGCGCTATTTCTCTTGGAACCGCTAAATCATAAATGGCTGCTAGATGAAAAACATGGGTAACCCTTTGTTGTAAGATTTCCTGTTCTTCATCTGTAATAGCAAGACACGGTTTGGTTATATCTCCAACAATAATGTGGAAGGTGGACTCATCTAACCCATATTCCGCTATTATAGCTTCCGATTCTTTTTTTGCTCTTTTAACCATATTAGGCAGGACTAGGACAAAAACAGATCCTATCAATTGATTATTTTTTATTACTTCGCGAATCAATTGATTACAAATGAACCCAGGAAACCCAGTAAAAAAGAAACCATTTCCCAACTTATCTCCTCCTTAGTCTTTATCAAGACGATTGTAATCATTTTAAAGTCCTAAGAAAAGACTTGTCCATGGGTAATTAGTCTGAATTTTCAGTTTAATAAACATTAAAAAAAGTAGCGGATTCTATTCCGCCACTTTTCTTAATCATTTTGGTCCATTGGATTATAGAGTTTAACTGATGGATTTTTCTCTTGAAACCATCTGAGAGCAAAGTCATTTTCAAACAAAAATACATAATGATCATATCTGTCTTTCACTAACATTGAACGAGAACTCGATAGATTTTCATCAACCATTTCACTATCTACCCACCTGGCAATTTTTGAACCCATTCTTTCCATTAAAACTTCTGCATTATATTCATTTCTCATCCGATGCTCAAAAACTTCAAATTGTAATTGACCAACGGCACCTAATAAATAATCATCCGTTTTAACGGTTTTATATAGCTGAATGGCTCCTTCTTGAACCAGTTGCTGAATTCCTTTATAAAAGGACTTCTGCTTCATGACGTTTTTAGCGGAAACCCTAACATACAATTCTGGTGTAAATTGCGGAAGTCTTTCATATTGAAAATCATTTTTCCCGGTAGTCAAAGTATCACCAATTTGATATGTGCCTGTGTCATATAATCCGATAATATCTCCACTAACCGCTTCATCGACAGTATTCCGTTCTTCAGCCATAAATGAAGTTGACTGCGAGAGCTTGATTTGTTTATTCAAACGCGGAATATTCACTGTCATTCCCCGCTCAAATTTCCCAGAACACACACGGACAAAGGCAATCCTATCTCTGTGGGCAGGATTCATATTTGCTTGAATCTTAAACACAAAACCTGAAAATTGTTCCCCTAACGGATCAATTTCTCCTATGGATGAATTGCGCGCCATTGGAGGCGGAGCAAACTTTAAGTATGACTCTAAGAATGTTTGAACTCCAAAGGCAGTTAACGCACTTCCAAAAAATACTGGTGTCAAGTTACCTGCTGCAATTCTTTCAGCTGAGAACTCATTCCCTGCTTCATTGAGGAGCATAATTTCATCTAGTGTTTGATCATAAAGTCCAGAATTTTTTAGCGGATGGTCTCCGGCAATTTCTCCGTCATCATTTAACGGTATAAAACGGTCATCATCCTCTACTCGGAACTGTTCCACTCGATTGTTATATCGGTCATAAATACCAAGGAATTCTTTTCCCATCCCAATCGGCCAGTTCATCGGATATGATTCTATGCCTAGAACCTCTTCTAATTCAGCTAGCAGTTCAAGCGGCGGCTTGCCCTGACGATCGAGTTTATTCATAAATGTGAAAATAGGAATCCCGCGCATCCGGCATACTTTAAATAGTTTGAGTGTTTGTGCCTCTATCCCCTTGGCAGCATCAACGATCATTACAGCACTATCTACAGCCATTAAAGTACGATACGTATCTTCACTGAAATCTTGGTGTCCAGGCGTATCCAAAATGTTAACTCGGAATCCTTCATAGTCAAATTGCATGACACTGGAGGTAACGGAAATCCCCCGTTGCTTTTCAATTTCCATCCAGTCACTGGTTGCAAACTTTCCTGTTTTTTTCGCTTTTACAGTTCCCGCGTCTCGAATAGCTCCTCCGAATAATAATAATTTTTCGGTTAGCGTAGTTTTTCCGGCATCTGGGTGGGAAATAATCGCAAATGTCCGGCGTGACAATACATCTTCTTTAAAATTGTTACCCATTTCGTTTTCCTCTCTTTTGACAATAAAAATTTTTGTCCATAACTTCAATCTTATCTCTCAAACGGAAACTTTGCAATATTTCTTTAAACCCGAAAGCATAAAGAATATAATGAAAGAAAGCGGTAATGATGAAAAATAAATATCGTGATTACATAACACATCGGAGGTACCTGACTTGGATATTACTAAAATCGATCAACAGACTTTGAATTTATTGCATAAAGCCTTTGAAATTATCCTCAACGAAAACAAGATTTCTTATAAAAAAATAGGTATTGCTGAAGAGGATGCCCAATTATTGTTCTTGATTGAAGGAAAAGATGAAAAAGTTCATGTTTTTAAATGGAATAAAGCATCCTGTATCGGTGCCAGCATTGGCTCAATTGCTCAAAGTGTATTACATCCAATCATTCCACATCTTCGCTTATTATCGTAGTTTTTATAAACCACACCAGCGCATTTTAAAAAAATTGTGCTGGTTTATTTTTTTATGCGGGCATTTCTAGTTTCCCAACGATTCCCACATCCATTTTTCTGGAAACCCCTTTATAATAGAGGAGAACTCTGTTGAAGGAGATGAAGAAAATTGAAACCAAGTATAAAAAAAGTCTCGAAATTTATTCCGCTCATTGCAGCGTTAATATTAGTTATTGCAGGAATCGTCTGGATTATTCAAACTACCAATAATGAAGTTGCTATACCATTCTCCTCTGTTGAGAAAACTATTCAAGCACAACAAGGGAAAACTGTAAGTATAACTGAAAAACCCGATGGAAGCCTTTATATTCATGCTGGTGAAACGGTATATCTTTCCCATGTCCCACCGAACAGCCAAATGGTAGATAAATTGGTTGTTAAATATAATATTGAATACTCCTATTCAAAGAGCAGTAAATATGGAAAATGGATATTAGGCGGCGTTATTCTTCTGTTGGCTGGAGCAGCATTCACGCTTCAAAAAACAAAAGGTGGATTGGGAATAAATAATTCAATGAAGAATAGTGTTGCAAAGTCGCGAACCCTTCCCTCCATTAGTTTGAAGGATGTAGGTGGACTCGGGGACGAAATGAAGGAAGAAATTTTACAAACTCTCTCGATCCTAAAAGAACCTGAGCGTGCTTCAAAATTAGGGATTACACCACCAAAAGGTATTCTTTTGTACGGCCCGCCAGGTACAGGTAAAACATTACTCGCTCAAGCAATTGCCCGTGAATTAAACGCTGCTTTCTTTTCGGCAAGCGGTTCGTCATTTAATGAAATGTTTATTGGAGTGGGGGCTAGCCGGGTCCGATCATTGTTCAAAGCAGCAAGAAAGCAAGGCCCTGCCGTTGTTTTCATTGATGAGGTCGATGCTTTAGCAGCAAAAAGAAAGGCACATGGCGGCGAGGAAGCCGAAAAAACCTTAACAGAATTACTTGTACAACTTGATGGCGGACATTCAAATGATGGAATTCTTTTTATTGCTGCCACAAACAGAAAAGACATGTTGGATGAAGCCTTCCTTCGTCCAGGAAGAATCGATTTTTCCTTCCATGTACCACTTCCAGATACAAAAGGAAGAAGAGAGATAATTGCTATCCATGCTAAAGATAAATCATTTGATAAAGATGCTCTTGCACAATTAGATGAATTGGCAGAAAGTACTTCAGGTTTTTCAGGTGCAGAGCTCCAATCACTTTTCGAAACGGCTAGCAGAAGAGCTGTTCGGAACGGCCAAGAGTCCATCCAAAAGCAGGACATTGACTATGCCCTTGATCGAACGATTTTAGGAAGCACTTCCCGGTCATTACAAGATTATGATACAAAACGCAGGGTCGCAATTCATGAGGCTGGTCATGCCATTGTAGCATCATTGACGAAACCTGGTTCCGTTAGGAAAGCAACCATTATCCCTCGTGGAGAGGCGCTCGGTTATGTTGCACCAATTCCAAAGGAATTGCATCTATCTACGACCAGTGACTTATTAGAGCGCGTAGCAATGATATTAGCTGGCGGGGTTGCTGAGAGAATTCATTTAGGAGAACACAGCATCGGCGTAAGTGGCGACGTTCAACAAGCAAAACAAATTATCGAACAAATGGTAGATACTGGTATGCTTCAAGAAGGATTTACATTGACCTTCAAAAAACAAGATAAAGAAGAAAAGATGCAAGAGCTATTTGAAAAAGCTTTACAAAAAGCAGAGAGTCTTATTAATAACCATCAATATCAGTATCAACAATTAGTCGATGCATTATTAAAAAAAGAAACACTTGAAGGCTCAGAGATTGAAGAAATAGTTTGGGGAACACCGGCAACCATAAGTGATAATATGGTCTTAGTATAAAGATAGCCTATGAAAACCAGGTGCTGTTTATTGGGCACCTGGTTTTCATTTATGATGAAATATCTAATGTTTTTTTTATTTGGTGGTAAACTAAGCATGGACTTCACAAAAAGGAAGTGAATGCATTGTTCGGTAAAACTAAGGTTTTTGAAAAAGAGCAGCATAAATATTCTAATGAAGCTAAAGAATACCTTGGCAACCCGCAAAAAACAGAAGGATTGCTTAACAAAGCGATCAAAATGGCAAATGAGAAAAAGGGAAGTTTAGGAGATGTTTGGGAAAAACTGCAATTATTTTTTGAATTAGTTAAAGCCTATTCAAAAGGTGAATATAAAAATGTCTCACCCAGCACAATTCTTACTGTCATTGGTACCCTTCTTTACTTTGTTTCGCCACTTGACTTAGTACCAGATTTCATTATTGGTCTGGGGATCCTGGATGATGCAGCTTTGATTGGCTTTACTGTAAAGAAAATTTCCAATGAATTAGATGCTTTTAGTAAATGGAAACGGGCTTTTTCAAATGAAAACCCGCTTGATTAAACAAGCGGGCCTCCATTTTACGTTTTTATCTAAAGCAAGCTGCACCGACAATAATCAAGAGGATAAATAATACTACGATTAAAGCAAAACCGCCGCCGTAACCGCAACCTCCATATCCGTATCCGCATCCTCCAAATCCGTAACCAAACATTTTTCAAGACCTCCTTTTTATCTAAGTTGATTTCTTAGTAGCACCATGAAGCCCCAATAATGATTAACAAAATAAATAAAACGACCAGTAGGGCAAATCCGCCGCCGTATCCACCAGCTACACCTGACATTTACATTACCTCCTTTTCTTAATTCCATATATCCTATTCACTTGATTAAAAATGTGCGATAGACACATATCCAAATTACCCAGTTTAATAAAAAAGAAGAAGCCCATAATTAAGGAAAAATTCAAGTACAATAAAGGAATTAGCCCTCAGAAAAATATTTTTTACAATTTATCCTCTTCGAATTGACATTCTTATCTATTTTTCATACCATGTTCACAAATATATATAGATTGGGGCACCAACTTGAGAAATGCTGCTACGCTTTTATTCGTACTTATCATGATCATATACAGAGCAATCACACGGTTTAGTGAGAAAAAGAAAGAAACCCTCCCCTTGAAAATCGGTCATAGAGGTGCGGCAGGCTACTGTCCAGAGAATACAATTTCATCCTTTAGGAAAGCCGTAGAATTAGGTGTCGACTACCTCGAGCTTGACATTCAAATGACAAAAGATCATGAATTAGTTGTGATACATGATCCAACCGTTAACAGAACAACAAATGGGAAAGGGAAAGTAAAGGATTTTACTTTACAAGAAATTCAAAGTCTTGATGCAGGAAGTTGGTTTCATTGTAATTTTACGGGTGAGAAGATCCCCTCTCTCTCTGAGGTATTTGAGGAGTTTGCAGGGAAAATCGGCTTTTTAATTGAATTAAAAAAACCCTCACTTTATCCCCTGGTTGAGGAAAAACTTGCGGAGGAATTGAAGAAAAGAGAGTTAACATCCGTTGACAAGCAAATTATTGTTCAGTCCTTTGACCGTGGTGCGCTAAAACGGTTTCACGACCTTCTGCCTACCATTCCAATAGGCATTTTGATTAAAAACTCCGGTGTGAAGATGATTTCGAATAAAAATTTAAAGTCCTTTACAAGCTATGTGTCGTATGTAAATCCCAAAATAACCATGGTGAATAAGCGGTTGATTAAAAGAATTCACCACCATGGCTTTAAAACAATGATTTGGACTGTTAATAAAAAGAATGACTTAAAAACGCTTAATCATTTCCATGTTGAAGGAATTATCAGTGACTTTCCAGATTTATCATAAATAGAAATAGGGTCTATTATTGACTTAATAGACCCACTTACATTCTTTATTAACCTTTTGGTTTAACAATACAGAGAAGGCACGGATTAGATAAATATTACATACAGGATAATAGCCAGCACAATCCGATAAATAGCAAATGGTAATAATCTTATTTTGTTAATAAGCTTTAGGAAAAAGCGTATAGACAAAAGAGCGAAAATAAAGGCACTAATAAATCCTGCAATAAAAATTGGAAGGGCATCCAACGTCATATACTCCCAATTCTTTAATAAAGAGAGAAAACTAGCTCCAGCCATGATTGGCACAGCCATGATAAAGGTAAAGTCTGCGGCAGCACGGTGACTCATCCCCATCAAAACTCCTCCTGAAATTGTTGAACCCGAACGAGAAAATCCTGGCCAAAGTGAAAAACATTGAAACAAGCCAACAGTCAATGCTTGTTTGTAGGTAATTTGGTCAACTGTTTGTACTTTTGGACGTTTTGGACCAAAAATATCCGCAAGAATCATTAGGATCGCCCCAATAACTAAGCCAATTAAAACAGTTGCAGTTGAAAATAAGTGCTCATCAATATAGTCGTTAAAAAGGACGCCTAGTACACCGGCAGGGATTAAACCCACAATTACTTGAGAAAGTTTTAAACGGCCTTGTACTTGTCCTGAAGCTGCTTGTTTTTTTAAGCGCCCCAATCCTAATAAATCAATAAAACGATCTTTAAAGGTGACAACAACCGCCAATATGGAACCAAGTTGGATAACGACTTTAAATGTGTTTGCTCCATGCTGTGTTAAAAACTTTTCGGATTGCAGCCACATATCATCCACGATAATCATGTGCCCGGTAGATGATACGGGGGCAAATTCTGTTAATCCTTCTACCAGCCCTAGAATAATAGCTTTAATAATCATAAGTAGTTCCATTTCTGATAATCTCCTAACCTTGTTGCAAATGTATTGTAAGTGATTAAATTTATAACTCATCTATTTTACTCATTAAACAATAACAATGCAATATTTTTTAAATTCCAATTTACTCTCCACTATTAATAACGCAATTATTCAAAAATTAGTTTCATGTATTTTTTTCCAAAGAAAAAATGCAGCCTTAAATTATTGCCACATTCAGTGTTTTTTCATTATATGGTTAGTCGTTGATAATTCTCATAACACGCCCATTAAACTTCTTTTTGTAAAATCCTTGCGTTAAATCTGCAACGGCTATTCCGGTTGAACCTTGAGAACCAATAAATTTACCTCCGCCAAGGTAAATCCCTACATGCCCATCTATTTTATAAGTGTCAAAAAAAACTAAATCTCCAGGATGCGCTTCACTTAGGGTAACTCTTTCGCCAGTATTTTTTAGGATATCTGTATGAGCGCCCACTTTAATTCCTGCCTGTCTGAAGGCCCACGCAACAAATCCTGAACAATCAAATCTACCATGGGCAACATCATAAGAGTTTCTTCCCCCGCCAAATACATAAACGGAGTTCCCAATATATTTTTCCCCAGCATGAATGACCACATTAATGGCTTCATTGGTGGTTGTAGGTAATGGAACATCCAAATTCACGGTTTCATTATTTTTATCTGTTCCCTTAGAATTCTGAGCCTCGTTTAATAAGAGCGCTTCTTTTATTGCTAGTGTTCCATCTTTCTGTTGTAAATCAGCTTTCTCAGAAAGTTTTTCCTGCTCTTTCATCCTAAGTTCTGCTTTTAAAGCATCATTTTGCTTTTTTTGTTCTAATATTTGTTCTTGCATCCATAAAAGTTCTGTTTTCATATTTTGCAATTCGTTTAACTTTTTCACCACTGAAGATTGTTTAGTTTGGACTTCATTCTGATCTTCTTTATAATGTTTAACTAGATCTTGGTCTGCTTCCACCATCGAGGCAACAGCACCAAGTCTTTCTACAAAATCACTAAAGCTCGAAGAACCTAGAACAACGTGTATATATCTAACCTGACCACCACTTTCTTGTAGCGATAAGGCACGTTTTTTTATTAATTCATTGCGTTTATTAATTCTCTCTTGAATGGATGCTATTTCTTGCTGAAGATCCTGTACTTGGGATTGTGAGGCTTTTACCTTTTCTTCTGTTTGTTCAATCATTTTTTTATTATCTTTAATGGCTTGCTCAACTCTAATAATTTGTTCAGCTAGTCTAATTAATTCATCTTGGACTTGAAAAATTTCTAAATTTGCTTTTGAAATATCTGTTTGAAGACCTGTTCGCTGATCCTGTACACTTTTAAGATTATTTTCCTTTGCATCTACTGATGGACAAGAAAAAACACTCCCGATTCCCATAATAAAGGTCGTACATAGTGCGATTATCTTCATTTTCAAATTGGTTCCCCTGCCTTCTTAAAATAAACATCCAGCATCTAAGACGAATTATGTATTTTAAATTCTAGGTTACACAACAAAATTCCTATGTAATTAACAAATTAAAAGAACCACAATCTCTAGAATAGTTAGAAGAGAGATTGTGGTTCTTATGACTTGCAATCGATGCTTATATTCCCCAATTCTTTTAATTCTCCTTAGTTGATAACTAGTAGTTACGGCATCTTGACAAATTCTTTAAGACTACCTTTGCTTCGGTCAACAATGTTTAAATGAGTATCTCTTGCCAATTTAATATATTCCTTCCTAACCTGCTTCCACGCATTGCGCCGGTCACGACCAAAAGTTACGCTTGATTCTGCATTTTTTTCAAAATTATCTTCTAGTTGGTCGACAATCTGAAAAACTGATTTAATTGGCGTTAATGCAATTTTCTCTAATTGTGCAGATACCTCTAAAACCTGTTTCTTAAGTTCTTCTCTCTCATTCACCGGAAAGTCCTCATCTTTGATTTCTGCTTTACCGAATGAAAATTGATGCATTAGTTCAGAAACCATCTCTTTGTTTGTTTTTTTCGACTGCTCATACAAATTCGCAACCGATTTTCTAAATTGCTTATTGAAATTAATGACTTCTCTTAAGGCATTAATATATGCATCTTCTCTATTCTCTTGAAGCTGTTCTGCCCGTTCACTAGAAAGCTCAAATTGATCCCAAAAAGTGTGTACAAATGACCCAGGAGCCACCGATTCTTCTGCCGTTGGTACATTCTTTTCTTTAACAGTCTGGACCGTTTCATTTTTCTTCTGTGCCATCGTCTTTCCTCCTCTTTCTATTATTGACTTTCTCTATTGGATCCTTCTTATGGAACGAAGGAATATAGAGCTCAAAGAAACTGGTGTACATTTTGAAAAATTGATCCAATAACGATTGATAAGATTCTAGTTGGTTGGCATAACCATTTAAGTATGTTATTCCTGCGTTAGTAATTGAATATTTTCTTTTAGCAGGACCGCTCCCAGTTGTATCCCATTCTGAAGATAGAAGCTCGTCCTTTTCTAGTTGTCTTAGCAGTCTGTATAAATTCCCCTGGTCAAGCGTCTTAAAACCGAATGCCTCTAGCTTCTGGCTAAGTTCATACCCATGAAGTGACACCCTGCTAAGAAGCAATAAAATAAATGGCAGCACAAAATTTTTTGATGGATTGATCGTTTGATTGTCCTGATTCACCATATTTTTATCACCTCGCCCTGTATATGTGTATTTTACACCTATGAGTAATATTTTGTCAACTCAGCAAATATTTATGAATAAAAGTTAGAGTTTTCATTTACTGTTATTTGGCAATAAGCTAATAAAAATAAAAAGGTGGTGTGAAATGGAAACAGCAAGAATAAGTAAATTGGGAGTTCCTTATATGCACTTAGGGACAGGCGAGCCGTTGGTCTTGATCCATGGATTAGGTGAAGTAAAAGAAGGGTGGGAAGACCAATTTGAATTGGCTAATCAGTATGAATTGATCATCCCTGACTTACGTGGTCATGGAAAATGCAGTAAGACAGAAGGCATCTCAATAAAAAATTTTGCCATAGATATCCTCGGTTTGTTAATGGAATTAAAAATTGAAACCGCTCATATTTTGGGTCTTTCAATGGGTGGTGCAGTTGCGCAAGAGATTTACCGACAGGCACCGGAACGCTGCCGCACTCTCCTGTTAATTAGTTCATTTCATTACTTTCCTAAGAAACTGAAGAGTGTTTTATTTGAACCACGAAAAGAACTTCTCCAGCAAGTTTCATACATGAAGGAACACTCAGATTATGCAGCACGGATGGCACTTTATTCGTGGAATAAGGACACAGTTGAGAAGTTTAATAAGTTTTTCCAACCAAAACCGCAGATATTTGTTGACTCATTAGTAGCATGTTTTGAGGTAAATAATTTATCGTTATTACCAATGGTAGATGTTCCGACACTTATTATTGGAGGTCAGTACGACTCCGTCTTGCCTGTTTGGATTCAGGCTTGGATGCACAGGCTTATTCCAAATTCAGAATTTATTATTATGAGAAATACCGGCCATCTGGCCAAATTGGAGGCAAAAGACCGGTTTAATCGACTCTTAAGGACATTCCTTGCTAAACAAAAAGCTGCTTCATAACTAGTTAAAGCGGGATGGAGAGGAGTCCTTCCCGCTTTTACTTCCTTTTAATTAAGAAATTCCTAATTTTATTGTGACCGTGAGCAGAGCCATTTATCCGCAAAAATGGCAAAATTTCCAGATAAGGCTAAAGAAACGTGTCCACCATCAAATACCTCGTATGTCTTATCTTCACTAGAAACCATGTCCATAACAGGGAGGCTTTGTTTCTCTAGTATCAAGGTATCTCGTGATGTTGAGAAGACAAAGAATGAACAATGGATATTTTTTAAGTCTACTTTCCTTCCGCCAATCGTTAGCTCTCCTTTTAAGAGTTTGTTATCTTTATAGAGATCATTAAATAGCTGTTTGAAGGCAGCCCCTGAAAACGAGGCGGAGTCTTTTGTCCACTTGTCCATCCGCCGCCATTTTTTAACATATTCATCATCATGTGCACGGGAAATCAGGTTTACCCATGGACTAACGGAGACAGGTGAAAGTCCCCTAAACATTCCGTACATTATTTCAGATGGAATAACACCATAAACCTCAGAAAGTCGATCAAAATTTATAGTTCCTTTTTGGAGTCCGTTTAACCACTTATCCGGAACGATTCCTATACTGAAATCAATTGGTACCGTTGCTAGGACTAAATTCTTAATAGGCAAGTTTGTTAGTGAGGTAAAAATAGCAGCAATTGTGCCTCCTAAACAATAGCCGATCATCGATATTTCTTTTGCACCGGAATGTCGTAACGCACGTTTGACACCATTTTCTAAATAATCAAGGATATAATTATCAAGAGTGATCTCACTATCCTCATAACTAGGAGAACCCCAATCAAGGAAGTAAACATCATATCCTCTTTCCGTTAATCCTCCAACTACACTACTTCCTTCCCCGACATCTAAAATATACGATTTATTAAGCAGTGAGTAGACTAAAAACACAGGGATTTGATATTCTTTTTCTTTAGCAGGATGATAATATAATGTTGATTTATTTTTTTTCCAAACAATTTCTCTCTTGGTTGGAACAATATCCGGTTTCGGTTCTGTTAAGACTTTATAGACTTGTTCCCACCTTAAAGATTCCTTTTTCAAATCAACTAATGGAATATTTCTTAGTGCTTTAGCTATCATCTTTCTCAGCCCCTTCCATCCTCACTGCCAGTCCCAGTCAGAACAAGCTCATTGCCCCTTTTCTTAGTCTGCACTGGCTGCACAAGTTTTTTCAAGGCTGCAAGTTCCTGTTTAATATCTGTTAATTGAGAGATTTCTTGTCTCAAATTTTGAATCTCATTTTGAATGAAAGCTGATTCTTCCTTTATCTGTTTTATAATCGTCACCATATCTTGAAACATTGCAACGTTACCCGTACTAAGGGATTCTAAACTATCCTGTAAATTCCAAACCTGCTCTTCTAAAATATCAATTTTTTCTTCGGTTTGAAGAGATAATTTTGCTACATTTGCAATATCTTTTTTGGTTGGAATATTCATTACACCTGCCATGAGTTCTTGGTTCTTTCTTAACCGCTCCATATATCTTGCATGACTATCTGTCCCCACACTAAGAAGTCGAACGAACTCATTATTGTCAGTGATCATGTATAGCATGCCATTCAATTGTCTTTCCCACATTTCACTTATTCTTCTAAATCCTTGCAACGGATCATAGTTTTTTTCCTTCGTCATTGCTTTTTGCCTCCTTTTTTAGAAATTTGTCATCTCTTCTTCTTTCTCCAAATATTTATTAAATGGAAACAACAACGGTTTAATTTGTCGTGCTAATAAATTAACAAAACCTTTTTGATTTTCATATATTAGGTTTCCAACTTGTTTAACACCCTTGATATATTGCTTCCTGATTTTTTTCCTAAGGACCACATATTGCTCGATCGTTTCAAGATATTTATCAATTGGTTGATTTTTGCTAATAACTTGGCAAGGTGTACTTAGAATTGAAATGGTTCTTTTTTGAAGTTGATCAATCTGGGCATTAATTTCTTCGTATGACTTGAGTGGAAAGAAATGCTGTAGACTCGTGGTGGACATCAAAAATTCCTCTCTTGCAGTCCTTTCCCATTCAGTAAATTCCTTATCAAATCTCTCTGCCATTTCTTTTATGTTTTCTTGATTCCTTTGGATGCTATCAGCAAAAAACAATGCTTCCTTTAGAAATATCTCGTCTCGGAAGTCTGAACGCTTAGACCATTCGTCTAATTCTTGAAATGCTTTGCGCCAGAGAATGTCTAAGCTTGACAGTTGTGCAGCGCTCACCTCTTTTTCTCTAATTTGTTCAGCCTCCTTTTTGATGATTTCGAGGATAGGTTCTTGTTCTTTTTTAATTTCTCTTTTCTCAAACATCCTACTCGCCTCCTTAAATGAAAATTTAATTCTTCCATTTAAATACCACTAAAGGCCTGACGATAAATTTCTTCAAGTTCGCCTATAAATGGTTGTTTTGGATTTGCAATCGTATCTTGATCGTCAAATGCACGTTCTGCGAGAACTGCTACTTTGCTATCAAATACTTCTTTATCAACCCCGCTTGCTTCTATACTCATCGGGATTTCTAGTTCCTTTGTTAATTTAATAATTGCACGGACTAGGCTTTCAATACCTTCTTCAGTCGTACCGGCAGGCAGCCCAAGCATTTTAGCAATTTCCGCATAACGTTCATCAGCTATGAAGTTTTCATATTTAGGGTATGTCATGAACTTATTTGGTTTGGCTGCATTGTAACGGATTACATGTGGCAAAAGAATCGCATTGGCGCGTCCATGTGGTATATCAAATTCAGCCCCTAAAACATGGGCAAGACTATGGTTTATTCCTAAGAAGGAATTGGCGAAAGCCATCCCTGCTATTGTAGAAGCATTATGCATTTTTTCACGGGCAAGTTCATTACTTCCATCTCGGTAAGCTATTGGCAAATACTTAAAGACAAGTTGAATGGCTTTTAATGCAAGTCCATCTGTATAGTCATTGGCCAATACGGAAACATACGACTCAATCGCGTGTGTCAACACATCCATCCCTGTATCAGCGGTAACATGCTTCGGAACTGTCATAACAAACTGTGGATCGATAATGGCTACATCCGGTGTCAATTGGAAATCCGCGAGAGGGTATTTTATATTTGTTTTATTATCTGAAATAACAGAGAAGGCTGTGACCTCTGAACCGGTTCCGGATGTTGTTGGAATTGCAATAAATTTTGCTTTTCCACGTAGTGCTGGGAATTTAACTACTCTTTTACTAGGATCAAAGAATTTTTGTGTTAAGCTATGAAAATCAGTTTCTGGATGTTCGTAAAATAGCCACATCGCTTTTGCGGAATCTATCACTGAGCCGCCGCCAAGAGCAATAATACAATCTGGTTGAAATCTTCTTATCCGCTCTGCACCGATTTTTACTGTATCAATGCTAGGTTCAGGCTCGACTTCGGAGAATGTTTCAAATTGGATTTTCCTTTGATTCTTGTTTAGATAGTAAACAACCTTGTCAACATACCCATTTTTGACAGCACTGTTACTTGTGACAATAAATGCCTTTGAGATTCCTGGTATAGAGGCTAGCATTTGGATTGAATTTTTTTCAAAGAATATTTGCGATGGAACTTTAAACCACTGGGTAAATGTTCTTCTCTTTGCAACCTTTTTAATATTTATGAGATTTTGTGCCCCTACATTTTGTGACACAGAGTTCCCTCCATAAGTACCACATCCGATGGTTAATGACGGTAATGATGTATTATAAATATCCCCGATTGCACCATGTGTCGTTGGTGTATTGACCATGATCCGCCCTGCCTTCATACGAAGTGCAAACAAATCTACTAAGCATTGGTCCGAAGTATGTATTGATGCTGAATGCCCAAGACCACCATATTCCAAGGTTTCCTCAGCAATTTGAATGCCCTCTGCAAAACTATTAACCTTGTAACAAGCAAGTATCGGACTTAGTTTTTCACATGAGAGCGCATATTTTGGCCCTACACCCTCTAGTTCTGCAATGAGAATCTTGGTATTTTCAGGAACATTCACTCCTGCCAATTTTGCAATCATTGTGGCTGGTAATCCGACAATTAAATGATTAATGGTATTCGTCTTTTCAATAATGGCGATCTTCTCTACCTTTAATCTTTCTTCTTTATTAAGGAAATAACAATTATTAGAAATCATTTCCTGTTTCATTTCATCATAAATTTCTTGATCAATAATTAAAGCTTGTTCAGAAGCGCAGATCATTCCGTTATCAAAGGTTTTTGACAGGATAATGTCGTTAACAGCCCTTTTGATATTTGCTGTCTTTTCAATATAACAAGGTACATTTCCTGCACCTACCCCAAGTGCAGGTTTACCTGAGCTATAAGCTGTTTTCACCAAATTTGGTCCACCTGTTGCTAGAATAAGAGAAACCTTTGGATGCTTCATTAAGGCCTGAAACGCTTCATGTGAAGGAACTTCAATCCACTGAATGCAATTCTTTGGTGCACCTGCCCTAATGGCTGCCTCCTTCAGTAAAATCGCGGTCTCCGTACAACATTTTTGGCCAAACTGTGGGAATGCGAAAATAATTGGATTCCTTGTTTTAAGCGAAATCAAGGATTTAAATATTACAGTAGAGGTTGGATTTGTTATTGGAATAACCGCAGCAATCACACCTACTGGCTCGGCGATCTCTACTATTCCTTCATTTTCGTTTTCGTTGATTACACCAACAGTTCTTATCTCTCGAATATTGTTATAAATGAACTCGGTAGCAAACATATTTTTGAATACCTTATCTTCATAAACCCCTCTTTTTGTTTCATTTACAGCCAATTTTGCAAGATTCTTATGATTTTGAAGAGCAGTAAGAGCCATTTGTTTGACAATTTCATCAACCATCTCTTGGTTGTATGAACGGAATTCACCAAGTGATTTCTCTGCATTATTTGCTAATGTATCAATCATTGAAGTGATTATTTGTTTATCATGTACTACCTTTTCTTCAACTGCCATATAATATCTCCTCCAAGTTCATTCCTTGATCTTTGATTCGACTAAAAATTGGCCTATATCCTCTTAATAATTACTTGGATACTTTTCTGGTTAAAATATAGCACGATGGATAAATCGAAAAATGTCGAATTTTGCGCAAAAATGAATGAATAACCATTCATTTTTAAAGAATTCATAAAACGTTCATAAATTTTCCCATATATATATAAAAGCCCTAAATCCTTTTTGAAAAAGAATTTAAGGCTTCCTTTTATAAATCAACCAGTATTCCGTAGTCCAGCAGATATTCCACTGATAGTTAGCAAAACTTCAATTAATAAGTCTTCGTTTGATCCACCCTGACTTCGCAGTTCTTTTATTAACTCTACTTGTAAAAAGTTTAATGGATCGACATATGGATTTCTTCTAAATACCGATTCTTTAATATTTGGTGTATGATCAAGCAATTCATTATCGCCTGTAATTCGAAGAAGAATTTCTTTGGTACGTTCATATTCTTCAAGAATATTAGTAAATATCCGTTCAGCCATATTTTGGTCTTCAACAAGGGATAAATATTCTCTAGCTGTCGTGATGTCTGCTTTCATTAAGGCCATTTGTAAATTATCAATTGTTGATCGGAAAAACGGCCATTTTTCATACATATCCTGGAGAATAGGCAAATTTTGTTCGCTCTTTGCTGCAAACCCTGTTAAACCGGTTCCGGCTGCATACCATGCAGGAAGCAGTTGGCGGCTTTGCGTCCAAGCAAATACCCATGGAATGGCCCGTAAATCTTCAAATCGTCCTTGATTTTTTCTGCTCATCGGTCTGGAGCCGATGTTTAAATCCCCTATCTCTTTTAGTGGTGTGGCTTCAGTGAAATAGGTAAGAAAATCTGAATCACCAAACACCAATGATTGATATTTTGTTAAGGCTAAACTCGATATTTCTTCAATCGATTCAACCCAAATTGGATCACGTTGGAAACCTTGCTCTGCTTCCTTAGAGATATGTGCAACGGCTAAAAGTAATGTAGAGGTAGCTTGTTCTAAACTACGGTAGGCAATATCCTCAAGCAGATATCTTGAAGATAATACTTCACCTTGCTCAGTAATTTTTACACCATCCCCAATCGTTTCAGCCGGCTGGGATAGGATACTTTTATTTAATGGACCGCCGCCACGGCCTAACGAACCACCACGACCATGGAAAAACTTTAGTCCGATTTGGTACCTTTTCGCCATTTCATGAATCTCAATTTGTGCCTTATATAGTTTCCAGTTAGCTGTCAGTGTACCGCCATCTTTGCTTCCATCCGAGTACCCAAGCATGATTTCCTGCTGATCACCCAATATTTGCAAATGATTACGATAGACAGGCATCTCGAAAAGTGTTTCCATTATTTTTGGCCCAGCTGTTAAATCGTCGATTGTTTCCAGTAATGGTGCCACGTGTAAATGACTTTCTAAAGTGCCATCTGCGTGAAGGCGATAAATCCCAGCCTCTTTTGCAAGTACCAGTACCTCAAGCAAATCACTCGGTGATTTTGTCATGCTCACAAGATAAACGGAAATAGCTCGCTTTCCGAATTCTTCGTGTGCCTTCTTAATTGTTTGGAACACTTTAATCATTTCCTGTGTTTCCGTTGAGTAGTCTTCATTTAATAGTAAGAGTGGACGAGGATCTAATAATATATTTTGCAATATTTTTAGTTTCTCCTCTTCAGAAAGACCCGCGTAATTCTCGGTGATACTGACTTTGCGTAAAATTTCTGTTATGGCTGCTTCATGTTCGCCGCTATGATTTCGAATATCGAGTGTAGCTAAATGAAACCCAAATAATTGTACTTGTCGGATCAGCTTTTGAATAATTTTTGATTCATGTCCTGCTGGATGATGCTTTTTCAAACTCCTTTTAATCACATACAAGTCTTCTAATAATTCTTCGGAAGATTTATAGCCCAAATCCGTTTTTCCAACTTGTTTTACACGTTCAATAATAATTGCAAAGGCACGGCGGTATGCCTCACCTTTATTTGGCCATTTTTTGTCATCCGTTAAATAAGTATCCTCTTGCTCAATTAATGTAAGAAGATCCTCACTTACCTCCACCCTAGAAGTGGAATGACTGTATCGTTTCATTAATTCGACTAAAGCTTTTTTATATTTTTTTAAAACGAGTCTTCTTTGTCTTTTCAAAGTCTCCCAAGTGACATCATGTGTAACATTTGGATTTCCATCCCGGTCACCACCGATCCAGGAACCAAAACGTAAGAAATTAGGAACTTCCCATTGTGTATTAGTGAAGTTCTTCTCTAAACATTCTGCCACTTCTTGATGAATTTCAGGCAGTACTTCGAAAAGAGTTTGATCAAAATAATACAAACCATTTCGAACTTCGTCTAAAACAGTAGGCTTGTTCTGTCGTAATTCATCCGTTTGCCAAAGTATTGAAACTTCGTTAAACAAACTTTCTTCCAGCTTTTTTCTTTCTCTTCTTGTTAACAAAGGGTGATCGAGGTTTTTAAGAATATCAGCAATTCGCTGCTGAATCTCAAGTATGGAGCGTTTCGTTGCCTCTGTTGGATGAGCTGTAATTAC
This sequence comes from Neobacillus sp. MER 74, assembly GCF_023714155.1. Taxonomy (NCBI): domain Bacteria; kingdom Bacillati; phylum Bacillota; class Bacilli; order Caryophanales; family Bacillaceae; genus Neobacillus; species Neobacillus sp. MER 74. The sequence continues at coordinate 547,914 of NZ_JAMAUV010000001.1, forward strand.
AAGCTCAAGAGATAAAGTATTTAAAGTATCTTGAATGACTTCTTCTTCTATATTATTCTCTTTAAGCAAAAGAATCGCACTTTCAATAGAAGCAGGTTGGACAACCCTTTCCTCTTGAAGTTGGTACTGTCTTCTTCTACGCATACGATGGTTCTGTTCCGCTGCATTAATTAAATGAAAATACATTGAGAATGCTCGAATAACTTGTTTCCTCATCGGAGCATCTAGACTAGAAATTTCTTCTTTTAAGGCATTATAAATTGATTGATCAAAATTTTCTCTTAATGTTTTACACATTAAACGTATTTTTTCCACTTTATCAAATAATGCAGAACCACTGTGATTAATCAGAATATCTCCTAATATTTTACCCAGTAATTTTACATCACGACGCAACGGAAGACTGCTGTCATTTTTTTTTACTTCTGTTGTCATACTGCCACCTTCCTTTAATCTCAAAATTCGCTAAATTTTTTATTTATTAATATACCACAATTTTGTTGGACGTGTTAAAGATAAGTTTTCTTTTTTTTTAATAAATTTTTAATTATACGAAAAAAACCTGCATTGTGCAGGTTTTTTAGGGTTAACTAATCCGTACTTTTTTAAGATTCTTTATCAAACACAAGCACATATGTCTTTCGATCAACATCATCATACGTAACGACGACAGAAATAATTGTTTTCTTGTCATTTTCCAGTTTTATTGTTTTGCTCGTTCCACCTTCAATCGAGATTTCCGAACGGCTATATTTTGCAATCGGCTTTAGTGTTATTTCATCAGCATCACTTGACACCGTGATATGATAAGTAAACTCATCGCTTGTAAAGTTACTATCCCATGTTTCTGTATTTAAAGAACTTTGCTGTTGGGATGTCGGCTGTGCAGAATTAGGTCGAGTATTTATTCTTGTACTAGGCTGGATAGATACTGGATTATTTTTCTGATTTGCTGCAGGGGCTTTGACTTCAGCTGGTGTATCTTCCACTGCTTTATCCTCAACAGCTTTCATCCTTGTAACGTGGATGGTATAAATCTTCTTTTTACCATTTTCAGCAGTTACCGTGATCATAATATCTGACTGTCCTACGGGAAGTGAAACATCCACCCCATTTTTCCCTGTTATTGTAGAATTTACTTTTATTGTTGACGTTGCTTCTATCGCTGTCGGTTTAAATGTAATGGCAGGAATTTCATTTGAAACATTGACATTATATTCATTAACATCTGAAGAAAATTTGGGTGATAACTCGCCTTTTGATAGTTCAATACTTTTTAAGAAATTATTCGCATTTTTCTCTCTTGTTACCGTCAGAGTATAGGTATTTGATGAACCAGTTCCATTATTTACAGATATAATAAACTTATTGTCTCCTGTTTGAAGCGCATAAGTCCCTGTTGTCCCCTTGACAATCTCCTGACCGTTAATCGTAATCGATGCATCTGTATTAGAGCTATCTACTAAAAGCTTAATATTTTCAACCTCGTTCCCAACTGTGGCAGTATATTCAAATAAGTCTGCAGCGAATTTCTGGTCGAGCTCCTTGCCTTCAATTTCTAATTTTGAAAGATTGCTTGCTAGTTGGTTTTCTTGAACTGTTGACGTATTAGTTTCAGCATAAACAGATGGTATGGATGATCCAGCTCCCACCCATGCCAGTGAAATAACTAGAAATACATTTAGGGCTTTGTTTGGTTTTGATTGTTTCATCGTTAATCCTCCTGTCCTCTATCTTTCGGGATAGTGGAATTTGGACTAACTTTATCATGGTTTGCTTAAGTTTAGCTTAAATTTTTACCTGCGATGAAATTCTTCTAATTTAGTAGAAATGACTGACGCTACCTCATCATCTGATTTTTGGAGTGCTTTTTTAAAAAGGGAATTAGCTAAAGATCCCATTGGCCCTGTTGCATTGATTTCTAGAAAGCCCGTCACACGAGTTTTATTTTTATTTAATGCCTTTGCTTCAAAATAGCCCTTACCTAAATATTTTTCATTTGAACGTTTTAAATCAAAAGATATCCTGGATGGTTCGTTCCACTCTTTAATATCTATCAATAAACTAACCTTTTTTTTCATTACTCCAAGATCACTCTTAAATTCCCAACAGATTTGACGTTCATTTCTTTTTTCATGTTGAATATAGCCAGGTACAAGTGGTGCCCAATTGTTTTCGTCTCGAATAAAGTCCCAAATCACTTCAATCGGGATATCTAATTCTAAATGTTGTAAATCGCTGAGCATTTTATCCCTCTTTCATTTTCAAAGTAAAAGACCCTCTTGCGAAAGAAGGTCTTTTAAAAAATATATGTAGATATTTATATTTATAGAAGAGGCAAGAAGGAGTTTGCCCAAAAAATCACCATACTTTACTTCTTTCTTGAATATTCCATTAGGAATTCATGAATTCTTTCAGCCGCTTGGGATAGTCGTTCTGGTGGTTGCACCATAGCAATCCGAACATATCCCTCACCCAGGTTTCCAAACGCATCACCCGGAATGACAGCCACTCCAGCTTGGTCAATTAATTCAAAGGCAAACTCACGGGATTTCCATCCTGCTGGGATTCTTGCCCACACAAACATGGTTGCTGGGGACTTGGCAACTTGCCAACCACTTTTTTCAAGCCCAGAAATCAATACATTGCGACGCAGCTCATATTCATTCACCTGTGTTTTAAGAAAAGCAAAATCTGAAGTTAACGCCCTTACGGCTGCTTTTTGGATCGGATAAAAGACTCCATAATCAATATGTGATTTAAATGATGCTAAGATGTCAATGGCTTGCACATTGCCGACGACATAACCAATCCGGCAGCCTGCCATATTAAAGGTTTTTGAAAGAGAATTAAATTCAATTCCAATCTCCTTTGCCCCAGGGACAGACATGAAACTAAGCTGTGGATTCCCATCGAAAATCAACTCAGAATACGCAAAATCATGAACAACCAAAATATTGTGCTGCTTAGCAAAGGTAACTACCTTGTCAAAAAATGACTGATCAGCTAAAGCTGTTACAGGGTTACCAGGATAACTGATAATCATCATTTTGGTTTTATCCAGCACATCTAACGGGATTTCTTCTAGCATAGGCAGGAACTTGTTTTCAGCTAATAACGGCATCGGATAGATAATCCCGCCTGCAATGTTTACACTTGCCTCATAAATGGGATACCCGGGATCCGGTACCAATACATAATCACCAGGATTAATGATTGCCGAAGCCAAATGAGCAAGACCATCCTGAGACCCCATCAGCTGCAATACTTCAGATTCTGGGTTTAGGTCAACCGCATATCTTTGCTTATAAAAATAACTTACGGCATGATTAAATTCAGGTATCCCTGTTAGGGTATAGCCATATTTGCTTGAGTCACTAGCACAATCAATCAATGTATCGACAACAAATGACGGCGGTGGAAAATCTGGACTTCCTACACTTAAATCAATGACATCCTTACCAGCTTTGATGGCTATTAGTTTTCGATTTGCTATCTCTTGAAAAATACTAGCCGACATTTTTTTTACTTTTTCTGATGCAACGAGATGCATAGATATCCCCTCTATCCTAAGAAAAATTTAACTATTCTAACATATTTAAATTATATCAATCTAATGAATTCAATTCTATATATCAATATAATCATTGATTATTATTCAATCATACTTTAGAATCTTAAGATAGGTTTTAATATTCAGAAAAAAAGGTTTTGTGTGGGGGTAACTAAAAATGAAGCTGGTTCAGTATTTATTATTTTTTGCGGGACTAACCTTTTTTGGCTTAGGAAATGCAATTGCCGTTAAGGTAAAATATGTGGGCCTGCATCCTTGGGAGGTACTGAATGTTGCGCTATTTGAACATTTTGGTTTAACCATTGGAACATGGGGAGTCATATGCGGACTGATCCTGATAATCATTTCTGTTTTTGTAGCAAGGAGTTATATTAACATAGGTACTATCCTTAATGCCTTATGTATTGGACCTATCATGGACTTTTTCCTCTGGTTAGATATTCTTCCAAAAGCAACAGATACTTGGGTTGATTACCTTATTCTTCTCTGTGGAATCATCATTACAGGGGTCGGCGGCGGGATGTATGTTGCAGCAGGAATCGGTGCGGGTCCTCGTGATGGCTTTATGTTATCCATCTCTGATAAAACTAAGTTATCAGTTAGTCAAGCACGCATTACGGTAGAAAGCATAGTATTATTGGTTGGTTTATTGTTAGGTGGTCCTGTTTTTATAGCTACTTTCCTTTATACATTCATTCAAAGTCCAATTTTCCATCATTCTCTTAAGCTATTTAAGGCATTAGTAGAAACAATCACTAAGAAGAAACGACGAACTCAAGATATTGCCCTCTGAATAAGACTAGGAAGCCACCATATTTTAACCTTTTAAAAAAATAGAAGATGCACACGGCATCTTCTATTTGCATTTTATTTTTTTCGGATTGCGATAATCAGTGCAGCGAAGGAAAGCAACGCTGCTAATCCCGATAAAATTAGTGATAAAGATGTGAATGTTTCTGTTTTCTTTTCAGTCACTTCTGTTTTCGTTTTTGAGTTATCCTTTGTTTGTGCCTTATCACTATGTTCTGATGTTTGACTGCTATGTTGGTCTGTGTTGGAAGTAGTTACTATATCTGTAATAGAATGGGGTGCGTCAGTCCCTTCCCCACCGGTCCATTCGACTATACTGCCATCCTTGTAATATTGAAAAGCATCCCAAGCAGCTTTGGTTGCCTTTTCCGGGTTTTTCGCTACAAATACAAATTGTTGGAATTGACCACTTAAAATCCCTTCCCCAGTTGTTTCGAAGGTAAATGTTTTTACTTTACCACTAGCATCCTTTTCAGATGAATAGGTCCAGCCTGGAACGGGTTGATAAGACATAATTTCTACACCAGCTGGTGCTTTGACCGTTACTTTCGTGGTGGCTACATCCTTTTCAACTGGCACTTTTAAAGTATAAGTTTCCCATGCGCCTGTTGAAGATGTTTTTGGCATTACTGTGACATGAGCACTAGCCATACTTGAAAAGACAAATAAGCTGATTACTGCCGGAATAAATACTTTTGAAATTCTGCCAATCATTTTTTTCATTGTTAACTCTCCTCGAATGTTTTTATTGGCTTCCCACTAAAACGATGAAATCTGTATCGATACTTTCTAATGACTTTGTTAAAACGTGTACATGTACGTTCCACTTTCCAGCCATGGTAAAATGTAAACCCTTTACTTCGTACTTTCCTTCGGCCGTTTTTGCTAGGTTAACCGTTTCTTTTCCCATATCCATTTCAAGCATTGTAAACGTTAGGTGTAATTGTTCAATATCTTTGATGGGCTGTCCTGCTTTATCTTTTAATGTAACTTCAAATAAATTCGTTCCAATTATATTTGGGGTTGCTGCCAGTGTAATTTGCTTGCCCTCATTTACTATATTGGTTTCCTTGAACGGCCCCGGCGACTGCATGGCTGTTGGTAAATTGGTTAACACGACAGAAAGAATAAGGATGATTAGACCCGTTAAAAGTTCACCCTTTATGGGAGTCCCTAATCCATTTGCAGTACCCCTTTTTCCTTTAAGAAAATTCACCCCAGCAAGCACTACCATTAGGACAAATAAACTAACTTTACCTATTAATACCTGTCCATAAGTTGTTTGGACCAGGGCTGAAAGGTTGGGAATATATAATAAGCTGCTATATATTCCTGTACAGGTTAAGAGCAGAACAATAATTAAGCCCCATTTGGAGAAGTTTTTTATCATTCTAAGATAATCCTGTTTAAAATCCGTATTTTTTCTTAATGAAAGGAAGCCGACAAAACCAATTAAACTTCCAATCCAAATCGATGCGCCGAATAAATGAAGGAAATCCATTGCAATCGGTAAAAATTGATTTGATTGGGAAGCAGCATGACTTGTCATAGACTTTGTCCATAGCAAGGCACTTCCTAGAATAAAACAAGCCCACAAAATGATTCGTTTCGTGCTCTCGGCCATCCCCATGAAAGAGGTAAGTAGAACAAGCGTAATGAGGAGAGCGATTTGAATAGTCCATGAATGCCCATAACTCGTATTCATTAAGACATTTTCAATTAATGGAAAGCTGACTTCACTCCATGGGAATCCAGATTCAATCGATGCCTGTAGTGGCAAACTTAATAAAAGGCTAAAGAATAGGAGGGTTAGACTCGCATTAATTAGTCTCCGGAACTTCTTGTCAACTGATTCTATCTCCCTTAATTTATAGGGCATGACCATCATATAAAAAAAGATTAGCCCAACATAACCAGCATTACTAAAATATTGAAGCCAACGAATGACGATTAGATCGGCCTTGGGTTTGTAACCCTTTGTTACCTTATTGGAAGTTGCTGAATTTTGACCTTCATCACCAACCTGAAATGGAATGACACCTTCGACCGGATGCCCATCACTTGAAACCACCCTCCATTTAATCCGGTAGGATCCATCGGGAAGGCCATTCTTTAATCCACTCGTTAGGATAGATGGTTGTTTTGGATCAACTCGGCCATTCTTTTTATCGACTCGATTCCCCTCTGAATCAAACACTTTTATGGAGTTAAAGGCCGGTTGGATTGATTCATCAAATTTTATCATAACCTCGGATGGTGCCTTTTCAACTGTTTCATTTTCTAATGGTGTAGACTTTTTTATGTAGGCGTGCGCCGAAGAAATAGACGGAAATAAAAATAGAAACAGGGCAAAGATTAGTAGTAATGTACTTACCTTCTGTTTTGTTTGCAACCCATCACACCCTTATCACCAAAATCATTGTTGTAATAACTTAACTTTATGAAAAATAGTTTCTACTGTCGATACAATGATAATGATAAATAGGGTTAATAACAATATCTTTTCTAGACCAACTTGTGACTAATTGTTGAACTTTTACGGTTATTGAGGAATTTTTATTTATAATTATCCTTAAAAAGTTTGGTTTGCAAGTAATAATCATAAAAGGAAGAGATTATCAAAAACCTCAGAATAGGTTTTTGATAATCCCTTCCCCTTTTTAAAATTATTTATAATAAATAAGGCATTATTTAATCCTACATCAAACTCTATGCATCATAGGTAAGGAGAATAAATAAATATTTGTGATTGCTAGGACAGTCATAAGCGCGTAATATGGCAGCATAGCTTTAAAAGATGTCATTTTGCCTCTACCCATTCTGTACACCACATAACAAGTACCTACCAACCCGATTAATATCACTATATACTGAATCATTTGTACGGTTGGAGTTGAGGCGAGACTTAAACTTGCTGGGTTAGTATCTACTCCAAATAATCGGATTGAATTAAACCATACTGCCTTCCCTTCTGTGAAGATGTGGAATAGGTTATGAGCCAGATGACCAGCAAGATCCAAAGGAATAATCGCATAGCCAAAACGAGTAAAGTTCTTTTTGATTGAACCTTCCATTCCAAGTAGTGATGCTAGTTTTGCAGTTCCTAACAATAAAAAAATTGGTAATGCCATGGCAATGATAAAGGCAATCGTAAAGTTCACAACATAGTTTTCTGTACCAGTCACAGAACCAATTGCATTCAGAATATCCTGCCATGGTTCAAGCATGGTTATATTTTGTACGAACACGATACCCATAATAACAGCAGCTAAAGAAGCATGCTCAAGCTTCGGATTTTTTAATCCCCACAATTCTTTTGTAGGAATTCTAGTTGTAATTTTAACCGAATTGCTTGGACAGTTTTTCACACAGTTTCCGCAAATATTACATTCTGCACTGGACTCCATTGTTTTAGGGAATTGGAACATTGGGCATCCTTCAACACCCTCGGTTCCTTTGAAGCAAGATTGGACTTTACAGGTTTTACAAATATCAGGAGTCGCCTGTACTTTTAATGCACCAGAGCGTGAATAGTTTCCAGCAAGACCACCAAGGAAACAGAGTGTTTTACAAAAGGTTCTTCTTTCATAAAAAACAGAAGTGGCTACAACCATGGTTACGAGTAAAAGCAATAGGTAACCTGAACCTCGTGGCGACTCTACAATTCCCCACACATGGTCACTGTAAGTAATGGCAATAAAGAATAAATCTATCAACCAAATTCCATATTTTCTTAAAAACTTAGGCATCGGTCGCTTGCTGCCAACAAATTTACGAACAATATCACTTAATTTACCGAACGGACATATGGCACACCAGAAGCGGCCTGTTAGTAAAAATAGGACTGGAATAATCGGCCACCATAACACCCAAGTCATCGTAGTACCAAAGTTTTTACTCGGATCTACGGTACCCATTACTAATTCGTAAACTATGATGAAAAATACAAAAATAACAATCCATTGAAAGATTCCAGGATACCATTTGCTTTTCACAAACTTTTTCACAACTGATATAGATAGGAGATCAAAAGGTTCCTTTTCTGGTAAGTTTTTCTCAGGCATTGCCATTGTTTACATCTCCCTTCCGTCTAAACCATCTATTCCAGACACCTATTAGGACAAATAATAGATTCACTGCCCCATATGAACCTAACACTTTATAGTTTGGTGGTGATTCAACCAGTGGTCCATGATGATATTGATCTTCATCACCACTTCCCTCCTTGTCCATTCCCTCCATGTCGGTTCTGCTGTCATGATTCATGGTGGCATGATCATCAACGGATGTTTCCCTTTTCATATTCTCTGTTGCTTGTTTTAAATTGGGTGTATGGGAATGTCCCTCATCTGCAAATACCCTTACATCGAATGAAAGGATAAATGCTAATGCAAAAATAAATAAAAATAGTTTCTTCATTTTTCAACCTCCAAAAAGCTATTTTTATATCTAATGTTCATATGTTTAATGTAATGGGGAAATTTGCAGATTGTATGCATTTTTGTTGGAGATAATATGGAGTATTGATTTTCTGTTCATTTGTTCATTGATTTGTAAAATCTGACTTCAATTTTTTGTTACTATAGCCCAAAATCTCAAAAAAAGAAGAACCAAAACGGCTCTCCTTTACTACTTTACTTTTTGTGTTGTTATTCTTATAAAGACCAATAAGTTAATGTATCAAAAATTCCTAAGAGAAACATCAAAATACCGGCAATCCTTTGTATCACCATTCCAAACTTTCTCCCTTTTTTCATTATCACTCCACTACCGCCGAGGAACCAAATGATAAAAATAAAAATCAATAGTGGAATTGCAGTTCCAATTGCAAATATTGGAGGTAGAATAAACCCATAAGTACTAGACAATACGACAGGCATTAAGGTGACAAAGAAAAGTACAAACATAGTCGGACAGAATGCTAATGAAAAACTAAATCCTAACATAAAAGAGCCGAATGGATTTTCACTCTTGAATTCATTTAATCCCCTTAATAGATTTAATGTTCCTGTTAATTTAATAAAACCCATCATAAATAACCCAACTATCATTAATAATGGCCCCATAATCTTCCGAATCCATGGAAAATATAAGGTGAGATTTTGTTCCATTTCCCTTCCAAGCAGCCACACCAAAACACCTAATAAAGAAAATGCTACTATTTTACCGAAAGTGAAAAAGATAACATCCTTCCAAGCGATTTTCTTTTGAATAGAACGGTTACCATAAATTGTTACAGCACTAATATTACCAGTTAGCTGACAAGGTGCAAGAGCCCCAATAAGTCCTAGAATAAACGCAAAGACTATTGGCCATGCTTCTAAACTATAGGCTATATTGGAAAACGGTTTACTAACAAATGAGCTAAAATGACTTAATATACTGTACATTTAATCACCTTAAATCAATATAAATTTGATAGACCAAAGCTTGACTTAAAAATTATTTCAAAAGGTATTCTACAACAAAAATTTGCAGAAACTATGAATTTTTATCCCTCTAACAATTATCAACCGCTAATATTTATATAAAACAATGAGCCACTTTTGATATAAAGTGGCTCACAAAGTAATTTATATTTTTTTGAGACTGAGATGATTATGCCCAAACCTCATCAAGAATATCTCGGAATAGATTATCCAAAATCGGGGTCATATCCTCATTGGATACTTTAAGGGTTTTCGCGTATTCCTCAAGCCGATTGATTTCTTTTTCTAAAAAGTCATTTATGGCATTAACCTTCGGCTCAAGATTAAGTTCATCCCCGCTGATTTTCCTTTCAAGCAACATAAGGATTTCCTGCTTTAACTGACCCTCTTCAAGAAGCTCTTCTACCAATGTTTGAAATTCAATTGGCGGGGCCGTATTGTATCTTTCAATCCAAATACAAGCTAAAACGGGTCTAAGGACATAAAAGTACTTTTTAATTTTCACATGGTCTCCACGGAGATAATCGCGAAAATTGCCTTTTGCCATATTTAAGTAATGATAGAGAGCGGATTGCGGTAAAAACACTTGATTCTGGATTGCCTTCAATTTATCTACTAAAGAAAAAGCTTGATAATAAACAATTCCCGAATGGAGCCACTCCATCAGCGGCGGATTGGATTTTCTAAACAGTTTGAGCGCCTTTCGTATTTCCCAACCATTTATATCAAGGAGGTCATTAATTGGAAGTTCGATCACCTCTCGCTTTTGATCAATGCTCAAATACCAGTCCTTTTTATGGATATAAATGAATCGAACATCGTAATCACTATCCTTAGAAGGAAATCCCCATGCCCGGCTCCCAGATTCAACGGCCAGACAGATTTTCACTTCAAATTGCTCTTCAATTTTATTAATTTCAGCGAGTATTTTTTCTTTCAGGGTTATTCACTCCTTAATCCATGCCTTGACCACAGACTTTTACAATAATGGCGATATTCACGATGCAATAGTTGTACTATTTGGCCTCGTTTACCAGGAAATTCATGTCCTTCCAATGTAGAAATGGGGACGATCTCTTGTATGGAATTAGTAACAAACATCTCATCTGCTTCCAGGCTATGTTCCAAAGAATAAAGCCCCTCTTCTACACTCAGATAATGTTTCTTGGCTAACTCACTAACAAACTGTCGTGTAATCCCATTTAAAATCCCCGTTTGTACGGAAGGGGTGTATAAGCAATTCCCTTTTACCCAAAAGATATTAGAGACAATCCCTTCTGCTATGCACCCTTTCTCATTTAGGAAAATCCCTTCTGTATCTGCAGCTTGTCCTATCTCTCTTTTGGCCAAGATATTATTCATAAAGTGATGGGACTTAAGACGTTCATTTCCTTCAGGACTGTTTCGTTTCAACTCCAATAAAACCGCCTTTTTTTCCGTTAAGTCCCCTGCCTGAGGTAATGGTTTAGGAAAAAAAAGAATGTTTGGGTTAGTATACGATTCTACTTGTAATCCAATATCCCCTATACCCGCTGAAACATTTAGCCTTAGGTAAGCATTGTTCAAATGGTTTACTTTTAATAATTCTTGCAGGATACTATTCGTTTCATTACGCTCAAAACGATAGTTGATGTTTAGAACTTCTAATCCTTGATTAAGTCGCTCTAAATGGTCATCCAGTAAGAAAGGATGTCCTTCATAGACCCGGAACGTTTCAAACAACCCCATTCCATATAAAAAACCATGATCAAACGGGGAAATCATCGCCTCTTCTTTTGTTAAAAATTGTCCGTTTATATATATCACCATAATTAATGACCCTTTTGCACAACGACATTTTTATAATGATGGACAAAGTTTCTCAAAAGATCCTTTCCTGAGGTAGTCAATATAGATTCTGGGTGGAACTGTACTCCTTCAATTGGTAACTCCTTATGACGGATTGCCATAATTTCTCCTTCTTTTGTCCAGGCGGAAATCTCAAAGCATTCAGGCAATGTCTCTCGTTTGACGATTAAGGAATGGTATCGAGTAGCCGGAAAAGGATTTGGCAAGCCCTTAAAAATTGTCTTTCCATCATGATACATATCGGATGTTTTCCCGTGCATCAGCCTTTCCGCGCGAATCACATCTCCATTAAAAGCCTGAGCAATTGCTTGCTGGCCTAGGCACACACCGAATATTGGGATTTTCCCTGCGAATGCTTGAATCGCGTCCAAGCTGATTCCTGCTTCATTTGGACTGCATGGCCCTGGAGACACCATTAAGAATTCAGGCTGTAGTTCTGCAATCTCTTCAATCGATGTTTGATTATTTCGCTTAACCACTAATTCCTCTCCCAATTCACCTAAATATTGCACTAAATTAAAGGTAAAAGAATCGTAATTATCTATCATAAATATCATTTCTCTACCTCCTCTGCCATTTCTTTCGCTTTCCATAGTGCCGCTGCTTTTTTCATTGATTCTTTGTACTCATGCTTTGGATTGGAATCAATAACGATTCCTGCTCCTGCTTGCACATGTGCCATCCCATCTTTAACAAGCATGGTGCGGATAATTATGTTTAATTCTAAATCGCCGCTAAAATCAATCCAGCCAAGAGAACCGGTGTACACGCCTCTTTGAACAGGCTCAAGTTCCTCTATTATTTCCATTGTACGGACTTTAGGTGCGCCAGTTATGGTCCCTCCAGGGAAAACAGAATCAATGATATCAAAACTTGATTTGTTATCCGCTAATTCTCCTCTTACATTGGAGACGATATGCATGACATGTGAATACTTTTCAATGACCATAAATTCATTGACCTCGACGGTCCCATACTTACATACCCTGCCAAGATCATTTCTTTCTAAGTCCACTAACATCACATGCTCCGCACGCTCTTTTTCATTTTCAATTAATTCATTCGCGAGCTGGATGTCTTCTTCGTGGTCTTTCCCCCTCGATCTAGTACCTGCAATTGGGCGGGTACTTACCACTTGTCCATCTTTTTTCACGAGTAGTTCTGGTGACCCGCTTACAAGTTGAAAGTCTGGCGTATGCAGATAGGCCATATATGGAGATGGATTTAAGGACCTTAATTGTTCATACACTTCAAGTGCTTCTACTTCAATCTGTTTTGATTGGCGGACGGCTAGATTCACCTGAAATACATCGCCTTGTCCAATATATTGCTGAATCTTAGTGACAGCCTGTTTAAACTGATCTTCGGTCATTGAAACCTCTAAATTATTATTGTTATTTTCTCTAGGCTTTTTTGTTTGAATGGAAGGGATATCTTGTATCCATTGATTTTCCCATAAGGAAATTTTTTCTTCCATCCCCTGATCATTTTCAGCTAAAAACATAAGCCACAAAATCTCTTCTTTATGATCAAAGACAAACCATTCCTTCACAATAAAAAAGTAGATTTCTGGCAGTCCTAAATCGTCCGATGCTAGTTCTGGAAGTACTTCAATGTAACGAGCGTAATCATAGCTTATGTATCCAATGGCACCTCCCAGGAAACTAGGAAGCCCTTCTATTTTATCAACATGATACCGGCTCATATATTCCATCAATAAGTGTAATGGATTTCCTTCTTGTTTCTCGGTACCATTTTCATTTTGAATTTCAAGCATATGGTTTTTCCCTTTAATTATCGTCTCAGGCTGAAGGGCAGCAATGCTATAACGCCCGCCGCGGCCGCTTTCCAACAACACATGATGGGTGTTTTTCTCAGCCAATACACGATATTGACTGAAAAACCTTGAATAAGTAAAAGGAATTTTCTTGCAGTATAAATGTAGTTGTGTCAACCAATTCACTCCTTAACTTTTCTCTTTTTTCATCATACTTGAAAAGGGTGTCAGGCACCACTCTTGTTTTGGGATTACAGGTCGACATTTTTTTCAATCATTAAAAGGAATTTATTAACTGGCTGTGGAAAAGTGTATTAAATTAGTATTATCCAATTTCTTAGGGGGATCAATTATGAAAAAGGCAACCATTTTAGTGGTTGAAGATGAAGAAAAGATCGCTCGGCTTCTTGAGATCGAACTTGAGTACGAAGGATATGTGGTAACTAAGGTAATGGATGGTCTTGAAGCATTTGAAGCATACAAGAAGGGGAAATGGGATTTAGTATTACTTGATGTCATGCTGCCTGGAATTAGCGGAATTGAATTGCTCAGGCGGATTCGGGTAAATGACCAAATCACACCTGTTCTTTTACTAACTGCCAAAAGCTCGGTTGAGGATAAAGTGTCTGGACTGGATTATGGGGCAAATGATTATATAACAAAGCCCTTTCAAATTGAAGAGGTATTAGCTCGGGTCCGTGCTGCTTTAAGGGTGAAAGCTGTAGAGCAGCCTCAAGAAGACGGAAGTTTATTAATATTTGCTGACCTCAAAGTAAATCCAAAAACAAGGGAAGTTTTTCGTGGAGAAGATGAAATTGAATTAACTCCTAGAGAGTTCGATTTGTTGGTTTATTTATTAACAAATAAGCGGCAAGTATTAAATAGAGATCAAATTTTGGAAGCAGTTTGGGGATATGACTTTATCGGTGACACAAATGTAGTGGATGTTTATATTCGATATGTCAGAAAAAAATTAGAACAGCAGAATAAGCCCGCATTAATTCATACTGTCCGTGGTGTCGGGTATGTTTTAAAGGAAGCTAAATGAAACTTAGTAATAAAATAAATTTTTATACTGCTGTGTTATTTGCCGTCTTATTAATCGTGATGAATCTATCGGTTTATTACACCTTTAACAAATTAATTCTCAACAGTGAATTAAACACCTCCGCAAAGGAAATGGAAAAAACGACAAATGATATTGGGAAATCACTTGGCTCTATATCTGAGGGAGAACTATTACGTTCTTACGTCCCTATCAATGGAATGATCCAATTTGTCACAGAAAATAACAAACCCTTATCAACAGTTACAAGCCCCACAGAACAGGCTTTAATTGGAAGAAAGGCCAAGTTTCACCAAGGGGAAGTTAGTACTTTTATTGTTTTTCAAAAAAAGTCTTATACCTTTGAGTCGATGCCTATTATTTTGCTTGATGGAAGTGTGGCAAATCTTCAAGTGACTAAAAGCATTCAGCCGGCAACTGATAACTTAAAAATTCTGAGGCTTGTCTTGATTTTGGTGACACTTCTAGCACTAATTCCTGTAGTTGTTTCCAGCCGGATTCTCAGTAAACTGATTACCAACCCTGTTACATCCATGATTAAGACTATGAAAGAAATTAGACAGAGCGGCCGCTTCAAGAGGCTGACGCTTGATGGAAAATCAAAGGATGAACTTTATCAAATGGGAGAAACCTTTAACCATATGATTGATTTGCTTGAGACAAATTACGAAAAACAAAAACAGTTCGTTTCAAATGCGTCCCATGAATTTAAAACCCCCTTAACCATTATTGAGAGCTATGCAAGTCTTTTAAAGCGGAGAGGTTTAAAGGAACCGGAGCTTTTTGCCGAATCGATTGAAGCGATTCACTCCGAAGCAGTTCGCATGAAAGACATGACTGAACAGCTGTTACTGTTGGCTAAGCATCACGAGCAGTGGAATATCCAAAAGGCTGAGCTTAATCTTAGTGATTTTATGCTGCAAACGGTTAAAGCCTTTCAAAGTGCTTATAATAGAGAAATACATTTTCAGCAGAAAAAATTACAGAAAACAGTTGTTACGGATGAAAGGAAACTAAAGCAGCTGCTGTATATCTTTCTGGATAATGCACGGAAATATAGTGATGATGCCATTACAGTTAATATCGGCATAATGCATGATGAGGCATTTATAAGTGTGGCCGACAAGGGAATCGGCATCCCAAAAGATGAACTGCCAAAGGTCTTTGACCGTTTTTACCGTGTTGATAAAGCAAGAACTAGAAAAAAAGGCGGTTCTGGACTTGGCTTATCCTTAGCAAAGGAAATTGCTGACGCCATTGGTATCAGGATTCACCTTGAAAGTGAAGAAGGAGTTGGAACCACGGCAACTCTTTTTATTAAAACTACTAAAAATTAATCCATTTCTCAGCATTTTCTAATCTTCATATTAGAAAATAAATGTACTTAACGTGGTGAGGTGATATTATGAAGAAAAAAACTGGGATTTGGGTGATAATAGGCTTTCTTTTTTTTGCCTTTCTCATTTATTTTAGTTGGCAAAGATTCGGTCCGACCGAAGCATCGGCTGAAATTCTATCAAAACAGGCAGCGCAAAAACTTGTCCAGGACCGCTATCAGGGAACTGTTATTCAAATTAACTTAACTGACAAGCAATACCATATAGATTTAGAGAAAAAGGATACTATTTATCAGATCGAACTAAATGCGATTTCTGGAAAAGTCCTTTCATTTGTCAAAAAAGAATCGAAGTCTCCACCTCTTAATGAACCAGAGGTTACATTTAAATCAGAAGATGAAATTAGAAAAATCATCTTAGCCAAGGTTAAAGGAACGATTACATCCTTTGAAAAAATAGTCAATGAGGACGAAACGATTTACAAGGCTGTTGTAAAAGAAGGAAATAATCAAACTACACTCTCAGTGAATGCACTTACAGGAAAGATTCTTTCCTCCATTACTACTCAAACCAATACCTCCTCTAGGCGGCTTACCGAGAAAGAGGCTCGCGATATTGCAAAAAAACAAGTGAATGGGATTGTTGAACATATTTGGCTGGAGACTAAAGGCGAACAAACCTACTACCTGGTCGAAATTGAGACACAAGATGACAGAGAAGCAATTGTACAAATACATTCCATTACAGGCAATGTTATATCCGTTTCATGGGACGATCGCAGTAGTGATGATGATGATGATGATAAGAGTGATGATTCTAAACAACGCGGCAAGGACGATAAAAAGGAAGATGATGACTAAAGTAAAGAACAGATAGTTTACCTAATGATAATTCTCATTAATTTCTAATGTTATTCCCCCTTTTGCTCTAATCTTCACTGGATATTCTATAAGTGTAGTAAACAAACACAAAGGAGGAATTATTAATGAAAAATAAATTTATTGTTGGTGCATTATCTGGGTTATTAATCTTGGGCGGTGCCGTTGCAGCGGGGGCTTCAAAAAATGATACACGAGCTGAGGACTCTATCCATCAGGAAGATAAAAAAATAAGTACAAATGTAAATGGAAATGACCAAGGCCAAACAACTATTAAAGTGGAATCTGATGACAGCAATAGTACAGCAGCGGCAAATCCTAATTTAATAACGGTGGAAAAGGCAACAGAGATTGCACTTAGTGAAGTAAATGGAACAGTTGATGAAATTGAACAAGAATTTGAGCATGGTAGAATGGAATATAAAGTAGAGCTAATCACGAACACGGGTGAAGCAGAGGTAAGGATCGATGCTGAAACTGGAAAAGTTGTTAGTGTTGAGCACGATGATGATAACGATAGTGATGACGATAATAAAACCGATGACGGCGCTCATCAAAACAGACACAGCGGTGATGACGATAATAACTGAGAACAAAACTTGTGAGGAATCCCCGAATAAAGGAACCTATCCCATTGGATAAGTTCCTAGTTTTTTTGAATCATTTATAAAATTAGATTATTGTTAATGACATTCATTTATATGTAAACAGAAAGAATCCCATCCATATATTGGATAGGCTTCTTTTTAGAATAATAGGATCCGTTAATCGATAACTTAAGAAATCTTTTTTAGCTCTTCTGTTAATTTTAGGAATAGTTCCTTATCCCCGTTTAGTAATGTGTGGTCGATTTCCTTGCGGATTTTCTCCCGTCTAAATTCTAGCAGGGCATTTTTTAGAAACATTTCTGCAACAACAGCATCTGTATTCTCATCCGAATGTTGTGGTGAATTAAGTAATTTCTTTTCCATGGAAATCAACTCCTTACGTTTTTTCTAATTATACAGTTAATTTTCTAAAAATTCAAACACTTTGTTCAAAAAAACCAAAAAAATTTTCACAAAAAAGATTGGTGTCAGGCACCGCACAAAGACACTTGTGCACCCCGGGGAGACAAATGCGGATTTTAGTGAATTTGGCTTTCAAAAAGGGTGTTTCTCTGGTTAAATTTGGTGATGATTTTAAGTAGGATTCCATTAGCAACCAGTAAACCAACTCCAATTAAGAATAAGGTTAGTGGACTTAGGAAGAAAAGCCCACTAACTTGGCTGATAATAAGGCCGACGACAGGTAACACCATAATACCGCCAAATTGTTGTGCTTCCTGAAAAGATTTTACTCTGGCGGAAACCAGCACATTCAAAACAATATTAAAAATTACTAAGGCTGGGATCACCCAAAACATTAAAAGTAACCAGGTTGAATTCATAAATAAAATTTCATCAAAAATTCGATAAGTAATTAGATTTACAATCACGGCATTTAGTAAAAAAGCGGCAAACGTTATGGCGATTGTAGGGATGAAGGATGCAATCACCTTGCCAAAAAACAATTCAGAAACTGTGATCGGAGCAAATAATAATGTTTCCAAAGTATTTCTCTCCTTCTCCCCTGCAAAGCTGTTCGAAGAAGTAACCATAGAATTGATAATAGCAGTCATTAAGAAAAACGGGATGATCATAAAGTTTAAGAAAAAATAAACCGATTTGTAACCAAGTGTGGGAAGCGCAGATAGGGTATTTCTTAACTCTTCATTCGGAAAGTTCTTAATGATGGCATTGATTGGTTTTTCTAAATCCTTTGAGGATTCCCCAATTAATTCTGTATTTAAACCAACATACGCAAATATTGCTGGGAGTAAAATGCATAGAAATAAAGGTAGGATTATCATTGGTACCCATATCTTTTTGGAAGAAAAAGTATTCTTAATATCTTTTTGAGCGACGGCAGCAATAATGTTCTTATTCATGCTTTTCACCCCTTATTTTAAAATATAAAGACTCCAAACTTCTATTGGTAATTTCACACGAATGAATCCACGTTTCGCTTAAAATACTCTTAAGTAGAGCTGGTATTTCATTTTTTGAGGGAAGGTTAAACTCGATATTATGCCGATCTTTTCTAATATATGCAAAGCCCCTATATGTCTTAGAGTCGATTGGCAAGAGACCCGTTTCAACCAATAAAGTAACATTCGTCAAATATCGATCCTCTAATTCACTTCTAGTTCCCTTATCAACGATTTGACCATCCTTTAAAAATAGGAAGGTGTCACAAATAGTTTCCAGTTGGTGCAGAACATGTGAACAGATGACAATCGTGACCTTTTCTTCCTTATTTACTTTTTTTAGGTAATGAATCACATCATTTATCCCTTCAGGGTCTAACCCATTTGTGGGCTCATCCAGGAACAAAATCGTAGGTTTATGTAGCAGGGCCTTTGCTAGGGTAATTCTTTTTTTCATCCCCGTTGAAAACGTGCCGACCAAATGGTCCTTCTTTTCAAACATTTCAAATTGCTCAAGTAGATGAGTGATACGCTTGGGGTCATGGGCGTTATAGATTTTAGAGAAGAAGACCAAATTATCCCAGGCACTCATGTCATGGTACAGGGCGGCACTCTCCGTTACAATCCCCGCCCTCTTTCTAATTTCATCACCCTCTGTTTGAGGGTCATATCCCATTACCCTCATCTTACCGCTCGTAGCATTAATTACTCCATTTAACAAACGAATCATTGTTGTCTTTCCAGCCCCATTTGGTCCAAGCAGACCAATAATACTACCTTCCTTAATCGAAAAAGAAACACCCTTTAAAATATCACGCCCATTAAACGCCTTATCCACATCAAACGCTTCAATAATTGACAACCTACATTCCCCCCAAATTTGGTGTCAGGCACCGCAAAAAGACACTCTCTCCAGTTATCCACGACGGATGGACACTTCGCCAAAAATATCCATTTTTATTAAATTTTATCAGATTCTTATGGGAGGTTTGTACTGTTATTTTGAAATTTATATAAATTGCTGATATTAATGGGTTTTTATTTTTAGGATATATATTTTTTGGGTATGTACAGATATTTAGGGAACATTATACTCATCTATTTTATTAACAAGAGTAGGTGAGAGATCTTGATGGAACAAACCGTCTTGGCAGGTTATCAACCAGTAAATAACATTAATGTTTATTACGAGTTTTATCCTAATCACACATCTGAAAAAACGTTTGTTTTATTACATGGCTTCCTTTCTTCCACCTTCACATTTCGCCATTTAATTTCTTTATTGAAAAAGGAGTACCAAGTTCTATCTATTGATCTTCCCCCCTTTGGGAAAAGCGCTAAATGTAACCGCTATGTATATTCTTACAAAAATTTAGCCGATACAGTAATCCAGCTTACAGAATCATTAGGGCTTAAAAAAATGACGTTTATTGGTCATTCTATGGGAGGACAAATTGTTTTAAATATCCTCCATATGATGCCAGAACTTGCGGACAAAGCTATTCTTCTCTGCAGTTCAGCTTATCTCAAGCGTTCAAAATTGCCATTGATTATTACAAGTTACCTACCCTATTTCCATTTTTTTGTAAAATATTGGTTTGCACGGACGGGGGTCAAGAAGAATCTTCAGGACGCACTTTATAATCACGCCATTATTAACGACGAAATGATTAACGGTTACTTACAACCATTTTTATCAGATGAAATTTTTGTAGCTCTTACAAGAATGATTCGTGATCGCGAAGGAGACTTGCCTGCCCAAATTCTTAACCAAATAAAAACACCTTGTTTATTACTATGGGGGGATCATGATAAATCAATGCCCCTTAATATTGGTGAGAAGTTAAACAAGGATTTAACTAATTCAGAGCTCATTGTTTTAAAAGATTCTGGACACGCCCTTCCTGAAGAACGTCCTAGGGAAGTTTTTGATTATATTAAAGGTTTTATTGATAAGTACCATACCGCAGCTGAAGCCTAGTTGCTTTTTCCTAATGGATTGAATTTGGTCTACTTTGAAGAAACAAAAAATGAACGGTGCCTGACACCGTTCATTGACTACTTATTTAAACCAGCCTTTTTCTTTGGATTGAGTAATCGCCTCGATACGGTTTTTTACTTCAAGTTTATCGAGGATAATTGAAATATAGTTTCTAACCGTTCCAGTCTTGATACTTAGCTCTTCTGCGATTTCCTTTGTATTTTTACCATCTGCAACGAGCTCCAACACTTCTTTTTCTCTGTCTGTTAATGGATTTTCCTCACCATACACATCATCCATA
Source organism: Neobacillus sp. MER 74 (assembly GCF_023714155.1). NCBI lineage: Bacteria > Bacillati > Bacillota > Bacilli > Caryophanales > Bacillaceae > Neobacillus > Neobacillus sp. MER 74. Next base: position 568,923 of record NZ_JAMAUV010000001.1, read on the forward strand.
AGTTCTGGTGCATAAATTCTCCTTCCTGACATTACACTACGGATTGAACTTGCCAACTCTTCACTCGGACTGTCTTTTAACAAATACCCGTTCACACCTGCTTTCAACGCACGTTGGAAGTAACCGGTTCTGGCAAAAGTAGTTAATATGATTACTTTACAGCCTAGACCCTTTAGTTCTTCTGCTGCATCTAGACCACTCTTACCTGGCATTTCGATATCCATAATACAGACATCAGGATGGAATTTTTTCACCAGTAACACGGCCTCTTCACCGTTTGATGCCTTTCCAACCACTTCCATGTCTTCTTCCAAGTTAAGAAGTGAACCAAAAGCGCCTAATAGCATTTGCTGATCCTCAGCAATCACGATTTTAATCATTTTTCTCCTCCTTTTCCATCCTTGGTTTAACATCATTTGGTACTTTTATGATTAATGTCGTTCCTTCTTTGGTTCTCATTTCTAGACTCCCATTAATAAATTCCAAGCGCTCTTTCATGCCAATCAGCCCATGGCAGCCTTCCATCGTCTCTTTCTCCCCCTTATATACTCCATCATCGCGAATGGTCATTACCAATTCCTGCATTGATTGAATAATGGATATGAAGCAAGATTTCGCACCACTGTGTTTGACAACATTATTTACAGCTTCCTTCATACACATGCTGAGAATGTTCTCTGTAAACAGAGTAACTTTTGATGGAGTAAAATCTCCTTCACTGCTAAAATTAATTTCAGCCGCGTGAAGGATTTGTTCTACACGAGTAATTTCGTCTCTTAGTCGGATTCCACGCATCGATGACACCATCTTACGTACCTCACTTAATGCTGTTCGGGCTGTTTGCTGGACATCCTTTAATTCATTCCGTGCCTGCTCCGGGTCCTTTGAGATTAACTTTCGGGCCAAATCCGTTTTCAACCCAATAAGTGAGAGCTTTTGTCCAAGGGTATCATGAAGGTCCCGGGCAATCCGCTGCCTTTCCTCTATTTTAACTAACTCTGAAATCCGTTTGTTGGCATCCAGTAACTTTTCTTCCAGTTGACCTCTTTCCTTCCTGTTATGGATGCTAAACGGGAGAAGGATGACACTAATCCAGATGATAATAACAAAGGGTAATTGCTGCAGAAATAATTTTTCTTGCATGACAATACTGAAGTTAATGGATACCGACGTACTAAACAAATGAATAAAATACAACGTTAAAAAAGCAATTCTTTCTTTAATATTGCCGATAAAATATGCAAGAAAAAAAGCAAAGTAAACATAATTGAAAAGACTTGTGGCAGTAATAGAAATACCAATCAGGATCAACGTCCATAGATAGACGGGCCAGCCTTTAGACATAAACGCAATTCTGTAAAGAATAAAGAATAATAATGTGAGTAATATCCCCACTACTATTTCAATGGTTGAGGGGGATTGAAAAATAAAGTAAAACGGTAAAATGCCAAGAACCGTCCAAATATACGGAGCAATTCCATTGTTTTTTTGAAATGTCAGATACTTTTTTATCATAAGGGAACCTCATTTTCAATTAACGTCCTTAATCCTTTTATCATAACTCAAAACTGCTAGGTTGTACTCCAATTCACACCATTTTAGCTAAAAACTTTCTCTCTTCCTTTTGAGACAGGTAACTCTGATATCTGTGCATTACACCCATATGTAATATTTCCCCATTATTACATATATAATAAAATAATCGTACTTTTATACCCATTTAGACCATTCAAATATTGGAAATAACAGTTGTTATTATACAACTAGGAGGAATGAATGTTGAGTGAAATATTCAAAAGTTACTCCGGAATTCCTTATTTGCGGTTTGGTGCAGGTGAGCCTTTGGTTTTTATTCACGGTCTAGGTGAAGTAAAGGAGGGCTGGGCAAACCAGTTTGAGTTTGCGAATCAGTATGACTTAATCATCCCTGATTTACGGGGGCATGGAGAGTACACTGCACCAGGGGAGATCTCCATCAAAAGCTTTGCCTATGATGTAATTAGTATATTAAAAGAGCTGGGAATTGAAAGTGCACACATATGCGGGTTATCAATGGGGGGAATGGTTGCCCAAGAAATTTATCGTCAAGCACCTGGAATGTGCCGTTCTTTGATGTTAGTAAGTACTTACCATTATGCTCCAAAGCAATTCGGAACGCTTTTTATTAATTTCAGGAAAGCCTTAGGGGAAATTAAATCACCTGAAATGGTCACAGAAAGATCTGCAAAGGTTTGTCTTTATTCATGGAGTAAAGAAAATATCGAGACCTTCTCTAAATTTTACAAGCCAAACCGTGAATTCTTTTTTAAATCAATGGAGGCTTGTTTACAAGTAAATAACATAACATTACTCCCACAGATAAAAGTGCCAACGCTAATTATAGGCGGGCAGTATGATTCAGTTATACCCGTTTGGGTTCAGTTCCTAATGCATAAACAAATTAGGCACTCAGAATTTGTCATCTTCAGGAACACTGGCCATGTTGCTAAATTAGAGGCAAAGGATGAATTCAATAAAGTTCTGAGGACATTTTTGAACAAACATAAAAGAGCAAGTTAGGAGTGAGGAAACCTCTCTCCTCTCCTAACCTGCCCTACTAAAATATATCTGTTTATTCCAATCTATATTTAAAAAAGACGATTGGAACGACTAGACGCCCATTGATCAACAATTTCTGCTAATAAACCAGATAATGCAAGACCAACATGCCCTGAATCAACGCAAACATACGTTTTGTCTTCACTCGAAACTAAATCCATAATTGGTTTACTTTGCTCTTCTAAAACTAAATTGTCTCTAGACCCTGAAACTACGAATAGATTGGCACGAATATTTTTCAAATCGGCAGCCTTTTTCCCAACCACCAACTCCCCTTTAATCAGCTTGTTACCTATAATCAATTCATTGACAAATTGTTTATAGGCTTCACCAGCAAAAGGCACTTGATCCTGTGTCCATTTATTCATCCGACGCCATTTTTCAACATAACGGGAATCGTGGGCCCGATTTAAGAGCATGGTATAATTGGTAAAATAGATTGGTGATCCAATGGCTCTAAACATCAATTCCACATATTTAGGGGGAACAACCCCATAAACATCCAGAAAATGATCGATATTAATATCTCCACTTTGGAGACCTTCCACCCATTTTTCCGGCCCTACAAACGTACTGAAATCAATAGGAACCGTGGCTACGATTAAATTTTTTATTGGTTCCTCGGCTACAGATGCGTAAATAGAGGCAATCGTGCCGCCTAAACAATATCCAACGAGTGAAATTTCCTCCGCTTCAGAATGGCGAAGCGCCCGCTTAACAGCCGTTTTTAAATATTTCTCGACATACGTATCGATACCAATCTTTTTGTCTTCATAGCCTGGTGTACCCCAATCCAATAAATACACTTCATAGCCCATCTCAGTTAAGTTTTTTATCACACTTTTCTTAGGATCAATATCTAAAATGTATGGTTTATTAAAAAGCGAATACACAAAAAATAATGGAATCTCATACTTTTTCTGTTTGGCAGGGTAATGCCATAAAACTGATTTATTCTTTCTCCATACTTCAGTCCTTGGAGTCTGAGCAACCTTGGGTTCAGGTTCAGATAAAAGTTTTACGACATTCGCCCAACGGTCCATTTCTTTTTGATAATCAAATTCTGGAATGCTCCCCTTGAACGGTGCTTCTGTTCCCAAGCTCCCCACTCCATTTCATTTATTTCGATGTCCCTGAATCTGCTAATTCTCGCTCCACTTCTTTGTCCTTTTCAAGAAGACCTTTTAATGACTCAAATTCTTCTTTAAAGTTAGTTAATTTCTTTAACTCTAACTTCATTTCTTGGAGTTCGGCCTTTAATTCTTTGGTCTTTATTTGCTCTTTTTTCGTTTTTACTAACTCTGTTTTAAGCTGCTTTGTTAATTTAATGATTTCTTTTGAAATATCCACAATACTCTCGATTTCTCTAGTTTGCGACTTCATGGAATCCTGCAAATCCAAGATTTGTTCCTCAAGAGCTTCAATTTTTTCCTCGGCTTGGACCGTTAATGATGCAATATTAGCTATATCATTTTTAGTTGGTAAATTTAGAACGCTTGCAAGTGTTTCCTGATTCTTTTTAAATGCCTCGAGATACCGAGAATTAATTTCGGTTCCGGCATTAGACATTTTTATGAAATCCTTGTTAGCCGTCCAATGATTGATAAAATCATTTATCTGTTTTTCCCATAAAAGACTAAGCTCATGAAAGGATTCAACTGGATCGTAAGGTTTTTTACCAGACATTACTCTCACTCCTTTTTAGTCATTATTTGGATTGATTGGTAGAATCCTTCATATAATTCTGAAATGGCATTATCGCAGATTTCACTTGCTTAGAAAACATATTTACAAATACTTTTTGATTTTCATATAAAACATTGCTGGTTTTCTTAACACTCTCAATATATTTTTCTCTGCCATTTTTTCGATAAGCAATATATTGTTCAACGGTTTCTACATATTTATCTAAGGAATTTAATTGTCCTGTTAATAATGCTTTAGTTGGGGTTAATAATAAATGAGCTGTTTTAGTTTGAATGTCCTCAACAACTTTGTTAATTTCTTCATATGATTTCACAGGAAAGAACTGCTGTAGTGGAGTGGTTGTCATAAGTAATTCTTCGCGCACTGGCTCCTCCCACTCTTTCAGTTCCACCCCAAATTGCGTCGAAACGGTGAGGGCATTTTCTTGATTCTGTTTAAGCATTTCCACGTAGTTCTTGACTGCTTCTAAGAAAAGTGTATCTCGTTTATTTAAGCGATTTTCCCAAGCATCTAATTCATTGAATCCTAACTTCCAAAGAAGGTCTAAGCTTGAGGCATTTTGTTCCTCTTCAACCTCTACTTTTTGATTTTCTGATTCTAATACTTTTTCAGTTTTATTCGTCATGTTTTTTCTCCTCCAAATTCAATTCAAATAATTGTTTTAACTCATTAAGCTCTTCTTCCAAGCTTTTTAGTTTACATGCGTGGATTTCCCGTGTTTCCTTTTCCAATACGGCTTGCAAAGCTCCCCATGATTCACGGATCATTTTTAACTTGTTCCGGTTCTCTTTCTGTCTTTTATTCATCCAATAGATAGATTCATCCAAAAGATCTAACTTTTCCTCATAATCTACGATTCTTACAGAAATAGCACTTATTTCATCTTTATTTGGAAGTCCAAGCTGATTTAATCTTCTTGTTGCTAATCTTCTGTGAATTTTTAAATGCTTCACATGTGTTTCCATAGCATTTCCAAATGCAATAGTGAATTTTCTGTTATTTGTGTATGCATGGATTCTCTTATTGATTTCTGTTTCTATTTTTTTATAAAAAGAATCTCTGTCTTGATGCATGGACTCCATGTACATCCCTCTTCACTAACTGACCAGTTTCTTCTATTTACTGTACACTGGCAGTTGTCCCACCGTCAACATCTAGTATATGATCATAAACATAATTAGAAGCTTTGAGGCTAAGAATAGTGCTGGACATTTTATGTTATTAAAAATAGCTGCAATTGCTTCGAAGGGTTCCTCAAAATCATTAATTAGAATAGTAATATAGTTAATATTATTGTAGTAAACTGAGGTTTTGTAAACCTCCCTCTTTCGACAATATCCACAAAAGTCTTCGTCCCTTAAAAGAGCGAAAAATTAATGCTGTTAAATTAAACAAACATCTTCAAAACACTCCTTTAGACCGAAGGAAATCCCAAAAATTACCGGAACGATTTTTAAATAATATTATCTGGTGTCAGGCACCCAAGAAATACATTTGTCCTCCAAAGAAGGACACTAAGGTTAGATACGTTTTTATTATTCTGAATTTTACGAAAACCAAAACTTTACAAATAGTGGTAATCTACTTTATGATAAATAATAATAGGAGGGGTATATGAGTAGAGTTTCTTTTTGTTGCTCTGAGATTCCTTACTTACGTTTTGGTGCTGGTGAACCTTTAGTCTTTATTCATGGTTTAGGAGAGGTAAAGGAGGGCTGGAACAATCAGTTTGAATTTGCGGATCAGTTTGACTTGATTATTCCCGATTTACGCGGGCATGGTGAGCATACTACGGATGAGAAAATATCTATTCCACAGTTGGCTCATGACATTATTACTCTATTAAATGACCTTCAGGTTGAAAGCGCTCATGTTTGCGGCTTATCCATGGGCGGATTGGTAGCCCAGGAAATTTATCGTCAAGCTCCCCAGATGTGTCGGTCATTAATGCTAGTAAGCACCTTTCATTTCATCCCTAGACCCTTGGCAAAGTTATTAATAAACTATCGAAGAGTCCGCTCACTATCTACCACCCCAAGTTTACCCACAAAAACAGCTGCACGCATTTCACTTAATTCATGGAAGGGTACAGTTTATCAGAACTTTCATAAATTTTACAAACCTAATCATGAGGTTTTTCTAAAATCAGTTAAAGCATGTCTGGAAGTGAATAATTTAAAACTACTTCCTCAAATAAAAGTCCCTACCTTAATCATGGGGTCTCAATATGATTCGGTTATCCCTGTATGGATCCAACTATTAATGCACAAACAAATACGCCACTCTGAATTTGTGATCCTTAGGAATACTGGTCATATTGCCAAATTAGAACAAAAGGACGCATTTAATAGAGTTATTCGCAACTTTTTAAAGAAACACTCAAAAGTAAGCTAAGGGAGGGATTTGGTCCTCCCTTCTTCCATGTTCTTTCCTTAGTTCAATTATCATATAATTTACCGTTACTTTTAATAAAGGAGGATTGAATTAATGCCAATAGCTACTGGAAATGGGATCAATCTTTATTATGAGGTTCACGGAGAGGGTGAACCATTGCTTTTAATAATGGGGTTATCACTAAATTCAAAATCTTGGTTCAGGACACTCCCTGCTCTCAGTGAGCACTTTAAAGTAATTATTTTTGATAATCGCGGGACAGGTCTTAGCGGCAAACCAAATTCCCCCTATTCAATTGAGCAAATGGCAGAAGATGCTAAATGTGTCTTGGATGCTGCCGGAGTAGAAACAGCCCATGTATACGGCATTTCTATGGGTGGGATGATTGCACAAAGATTATCACTATTGTATCCTTCTAGGGTCCGTTCTCTTGTGTTAGGTTGTACAACCTCTGGGGGTGCAACCCATGTCCAGCCTAGTGCAGAAGTCTCGATGCTAATGCTTTCAAGGGGTTCTGCGGTTGCAACACCAGAAGAAATGGCTTGGGCCACCGCTCCAATCCTATACAGTCAGTCATTTATAGAAAAACAACGTGAATTAGTAGCAGAGGACATACAAAGAAGAATAGAGATACCTGTTCTCCCTTACGCCTATATTCTTCAACTTCAAGCCTGCTTAGCTCACGATACCTCCAACGTGATTGACCAAATCGAATGTCCTGTCTTGGTTATCCATGGAGACGAAGACAAATTAGTTCCCTATCAAAATGGGGTAACCTTAGCTGAGAAAATTCCAAATGCTGAATTTTTGACAATTACCGGTGCTGGCCACATTTATATAACCGAGGCCAATGATTTAGTAAATGAAAGAGTAATAGAATTTTTAAAAAATCAATAATGATAAAAAAATGCCCGTTCGCTAATTGAATGGGCATTTCCTTAAATTTGGCGGATTCTATTTTAAGCTTTTATCTAGGAATCTTATCATCTCAAAATACTCTTCTAAGTAATTTGAATAGATAGATCGATCGTTCGATAGGCTACCAGAAAGGTTGCTAAGGAATAGATGGCCTCACTTAACCCAAAGATGAAAATGGAACTCCCGAAAATGAATACATTCAATAACAAGATAATTTGTCCGATTGAAAATGAAGAATGTTTACTTAAGAGGATAGCTATCACTTCTGTTCCATCAAAACAGCCACCGAATCGAATCGTTATGCCGACACCTAGTCCTAAACTTATTCCGCCAAGGACAATTACTAGGAGGGGGTTAGTGGTGAGGACCGGAAGTGAATCGAATATATAGGTTTCAAACGAAAGAATGAGGATGGCGAATATGCTGAGCATAAGAAACCTTCTTCCTAGAAACCGATAGGCAAGGAGGAAAAAAGGTGTGTTTAATACCAACAAAAACAATCCTATTTCTTCTTTTGTAATATGAGCTAGCAGGATACTTATGCCGATAATTCCTCCATCAATCACATGATTTTCCACCAAAAATAATTGTAAGGATAAGGTTACAAGCGTAGCACCAAAAAAAATGAACAATAGCCTTTTATAAAAAGAACATGCCTCTGCTCTGCTTAAATCCATATAAAAGTTCATCCTGTTACTTATCATACTTGTCCCCTTTATCAACCAAATTCCATAGATTATTTGTTTAAATATATTCAATAAACTCGAGAAACATTCTCTAACCCCCAGATATAAAAAAAGAACCGCTAATAGCAAATGGGTAATATGTACTAGCTGTTCTCTAATGGAGTTATCTAATGGTGTCAGGCACCATCATGCCTGTGAAGTAAGCGGGTGTTTGAATTCATTTGGTAACGTGACGTTTGTTTGATTCTTTATAAAAAGGACATTATCGGTTTTATATAGCTGTTTTTCATATCCTAATTCATGCTGATCGGGATGAAAATGGAAAAAGACTTTACTGCAATCCAGCGGGACAATCGCACTTAACACTGTTTGAAAATTTACCTTTCGAGAACTGACAATATCATAAAGGTGGATACAATCCCCCTCTCTTTGAAAGATCACCAGTGCGTTCTCATTCTCAAGATAGTAGAGGTCCTGGCTAAAAACCATAATACAATAAAACATGAGGAGCTCCTCACAATTTGAAGTTCCGAATACTTCCGACAAAACCTTACGATTCCTCGCTAAATTATAGATGTACTCTAAATCATCTGAATTGCTAACATCTAATTTTCTCATTTTAGAAGACGATGGAGGCATATGATGATAGTCCAATATAAATTGCACTTCATCTCTAGAAGAAAATCCAAATTTCGGGTAAAAGTCCAATACTGTTTGATTGGCAAACAAATAAATCATATCAACATGTTTATATTCGTCTAACACAATCTCCATCAAGCGTCTCGACAATCCCTTATTTCGATAATCAGGGTGTGTCATGACAGTACCGATTTGGATTGCTTGTTTAACATCCGCATTTACGACCAAGTTTACAAGATTAACGGATACATTAGCTACCACTCTATTATGAACAACAAATGAATACGGCAGATACTTATCTGTCCAATATCCATTTTTGTACCACGTTTCAAACTCTATTCCAAACGTATCAGTGGCCAATTGATTAAAGCTTTTCCTTAAATACTCATGATCTTTATAACCTTTTATTAATAATAAGTCTTTCAAAGAACTGCTCCCCCTAGAAACAAAAAAGGATGAGCCATTTATCGGCTTATCCTTATGTATATTATTATTTTTTCAACATCCTAAACACCTGCTCAACATCCTTATCACCGCGTCCTGATAGGTTAACAATTAGGACATCTTCGTTAGATAATTCTTTTGCAAGCTTAATAGCATATGCGACGGCATGTGAACTTTCTAACGCAGGGATTATTCCCTCCGTTTTGCTTAACAATTGGAATGCCTCTAGGGCCTCTTGCCCAGTCACTGTTACATACTCTGCTCGCCCGCTTGTTTTCAAATGGCTGTGCTCAGGACCAACACCAGGATAATCCAGCCCCGCAGCAATCGAGTACGTTGGTTTAGGCTCCCCGTTTTCATCAAGTAATGTTAAACATTTAAAGCCATGAATCACCGCTGGAATTCCTTCCGTCAAAGTTGGTGCCTCAGCTGGTTCGACCCCAATTAAGCGCACACCTTTTTCGTCAATATAATGGGCAAAAGCACCAATGGCATTGCTGCCACCTCCAGCACAAGCAATCACCGCTGTCGGCAGTTTTCCTTCTTTTTCAAGTATCTGCTTTTTCGATTCTTCGCTGATAATTGCCTGGAAGTGCTTGACCATGGTCGGATAAGGATGCGGTCCTACAGCCGAACCAAGTAAATAAAAGGTATTTTTATAGTTTTGCACCAAGTCACCCAAGGCTTCATCTACAGCATCCTTTAAACGCCCTTGGCCTTTATCAACAGGAACTACTTTCGCACCTAGTAATTCCATTCGGAAGACATTGAGCGCTTGGCGTTCCGTATCAAGTTTACCCATATAAATAATGCATTCCATCCCAAACATGGCACAGGCAGTTGCTGTGGCCACACCATGCTGTCCTGCACCTGTTTCAGCAATAATTCTCTTTGCTCCCATTCGTTTTGCTAAAAGAATCTGGCCAATGGCATTATTAATTTTGTGTGCACCCGTATGGTTTAAATCTTCTCGTTTCAGATATATTTTTGCCCCTTGATTTTGTTTGGTTAAATTTTCTGCAAACGTTAATGGATTTTCTCTACCAATATATTCTTTTAAGTAATACTTGAATTCCGATATAAATTCAGGGTCATCCTTATATCGATTAAATTGATCTTCTAATTCGTTCATTACCACTTGCAAATCCTCGGGAACAAAACTTCCGCCAAATTCCCCAAAATAACCTTTGCTCTCTACACTAAGTCTCTCCATGCTCATCTCGACTCCTTCTAAACTATTATTCTAAGTCAATCCTACCACGAATTATTATCTGAATATTCCTGTAATTATATTATCACATTACCCATAATCTGCAAACTGATAACTATACGGCAATAACAGGAAAAAGCCTACACCTTCGTGTAGACCCTTGATCTAGTTTCCTCATCTTTCCTTATTCATATCTTAGGGAATCAATCGGGTCAAGCTTAGAAGCCTTGTTTGCTGGAAGTAGTCCAAACACAATCCCAATAACCATTGAGAACAACATCCCACCTACTACCACCTGCCAAGACACTAAGGATGGCCAACCTGCAAAGAAACTAACAATGGTGGACGTACCCCAGCCAAGCAAAATCCCGAGCATACCTCCTATAAAAGTTAGTGTCATCGATTCAATTAAAAATTGAGTCAGCACTTGTCCTCGGGTAGCTCCAAGCGCCATACGAATCCCGATTTCCCTTGTCCTTTCGGTCACGGATACGAGCATGATATTCATAACACCGATTCCACCAACAAATAATGAGATTCCTGCTATACTCCCGATAATTAATGTCATGATTTTTGTGATTTGTCCTACCCCTTGAGCGATTTCTTCCATATTAATAACTTGGTAGGATTTATCCGTCCTATGCAGATTATTTAATAATTTAGCAGCCTTTTTACCTGCGACCTGCAGTTGTTCAGCTGACGCTGCTTGCAGGGTTACTTGGGTAAAATCACTGCTACCGTAAATCGTTTTCCACGTTTGGAAAGGCAGATAAACCTCCATTGACCCAAATGATAGAAGACCAGTTGGTTTCTCTAAAACCCCAATGATTTCAATCGGTTGATTGGCAACCATAACAACCTTTCCAACTGGATTTTTCCCTTTAAATAGTTCCTCTTGCAATTTATTACTGATTAATGCTGCACGGCGGCCGCCAAGAAAATCAGAGGTTGACAAGCTCCTTCCCTTTGCAACTTTCAACTCATTTAATTTTATATAGGCCTGATTAATTCCAGTTGAAGAGGCATCCACGGAATCTTTTTGAAATTTAACAGAAGACAATTGGGTGCTTGACGCAACAACACTTTTAATTTCCGTAATTTGTTCCAACGCTCTGATATCTTCCTGATTGAAGGGAGCTTGCTGAAATATATTGGGGTTCGCACGTATTTCTTCATCGGAAGGCTGATAAAATAACTCAATCGTATTCCCGGGCCCAGTAATTTGTGATTTCAGCATCGCTTCCCCGCCCTGTCCGATGGCTACGACGATAATAACAGCTCCCACCCCAATAATAATCCCAAGCATTGTTAGAATACTCCGCATTTTATGGGCCTTTAGTGAGCTTAATGCCATAATAAGATTTTCCATAAAACTCATCCTGCCGGCCCCCTAACACCATCAAAAGGCGACTGAATCATTCCATCCCTAACCATAATTGTTCTGTTCGCGTATTCAGCCACTTCTGATTCATGGGTAACAATAATAATCGTTACTCCTTCATTATTCAGTTCACTAAATTGTTCCATAATGTCCTTGCTTGTTTTTGAATCAAGGGCACCTGTGGGTTCATCCGCTAGAATAATCTTTGGTGTATTGACAATAGCTCTCGCTATGGCAACACGTTGCTTCTGTCCTCCAGATAGAGCATTAGGCAGATGGTTCATGCGGTCGGCAAGACCTACTTTCATTAATGCCTCTTCTGCACGAGCCTGGCGCTCTTTTTTGGAGATTCCTGCATAAATCATTGGTAATTCAACGTTTTTTAAGGCCGTCAAGCGCGGGAGCAAATGAAACTGCTGAAAGACAAAGCCAATCGATTGATTTCTAACCCTGGCCAATTCCTTGTCATTATAATGAGAGACATTTTCCCCGCCAAGATAATACTCACCCTCTGTCGGTTTATCCAAACAACCAATAATATTCATTAAGGTTGACTTTCCTGAGCCAGATGGACCCATGATGGCAGCAAATTCACCTTTATGAATGGATAGACTAATACCATTTAGGACAGGTACACTTTCTTTTCCCAACAAAAACGATCTTGAGATGGATTCTAGCTGGATCATTTAACGGTCACATCCAACCCATCTTTTAGTTTGTCAGGTCCATTAATGATGACTTTGTCTCCTTTTGTAACACCTTCAACGATTTCAATCTTCTTTCCTGATGTAATGCCAGTTTTGACATTTTGTTTTTGCGCTTTTCCATCCTTTACGAGATATACAAAGGGCTGATCCCCCTCATCAAATAACGCATCGAGCGGCAGGACCATCGCTGTCTTTTTATCTGTTTCTATCTCCATAATGACTTGGAAGCCTGGTTTCAACGTTTTTGTATCACCGGAAATCTTTACTGTGACAGGATACTGCACAGCCTGTGTACCATTTTGCAAACTCGCTTGGTTCTGCTCTGGCAAAATAGATGTCTTCGTGATTTCACCCAGCCACTCTTTGCCCGGCAATGCCTCTGATTTGATGATCACTCTTTGACCCTTGTTAACTTTAAGAGTATCGTATTCGGACAGTAGTCCTGATGCTGTCATCCCTGCTAATTTCCCAATATGTATAATAGGTTCGCTTGTTGCATCAAGTGATGTTGCTGGCTTTTTGGCTGTCAAAACAATTCCAGCCATTGTACTCTTAATCTCTAAATCATCCTGGCGTTTACTAATCAAGTCTTTTTGAAGTTCTGTTTGCTTAAGTTCGATGTTAGCTAGTTCCTTTTCCATCTCCAGCTGTTCAAATTCAGGAGAAAGCTGCTTTTTCGCTTCCTTTTTTCCAACCTGCTCACCTAAGGTCTTTTCTTTGTCTTCAAGTTGCTCCAATTTCTTATCGATTTGGTTTATTTTTAAATTAGCGGATTCGACCGCTAATTTATTCTGCTCAATCTCCAACTCAAGCTGTGGATTTTCTATTTGAGCCAAGACAGCACCTTTCTTGACTGTCTCTCCTTCCTTGACGAGCAGCTTCTTGATATCCCCTTTGTCTGGTGTCGCATAGACCATTTGTTCTTGAGGAAGCTTTACTGTTCCAGGAATCATTAATAGAGAGGAGATTTCTTCTTGGCTGATTTCCGTGGTCTTAACGGAATGCCCCTTTGCAAGGACCTGCCGGTAGACACTTACAGAAATCATTATGATAATTAATAATATTACACTAATGCTAATCCAAATTTTCTTCTTCATTATAGCTTCGGCGCTCCCTGTAAAAGAGTACCGACCAAAGCAAAGCCAATACTAACTACGAAGAAAATCACCGCAATTGTCCATGCCAGCCCTTTAGAAATTTGCGCTGTTTTATGAAGTCCCAAGGCAGTCAATATAGCAGACCAGATTCCAAATACTTCGATGGAACCTAAAACACCAGCTTTATCCTGATTGAGAAGCCCTGCCAAACTAGTAATATATATTTCTGGATCCCCGCCGATGGCATATCTGATTCCCATATTCAATATAAGTCCTGCTGCACCAATAATCATGATAAAAGTATTCATAGATAATAATTGTTTAAAAGAAACAGTGGAACTAGCAATCTTGACAATCGCTAATTGAATAGCATTGCTCACTAAAACACCAATAATAGGCGTAATGATGCCCGTAACTAATACTGTTACTTTTGTTATGGTTAACACCAAATCAACTTGATCTTCAGGCACTCCTTGAGCAATTAAAGTAGCAGCGTCTAGTGATAGAGCCATAAACGCCATACCAATGGCATAAAGGATACTAATAATAGTTAATGGTACCCAAATTTTCGGACTTTGCTTAATTCGCTCAAACTGCACTCCAGGACTCGTAAACATTCCTAATAACTTAGGACTCTCTTTTTGTATATTTACTTCTGTTTGCAATTCCAAATCCAACACCCCTTCTCTCCTCTTATGTAAATTATTCCATTTAAGTATACGACAAACTAAGCCGAAAGTTTCATTTTTTTTAATATCCCCATCTGGTGCCTGACACCAAAAGTAATACTATTATTTGTCTTCTATTCCAAGTTTTTGATATAATTTTAGTTAAACTAATTGAAAGGCTGTGTTAAACGTTAATGTTGATTTTAGCACTCTGTTGATTGGAGTGGAAGGCGCGAAGACTCCTGCGGGAGTACGGGGCAGGGGAGACCCCGCAGGCGCTGTAAGCGCCGAGGAGGCTCCCCGCAACGCCTGCGGAAAGCGAAGCGCCTGGAACGGAAATCAACAGACAAGTTTAACACAGCCAATTGAAAAAAGGGGAAAATAATGTCAAAAAGAAAATTCCAATATGGGTTAATCCAAATCCTTCTAATATTAACCATCATCTTTGTTTCAACAAAGATTTCATTTTTATTTATGCCGATCGGTATCTTTTTCTCTACTCTTTTTTTCCCAATTCTGATAACCGGATTTCTCTTTTTCTTACTAAATCCAATCGTTAATTTTCTTCAGCGCCAAAAAGTGCCAAGAATTCTTGCCATCCTAATAATTTATGTAGTGTTTATTGGTATTCTTGTTTTAGCGATTGGCAACTTGGTTCCTGCCATCACAGAGCAATTTACCGCACTTGCTAATGCACTTCCTGATTATGCCAACAAAACCTTGCAGTATTTTGATAAGCTTTCACGAAGTTCCGAATTCAAATGGATCATGGAGGAGCAAAATGATCTTTTGGAAACCGGTAAAGAAAAACTGATTGCCTATGCGAATACCTTGCCGGATAGGATCACTGGCGGTATTTCCAATATCCTTGGTGTGTTTGCCAATATTGCTGTCATCCTAGCTACCGTTCCGTTTTTACTGTTCTATATGTTTAAGGACGGACATAAGTTCCCTAAGGCTGTAACTAAATTCCTTCCTGTATCATATCGGGAAGCAGGATTGCTTATGTTGAAAGAGACGGGTGAAACACTTTCCTCCTATATACAAGGGCAAGTTATTGTTGCCCTATCAGTAGGAATACTTGCTTTTATTGGCTACCTGATTATCGATCTGCCATTTGCACTAGTTATGGCCGTAATTGTTGCGTTTACCAACATCATTCCATATGTCGGCCCCATTCTTGGCGGTGCACCCGCTGTAATTGTAGCTTTATTTGATTCACCCACAAAAGCTTTATTAGTTATTTTAATTATTGTGATAGCCCAGCAGGTGGAAGGGAATGTATTATCTCCGCTCATTCTTGGAAAATCACTTGATACCCACCCCGCGACAATCATTATCGTCTTGCTCGCTGCCGGAAATTTAGCTGGTATCTTGGGAATGGTTTTGGCAGTACCGTTTTATGCCGTAGTCAAGACCATTGTTTTAAATGTAATCAAGTTTCTGAAGGCTCGAAAGAGGGCAACCATAACAAACGAACCTTAGGATTCTTTAATAAATATCTAATTCAAAAAACTGTTAGGATCTTGGTTCCTAACAGTTTTTTATGTTTTTATGCTGGAAATCACAAAATACATTACTCGTATTTCTTAGGATCGACAAAAGCCTTATAGAGCAAATAAATGACCATACAGATTGCAGTTGTAATAAATCCCCAGCCTAGAGTAATTTGTTCAATAATTAAATAGTTGTTACATAATTGCACGGGGGAATATATATATAACCACCCCATTGCGGAAAACATGATAATAAAATAATAAAAAGTGATATGTTTACCAACAGGTCTAAGTTTTTTCCAGCTATCCCTTAGTGGGATCCCTGCCAATATAGGTAAACTAGTAAATTTAAACACTTCCATACTCTGTAAAGTTAATGCTTCATCCATTGACCTTGGCAGTGTCCAATAAGCGACGATGATGATAAACAATATGATTCCTGGTATTCCATTTCCGTTCCATTTTTCAAAAAATCGTGGGAATCGTAGTTGAAAAATACGGGCAAGGAGAAATCCGGTGAAAATTAACAGCGGCATTTGCATATGCATGTGAATAATCATGACAGATTCCATTAAGTTTGCCACAGGAGGCAGTGCAAGGAATAGGAGGATCAATAAGCCATATAGTGATTGCTTCATAACTATTCCCCCGCTTCCATGTCAAGAATCCCTGTAAGCCTTTTAGCAGCTTCATCCGTTTTTTTGTAGTCTAAAACATCTAGAAGTCTGCCTTTTTTATCAACAATATAAAAAGCTGAATTATGGGCAAAATTACCGTATTCATCGGGAATGACAATCACACCAAATGCTTTTAACAATGCATCTAATTCTGTTTTATTTGCAATTCTTGCCATCCTCCATGTTTCACCGTCACTATTAAAATAGCCTCTATATTTTTCCAACGTGGCTGGGTCATCCCTAGAAGGATCGAAGCTGATACTTAAAAAGACAATATCTTTGCCCATATATTTGCTTGGTACCTTATCATAAACTTTCGACATATTCATTTCTAATTGAGGACAAACCGTTGTACAGGACGTATACAAAAAGGTAATAAATACATATTTGCCTTCAAATTCAGAAATAGAATATTCCCTCCCTTTGCTGTCTTCTAAGGTTACATTAGGGAATTGGGGTTTATCGTCAATTAGTTCTTTTACCCGCGCAGTTTCTGCCGTGAAAGCTGTGAAACCATCTGTTCCGAAATAAAACAATGCACAGCCAAATAAGATAACAAGCAAACATGCAAATGTATGATGTCTATTTTTGATCATGAAGATCACTTCCTACATCTATTTTTTGAAGTGGAAAGAGATAGCCTTAGCCACCCGAGCTATCTCTCTCATTGAAAACCTTCCAGATAAAGCGCCTACTGGCTTTTAGCTTTTCGTAATCACCATGTTTTAAACGGTGGTGACCCCGGAGGGGCATTGACGATAAATTCCGTTAATGGGATAACATAGGCCATGGCTACAACTAATAGCATAACAACAATCCAAAGGCCCCAACGCTCTGTCCAGTATGGTGTTTTGGTTGCATTTTCTTCCTCTTCCGCAATCGGAAATTCTGTTTCACCTTTTGGCGCAAAGAACATCATATTGACAACAGCATACACTTGAAGAATAACACCGATAATTAATAGTGTTCCTCCCACAGCTAAGCACATTAAATACGGGTCCCAGCTTAATGCTGTTGCATTATCGCCGTAGGTTGTATAGGATGTTCTTCGAGGAGAACCAAGTAATCCAACCCAATGCATAGCACCTGACATAAATATCATACCAATTGTCCAGATCCAAGTTTGTATTACGCCTAATCTATTTATTTGTGGAGTTAGAACACGTTTTGAAATATAAGGAACTAACCAATAACTAATTCCAAAGAAAGTCATTACCACCGACATTCCGAGTGTTAAATGGAAATGCCCAACAATCCACATGGTATTATGAACAACTTGGTCTAGCTGGTTTGTACTTTGGGCAATCCCGCCTGCACCTGCTGGAATAAAGGCGACCATAGCAATAAATGGTGCTAGGAAACGAACATCCCCCCATGGCATTTTCTTATACCAGCCAATTAGACCTTTTCCACCTTGTTTCCTGGCAGTCCGCTCAAATACAGCAAACATAGCGAATGCGGTCATTAATGATGGGAAACCAATCGCCAAACTCATAAATACATGCATAAATTTAACTGCTTCAGAAATTCCGGGGTCAATAATCTGATGATGGAATCCACCAGTGATGTTCATTACAACTAAGGCAATAATAACCACACGGGTTAAGGTATCACTCCACCGTCTCCCACCGATAATTTTTGGTACAACAACATACCATGCAGACACGGCCGTTAAATACCAAATATTAACCAGCGTGTGTCCAAACGCCCAAAATAGTGTCCGAGCAACCATGACATTAATTGTTTCAACCCACCCAAAGGCCCATGGAATAATGGTTAAAACTTCAATTGCAACTGGAATTAGAGCAAAGAACAAAAGGATAAACACACCGGTTGCAAAGTAAGCAAGAATAGGCACATGTTGACCTTTGTTGTTTTTTCTCCAATTAGCGACATTGATAAACGCCCCAATGCAGCACATCCAAACGCCTAGGGCAATGAATACTAACCCGATATAGAAAGCCGGATGTGCTGCCATCGGCGGATAAAATGTATACATAACTGATGCTTCGTTCATTAGAATTGGCACTATGCATAGAATAAAGCCGACAATCTTCATTCCAAAACCAATCCAAGCTATCTTCCTTACTTTCGGCAGCAGTCCTCCTAAAGTATGGGAAAGTGATGCATAAAAGTATCCAATCGTAAAGAAGGCAGTTAAGACAACAACTAATAATAAACCATGTGCTGTTAATACTTGATAATAGTTAAGCCATGATGGCAATTCTAGAAGTCCTGACCTATTTAGTCCTTGCAGCAGTCCTAATATTCCGCCTAAAAGTAGTGCTGTAAATGCTACAATGATATATGTTTTTGTTAAAACGGCATCTTCCTTACTGATTCCCATTACTTTATTTGCTTGATCTTTTAGTGTAGGTGATTTTGCTGTTTGCATTTTCTTTCCCCCCTTTATTTAACCGTAATCGTTGTACTCATTGCTTGGTGACCAGCCCCACAGTATTCGTTACATAACACTAAGTAAGTGCCTGGTTTATCAAACTTTTGGGTGATTTTTTGAATATGTCCCGGCATTACCATTGCATTCACGTTTGTTCCAGCTACCTCAAAGCCGTGGACCACATCTTTGGAGGTTAGTGTAAAATGCACTGTAGAACCAGCAGGAACTTCAAAATTACCTGGATTAAAGCTAAATACTTGTAAAGTCATCACAACTTCATATTCATTTTCACCAATTTTAGTAACACCTGGTTTATCGAATGGTGCGATTTGGTCCACTTTTTGTGGATCAATAATTTCCTTATTGCTTGGTGGAGCCATATCCAAGGCAAATGCTTGATAGCCTGTGATAAACATAAAAATCATGATTATCCCAAAACTTAAGGTCAGCCAAATTTTTTCATCAAGATGCATCTTCATTCCAAATCCCCCCTAAACTCTAGACATGTAAAGTCCATATAATAAGAAATACGTAAGTAGAATGACTACTCCCACAACACTTACGGAAATCCATGTTCCTTTTAACGGTGCTTCTTGAACTTCGCCTGCCTTCTTTTTGTTGTTTCCTTTTGCAGCTCCCATTCCGAATCATCCCCTTTGTGATTTTCATACTTATATCATAGTTGGGAACCATTCTCAGTGTAGTGAACCGCATCACACATCTTCCCATTTAAAAAAATAAATACGTTTAAAAGATCCGATTAATAAAAAAAAAGTCCAATCGATTGTAGGCATTGTATTTGCCTACAGCGATGAGACTTTTTCATATAATTTCTTTTACCGATGGAAGATCGGTAAGGTAACCACAATCATCATGAGGAAGATAATGGTTATATAATTAACTGAGTATAAGAAATTCACTTGGGCCCATTTATGGTTATCTTTGATAAAAAAACCGCTGATACTTACCACCAACCACCCTGCGTTTAGCAAAGCAGCTATGACCATAAAGGTTGTTCCAAGTGAATCTAAAAAGAATGGCAATGGAAACAAGCAAGCAATATACATGACCATTTGCCGTTTAGTCACGGAGAGTCCACGAACAACGGGAAGCATCGCCACCCCAGCCGCTTTATATTCTTTATATTTCTTAATGGCTATCGCAAAGGTATGCGGCATTTGAAAAATAAACAAGATTAAAAACAAGATCATTGGTACCTTTTGAAATCCAGGTGCGATTGCTGTCCAGCCAATTAAAGGTGTAACCGCACCAGACACACTGCCAATTATGGTATTAAAGGTATACTTTCGTTTCGACCACATGGTATAGGGAAAACAATAAGTAAACCATCCGACGAAACCATATAACGCAGCTTCGAATGTCGTAAACAGTAATAAAATAAACCCAACTACGGTAAGTGAAATTCCAATGATTAATACTTGCTTAAGTGAGAAATTCCCAGTCACCGTTGGACGATTCTTTGTACGATCCATTACTGTATCAATATCAACATCGTACCAGTTATTGAGCGCAAGTGCCCCGGCAATCACCATTGTACTTCCGAAAATAGTCAAAAGTAATAAATCCACATTACTTGAGAGAGGGACATCCGTAAAATATAAAGCTAACCAGAATCCTGCAAAAACCGGCAGGACATTAGCGGTTAAAACATTTGCTTTAAATAGTAACTTTAGATCAGTCATTAAACTAGATAGATTTCGTTGATTTACTATAATAGACCTTCCATCCTTCTGTAGAGAAGGTACCTCATTATTACTCATATAATATCCTCTCCTAAGAAGTAATTCTAAACAAATTTAATACTATCATACCATATTTAGATTATCATAATAATTGGTGTCAGGCACCCGAAAATGATTGTTGTATATTACCAATTGTCCGAAACCTGATGGATTTTTGAGGATGTTCCCCTCATCTTAGATAAAAAAGGCGTAGAGAATCACTTTTTTAATGATTCTTTACGCCTTTTATTTATCGGACTTCGCTTAGCACCTCTTGATTTATTAAGGAAGGCGGCTGTTTTCCCTGGAGACCAAGCACTAGATTTTCAGCTGCAAGTTTAGCCATTTTCAATCGTGTTTCATAGGTTGCGGAACCAATATGCGGCAATGTGACTACGTTATCCATTTTCAACAGCGGGTGATCTGGGTTTACTGGTTCTTGTGTATACACGTCAAGTCCTGCAGCTAAAATCTCTCCGTTTTGAAGAGCCCAAACTAAGGCATCCTCGTCTATCGTAGCCCCGCGCGAACCATTGACAAAAATGGCTGATTTCTTCATTAATTTAAATTCCTTTTCCCCGATGAGTTTAACAGTGTTTGGAGTTAGCGGCGTCATTAAGCAAATGAAATCAGCTTGCTGACAAATTTCTTCAAGTGAACAATAGGTTGCATGAAAGGTTTGTTCGGCTTCTGGATTTCGCGTCCGATTATGATACAAAATAGGCATATCAAAGCCAAAATGAGCCCGTTTGGCAATAGCCGAACCTACTCCTCCCATTCCGATAATTCCTAATGTCTTATGATGAACATCTACGCCAAATTGCTCTTCACTAATTTTCGATGTCCACTTCCCTGACTTGACCAACTGGTTTAATTCTGGCATTCTTCTTGCTGTTGCTAGTAATAAGCCAAAAATGGTATCGGCAACACTATCATATAAAACACCAGGTGTATTGGTTGCCATAATTTTTCGTTTTGTTATTTTCTCAAGATCTAAATTATCGTAGCCAACTGAAATATTGCTTATTACTTTTAGGTTAGGGGCCTGCTCTAAAAACTTCTCATCAATTTTTAAGCTCGAGCCTAGAATTCCTTCTGCATCCTTTAATTCTTGGTAAAATTCAGGAAGTGTGTTTGCATCTAAGTCTTCAAAATAAATAACATCACAGGCTTTACGAACATACACCAAAACGGTTGGATCGACTTTTTTATAGACAATAACTTTTGGTTTCAACAATGATTCCTCACCTTCATTATTAGATCCTTCATAGAAGCTTTAATTACATAATCAATATACACTTATTCAAGTGGAAAATAATAGATTTTTGATTGTAGCATCAAGATAGAAACATTGTTTTCTACACTTTTATGATAAAAATAGATTATAGCAAAATGCCGGAGGAGATAAAGTGACGAATCCTAGAAATACCTATGAAGAGGAATCATCCAAAGTAATCATTCCGCTGCCTGAAGAATTTGACCTGAAAGCAAACCTTGGTTATCTAGAGCGGAATAAAAATGAATGTATGTATGAAGTTGAAAATGATACCATTACAAGGGTCATTGCAATTGATGAAATTCCAACCCTTGTCAGAATAAAAGTCAATGATTCAAATCAAATGGTTGTACACTTTTTAAAAGGTAAACCGCAGGAGACTATAGATGTCGTCCAATATATTCGAGAATGGTTTGACCTTGATAATGACTTAACTCCCTTTTATCAAATCGCAAAAACAGACCCATTCCTTAAAATGACTGTAGAAAAATTTTATGGATTACGTCTCATCGGAATCCCTGATTTGTTTGAGGCGCTCTGTTGGGGTGTCTTAGGGCAGCAAATTAACTTAAGCTTCGCCTACACATTAAAGAAGCAATTTGTAGAAAAATTCGGTGAGTCAATCGAATGGGAAGGCAAAAAATATTGGATCTTCCCCTCCTACAAAAGAATTGCTAAACTCACACCTATTGACCTGGCAGATATTAAAATGACTGTTAAAAAGAGTGAATATATTATTGGGATTGCGCAATTAATGGCCAGCGGTGAATTATCTAAAGAAAAATTAAGGGAAGCCGAAAACTTTATAGAGGTCGAAAAAAGCTTAATTAAAATACGTGGGATTGGTCCATGGACAGCTAATTATGTGCTGATGCGCTGCCTGCGCTTCCCTGCCGCCTTCCCTATCGATGATGCAGGTTTAATCAATGCCATTAAAACCATACTTAATATGGATAGAAAGCCAACCAAAGAAGAAATCTTAAAGTTTTCTATCCCATGGAGAAATTGGGAATCTTATGCAACCTTTTATTTATGGCGTGTTCTCTATTAAATCAAATAAACACCAGCACAAAAAAATGGCTGGTGTTTTTGTTTATTATGGCGCTCCCTCACTTATTTTATAGTCTTCATAACCACAATCATAGGTTTTTAAAGCGTCAATCATTTACCACTTTTTAAGTCCCAACAATTTCTCACCTAATTCAGTAAGTGCTGCTCGCGGGTATTTTTCTTTCTCCCAATTTCGAGGATCTCCTAGGAATGCAATTCCTTCTGGAATCTCCCTATCTCTCCACTGTGTAATTCTCCATTGTTTTAATTCTTCATTGTGTTCCTGTGCCGGGAACATCGAAATGTATTGATGAATATTTGGTGTACTCGAAACATTTCTACGTAAACCATGTGGCTGCATGACATGGAAGATTAACAAGTCTCCTGCTCTCAAAGTTACAGGTGTTGGTGTATAGCCTGTATAATCTGGATGATAAGGATCTCGATCTACCGGTTGAGTTTTTACCCATTCAGGAAAATCTCTAAATAACTCAGGAATGACATTCAATCCACCATTTTCTACATCCGTATCTGTTAAGAAAAGAATCCCTTGAATATTAACTGGAAGCGGGTTTAATGAAGTATCACCATCCCAGTGAATGAACCCTTCAAATTCAAAAGTTCCAGGCTTATTAGGGAAACTCAGGTTACATCGGTCAATACTAGTCCATAATTTCTCAGTTCCCCAAATATCTACAAAGGCATCGTATACTTTTTGATAGGATCGATTGTCCCATAAGTATTGATGGTTATATAACTCTACCATTCCAGCTCCACGTAACTCTGTCATTTGATGCTCACGACGTGGTGATCTGTACCAAGTAGAAGGATCACTAGGGTTTTGTTCTTCAAACTCCCAAATAAGATCCACAGTTCGTTCAATATTTTCTTTAGGGACAACATTTCGAACGACCACATAACCGTTTTCTCTCCAAAATTTAAATTCCTCTTCCGTTAACACTCGTAATGGTTCATTGTTAGGACGTTCATTCAATGGAATATCAATCTCAAGAATATTATTTACTTTTGTTTTAGCCATCTTTCAAATCCTCCTCTCAGGGTTTAGAAGTTTTTGTCATTTAATTATCTGACAATTAAAATTAGTGATTCACCATTTTTTTAAACCCAATAACTTTTCACCTAATTCGGTAAGCTGGGCTCTATCATATTTCACTTGTTCCCAATTTCGTGCGTCTCCTGGGAAAGCCTCGCCCTCAGGCTTAATCCTTTCTTGCCAAGATTGGATTCTCGCTTCTGTTAATTCCTGATTATTTTCTTGCGCTGGAAACATGGAGATATATTGTGCCAGCCGTGCTTTTTCAGAATAATTTGGACGTATTCCGTGTGGCTGCATGCTATTGAAAATTAACAAGTCACCGGCTTTTGTTACTACCTTTGTTGGGGTAAAGCCAGTTGTATCTGGTTTATGCGGATCTCGATCAACAGGCTGGGTTTTTACCCATTCGTCAAACGTTCTGTACAGCTCCGGAATACACTGAAACCCTCCCATATCGATATCCGTATCCACTAAAGACAATACCCCTTGGACATTTATAGGAATCGGGTCTAAAGAAGTATCCACATCCCAATGAATAAATCCTTTATATTCATGACCTGGTTTCATTGGAAGATTTAAATTGCATCGGTCAATACTCACCCATAATTTTTCAGTACCCCAAATATCCACAAACGCATTGTAAATTTTTTCGTACATACGGTTATCCCATAAATATTGATGGTTATACAACTCCACCATTCCGGTGTTCATCAGTTCTTTCATGGCTATTTCCCGTGCAGGACGAGAATACCATGTGGACGGATCATGAGGATCTTTTTCTTCAAATTCCCAGATCAAACCCACAAGCCGATCGATATGATCCTTTGGAATCGCTTCACGGATTACAACATAACCATTTTCTTTCCAAAACTTCCAGTCCTCTTCACTCAATACTCTTAAAGGTTCATTATTCAATCGTTCATTTAATGGCGTCACGATTTCCAGGATATTGTTCAACTTTTTTTCTGCTTTCATTTTATATTCCTCCTTCTCTTATCAAACCAAATAGTTATTTACTTTTAAAATTGCTGAGATTATCTTTTGTTACCAATTGGAAAGGAATCATGTTTTCTTTATCTACTTTCTCTCCCTTAGCTGCCTTAAACGCTACTTCGACTGCCATTTTCCCTTGTGCATCCACATCCTGGAATACAGTTGCGGTTAATTCACCTGATTGAATAGAATTCAAAGCATCTGGTATCGCATCAATGCCGATAACTTTTGTTTCGTTTAATTTTCCTGCTCCACTTAAAGCTTTAATGGCACCCAATGCCATTTCATCATTTTGCGCCACGATCGCATCCAGCTTTTGCGATTGTATCCAGTTTTCTGTTAATGCCAAGGCTTCTTCACGTGACCAATTCGCTGTTTGCTCTGCAGCAACTTTAATATTAGGCGAGTCTTTTAAAATTTCTTTATTTCCTTCTGTCCGGTTGACCTCTGCCGAATTTCCATTAGGACCATGAATAATGCCAATGGTACCCTTTCCACCTAATAATTCAACAACATGTTTCATTTCAATTTTTCCAGCTTCTACATCGTCAGATCCAACATGTGCAGTTGCTTTTTCTTCATTTGAAACCACGGCCAGTACCGTAATAAGTGGAATCTTTGCGGCAGCAGCCTTTTCGATCACCGCAGCACTTCCGTCCTTATCAGCTGGATTTAATATGATGGCATCAACTTGCTGATTTATAAGATTTTCTACTTGGCTGATTTGATTTTCAGCCTTACCTTCCCCATCTGATTCTATTAATTCAATACCTGAAGATTTAGCATATTTTCTGATTGAATCTTGTAAACCAACAATATATTCATTTTGTAAATTTTGGTATAAGACACCAATCTTTATTTTCCCATTTTCAGTTCCATTTGTTTTTTCTTCGGCTTTGCCAGAACAACCACTTAATATACCAATAATCATAATTAAAACAGCAGCAATTACTTTAACCTTTTTCATAAGCTCACCCCTATAATGTTATTATTTTTTAATGGTGATTCTTTTTATCAAGAAGAACAGCAATAACAATGATTGCTCCATTTAAAATTTGCTGGTAATAAGAGGACACATTCAATAAGTCAAGACCATTATTCATTACTCCAATAATCAATACCCCAACGACGGTTCCAATTATGCTTCCTACACCGCCAAAAAGACTTGTTCCTCCGATAACGACTGCTGCAATGGCATCTAGTTCATACCCCTGACCTAACACCGGGGATCCTGACATGATTCGAGACGAAAGAATCATCCCGCCGATTCCCGCTAGTAGTCCTGCAATCGCGTAAACGCTTATTTTGACGGAGGTAACACGAATCCCTGATAGTTTAGCAGACTGTTCGTTTCCTCCGGTCGCAAAAACATGCCTTCCAAATACCGTAAAATTAAGCATAAAAATACCGATAATAACAATACCAACAAAAGCGATCACGGGAAGTGGAAGTCCTAATATGTATCCGCTTCCAATATTGTTAAACGAATTGCTAAGTCCTATAACCGGTCGCCCATCCGTATAGACCATAGCAAGACCTCGTGCAGCGGTCATCATTCCAAGCGTTGCAATAAAGGGTGCTACCTTCCATTTTGCAACTAGGACACCATTAATTAGACCGCATGCTAAACCAACTGTTACCCCAGTTATAATTGGAATAAAAATAGAATAACTACTGTCAGCTTGGGCAAAGCTTGCAGCAACTACGGCTGATAGGGCCATAATGGAGCCGACTGAAAGGTCAATCCCTCCAGTAATAATAACGAAGGACATTCCAATCGCTACAATACCGATAATCGATACTTGCCGCAATATATTGATCATATTGGTAGCGGTTAAAAACGATTCTGAGGAGATCGATAGGATCATAAACAGGATGGCAAAAGCAATATAAATGCCATATTTAGCTAGAATCTTTCCGGTACTCCCTGACTTTATTACCAATTGCGAATTTACCATTCCCATTAAACTAAATCTTGCTGCTTCTTCTTTTTGAACATTCATCCGATTTTTTCTCCTTTCATAATTCCTGCACAGCACGCCATGATTTTTTCTTGATCAAACTCCTTCCGGGTAAACTCTCCAGTCAATTTCCCTTCACTCATGACTATTATCCGATCACAAATTCCAAACAGTTCAGGCATCTCTGAGGAAATAACAATGACAGACTTACCACTACTTGCAAAATCGGCAATAATTTTATAGATTTCAGCTTTAGCACCTATGTCGATTCCTCTAGTTGGTTCATCCAATATTAAAATATCTGGGTTATTAATAAGCCATTTAGCGATAACAATTTTTTGCTGATTACCTCCGCTTAGATTCTTTACCGCAATGTTACGGTTAGGAGTTTTTATTTTTAATGATTGGATTTGTTCATCTACCACATTGTTTTCTTTTTTTTGAGAAATGATATTTTTAAAGATTGAAAATTTTTGTAAATTAACTAAAGTTATATTATCTCTGACCGAACCTGTTAAATTTAAGCCTGTTTGTTTTCTATCCTCTGTTACTAAAGCGATTCCATTGTTGATAGCCTGTTTCGGGTGCTTATGGACTACCTTTTTTTGATTAATATATATTTCACCACTATGTGGAGGGGATACCCCAAAAATACTTTCCACCACTTCCGTTCGTCCTGCACCTACAAGACCTGCAATTCCAATCACTTCTCC
Source organism: Neobacillus sp. MER 74 (assembly GCF_023714155.1). NCBI lineage: Bacteria > Bacillati > Bacillota > Bacilli > Caryophanales > Bacillaceae > Neobacillus > Neobacillus sp. MER 74. Next base: position 596,735 of record NZ_JAMAUV010000001.1, read on the forward strand.
CTTGTTAAGGGTGAATGAGATATTTTCAAAACTGCCTTTACGGCTAAGGTTTTTCACTTCCATGAAGACGGTTTTATTATTGGCCGTTTTTGATTGATAGACATTCTTTAATTCTCTTCCCACCATTAGTGAAATAAGTTGATCATGATTTAGCTCTGCAGCTGGTTTACTATCGATAAAACAGCCGTCTCTTAAAACAGTAATCTCATCAGCAATTTTAAAAATTTCATTCATTTTATGGGAAATATAAATAATAGATTTCCCTTGGGATGTGAGCATTTTGATAATCTCAAACAATTTTCCAACTTCTATTTCTGTAATTGCTGAAGTTGGTTCATCCATAACGATTATATCTGCATTATTCGAAACCGCTTTCACAATTTCAACCATTTGTCTATCTGAGACGGATAAAACAGACATCTTTTTATCTGGATCCAAATCAATCTTATATTGACTAAAAAGTTTAAGAGCTCTTACTGTCTGTTCCTTCTTGTTTATTATCTTAGACTTGCCCAAGCATGGTTCTCTTCCAAGAAAGAGATTATCCGCAACGGTTAGTTCGGAAATAAAACTTAACTCCTGATGAATCATACTGATTCCATAATGCAAAGCCTCTCTGGGATTGGCAAATCCCACTTTGTTCCCCTTTAAAAATAGCTCACCCGAATCCGGTTTATAAATTCCAGCAAGGATTTTCATAAGAGTGGATTTCCCTGCACCATTTTCTCCCATCAGTGCATGAACTGCCCCCTTTCTCACAAAAAGAGAGACATTATCAAGAGCTTTCACACCAGGGAAAGACTTGGAAATTCCTTTCATTTCAAGAGCGTATACCTTCTTTTCTTTCATTAAAAACTTTCACCTCTGCTTTAGTTTTTAAATTTTGCAATAACTCTGACTATTGAAATATTACTATCACCATAGTGTTAAAACAATTAACTATCGTGCTGAAATGTCAAAAAAACTATAATATCTTGCTACCCGGTTCAATTTCATTTCACTTTTGAAAGGGGTAAAAACGTGGTAACTATCATAAATAAGGGAAAGGGCCAAAGAAATTTCAAATAAGCTTCTATTTACAATTAAGCATATTGATATAAAATGATAAAAAAGCAAAGAATTCAAATCTACTAACCTGCAAAAATAATCTTCACTATATTGTTATTTACAACTGAAAAACTATAATATCTTGCTACAGACAAAAATTATTTTGGAAAAGTAAATAAGATAGGGGGGATGATCATGAAGAGCTCAAACAACAAAGATTATGATGTGGAGTATTTAAATACACCTTTAAAATTCAAGAAACCCCCAGTACTTGCATACGCTGGGCAGGTTGGTGGTAATCCTAATTGGAACTTTCCCAGCCACAAGCATGATGATTTAAGTGAAATTATTTATATTTGTGAAGGAGAGGGAACTTTTATTATTCATAATAAAAGTTATACTGCGAAAAAAGGAGATATTCTCGTATACAATGCGGGGATCATCCATGAGGAATACTCAAATCCTTCTAATCCCCTCATTACTTATTTTTGTGGGATTTCCAATTTAGCAATTGAGCAATTAAAAGAACTTTGTATCATCCCATTTCAATTCGAACCGGTGATTCGCAAAAATCAATACTCTGATCAAATTGGGAACTATTTTTCACATATATTTGAAGAATCCTCTCTCAAAGGTGATGGATATGAAATCATTTGCCAAGGTTTATTAACTTCTTCCATTGCTTTAATACACCGTGCTCTAAAATTGCAAAACTTTAAGAGTGAAACACAGGATTCCAATACACTTGCCCATCGAATTAAAGAATTTATTGATAAAAATTATAAAAAGAATTTAAAGCTAGAAGACATTGCCGACGCACTATTTATAAACAAGTATTATCTATCCCATGTATTCAAAGAGCAGATGCAGATGACGCCGATTAATTACCTGATCAATCGGCGAATCGGAGAAGCTAAGAACCTTTTGGTATCAACCGAGTTAAAAATAGGGGAAATTGCGAGGATTATGGGTTATGATAACACCAATTACTTTACGTTACTTTTTAAAAAGATGACTGGTGAAACACCCAGACAATTTAAAGAGAACCATAAAAAAAATCTATACTATCTTAAGAATCCTTAAAATATTCCTTCATACAATATGCCGTTACATCTGTCTAACGTCAGAAATTAATATAGTCCTGCTTATGTATGTAAAAAAACCGAAAATATAAAGTTTCGAAATGAAACTTTAATTTTTTCGGTTTTTTAAGTTATCGATTATTGGTCCTGCTATGGTTGTATCATACCGTGCTTTCCTCCTCTAAAATGGTATCAACGTGTTTCTTAGCCTTAGACCTTCCATCTGCGACAAGAATGGCTGAATACAAAACCAATGCAATTCCTAACACCTGCCATCCCCGTAGTTGTTCCCCCAGAAAAAGTACTCCAGTTCCTACTGCAATGATAGGTTCAATCGTTGCTAAAATGGACGCTTTACTAGCTTCTAAATACTTTAGTCCTGAAGTATACAAAACAAAAGCTGCAACCGTTGATACTAGAGCTAACAACACCGCTGCCACCCAAACATCAGCATATTGAAATTGATCAGTCTTTTTAATTATGTCACTTGTCAATAACATGAATATACTCGTATAAAGAAATGTGTACGTTGTAATGGTCCATGCAGAATACCTTTGGGTTACAGGTTTACTGAAAATACTGTACAACGCATAACAAAATCCAGATAAAATCCCCATGACCAAGGTTTTCATTTGTATACCTTCTTGGCCTAGTGGCAGCAGGCCTACAACAAAGGCACAACCTGTAATAGCAAGAGCAAGTGCCCACCCTTTACGAATAGTCAGGGACTCCTTAAAAAAGAGCCGAGACAGGATGGTTACAAACAGAGGACCTGTATATAAAAGTGTTACTGCAAGGGATAAACTCGATTGAGAAAAAACTTCAAAATAAAAAAAATTAAATAAAGCGACACTTAAAATTCCTGCACAAGCGAAAAAAATATGATCTTTTAATCTAGTACGTAATTGATCCCGATAAAATACTGTCATAACTAGGATTAGGATAACAAAGGTAAAAATACCACGAATGGCAACTACGTCCCAAGCCGTGAATCCGCGAGCATACAAAGGGGCAATAAATAAACCAATAAGTCCCCAACATACCGCACCTGCAATTGTAATAATGTAAACTCTTATACTCGATAGTTTTTCCATTTTTGCACCTCTTATTTCCCAAGGAAATGACTCCGATTAATCACTTCGCCGTTTACCCTGTCAAATCCTTTTAATAAACAATAATTGCAATTTACCTTTCCAAAAAGCCATTTCGATCAAATACTAAACGTATTAATTAAAGAAGATAGTGGAAAAATAAATCTTGTCTACCATATTTTGCATATAAACTAGGTTGCTAAAGAGGGAAATGATATTGGATTGGAAAAAACGAATGAGAAAAGTTCTTTTTAAAACCTCCGACAAGAAATTACCGCTGGAACAGACTGATGAAAAGGCACTTACCGCCCAAGATAATCTTTCCAATAGTTTACAGGAAAACATCAGTGCTCTGAAATCCATCTACAGCAAATGTCCAGATGTGATTTTCCGAACGTTTTTGATAGGAAATTCGCAAAAAGCTGTACTTATTTATATTGAAGGGCTATCAAATATTGAAGAAATGGATAAGAATGTGTTGTCCGCACTTATTAATCTTGAATCAGAAAATTGGTTAGATTATTCTGTTCTGGAAAATCTTCCGGTTTCAAATATAAAGCAAGTAAATAAGATTCAAGATGTGATTAATCAAATATCAACAGGAAACCCCGTTGTTTTAATTGATCAACATTCTCAGGGTGTCACGTTGGGATTAGCCAAATGGGAAAAACGTTCCATTGAAGAGCCTAGTGCCGAATCCGTTGTTCGTGGTCCGAGAGATGGTTTTACAGAAACTTTAAGTGTTAATATTTCACTTTTGCGTAGAAAATTAAAGAGCCCCGATTTAAAAATGTTCTCTATGAACATTGGACGTTACAGTCAAACTCAAGTTGTTGTTATGTATATTGACGGACTTGTGGACCAAACGCTGCTTGAAGAAATCAACAACCGATTAAGTCGTATCGATGTTGACGGTATATTGGAAAGTGGCTATATCGAAGAGTTTATTGAGGATTATCCTTTTTCTCCTTTTCCACAAGTTTTAAATACCGAACGACCAGATGTATCTTCTGCAAATTTGTTAGAAGGCAGAGTAGTTATTTTAGTTGATGGAACTCCATTCACAATTATTGCACCCATCACCTTTTATTCATTATTTCAAGCTGCAGAGGATTATTATCAACGTTTTTTGATGGGAACTTTAGTACGGTGGCTGCGATATGCATTTTTACTGATTGCTTTATTGCTGCCGTCTACATATGTGGCAATCCTTACTTTTCATCAAGAAATGGTCCCAACAACGCTATTGATAAGCGTTGCTAAATCAAGGGAAGAAATACCCTTCCCAGCCTTAATAGAAGCTCTTATTATGGAAGTTACATTCGAAGCATTACGTGAGGCGGGTCTCCGTTTACCAAAGCAAATTGGCTCTGCCGTTAGCATAGTTGGTGCATTGGTAATTGGACAGGCTGCCGTGTCAGCAGGACTCGTTTCAGCTCCGATGGTGATGGTGGTAGCAATCACAGGGATTGCCTCCTTTTCAATTCCCCGTTATAATGCAGCGATTGCCATACGCATGCTTCGTTTTCCCATCATGTTTATGGCAGGAACAATAGGACTGCTTGGGATCATGCTTAGTCTAATAACAATTATTATTCATTTAAGTACGATTCGTTCATTCGGAGTACCATATTTAGGACCGATGGCACCAATGAAAGGAAATGAGATGAAAGATGTTTTAATAAGGGCACCATGGTGGTCTTTGAAGAAGCGTCCTCGTTTAACAGGTTCCGGAAACACAAACCGCCAATCCTATGGACAAAAGCCAGGTCCCGCCCAAGAAGATGAACAGGAGATGAACAAGACATGATAGAAAAAGGAAAAATTTCTGGCTCTCAAATGGCAATTATGATGAATCCAGCTATTTTTGCAACAGTTTTACTATTAGTACCTGCCATTACCGCGAAACACGCAAAGCAGGATATGTGGTTATCACCGATTTGGTCATCTCTTATGGGATTTTTGGCTGTCTTTTTAGCTTATAAACTAAATAGGATATATCCCAAGAATACCCTTATCGAATATTGTGAACTTATTTTAGGAAAAGTCTTAGGAAAAATTCTTGGAGCTCTATACTTATTTTTTTATTTCCATATTACTGGCATTATTGTTCGTGAATATGGTGAATTTGTTTCGGGTACATTTCTTCCACATACTCCCATGCTTTTTATTTTTGGCACTATGATTTTGGTATGCTCTTTTGCGGTTTATGGTGGACTTGAAGTAATAGGCAGATGTTCTGAAATGATAGTCCCAGTTGTGCTTTTTTTGTATCTAGTGATTTTTATCATGCTTTTAAAAGATTTAGACATTCGGAATATGTTTCCACTTATGGCAAATGGATTAGCACCTTCTATTAAAGGGTCCATTGTTCCGCAAAGTTGGTTTAGCGAGTATATTCTCATTGCTTTCTTCTTACCTTATTTAACCAATCGAGAAAAAGGGTTGAAATGGGGATTAATCTCAGTCGCAAGTGTTATGTTCTTTATAGTTCTGACCAATTTTACTTCCCTTTTATTATTCGGAAATCTAACATCAACATTGACTTATCCAGTCATGATAGCGACACAATACATTAGTATTGCTGAATTTTTGGAACATCTGGAAGCGATTGTAATGGCTATTTGGGTTGCAGGAACATTTATCAAAATTACAGTCTTTTATTATGCTTTAACTCTAGGAACTGCCCAATGGCTTAAGTTATCAGATTTTCGCCCGCTTGTGTTTCCAATTGGATTTTTGTTAATTTCTTTTGGGGCATGGTCAGCACCTAGTTTACAAGAACTTTCTCATTTTCTTAGCACTTCAGCACCATTTTATTTACTTTCATTACAAATTATCGTTCCATTCATTCTCCTCATTATTGCTTTAATTCGCAATAAATTTCTGCGAAAAAAAGAGACGGCGACAGGATGAGCAACGAAAGTTTACAAACTATAAAGAAAATATTAGCTCTAGTTTTCATAAATATTATGGTTCTGCTTTTATCTGGCTGCTGGGATAGAAAAGAGGTAAATGACTTGGGGTTAGTAACGGCAGCAGGCATTGATAAAATATCAGATAAAACCATTGAGCTTTCTGTGCTTCTCTATATCCCTAAAAGTGCAGGCAGCGGACAAAGTATGAATGGAGGAAGCGAAGTAGGCGATGCCCAGACTTTAGTTAGGTCCGCAAAAGGGGTAACTATAGCTGAAGCCATGTCAAAACTTCAGGAAAAATTGCCACGTCATATTTTTTGGGGGCATACAGAAGTATTCATCTTCAATGAAAAGTTAGCAAAGAAGGGTCTTCTAAAACACGTTGATTTTATTATTCGGCATCCCCAACTACGTGAAAGGTCACAACTATTTATTTCTAAACAAAAAGCAAAAGAAGTATTGAGCTTGCTTCCACCTTTGGAACGGGACCTAGCATCTGTTCTTCGTGAATTAGAATCCCTAAAGGTAGGGATGGAAGTAACCGTCAAAGATTTTGCATTAATGGTGTTGAGTGAATCTGGAGATTCTGCTGTTCCTTGGATCAAGATGTTACCTCCCGAAGGAGGAAAAAAGAAAAAAGAAACGATTGCTTACATTGCAGGTACCGCTATATTCCAAAAAGATAAGATGGTTGGTAAAATTGATGATTCCATCACTAGAGGGGTTCTGTGGCTTCGAAATGATATTAGGCTGGCAACTGTAACCGTTAAACCAAAAGGAGCTAACGGATATGTCTCGTTGAGTTTACAGAATGCATCATCAAAATTAATCCCAAAGGTTGATAATGGAAAGTGGAAAGTGTTACTTAAAGCTAACGCAGAAGCTGATATCGTTCAAAATACAACTCAATTAGATATGACGAATATTGAAGTGATAAAAAACTTACAACACCTGTTAAAAAAGGAAGTTGAAAACAGAGTGAAACTCGCATTAGTTCATGTCCAGAAAGATATGAAAGCAGATATTTTTGGTTTTGGTGATACATTTAACAGAAAATACCCTGATTTGTGGAAAAGGGACAAATATCGTTGGAATGAAATCTTTCAAAATATTGAAGTAACAATTGACCTGGACATTAAAATACGCAGACAGGGAATGAACTCAGTGCTTTCTGCCATTATTCCAGAAGAGGTGAAACAAAAATGAGATGGGGTCCTTTATTTGGAAGTACGTTTATTGTTCTTTGTATGACGCTTTTCCAATGGAAAAAATTAAATCGCAATCAAAAAAAGGAGAAAGCAGCATTCGTCAGCTTGACGATTTTGGGATGGCTGCTAATGAATTTACTGTTCACTTTCCCAAATATCCCAGGACCTACTGAAATGATCGATTCCATATATAAACCTCTTGGGAATCTGTTGGAATAGAAAAAGCTAAACTTGACTGTATTGGTATTTAACCTGGCTTTAGAAACGCAAAATGGACTCCTAACGTGACCATTGTGTGACTTTCGCAAAAAAATCACCTTCATTTGAAGGTGATTTTTTCGATGATCTGGGTGGGGATTGAACCCACGACCCCTTGCCTGTCAAGCAAGTGCTCTCCCCCTGAGCTACCAAATCGTATTATAAAATTTTTCATGACCCCATCCCTGTCAAGGATGTATTCTCACACTGAACTTTCAGATCAATATATTAAGTACAAATATAATTATAATAAAATTTATAAGAATGTCAATATCTTTTTCTCTCCATTTGTAAAGAGCTACTCGCCACAATTAACCAAACAGAACATTAGTTCTACCAATCTTGAATAAAGAACAAACGTTTGGATATAATAATATTATAAACCAAGAAAGGCGTGATCCAGATGGAAGGACTGTTTATGCGTTCAATTGAGGAAAATATTCCATTAGAAATGATTTACCTTGCCGATAACCAAGAATTATCCCAACGGAAATTGATTGTGAAGGAAATGAATGACGAATATATTCGCGCCTTTTGTCTGCTTCGAAAACAAATGCGCACCTTCAAACGTGAAAATATCCTATCCATTATGCCTGAATCCCGTACTAACCACCGCTATCTTCACTAATTCTCAAACCCACATTCACACCATATTCCTCCCCCCTATTATTAAAAGCATTTCCACTTTAGTTTTGTTATAATGCAGTGGTAGAGATCGAATCACAGGGGGTTTTATCACATGGAGTTTCCAAAAGGAACCATCAAAGAACTTACCATTTATAGTGCAGAACTTGGAGAGGATGTTAAACTCCTTATTTATCTGCCAGCAAACTTCTCATCGTTATATAAATACTCGCTGTTAATCGCCCAGGATGGCCGAGACTATTTTCAGCTTGGTAGAATCGCGCGATTGGCAGACGAGTTTCTTTTTCAAAGAGAAATTGAAAATTTAATCATTGTCGGGGTACCCTATAAAGATGTAGAAGACCGCCGCAAGAAATATCATCCCAATGGCTCTCAGAATCAACAATACATCCGGTTCCTAGCACATGAATTAGTTCCATTTCTTGACCAAGAGTTTCCTACCTATCAAATGGGCTCAACAAGAGCACTAATCGGCGATTCCCTTGGCGGTGCTGTCTCTTTAATGACTGCGTTTCAATACCCGCATACATTTGGAAAAGTCCTTTTACACTCTCCATATGTGGATGATAGTATTTTGAGCGCCGTTAAAAACTTCTCAGAGGGACAGTTATTACAACTCTATCATGTAATCGGGAATCAAGAAACGGAAGTTCAGACAACAGACGGCAGTCTTAAAGATTTCCTAACCCCGAACAGGGAGCTTTCAAAAATAATTTCAGAGAAACCCATTACATATTTTTATGAAGAGTTTAGTGGTAATCATACCTGGACCTACTGGCAGCCTGATTTACGGCGCGCCCTTAAAATGTTGTTTTAATTAACCCCTATCAACATCTTGATAAGTCATTTAATATATTTTGAAAATTTGCTATAATATTAGGAAGGTTAATTTTTGTTTTTATTATAAAGGCTGTGTTAGAGGTTAAAGTTGATTTTTAGCACTCTGTTGATTGGAGTGGAAGGCACGAAGACTCCTGCGGGAGTACGGGGCAGGGGAGACCCCGCAGGAGCAAAGCGACGAGGAGGCTCCCCGGCACGCCCGCGGAAAGCGAAGTGCCTGGAACGGAAATCAACAGACAAGTTTAACACAGCCATTATAAGTTCATCTAAATGGAGGTATACGTATGAAATTTGGAGTTGTTATTTTTCCATCAAAAAAACTACAGGATTTAGCTAATTCCTATCGAAAACGTTATGACCCGCATTATGCTTTAATTACGCCGCATCTAACATTAAAAGATGCATTTGAGGCGTCCGAAGAAGAAGCGAAAGAATATGCTGATAAATTAAGAAGATTAGCTGCCCATCACCAGGCATTTACACTAAAAACTTCGAAAATCAGCTCATTTAAACCCGTAAACAATGTTATTTATTTTAAAGTTGAAAAATCGGACGAACTAACCGCTTTGCATAACGAAGTTAATCAAGAATTTACCGAGCAAAACTTAGAATATGCATTTGTTCCGCATATTACCATTGGTCAACAGCTTTCCAATGATGAACATTCTGATGTATTTGGCTCCCTCCGTATGACAGCGATTAACCATGAAGAAACGATTGACCGTTTCCATCTTCTTTATCAATTAGAAAATGGTTCCTGGACTGTTTATGAAACATTTCGTCTTGGAAAGGAATAGTTTAAGTGAATGTAAAGATTGTTGAAAATCAAAAAGAACTTGAAGATGCTTATTTTATTAGGAAAACTGTTTTCGTTGAAGAACAGGCTGTCCCACTTGAAGAGGAAATCGACTCCTTTGAAAACGATGCAAAACATTTTGTCATGTACCATGAAGGATCTCCAGTTGGTGCTGGCCGCTTTCGTTTCGTTGATGGCTATGGAAAAGTCGAACGAATCTGTGTCTTGAAAGAGGCAAGAAAAACAGGGGCCGGAAAAGCGATTATGAATAAGATTGAAGCCTATGCACGTGACAACGATATTCATCAATTAAAGCTTAATGCCCAAACCCAGGCCATTCCATTTTACTCGGGACTTGGTTACGAAGTTGTTTCAGAAGAATTTATGGATGCAGGAATTCCACATAAGACGATGGTGAAAAAAATATAACCTCATGAAGCACTTGACGCGGCAGCGTTAAGTGCTTTTTTGGTAATTCCATCAATGTCAAAGAACCTCTTTTAGTTCCTCCAAGGTTTTGATATGATAGAACATGTCTTGATTTTTGGATATAGAGGATAAAAAATTATGAAAACAGCGATTTATCAAAATCAGAATATTGTCCTTGAGCAATTAAGCAGGGAGCAATATCAGAAAATATTTCTTGCCGGAAAAAATGGTCATTTAAGTTGTCCAATCTGTAACGAAAACGTTCGCTTGTTTTTAGGTATACACAAGGAACCACATTTTTTCCATACACATTCACCTGAAAAACATTGTCCAGAGCCCGAAATCGTGATCGATGTCAAGGCTGATATACAACCAACCACTGAATTGAATGGATTTAGCATCCCAAAGGGTAGGACGATTACAATACCCCCGCAAAGCATTGACCAATTCAAAGCCGCTAAAACGATTGAATATTCTGTTCCATTTAACCTGCCAGATAAAAACAATCTGGAGGAACTCTCACCTTTTTTACAACAACTTGCAGGAAGTGGAGTTGTTCTTGATGAAAGTCAGGCTGCCGCTGTCAAAGAGACGGATGGCTCACTGTTGGTACTTGCTGGTGCCGGAAGTGGTAAAACTCGGGTATTAACAGTCCGAACAGCATTTATGCTGGCTGAAAAACTCATCGACCCGAAGACGATCATGCTTGTCACTTTCACATCAAAAGCGGCAGCAGAAATGAAGCATCGGCTGCTTTCCTATCCACAAATAAAACGCGATAAAATTAATCAACTTGTTACTGGTACTTTTCACAGTATTTTTTATCGCATCCTGATGTTCCACGACGCACATAATTGGTCATCAGACAAACTATTAAAAAAAGAATGGCAGCGTGACAAAATCCTGAAGGAAGCAGGAAAAGAACTTGATCTGTCTGAAAAAGAGTTTGCCTATGATTTAGCTCTTCAGCAAATCGGCCTATGGAAGAACTCTCTGTTAATGCCCGATGAAGTGAAGCCCAATTCTGATTGGGAAGAAAAAACCGCCTTTTTATATAAAAAATATGAGGCCTATAAGAAAAAAGAGGGACTGTTTGATTTTGATGATATGTTGATTGGCTGCTATCATCTGTTTATCTCATCCCCCTCCCTGCTTGACCAGTACCAAAATCGTTTTCATCATTTTTTAATTGATGAGTTTCAGGATATAAATAAGGTTCAATACGAACTCATTAAACTATTATCTGCAAAACATAAAAATGTTTGTGCAGTTGGAGATGATGATCAAGCCATTTATTCATTTAGAGGAAGTGACCCAAGTTATTTACTACAGTTTGAAAAGGATTTTCCCAATGCAAAAATGGTCACACTTGATCAAAATTATCGATCTTCACATGAAATTGTTTCCTCTGCTAACCAGATGATTGCGGCGAATAAAATCAGAAGAGCAAAGAAAATGAAGGCACAGTTTTCTTCAGAAGCACTTCCAAAGTTATTTTTTCCCTTTAATGAAGAGGAAGAAGCAACGATGGTTGTCACCGATATACAAGAGCGTATTTCTAATGGAGCAAACCCTTCCGACTTTGCCATTCTTTATCGAACAAATGCCGGCTCGCGTGCGGTGTTTGAAAGATTGGCCGGCTCTAACCTTCCATTTAAGATTGATCTAGATGCTGAAGCTTTTTACGATCGTTATATTGTTAGAAGCGCCCTTTCCTTTCTAAAGGTAAGCCTAAATGAGGATGACCCACAGGCTATGTCTGAGGTATTACCTTTGTTATTTCTAAGGCAAACGGTCCTTAAAGAATTAAAAGCACAAAGCATCTTGAAGGATTGCAGTCTGCTTGAAGCGCTTAGCCACTTAACTACCGCTCATGCTTTTCAAGAAAAAAAATTAAAAAAAGCGGTCACGATTATTCGGGGATTGAAGCATTCATCCCCACACTCAGCACTTGAAAAAGTCGAAAAAGATATAGGCTTCCTTGATTTTTTAAAAAAACGGGGTAACGAGTCAAATAAGCTTGAAAAAGGCTCTGACGATCTAAAAGACTTAAAAGTGGCTGCAAAAAGCTTCGATAAAATTGAAGCGTTCCTTGCTCATGCAGAACATATGTCGGCAATGAACAAAGAAATTAAAAATTTAAGTAAACATTTTCATGAAGCTATTAGTCTTAGTACGATTCACCGCTCAAAAGGTCTCGAATATAAAACGGTTTATATTGTCGGTGCTGTCGACGGCAGTTTACCGCACGATTTTGCACTGGAAGCGTATCGAAATGGCGACTTTACTGCACTTGAAGAAGAAAGAAGATTATTTTACGTAGCGATGACTCGAGCTAAAGATCAGCTTTTTATCTCCGTTCCAGAAAATAGACGAGGCAAAAAGGCACATCGCTCGCGCTTTATAGCGCCCCTTAATAAAAAGAAGAAGACCACTTCCTAATTTAGGAAGGAGGTCTTCTTCTTTTTATTTTTTATTAATCATATTAGAGATTGTATTAAGATCCAGTTGCTTTCCATCATTAATAATGGATTTAACAATTTGATCTTCCATTTCTTGACTTACCGGTTTATTTGCAATTTGAGAAACACGACGAATTACATTGCGGACAGTTTTTTCATCCTGAAAATTGGCGTTTTGTAATGAATTAGCTAATTCAAAGATATCTTTCATATTCACGCCTGTTTTCTTTTCAATGTTTTTAAAAAATCCATTATCCATATTCAAAGATCACGCTCCTTCATAAACTACTTCTATTGTATGAAGGATGGGTAATTTGGTGAATGAAATTGGAAAAGCGTACGTGCCTCTAGGCACTATTCAGTAAAAAAAGTGAAAGGGCTGGCTTCTTTTCCAGGCCAACCCATTTCCCTGCAGCAAGCACTACCTATTAATAGAAGCTTGCACCAACGATGATTAAAAGGATGAATAATACGACGATTAATACAAAAGTTGAACCGTAGCCAAATCCACCGCCGTAACCGTAACCACAGCCGCCATATCCAAACATAGAATGTCACCTCACTTCTGTAATCTCATTAATAACATATGAAATTACATTCTACTGTGTGTAGGCGCGCCATCTATTTCAGTAAATTGGATTCAAAAATGTTTAGTTTAACCCTTAGGTTTAAATATTAATGCACCGATAAATCCGAAAATAATCGCTGCTGAAACACCAGAGCTGGTCACTTGAAACATCCCAGTCAACACGCCAATTAGGCCATGTTTCTCTGCATCCTGCATGGCTCCATGAACTAAGGAATTACCAAAACTGGTAATTGGAATGGTAGCACCAGCCCCAGCAAAGTCAACGAGTGGTTCATAAAGTCCGAAACCATCTAATACAGCGCCAATTACCACGAGCAAACTCAGTGTATGACCAGGAGTAAGCTTTGCAACATCAAATAAAAGCTGCCCAATTACGCAGATTAGCCCGCCAATTACAAATGCCCAAAAAAACATTGCTAACATAGGATCACCCCTTATCTTCGTTCATTTCAATAGCAACCGCATGTGCAATACATGGAATGGATTCGTTTTGCTGAAAGCTGAGCGGGGACAGCAATGCACCTGTTGCGACTACTAAAATCCGTTTATATGTACCCTTTTTCAATTGGTTCAATAAATGTCCGTACAAGACTGTTGCTGAGCATCCAGCCCCACTTCCTCCAGACTGCACCGGCTGATCATCCTTATACATTAATAACCCGCAATCTTGGAATTGTCCTCGTTCTAATTCGAGTCCACTTTTGTTTATTAATTCAAAGGCTGTATCATGACCGACCCTGCCTAAGTCTCCTGTAACAATCAAATCATAATAGGAGGGGTCTAATTGCAAATCACGGAAATGAGCAATAATGGTATCGGCTGCGGCAGGAGCCATCGCCCCTCCCATATTAAAGGGATCTGTTAATCCCATATCAATCACTTTTCCGATCGTAGCCGCGGTTGTAACCGGAAATACCTGCCCAGGTTCATTAGGCTGCACAAGTGCCACGCCTGCTCCTGTTATCGTCCATTGTGCAGTCGGCGGTTTTTGACCTCCATACTCGGTTGGGTAGCGAAACTGTTTTTCTACCGCTGCATTATGGCTCGATGCACCTGTCAGGACGTAATTTGCTCCCTGGTAATTTACAACAAATGAAGCCAGGGCCAACCCTTCCATGGATGTAGAACATGCACCAAATAGACCGAAATAAGGAATCTGCATGGTTCTTGCGGCAAAACTTGTTGGTGTTATTTGATTAATTAAATCTCCAGCAAATAAAAATTGGATCTGTTCCTTTTCCATATTTCTTTTATTTAATGCTGTTTTAATCGCCTCTTCTAATAGTAACCGGTGTGCTTTTTCATATGTTTCCTTCCCCATCCATAAGTCTTCATATAGTAAATCGAAATCCTCTGCTAAATTACCATTGGCTTCAAACGGTCCACCAGTAACTCCGGTAGAAGTGATCATAGGCCGATTTGTAAAAATCCATGATTGGTGCCCTTTTAACAATTACAATACCCCCCAAATCACCAGCAGGGTCTTAATCAGTGCCACAACAAATGCCGAGAAAACACCGAAGAGTATGACTGACCCTGCAAGCTTAAACATATTTCCACCCACTCCTAAAACAAAGCCTTCTGTTCGATGCTCTATTGCTGCAGAGATTACTGCATTTCCGAAGCCTGTAACGGGCACAGCACTCCCTGCCCCTGCAAATTGTCCAAGTCGATCGTATACTCCAAATCCAGTTAGTAACATAGACAAAAATACCATGGTTGCTACCGTTGGATTTCCTACACTCTGTTCAGTAAAATCAAAATAATAAATATAAAAATAACTGATGGCTTGACCGATCACACATATTATACCGCCAACAAAAAATGCTTTTATACAGTTCTTCAGAACAGGTCGTTTAATTTCATGCTTCTGTTGAAGTTGTTGATAGTTGCGCTGCTGGGGTGTCATATTTTTTTGTTTACTCGTTGCCATCTATTTTCTTCCTTTCTTACTTCAATTCTTTTGTCATCTTAACGATTTCGTTAAAACGTTTTTCAGCTTTCTTGCCTGTATATTTTGAGGATTTCATTTTCTCATCAAGTCTGACTGTTTCTAGAAAAATTTTATAGTCACTTGAGATTGTAAAGTTTTCATCTGGATATTTTCGTTCCAGCATTTTGTTGATATTTTTTTCAATTTTTTTCATTTTAAATCGATATAAATGTTTAACTTTATAAACAACTAGTGTATCTTTCTTTCCTTCCACAACAGCCACATCATATAATTCTGGAAACGAGCTGACATCCTGCTCAATGTCTTTAATCTGATCTTTACTTTTATTCTTTTGTGTTACGATTGGACTAGGATTCGTTTTTTTCATAAGTGTTAATTGGCTATCCGTAACCTGTTGGTTTTGGTCACAGGAGGAAAGTAACATTAAACAAGCAAGTAAAACCCATCGATGAGTAGCTCTCATATGATTCCCATCCCTTGTTCCATTTTATATTTACCGCTACTATATAGTTTTTTCGACAATGATTAAAATTATGAGGAATAACTTTTATTTTATCTTTTGTTTAAGAAAAAATAAAAAACTGCCAGCTAATCTGACAGTTCCTCTTACTTACTTTGAAGTTTTTTTCCCGCAGCCACAACCTGTTCCTTTTTGCTTTATTGATTTTGATGGTTGATACATGTTAGTTGATTGTGACGATTGAATTGATTGTGAATACTCAGTTGATTGAGCTCTCCTTTTCTTTTGACTCATGATACTCTCTCCCTCGCTCTTAATACTATGTCCACTGCTATAGAATATGAACAACCTATAATCCTTGTCTCAGCGAAAAACACTATTTTTCGATAAAAAACTGCACAATCGACTCCATTATGGATGCACATCCCGCAACCGCCAAAATTAAGATAATTGGAAACGAAAAGTCCGGGAATAACATTGATAAACAAACAATTCCAATGGAAGTCCATATTCCTGTACACCAATAACAGCTAATAAGTTCTCCAAAAAATTTTTTAACTCCCTTATCTTTCGGTACGTAATAAACTTCCATTTCTCCGTACTCATTTTTTTCTTTTATTTCATTGAAAAACGGAACCCGAATAAACTCGGTAATCTTATCAAAAACAAGTAACCTTGTCAGCCTAAAGCTCGCCAGCGATAGTAGAAGTAAGTTTAATAAGGTTATTTTCATTTTAGAGGATCCTTTCAAAGAGCTTTTCTTAGCCTAATTTGCTTAAATAAGGCGATTGTCCGTGTCCCAAGAGTGCTCTGTGAAATATGTTAGTATTGTAAGATAAATATCGGAATAAGGAGGAAAAATAAATGGGTTGTGGAAATAATCATGATTTTCGTCACGGGAATTGCGTTTGTGAAGTCGTTCGTGCCATTAAGGACATCCAGGACAATGCAGTTGAAGAAGACGAATGCCCTGAGTGTTCCAGTTGTTTTGCTGAGCCCCTCGGGTCATTGGTGTCTCCCGTAAGGAGAGATCCTGTCGATACTCGCGTATTTGTATTAAGTACTGCAGATGGCTCTCCATTCCATGCATTCTTTAGTAACGAAAATAATGCATGTGTGTCTATCTACTTCCGTGTAGAAGATGTATTTGATAATTGTTGCGCTACACTTCGTGTGTTAGTACCAGGACGCCGCGAAGGTGGTACTTTCTGTCCAGTTAACTTGGTTTCAGGTGGAGATAAATGCTGTATCAACCTTGATAAAGTTTGTCAAGTTGAACGTTTCCGCGCAAGTAACGACTGTATTACAGTTGACTTAAGCTGCTTCTGTGCAGTGCAATGTATTGCTGATGTAAACTTAGGAATTTGTAACTAAAAATGTAGCCAGTCGGTAAAACGGCTGGCTTTTTTATGTTCCAACTATTTCCCTATCCCAATCAAGAGGATATTTGTAAGTTCATGTACGGGCACAGTTTTAGTTGTTTTATCATGAAAGCGAATGGTCACATCTTGACCATCGTAATCGATCAGATACCCTTGATAATTATTTTCCTCCGTAACAAAAACACATGGAGCAGGCGGGAGGACCTTCGGATAGTTCTTTAAATATTCTATGCGTTCTTCTATACTCATTTCTTTAAAAGGCTTAACCCGCTTAAAAGATGTAAGCTGCCTTTTTTGAGGTGGTTTAGATGCTGTACCCTGTGAATTCTTGTGTGGTTTTGTAGATGGATTCTCTATTTTAGATCCTATCTCTTTTTTTGCGAGAGAAATTTCTTTATTATTATTTTCTTCATTTAACGGCATTTCTTTCTCTATGTCCACTAGTAGTTCCTGTTTTGCAGTGAATATGTCCTGCATGTTCATGGCAGGAGTTCTTGAAAACGGTTGATGTATATAGAGTAGTGGTCCATTGCTCTTTTTTGTCGACATGCTCAGTACCTCCATTTACGTAATCCTACAATTATATTTATGCGGAATGCCTAATCGCGTTCATACGAAAACTAAGAAATTTCTACATAAAAAGGCCCGCATTATTTGCGGGCCTTCAAAATTATAGGATATGGTATCCAGAATCAACGTGAATGTTTTCTCCAGTAATTCCTCTTGATAGATCACTGAAAAGAAACACGGCAGTGTCTCCCACTTCTTCTGGAGTGGTTGCTCGGCGTAATGGAGCTCTTTCTTCAATTTCTTTTAAGATGGAATTAAAATCACTTATTCCTTTTGCGGATAAGGTACGAATTGGACCTGCAGAAATCGAATTAACACGAATGTTTTCTTTACCAAGGTCTGCAGCTAAGTAACGAACACTAGCATCAAGAGAAGCTTTAGCTACTCCCATAACATTATAGTTCTGGATGGCACGTTCTCCGCCTAAGTATGTCAATGTGACAATACTTCCTCCCTCAGTCATTAATCCTCTTGCTTCTTTCGCTACAGCTGTTAAGGAATATGAGCTGATATTGTGAGCGAGCAAAAAGCCCTCTCTAGTTGTGCTTAAATACTCCCCGCTAAGTTCTTCTTTATTTGCAAATGCGATGCAGTGTGCTACTCCATGAATGGAACCAACTGATTCTTTGATTTCAGCAAAGCATCTTGCAACTTCTTCATCGTTTGTTACATCACATGGTAAAACAATTGTCCCTTCGGCTTCTAACGAACCTGCCAGTTCTCGGACACTGCTTTCTAACCTTTCACCTGCATATGTAAAAATTAATCTTGCTCCTGCATTGTGCAATGAGCGGGCAATTCCCCACGCGATACTGCGTTTATTGGCTACACCCATTACTACGTATGTTTTTCCAGATAATGAAAGGTTCATATAAAAAAGTCCTCCTACAATTACACATGATATTAGTACTTGGTACTAATTTTACACTAATTTGTCATAAATGAAAAGTTTCCCTTTTTCAAAAATAAATTCAGGTTTCGCAGAATTCCAATTCTCTTTTCAACTCATCAACATATTCCTTCGAGCCTGTAACGATTAAACGGTCATTCATCTCTAGTTCTGTATCTCCATGCGGAACGATGGAATCCTTTCCCCGAAAAATTCGGACAAAAATAATATCGCCCGTAAACGGAAACCTCCTTATTGACATCCCATCAAATTGGCTATTCAGCATGACAATTTCATAAAGTCCTGTCTCTTGATTGGTAAGTATATTGATTAGGGTTGGAGATTCAATCAATGCCCGAAGTAATACTTTTGTCGACATAAATGTAGAAAATACCTCTACATTATGTCCTCGTAAGTTTTCCTCTACATCTGGACTTTCAATTCGCGCAATAACCCTAGATACTCCCCTTTCTTTCGCAACAACGGACAATGCTGCATTCACCTTCTCATCACCAGTTGATAATACGACAACTTCTGATTGAAAGACTTTTGTATTCTCCAACGTTTCGAGTGAATAATCTTGAATTTCAACGATATCAAATAGTGAATCGGCAATTTGTTTTTCTGATTTCTCCATTCGGGTATGATAAAGGATTGGATCATACAGTCCTGACTTTAATTCTCGTGAAACAGGCATTGTTGTCTGATTGGCACCTAAGAATGCTATACTAACTGTTTTATTTGCAACCACTTCTTTAGGAAATAACTTTTTAAAAACAATGGGTGTAAAAATAGAGGTGATTACTGCCACTAAAATTAGTGTTCCACTCATCTCCGCTGATATGACTTCTAGTCTTTCTCCAATTGTAGCAGCCGCAATGACCAGTGAAAGAGTAGAAGTAAGCAAAAAGCCAGACGCAATGACCGTTTTCAAATCATACCAAATTTTTAATAAGTAAACTGGTAAGAGTTTTGAAAAAAGCAACCCTACTAATAAAAGCGGTATTAATAACAAAAGCCTTTTTTCACTAAAAAGCGACCAAACATCTAAATTTACTCCTACCATCACAAAAAAGATAGGAATCAAGAAGCCATACCCAAAAGAATCTAACTTATGTATAAGCTCTTGGTTGGGTGCTAACAGGGATACAAGTACTCCTGCTAGAAAGGCTCCTAAGATATTTTCAGCACCCACGGTTTCAGAAAGCCCCACTAAAACAATAATTAGTGTAAAAACTGCCCTGGTTCCAATTTGGACGGTCCCCGTTGACAAAGATTCAATAAATGTACGATTTTTAAATCTTTTTCCAAGAAAATAAAGAACGATACCAGCCGCAAACAAAATAAGTAACAGCCACGTATTCCCATGTCCTGATTCATTTAACGAAACAAACACAGCGAGTAAAATCATGGTCACTAAATCTGCAATGACCGCAACCAATAAAATAATTTGGCCGATTACAGTTTTCATCAAATGGGCCTCTTTCAAGGTTGGAACCACTACACCCAAAGATATCGTCGAAATGATTAGCGTCATTAAAAAGGCATTTTCAATAAAACCTGCCATGACAAAGACAATGGATAGACCGAGAGAGAAGATAAAAACCCCTGAAAAGATTAGTGACGCCACAACAAATGAATTGGGCTCCTTTTTCCCATTTGGAAGCACCTTACGCTTATTTCCTCCAGCAAAAGCTTTAAAATCGATTTCAAGACCGCTTAAAAACATAAGAAAAATAAAACCAAGTGTTGATAAGGTGGAAAGCCAAATATCTTTATGAACTACATCGAAACCACTCTTCCCTATGACAAGTCCCATAATTATTTCAGCGACCACTACAGGGATAAAATTCAATTTAAATCGATGTAAAAAAATCGGGGTGATAAATGCCATTGTTACTACAATTAATAAAGAAATAACTGAAACATTTTGCTCCATATTATGACTCCCTTCATTCATTAGGTAGGAATTCTTTTTATAAAATCCAACGCTTCGACTAAAAATATGGTGGACAAGGAGTTGATCCAATGAAAATTGATGTAATCGGTGATATCCATGGATGTTTAGCAGAATTTAAGGAACTCACCTTAAAGCTTGGCTATAAATGGGAAAATGGAATCCCCCTTCACGAAAACAGAGTACTTGGTTTTTTAGGTGATTTAACAGACCGTGGACCTGCTTCACTACATGTAATCGAAATTGTTTGGCAGTTGGTGATGAAAGAAAAAAAGGCTTACTATACACCAGGGAATCATTGTAATAAGTTATATCGTTTCTTCCTAGGCAACAAAGTTCAGATTGCACATGGGCTAGAAACAACCGTTGCTGAGTATGAATCATTATATAAAAAAGAACAGCAATCCATTCGAAAAAAATTTATTGAACTCTACGAAAACGCTCCACTCTATTTAGTATTAGACAACAAGAAGCTTGTTATCGCGCATGCAGGGATTAAACAAGAATTTATCGGACAATCCCATGGAAAAGTTAAGGATTTTGTTCTTTACGGGGATATCACAGGGAAAAAGCACCCGGATGGTTCTCCAATTCGAAGGGATTGGGCAAAGGAGTATCATGGTGAGCCATGTATCATTTATGGTCATACGCCAGTTAAAGAGCCAAGGTACATAAATAATACGTACAATATTGATACTGGCGCTGTCTTTGGCGGAAAACTTACGGCCTTAAGATATCCCGAAATGGAATTGGTGTCAGTTACATCTACTATGCCATATGTGGAGGAAAAATTTAAACAATTTGATTAGGAGTATTTCTAATACACAAAAAAGGCTGCCTCTTAATCAAGCAGGTCAGCCTCTAATAAGTTCAACATATCTTTAGGTAATGGAGCAGTAAATATCATTTCATCGTTTAAAAATGGGTGAATAAAGGATATTTTTTTACAATGTAGTGCCTGACGATTTATTTGTGATACATCTCCTCCATATAAATCGTCTCCAAGTAAGGGATGCTTCAAAAAAGACAAATGAACTCTAATTTGATGGGTTCGCCCCGAGTCAAGCGTAAGTTCCAAATGCGTAAACCCATTATATCTCGCAAGAACCTGATAATGAGTACAAGCATATTTTCCATCCTTACGAACTTCCCTCTCAATGATACTGTCATCTTTACGGCCAATAGGAGCCACTATCGTATCATTATCTTGTTGCATTTCCCCCTCAGCGAAAGCCTCATATGTCCGCTTAACTTGACCGCTCTGCTGCATTAAACTAAACAAATGATGTACATGACGGTGTTTAGCAATCAGGACAATTCCTGAAGTATCCCTGTCGAGCCGTGTGACAATGTGCGTAGTAGCTTGTAGACCACAACGTTGATAATAGCCAATCAGCGCATTTGCCAAACTGCCTGCAGGATGTTCCCGCGACGGAATCGTGTTCATTCCTGCTGGTTTATTCACTACCAACAAATACTCATCTTCATAAAGAATCGGTAAAGGAATATTTTCACCAGAAAGCCCCTCGCTCGGACTTTCACTGGGAAAAATCACCGTTAATTTATCTCTCCATGCTAAACGATATCGGACGTTTACTTCTTTTCCATTTACTAGGATATTACCACCTTTGAACTTTATATCTGTTAAAGCTGTTCGAGAAATTTCTTTCTCTTTTAAAAATTCCCTAACCAATTTTCCTTCATTGCTCTCACCAATGACCCACTTCATTTGAAATTGCTGAGACATTACAACGACACCCGCCTCTTAATCTGAAATAAAAGAATCATGAACTCTTTTCCAAAAGGGAAATGGGCGGAAGCGAGCAAAGCGAATTTTTTCTTCTGGCACTCTAAATTGAATTGATTTAACATCTTTATGAAGCATTGTCAGATGGTCAATTGTTACCTGAAAATCTGATCGATTGACTGGCTTAAGCATACAATTATGGTGAGCTGGAAGAATTAGCGGCGAGCCAATCGTCCTAAAAACCTTGTTATTTATCGATGCCATCTCTGCAATTTGAAGGGCTGCTATTGATGGATGAATAATCGCCCCGCCAAGGGCCTTATTATAGGCCGTACTGCCTGAAGGGGTCGAAACACATAAGCCATCACCACGAAACCTTTCGAAATGCTGTCCACGAATCTCCACGTCCATAACCAGTGTTCCCTCGACACTTTTTACAGTTGATTCATTTAAGGCAAGATACCTTGATTCCTTCCCAGCATGAGAATAACGAATTATGACCTCTAACAGGGGGTATTCGACAACCTGATATGGTGTTTTCGCAATCGCAATCACTAGTTTCTCAATTTCATCCGGAATCCAATCCGCATAAAATCCTAGATGTCCGGTATGAATTCCAACAAAAGCAGTTTTATCTAAACGGCTGCTATAGCGATGGAATGCATAAAGAAGCGTGCCATCACCACCAATGGAAACAACTATATCAGGTTGGTCTTCATCGTATATAAGATCGAAATCAAGTAAATACGTCCTCATTTTGTGCATTAATATATTTGATTTTTGATCTCCTTTTGATGTAATCGCAAATTTCATAAATTATTGGCTCCTTATGCGAATGGCTTTTCAATCGACGATCGTATTTGCTCAATCCTTCTCTTCTTGTTTCAATTCTTTCTTCCTTGTAAAAAAGGCCTGGGCATCTTGAATTTCACCACGAATTAATGACATTTCCTCATCTAAACGAAATGCAGCTTCAGCTGCTCTCTGCAGCCGCATTTGAATGTCACTTGGAAATAGCCCTTTGTACTTATAGCTCAATGTATGTTCAATTGTCGCCCAAAAATTCATTGCAAGCGTTCGTATCTGAATTTCCGCAAGGATATTCTTTTCACCATGAATAGTTTGTACAGGGTAGCGAATAACAACATGATACGACCGATAACCGCTTGTCTTTTTATGTGAAATATAATCTCTAACTTCAACGATTTCAAAATCATTCCGATTTTGCAATAAATCGACTACAGTGTGAATATCATCAACAAATTGACACATAATGCGCATTCCCGCAATATCCTGCATTTCTTCTTCTAGTCTTTCAAGTGGTATCCCTTTTTGATTTGCCTTATCAAGGATACTTGCAATGGGTTTAACTCTTCCCGTAACGAATTCAATCGGTGAATGCGTAGCATCAAGTTCGAACTGACCTCTCATCCCCTTTAATTTTACTTTTAACTCTGAAACCGCCTGTTTATAGGGGGCTAGAAATTGGTCCCAATGCTTCATGATTTCACCTCTAAGACAAGTTATGTTAAGAAAATACGCTCTCTACTTTTGTAACCATTTCTTTCCCATAATTACTATTACCCGAAATATTAGTTAGCACATAATTAAATTCATCCTGGAAGTTTTCTAGTTCCTTTTTCTCTTCCTTGAAAGTAACCCAAACAGGTAATTGTTTTTCATTTGCAATCTTTAAGTGCGGCCAGAATTGTTCATGTAGAACGATATATGTATAATCATCTTTATCTTCCATTAAATAAATGAAAGAAAATTGGTCAGAATCTACAAGAATCTGCTCTCCAGGAACCAAATCAAGGATGCTCTCATTTGTTTCTAACATTAGTTTTTCTTCAATTATGTATGACTTTTCGATTAAAATTCTTTTCTTCATTGTTTATACCTCCATTATTCACCACCTTATTTTAGCATAATTCACGATTTCTCCCAAGGATGATGTTGAGGTTAGAAAAGAGCTAATAAAGATGATCCCTTTAGAAAGGTTGATGAAAACATGACGCAAAATATTGAAATTGAATTTAAAAATATCCTAACTAAAAATGAATATGAACGATTGCTTAGGTTTTTCAAGGTGGATAAAAATCAAATTTTCAAACAGGAAAACCATTACTTTGATACACCAAATTTTTCTTTAAAGAGTAAAGAGACTGCACTAAGGATTCGTAAAAAAGGTTTAAACTACGAAATGACTTTAAAACAGCCAGCAACGGTCGGTCTTCTAGAGACCAATCAGACAATCAGTGAAGATGATGCACAATTGGCCATTCGTACGGGAAAACTTCCAACAGGAATCATTCAACGTCTTATAGAAGAAAGTAAGGTCCCTTATTCAACAATTGAATACTTTGGTTCATTAATAACAGAACGAGTTGAATTTGAGTATCAGCAAGGATTATTGGTATTGGACCATAGTATCTATCTAGATACAGAAGACTATGAATTGGAATACGAGGTTGAAAACTATCAGAATGGAGAGAAACTCTTTATTGAACTTCTAGAACAATTTAAGATCCCTACTCGTTTAACAGAAAATAAAATTCGCCGTTTCTATTATCGAAAATACCTGCAATCAAATGGGAATGAATCTTAATTGTATTTAAATGTAGAAATAATTTAATTGGAGTTATTTTCAACTTCCTAATTCTTGCTTTTTCTATTAAGAATTGCTCATTTAACATACATTATAAATATGTTTAATTGACAAATTTCCATTTTCAAAGCAATTCATTTGAGATATGAAATATGCATTGATAAAATAAATCTACATACTACATTTAAGGGAGTTGGCAACATGATTGAAAGAAAGCTTTCACCATTTGAATCCATTGGTGAAGAAACATTACACCGTCTTGTGGACACTTTTTATGGCCTTGTTGCACAACATCCTGACCTAGCTCCAATATTCCCAAATCAATTTACAGAAATTGCTCGGAAACAAAAGCAATTCTTAACTCAATATTTAGGCGGTCCTTCATTGTATACTGAAGAACATGGCCATCCGATGATGCGTGCACGTCATTTGCCATTTCCAGTTACCCCTAAACGTGCCAAAGCCTGGCTTTCATGCATGTCACAAGCTATGGACAAAATAGGCTTGGAGGGTCCCTTAAGAGATGAATTTTTTTCACGACTTTATCTTACGGCACAACACATGATTAATACGCCTAACGATGGCGAGACAACAGGTGAAGATAGTGAATAGTTCAAAATCTTCGAGTGCAAAGCGGCAATGCAGTGATAAAAAGCCGATTGAGATTTACATGTTTATTGATCCTTTATGTCCTGAATGTTGGGCACTAGAGCCGATTTTAAAGAAGTTGCAAATCGAATATGGACGTTATTTTTCAATTAAGCATATTTTAAGTGGACGATTAGCCGATTTAAATATAAGTAAGAAAAAGAATTTTGAGAATATCGCTCAGGTGTGGGAGAAAACTGCTAGCAGGTCAGGAATGTCATGTGATGGAAGCCTATGGTTAGAGAATCCTGTCGATTCTCCCTACACTGTTTCCATTGCTTTAAAAGCAGCAGAATTACAAGGGCGACGGGCTGGACTCCGTTTTTTGCGGAGAATCCAAGAGGGATTATTTTTAGAGAAACTAAATGTTTCTAAACTTGAGGTGTTAAAAGATTGCGCTCGGAGCCTTGGTTTGGATGTAGAGGAATTCATGTATGATATCCATTCTGAAAGTGCAGCAAAAGCTTTCCAATGTGATCTGAAAATTACTTCAGAAATGGATGTACAAGAGATTCCTACCCTAGTATTTTTTAATGAAAATGTGGAGGATGAGGGAATTAAGATTACAGGTTCCTACCCATATGAGGTATATGTCCAAATCTTAGAAGAAATGCTTTCTGAAAAACCAATCCAATCTCCTCCGCCGCCTTTAGAAACGTTTTTGAAATTTTTTAAATTTGTAGCATCAAAAGAAATTGCTGTTGTTTATAATATGTCGATTTCACAAATTGAAAAGGAAATGAAAAAACTTCTTTTAAAGCAAGTGGTGGAACAAATTCCAGCCAAGTATGGTACATTTTGGAGATATATCGAACAATGAAGCATGCCGTATAACGGCGCGCTTTATTTGTTTCAATAGCTCTGTATAACTAACCTGTTTATTTCCGCGCCTTCCGATCCAATCAACAGGATGCCAAATAATAAACAATAAACTTTAACCTAGCCTTTTCTATAAACAAAAATGCCTTGCAGATTTTACTGCAAGGCATTTTTCTATTATACGAACAAAGGGGATGGGAGAAATTTGTCACTGTCAAACAAAGGGGTTTGTGTTTGTTGTGATCAACTTCATGTATATAATATAGCACGCTATTCTTAAGTACGGCAATAAGTTTGTGTTTTATTTCACATAATTGTCAAATTATCATAAATTCATGGAATAGACAATAGACATAGGAGTAAGAGTAATGAAAACTCACTTTTATGAGGGGAGCCTGTTTATATGAGAAAATTCCCTTTAATGCTTATGATTGTTTTTATTTTAATTGCCTTCTTTCTTCAAATCCTTGCTTTGTTAAAGATTTTCCCTTTATTGTTAAGTATCCCCATATTATTTGTTTCAATATTTATCTTCGTTAATTATCTTAACGATCGGAAAAAATTTAGAGGATTTTAAAAAGGGATGGCAGCCAGTTTGGCACCATCCCTTTCATTATGCTTGAGTTAATAATTGCTCTAATTCATTCAATTTTTCTTCAAAAACCTTACAAGCATTTTTTATTGGCTCTGCACTAGTCATATCAACTCCAGCTTTTTTCAAAACCTCAATCGGATAATCTGAGCTTCCTGCACTTAGGAAGTCAATATACCTTTTCACCGCAGGTTCGCCTTCTTCTAAAATTTGCTTGCTAAGGGCTGTAGCTGCACTAAAACCAGTTGCATACTGATAAACATAATAATTGTAATAAAAATGTGGAATTCTCGCCCATTCTAATCCGATTTCCTCATCAATCACAATATCTTCTTCGCCAAAATATTTTTTATTTAATGCGTAATAACTTTCAGTTAATGCCTCAGCAGTTAATGCTTCATTATTTTGTGCTTTTTGATGGATCATATGTTCAAACTCAGCAAACATTGTTTGACGGAACACGGTCCCTCTAAATCCTTCTAGGTAATGGTTGAGTAGGTATATACGTTTTTGTTCATCATCAATTGTTTTTAATAAATAGTCGTTTAAAAGTGCTTCATTACATGTCGAAGCCACCTCGGCAACGAAAATTGAATAATTGCCGTAAGGATACGGTTGTGATTTTCGAGTATAGTAACTGTGCACGGAATGGCCAAATTCATGGGCAAGCGTAAATAAGTTATTTACATTATCCTGCCAGTTCATTAGAATGTATGGATGTGTCCCATATGCTCCTGATGAATAGGCGCCGCTCCGTTTTCCTTTATTCTCATGTACATCAACCCAGCGGTTTTCAAAGCCCTCAGTTAATATTTTTGAATATTCCTCACCTAGTGGGGCTAATCCTTTAATGACTAAGTCCTTCGCTTCTTCGTATTTGATTTCCATTTTTACATCTTTAACAAGAGGTGTAAATAAATCATACATATGAAGTTCATCAAGTCCGAGTACTTTTTTTCGAAGCTTTATATATCGATGTAATAAATGAAGGTTGTCGGTTACCGTATTTACAAGGTTATCGTACACACTTTCTGGGATATTGTTAGCAGAAAGCGCAGCATGTCTAGCTGAATCATACTTTCTTACTCGTGCATTAAAATTATCCTTCTTCACATTGCCGCTTAATGTACTTGAAAATGTATTTTTAAAATCACCATAGGTCTTGTATACAGCTTTGAAGGCATCGTGTCTTACCCGCGGGTCTTCACTTTCCAAAAAGCGAATATAGCGGCCATGAGTAATTTCTACCTCAGTACCATTTTCATCTTTAATAGATGGAAATTCAAGGTCTGCATTATTCAACATCCCGAACGTATTACTAGAAGCATCCATTACCTCGCTGGCTTCTGCCAGCAATGCTTCCTGTTCTGCCGTGAGGACATGTGGTCTTTGCAGATTAATTTCAGCTAGTGCATGCTCATAGAGCTTTAATTCTGGTTTTTCACTTAAAAAACTAGTTACTTGGCTCTCATCTAAAGAAAGAATTTCAGGAACAATAAAAGCTAGTTGGCTGGCAGCTTGTGAATACATATTTTTCATTCTGTCATCCAGGCCTTGATAAAAAGAGTTTGTTGTATCCTGGTCATAGCGCATATGCGAATATGTATACAGCTTTCCAATTCGTTCTAACAGTTTATCTTGAAATTGAAGCGCCTTATATAGCGTCTCTGCACTTTCACCTAATTTCCCTTCAAATTCTTTAATTCCTGGGATTTGACTTTTTACTTCTTGAAATTCCTTTTCCCATTCCTGATCATTCGAAAAAATATCTTCTAATTTCCATGTATCTTGTTCAGGGATCTCACTTCTTGCAGGCAGTGATTTTATTGCAGTTTCATTTGCCATCCTTCATCCTCCATTCTATATTTACCTGTGATAGGAAGTATCATTACATAGTATTCTCCTTATCTTTCCAATCTCCTTTTAGCAATTCCCAGAAAGGAAACTATTTACACCTTTTATAGTATGCCCTTCTGTTAGTTTTCATTTATCTATTCGATAGGAAACGCTGATATTTTTGAAAAAATAAAACCTTTGCTTCTTCTTTTTCGCGATTTGTCCTAGGAATAAATATTTTCTGTTTCAATTGAAATGTGCTTGCTCCCATTTTCGTAATAATACCTAATTGCTCTAACAATAAAAGGTAATCAAGTATCACATATAACGATTTCCCTGTTTTAACTTGTGGTAAATTTCTTAAGACAATTTCTTTTCTACGGATCCTTTTATTGAAATGGAAGGATACTTCCTGCAGGGTTATTAAATCACCAATATTTTTGTTGTCAATACAATCAATAAATAAGTAGGTTTGCCATATAATCGGTGAAGTTTGAATGACTAACGAATGAGGGATTGGAAGGCCAATTTCAGGTGGCAGCAGGAAGAGATTAAGGTTTCTTTTATAAATTTCATGAAGAAATGAATGATGCTGTTTACTAGGATGTAAGGTCCAATTAAGAAGAAATTTTTCTATTTGCTTGTTCCAACTAGAAAAATCTATTTGTTTGTTGTTCTTTGGTTCTAATAATTCATTCATGTTCATTTTTCGGATTGGATAAAAAGTATGATGAGCGAAGGCATTTTTTATCGAGTAAGGGGAAATGGATCCAATAAAATGAAATTGCTGTTTTTCAGGGCAATAGGAAGGTATATAAAACATTCCTGCAGTAGATGTTCTTAAAAATAGGTATTGAAAGTTGGACAAAGTAACCATATTATTTCTTTTCGTATGGATTTGGCTGCTAGATATAATCCATATGGGATGATATCCGTTTTGAAGATATGAATTGGTCCTTTTGATAAGTGTACTTTCTGGAATCGTTGAACATTGATACTCTAATGCAAATTTCTCTCCATTAAACTTGAACATTATGTCAGGTCTCTGCTGAATCTCTTTATCATAGTACTCTAATATTGAAGGGATCTTTTGTTTCACCAGCCACTGATACAGTTGACGTTTGCCCTCCATGTGATAAATGGATTCATTCTCATAAAAATCATGACAAACTCCGCCTTGCTTATGGGCAAAATGAAATATGCGCTGATCGCCTAATTTGAGCAAAACGCTTTCCCCACAAACAGGGCAAAAAAATTCTTCCTTACTGCGAAGTTCTAAAAGAAAATCTTTTTTGTAATCAAGGCCAAGACAGATACATTCACCCATTTTTGTTTGAGCCGTTAACAATTATTCCACTCCTCCTTTCTCTATCTAAATTCGTCAAAATTCGATAAAAACCTTTTAAAGCATAAAAAAAAACTCGACAATTGACGAGTTTTTTATAGTTTAGAGTAACGGAGAAAGTAGTCTCGCCGTCGATTCCAGTACCTTAAAACCAAGATGTCTGCCA
Organism: Neobacillus sp. MER 74; assembly: GCF_023714155.1. NCBI lineage: Bacteria > Bacillati > Bacillota > Bacilli > Caryophanales > Bacillaceae > Neobacillus > Neobacillus sp. MER 74. Next base: position 627,073 of record NZ_JAMAUV010000001.1, read on the forward strand.
TCAAAGGTTTCTTTATCCAATTGTTTGGAAAATTCAAGGTCATTTAAATATTCCTCAACCAGCTGTTGTGTGCTATTTGTACGGAATAAGAAAGCATTTACCTCGAAATTTAAATGGAAACTCCTCATATCCATATTGGATGTACCAATCGAGGCCAATTCATAATCAACAATGACAATCTTACTGTGCATAAACCCCCGCTCATATTCATAAACTTTAACCCCTGCGTCCAAAAGTTCTGGAAAGTAAGACCTTGATGCATGAAAGACAATCCGTTTATCCGGTTTATTTGGTACAAGAAGTCGTACATCAATGCCACTAAGTGCAGCTACTTTTATGGCTGAAAAAATGTCTTCATCAGGAATAAAATAAGGGGAGGCAATCCAAACTGATTTCTCTGCACTTGCAATCATGGAGAAAAAAATATTCTTAATCACACTCCACTCATTATCCGGTCCTCCAGCAATGAGCTGTACCCCGCCATGACTTTCATGATCAATCTGAGGTGATAGGTATTCGGCCGTTAAGAAACTGTGATTGGTCATATAATACCAGTCTTGTAAAAAAATTAACTGCAGCGTTCTTACTGCCTCTCCTCGAAGCATTAAATGAGTATCACGCCAGAACCCTATCTGTTTATTTCTCCCCAGATATTCATCTCCAATATTTAGCCCGCCTACAAAGCCGATATTTCCATCAATGATGATCATTTTACGGTGATTACGGAAATTAAATTTATTATTTAAAAACGGGAGTTTTACAGGTCCAAACGTGACCATTTCAATCCCCTCATTTTTGAGTTCACTAATATAAGATTTTGAAAGCTGCCAAGAACCCACTGCGTCGTATAAAAAACGTACCTTTACACCTTGATGGGCTTTTTCAATCAGTAGATTTTTAATTTCCTGCCCAATATGATCGTGACGAACAATATAATATTCCAGATGGATATGATGTCTAGCCTTTTTTAATTGCTCAATAATATGCTGAAAGGTTTCCTCACCGTTTGTTAATATTTTTGTAGCAGTGTCAAAGGAGATTGGGCTATTCCCTAGTTTTTGAGCCAAGTTAAATAATTTCCCTTGATGTTCACCCATTAAACTAAGTTTTTCATCATTTCTCGGATCTTCTTCCCCTTCGACAGTCAAAAAAGCTTGCTTATCTAGGAAATATTTTTTTCTAAACATCTTTTCCTTACGATAGTTTCTTCCAAAGAGGAGGTAAAAAATAAAACCAACCAACGGAAAGCTGCCTAATACGACTAACCATGTAATCGTTTGTGTTGGATGGCGGCGGTTTTCAAGGAAAATTACAAAGCCTATGAATATGACCGACAGTGTAACAAGTACACTCAGGATTCCAAATATTCCACTAGCTAAACGATCCTTAAAGAAAAACCAAAGTATGGATAATACCAACAAAAATAGAATAACCCTTACCGTGTTTTTCAGTGTCCTCACCTGCCAGAATTTATTTCCAAAATAATTAATGCTAAAAATACCGATTTCAAAATTGAAATCGGTTCATTAGTTAGCGGAAATGTTTTCGTAATTCAACAAAAACATTATCAGAAATTATCTCTTTCCCATACTCTTGAATTCGATGTATCGTAAGTTGTGTCTCAAAACCGTATTCAAGCAAAATACTTAATATATCATCAATTTCATCTTCTTCAAATAAGTCTTCAGGAAATTCTGTAAATAGATAATATTTCCCCTCAAAATGATAAAGCCTTGTGACTAAGTCATCTAAACCTGCCCGATTAGATAAACTAATGACATCCTCAAAATCTCTAAAACCGATAAGGAATTCTAAGGTCTCTTCCTCATGCAATATATCTTCCTCATCTGTATGATTAGGATTGAAATGATGATCCAGAATCTCATCAATGTGATCATCAACCGGAAGATCTTTTAGTTTGTCATTTGGAATGGGTAATTCAAACTTTTGACCATCCTTTGATAGTTGTGCTTTAGTAACCAGGATTTCTAACCCTTTATCAAGTGCTTGAACTTGGATCCATAGAGGGCCTTCAATAACAAACTCTTCTTCATCATGAACTTCATCCATCATTTCCCAAAAGAGTTCTTCACTTCGTTCCCGATTGTACCAGATTTCCTCACGGTCAAAGCCTCGTTCTTCTATATCACCATATGAAATGTAAAATTTTACTGTATTTTCATTAATGCGTTCAATCTCCATCTAAACCTCTCCCTTCCGTTTGCCAGATTGAAGGGACTAAATACCCCCAAGCAGATACTGCCTTAGCATTTACTTATATCTAAAAGAATTATCAAAGGGCTAAAAGTAAATACTCGTGTACTTTATTTTATGATAAAAGTACTAATAAGGGAAATAAAAAAGGCTAAAATCTAAAAACCGTGATAATGCCTAAAATTAGCAGTACGATATTCTTTTTATTGTAGCAAAGTCACACTGAAACTACAAATAATAACCTATAATTTTTAAATACAAAAAAAGACCTCCTATATGAAGGCCTATTTATTTAATTAACCATTCGCTGTGCTTCGCGCAGCTGGAACGTTCTGACTCTTCTTGGAAGGAACCGTCTGATTTCATCCTCGTTATACCCAACCTGTAATCGCTTTTCATCAATGATAATCGGGCGTCGTAATAGCCCTGGATTTTCTTTGATTAACCCAAATAAATCTTGTAACGGCATGGCATCCAGGTTAACGTCTAATTTTTGAAATGTCTTTGATCTAGTAGAAATAATTTCATCGGTACCATCTTCGGTCATTCGAAGAATCTCTTTAATCTCTTCCATGGTTAATGGTTCTGAGAAAATATTTCTCTCTGTGTATGGAATTTCATGTTCTTCTAACCACGATTTTGCTTTTCTACATGATGTACAACTTGGTGAAGTGTATAGTGTTACCATTCGATCTTCACACTCCTCTTTTAATTGAGACTATTATTTAATATCCATTATATTGAATCAAACGATTTGGTTATAATCAGGTAATACCAATTTCAATAATAATTATAAAAAAGTAATTTATATCATTGATTATACACCACTGTTTCTTAAAAGGGTATCCCTTTTTCCAAAAAATATTGTTAGAGCAAAACATTCAAAAATTTCGATTATACTATATTAGACGAATAATTCACCTAAAAGTTTCATATTTTTTAATTAATTTATCTGTATTTTTGCACTCATAATTATTCATCTGTTATAATGTTCGCCTACAATAATTGATAAAACGAGGGGCTTCATGAAATAAATTACTTATAAGATTGAGTTACCCTACTTTCAAGAGAATTAAACCATAAATTTATTCTCAATTATAAAATCGAAATGAAAACGCATTCATTTGATTATTGAAAACTTGTCGATGTAATTTAATTTCCTCTTTAAATCAACGGTAAGTTCTTTTACAATAAAGTAGGGGATATTAAATTTGCACCACAAATATCTAATTAATGGAGGGGTTATTACCATGGGCTCATACATATTGGATTTAACGATTGTTGCTTTATTAATTGTAGGAATCACAGCCTTAATGGGTGTTATTACGAACAGTTTTGGTGAAAAGGTATTCGGTGGTAAAAATCGAAGTGAATTTGTTGATGAAAGTGCCAAATACCAGACTGGATGGAAAACAGTTGGGGGAAATCGGAAATAAGAACCCTTAAATATTGCCATTAACAGATAAAAAAAAACGATCTCAAAAGCGAGATCGTTTTTTTATGATTATCTAGATTGTGCTTGGTATTGTTTGAATTCTTTCTCAGAACATAATACAAAGTGACCAGGTGTAACTTCTCTAAATTCCACTGGTTCATTAGGATCGTAATTATGACTTGCCGGGTCATACGATTTCCGTTTACGAGTCCGTTCACTGATTGGATCTGGTGATGGAATTGCTGATAAAAGTGATTGTGTATAAGGATGAAGTGGGTTTTTATAGAGATCATCCGCAGATGCAAGCTCGACCATTTTACCAAAATACATAACACCGATCCGATCACTAATGTATTTAACCATTGAAAGATCATGAGCAATAAACAGATAGGTCAAGCTCTTCTCTTTTTGCAGTTTTCTCATCAGGTTTACAACCTGAGCTTGGATAGAAACATCCAGTGCGGAAATCGGTTCATCAGCAATTATAAATTCAGGTTGAACAGCAAGGGCACGTGCAATTCCAATCCGTTGACGCTGACCACCACTAAACTCATGTGGATAACGGTTTGCATGCTCTCTATTCAAGCCCACAGTTTCTAGGAGCTCATATACTTGCTCCATCCTGTCTTCCTTAGACTTTGCTAAACCATGAATATCAATTCCCTCGGCAATAACATCTGCTATTTTTAATCTAGGATTTAAAGATGCATAAGGGTCTTGAAAGATCATTTGCATTTTTCGGTTGAATTCTTTTAATTGTTTCTTTGATTTTTTTCCATGAACATTTACTCCATCGTATAAAACTTCTCCGCCAGTAGCATCATACAAACGGATAATTGTACGTCCTGTTGTGGATTTACCACAGCCTGACTCACCAACAAGGCCCATTACTTCACCTTTATAAATATCAAAGGATACATTATCAACAGCTTTTACTTCATTTGTTTTACCTTCATTAAAATATTGCTTGAGATTTTTGATCTCAAGTAATTTTTCATTTACAGCCATTTATTTCCCCTCCTTATTTTCAGGGAATGAAGCTTGACCAGCATTTCCGACTTTGACTAAATCAGCATTACCAGAAAAAAATTGATTTTGCCGTCTTAGAACAGCAGCTGGCGGTTCGACTTTTGGTGCATCTGGATGCAGCAGCCATGTTGCAGCATAATGCGTATCCGACACTTTGAAGAACGGTGGTTCTTGCTCTAAATCTATCTTCATTACAAATGGATTACGTGGGGCAAACGAATCCCCTTTAGGTGGATCTAATAAATCTGGTGGTGTTCCCGGTATAGAGAATAGTTCATCATCTTGGGTATCCATATCAGGCATCGAACTAATTAATCCCCATGTATACGGATGCTTTGGATTGTAGAAAATCTCATCAGCAGTCCCAATTTCAACTATTTTTCCTCCGTACATAACAGCAACACGGTCAGCTACATTTGCCACCACACCGAGATCGTGTGTAATAAAAATAATTGATGTATCAATTTTCTTTTGCAAATCTTTCATTAATTCAAGTATTTGTGCTTGAATGGTTACGTCAAGTGCAGTTGTAGGTTCATCCGCAATGAGTACTTTCGGATTACATGCCAAAGCAATAGCGATAACAACCCTTTGTCTCATACCACCAGAGAACTGATGCGGATATTGATCCACACGTAACTCCGCCTTAGGAATACCAACTAGCTTTAATAATTCAATTGCTCTTTCCTTTGCTGCGTGTCTGCTCATGTTTTGGTGCTTAATAAGTGGTTCCATAATCTGGTTGCCAATTTTCATAGTTGGATTTAAAGATGTCATCGGATCCTGAAAAATCATTGATATATCTTTTCCTCGGATTTTTTGCATGTCTTTATCTTTTAATTTTGTTAAATCCTTACCACCAAATAAAATCTGTCCGCCTTTAATCTCTGAATTGTGCTCAGGAAGTAAACGCATGATTGATTTCGTGGTTACAGATTTACCTGAACCAGATTCACCTACAATAGCTAAGGTTTCACCATTATATAAATCAAAACTTACGCCACGGATAGCTTTAACTTCTCCTGAAAAAGTATGAAACGATATATTTAAGTCTTTAACTTCTAAAATTTTCTCCATTTACATCCACCTGCCTTCTAATCACGCATTTTTGGATCCAATGCATCACGTAATCCGTCTGCAACAAGGTTGAAGCATACCATGATTAACGCAATCATAATGGAAGGAATAATCATTTGATAAGGAAAAGCAATCATAGATTTAAATCCTGCATTTACTAATGTTCCAAGAGATGCATGAGGTTCCTGTAATCCTAACCCGATAAAACTTAAAAATGCTTCGAAGAAAATGGCATTCGGGATAGAAAACATCGTATTAATAATAATTACTCCAAACATATTTGGAATCATGTGTTTAAAAATGATAGACGAATTTGACGCACCTAAGGTTTTTGCTGCAAGTACAAATTCTTGACCTTTAAATTTTAATACTTGCGCACGTACCACACGAGCCATACTAGTCCATCCTGTAATGGTTAAGGCAATAATAATTGGGATAATACCTGGTTTTAACACGAGTATCATCAATACAACAACAATCAGGTTCGGAATACCCACAATAACCTCGATAATCCTCTGCATTACACTATCTATTCGTCCACCTAGATAACCCGATATGGCTCCATATGCAACCCCAATAGCCATATCGATTAACGCAGCCATAAAAGCGATAAATAACGATACTTGTGTACCTTTCCAAACACGTGCAAATTGATCTCGGCCTAAATTATCCGTACCGAACCAATAATAGGCATCCACTTTACGAACTTCATACGCGTTATAAACAGTACCATCTCTTCTTGACAATGTTCCATCAAAAGGAAGCCAGTGAACATCTTCTAAACCTTGAATTCGCGGTGGTAAATTATTATGTTTTGTGTTTTGCGTATCGTAAGAATATGGCGTAATCATTGGACCAACAAAGGCCATTAATATCATTATAACTAGAATGACCATGCTGACTACAGCACCTTTATTTTTCCTGACTCTTAGCCATGAATCTTGCCAGAAATTCAAACTTGGTTTGGCAATCTTTTCACTTTTTGATGGATCAATATGGACAGGAGCAAACATATCCTTTGAAATTGTTATGTCTTTGTTGCTCATTTAGTTTTCCCCCCCGATACACGAATACGTGGGTCGATGATTCCATAAAGAATATCAACAATTAAGATTACTACGATAAATAGGACCGCAAATAATATGTTAGTTCCCATAATAACGGGGTAATCATTCATATTAATAGATTTAACGAACTGCTCACCAATTCCTGGGATTCCAAAAATTTGCTCAATAACAAGTGAGCCAGTCATTAAACTAACAGCTAATGGCCCTAAAACAGTAACTACAGGTATTAACGCATTTCTTAAAGCATGCTTAAAGCTAATCTGCCAGCGGCTCGCACCTTTAGCTCTCGCCAAAGTTATATAATCAGACCCTAATACTTCAACCATTTCAGTACGCATAAAACGCGCTGCAATCGAGATTGGAAACATCGCTAGTGCAATAGTAGGAAGAATTGTATATTCAGGTCCTTTCCATAACATTACTGGAAGCCAGCCTAACTTTACCGAAATATAATACTGCATTAATCCAGCAAAAATAAATGATGGGATTGATTTACCAACTACTGCGATAAAAGTAGAACCGTAATCTATCCAAGTGTTTTGCTTTAGAGCAGCAATTACACCTAATAAAATACCTAAAATTGAGCCTACAACCATTGCTTGAAAACCTAATTGTGCAGAAGGTCCAAGGCGATTAGCAATTAGTTCTGTCACAGGGGTATTATCAAATTGGAAGGAAACTCCTAAATCCCCTTTTACCAAGTTCATCATATAGTTAAAATATTGAACAGGCAGGGGGTCGTTCAAGCCATATTTATCCAGCAAAATATTTCGCTGAACTTCAGATAGCTTTTCGAAGTTATTAAAGGGACTACCTGGAATTAGCTTCATGAGGAAAAAGGTAAGCGATGTTACAATAAAAAGTGTAATAATCATATAGCCAACACGTTTTAGTATATATTTGACCATGCCTACACCTCCTAATTATTTTGAATTTTCGACATCTTACGACAATTCTAACACAGGTAAAAAGAGAGTATATTGGTAAATATACTCTCTTTTTATTTGATTAGTTATAGTTACTATTTTGTGATTTTAATCCACTGGTAACTATAGTCAGGACCAAATGCATGGTGAGCAAAACCTTGAACCTTAGGATTGATTAATAGGTTCACTGAACGTTGGTATAATGGTGCGATAGCCGCATCATCTTCTAACAAGATTTTTTCTGCATCTTGAAGAGCTTTCCAACGATCTTGTGGCTTAGCTACAAGTTCTTCACTAGCTGATTTGATTAACTTATCAAATTCAGGATTGCTATAGCTCATGTGGTTTTGTCCGCCGTTAGTTACCCATAGATCCATATAAGTCATTGGGTCAGCGTAGTCAGGTCCCCAACCACCCATTAATAAATCATAATCTTCAGCATCTTCACGAGCGATACGAATTTTGAAAGGAACTGCTTCGATTGTAATTTTTAATCCTGGTAAGTTTTTCTCTAACTGATCTTTAACGAATGCATCAGTTACTTTTGAAGTTTCAGTATCTTGACCTACATAAGTAAACTTAACTTCTTTAAGTCCTGTTTCTTTAAGACCTTGTTCCCAAAGCTTTTTAGCTTCTTCTTTGTTAGTGCTTAAGTAAGTTCCAGTAGTTTCACGGAAGTCTTTATTATTTGTGTCAAAAGAGAATCCTTTTGGAACTAAGAAATCAGCAGGGATGGATCCGTTTGCTAATACATCTTCAGTTAAAGCTTTTTTGTCAACAGTTAAAGCAATTGCTTTACGGATATTAACATTCTTTAATGCTGGGTTCTTTTCGTTCATTTTTAACCACCAGATTGATGGTTCTTGATAGCGAAGTAAATCTTTTTGTCCTTCAAATTGTGAAAGAATTGCCGCTTGTGCAAGTTTTGGTGTGATATCAGCTTCACCAGCAGTATACGCGTTTGCAGATGCTTGTGGATCTTTAGAAACGTTAAAGTTAATTTTCTCTAAAGTAACGTCCTTTGCATTTACATAATCAGCATTCTTTTCTAATACCCACTCAGTTCCTGTTGGACCATCCCATTTAGTCATTTTAAACGGACCATTGTAAAGTAGGTGTGTTGCATCTTTCGCATAGTTATCGCCTTCCGCTTCAACAAACTTTTTGTTTTGTGGGAAGAACAATGGGAAAGTTAAGTAAGATTCGATGTATGGAAGTGGTCTTACTAATGTAATTTCCAAAGTATAATCATCTACTGCTTTAATACCTAAATCATCAAGTTTTGCTTTTCCAGCAACAATTTCAGATGCATTTTTGATTTTGCCTTCCATGAAGTATGCGCCGTATGGAGCAGCAACTTTAGGATCAATTGCACGTTGCCATGCAAATACAAAATCATGTGCAGTTACAGGGTCACCATTTGACCATTTTGTATCTTGTTTTAATTTAATTGTGATAACAGATTTATCATCATTATAAGTTGGTGCTGCTTCAGCAACGCCAGGAATAACTTTTTGGTCTGGATCTAAACGATATAAACCTTCGTTTGTAGCATTTAACATTGTGAAGCTCAATACGTCTTGAGACATTACGCTGTCCATTGAAGGAATTTCTGCAGACTCAAGAACATTTAGGACTTGCTCATCTGCTAATTGGGTTTCTTCAGTGCCGGCTTTATTATCGCCTTCATTTTTGGACGTACCTTCATTCTTGTTTCCGCCCGAACATGCTGCAAGGAACATGCTGAGAACTAGTGATAGTACTAATAGTAGTGAAAGTTTTGATTTCTTCACTAGTAGACCTCCCTTTTCTATTATTCTGAAAAATTACTACATTCTCTATTATACATATTTTCTAGAAATTGTACATTATTTTTTTGAAGTTTATTTACATTTCAGAAACATTCTTTACGTTATCATTACATTTTCCTATGTTATAATTTAGACTTATACGGATTTTTAATATAATATACTTAAGTAAACCCCTATTAAATCAATCTTTTGGAGGTTATTTAGTGAATTATCAACTTAAGAAAAAACTCCTAATTATTGCATTCATACAACTAGTGATTATTTTTATTTCTTTTATTAACAATCACAAAGTGTCCTTGTTAAGCTATATCAATATATCTTTTTATTTTTCAGCAGGACTCTTGCTTACTTCCTTGCTTGTTTATACTATCCATTCAGGCTTTTATGACGTCATTTCAAAATCTTTCAGTTTTGCGTTTCAAAGAGGTCATAATAAAAGACGATTTGATGAAATACCTCCTTTATCAGAACTTGTTACTTTCAACCAAAAGCCCTTAGCTTTTTACGGGCTTATTAATGGACTGTTTATGCTTATTGCCCTTGTCATATATTATTTTTAACTGACTTGAAAATAATTATTCGTTTCATTATAATAAGTACAATTGTATAGTTGCTTAAAAGGCGATGATAAAGAGTAGTACGTATTTACATTCGGATCAGAGAGTTTGTGGGTGGTGGAAACAAACACGAATAAATACGGAATGGACTTTGGAGCCTCTATCTGAACAAATTATTTCTATGTTATATATAAGTAGGATTAGACGTAACCTTGCGTTAAAAGGTGGCTAAATTGTCTTCGAGATGGTTTTAGCAATGAGTGACTCTTTTTTGAGTAATTTAGGGTGGTACCGCGAACCATTCGTCCCTATTCGTTTTAGGGGATGAATGGTTTTTTTATATATTTTTTAGGAGGAAATGATTATGAAAACGATTTTTTCTGGTATTCAGCCAAGTGGAACGATAACACTCGGTAACTATATTGGAGCGTTGAAACAATTTGTAGAAATGCAAAACGAATACAATTGCTTTTTTTGTATCGTAGACCAGCATGCCATTACCGTTCCGCAGGACCCAGGAATTCTGCGGAAAAATATCCGAAGTTTAGCTGCATTGTATCTAGCAGTTGGAATTGATCCAAACAAAGCCACATTGTTTGTTCAGTCGGAGGTTCCTGCTCATGCTCAAGCGGGATGGTTGATGCAGTGTGTAGCCTATATTGGAGAATTAGAAAGAATGACTCAATTCAAAGATAAATCCACAGGGAAAGAGGCAGTACAAGCAAGTTTATTAACTTACCCTCCTCTTATGGCAGCCGATATTCTTCTATATAATACGGATTTAGTTCCTGTTGGCGAAGATCAGAAGCAGCATATGGAATTAACTCGTGACTTAGCAGAACGTTTTAATAAAAAATACAGAGACATTTTAACTATTCCTGAAATAAGTATTCCTAAGGTTGGTGCAAGAATTATGTCTCTGCAAGAACCAACGAAAAAAATGAGCAAATCTGATCCAAACCAAAAAGCTAATATCACACCTTTAGATGATCCAAAGCAAATGGTGAAAAAAATCAAGAGTGCTGTGACAGATTCTGAAGGGATTGTTAAATTCGATAAAGAAAACAAACCTGGCATATCAAACCTATTATCAATTTACTCTATCTTGGGTGGAAAAACTATTTCTGAAATTGAAGGAATGTACGAAGGGAAAGGCTACGGTGATTTTAAAAGTGACCTAGCCGATGTCGTTGTCAACTTCTTTACACCAATACAAGAAAGATACTATGAATTACTTGATTCACCCGAACTTGACCGTATATTGGATGAAGGTGCAGAAAAAGCAAACTTAGTGGCTAATAAGACATTAAAGAAAATGGAAAACGCTATGGGGTTAGGCCGTAAGAAGAGGTAGAATTTAAAAAAGCCTGAATCCCAACAGATATGTGTAGCATATCTGTTGGGTCAGGCTTTTAATTTACTTTTGGACCGTGTTCCATTTCCCAAAGTTTTTCAAAAAATGGCTGTCCTTTTATTAGATTTTCACAAAATGTTTCATGCCTCTTCGACCATCCATACTTTGTTTCCTCAAATAACTGTTCCCATGCGGCTTCAAAATTTAAAGCTTGAATCGTTGAATAATTTTCTGGACACCATTCAGTGTACCAATACCTAACTTCTGCCTCATTACTCGATGAGAGTAATTGGTCAAGTGCCATAAATAATAGTTGTTTTAATTGACGCTCTTTTCTTGTTAAACCTCTCATTAATTCCGGCTCAGGTGAGAGAATGTGATAGTCTTTTGATTTTGGCTGCTCATAAAAGTGGTATTTATTAGCCTCATGTTGACTTATCATTTCGTAAACTAACTGCTCTTGTCTTGGAATTAATCGGCTTTTACGGATTGGAATATTATAGCCAATGGTATCAATGGCTAATATACCAATTCCATCTGTAACTACAAAACAATAGTCAAGTTGAACTCTTTCATGATTCTTCCTCAAATACGCTTTCTGAAAGATATCATCTAAGAGCTGTTGAGGTAATTCTGACAAATCATTTTCAATGTAATTAAACAAAATCGGTTCAACTTTCATCAATGGCACTTGGTCTAATAACTCCACGCCATCATCCTTACGCCATTCATGGAAATGACATACATTGTAACCGTTTTCTTCCCCTTCAAACCAATTCACCCATACATCATGAAGATACAACATTGTACAACCCCTCACTTCAAGAAACTGTTTGTAAATCAGTATGGGCAGACCTTAGTTAAATTATTCCTTTATATATATTTTGCTCCAATTACATTTATGAACTGCAATCAACAATGAATTTTAAAATGCCAACAAAAAAAATCCACCAGGTAATGGTAGATCTTTAACGTTTAGATTTTGGATTAAAGGCATCCTTTAGACCTTCACCGATAAAGTTAATAGATAAAATGGTTATTGTGATGATTAATGCTGGCGGTACCCAAATCCAAAGTTTGAATTGAAGAACATCAGGCTCATTAGCTGAATTCAACATATTTCCCCAACTCGGAATTTCTTGCGGTACACCAAAGCCAAGAAAACTTAAACCTGTTTCAGCAACAATCATCGTTGCAAATGTAATCGTTGCTTGAACAATAATAGTAGATAAAATGTTGGGAAGAAGATGTTTCACAATAACTTTTGTTGGTGAACAACCTATAGAAATGGCTGCTGTAATGTATTCATTTTCTTTTTCGGAGAGAATCTTACTGCGGACAATCCGGGCAATCCCCCCCCAACTTAGCAAGCTTATTGTTCCAATTAATACCCACAATCCGTTAACTTTTCCAAAAAGGATCGCATTTAGAACAATGACAAATACAAGGAATGGAAAGTTTAAGATAAAATCGGTAAATCTCATTAATAAGCTATCAACCGCTCCGCCGAAATACCCTGAGATTGAGCCGATTAAAGTTCCCAGTATAATAACAAAAAATGTACAACTGATCCCTACTAACAAAGAGATACGTCCGCCATAGAGCAATCTTGTAAAAACATCGCGTCCAGATTTATCTGTTCCCAGCCAATGTTCACTACTTGGCTCTAACGACATTTGCCCAATGTTAATTCTAGTTATATCTGCCGTAGTGATATAGGGTGCGAGGATTGAAACAATCGTAACAAGCAGTAAAAAGAAAAGGCTAATCATTGCCAATTTATTTTTCACAAATTTCTTTCGTGCTATTGCAAAAGGAGATAAACTTTTTTTCGGGGGTGTTACTAACATATTTTTCTCATTTTGCGTTACTATTTGCATCTTTTCCTCCCCCTTAATCTAGTCTAATTCTCGGATCTACAACACCATATAAGACATCCGCTATTAAATTGCCGATTAATGTTAAGAATGAGAATAACATTGTCAATGTCAATAAAACTGGATAATCCCTCGTCCCTACAGACTGTAGGAATAGTTGTCCTAAACCAGGATAAGTAAAAATTGTCTCAGTAATAATGGCACCACTAATAATGGCGACGATATCAAATCCTAAAAATGTTATAAGTGGAATAATTGAGTTTCTTAAAATATGAACATTATAAATCTTTCGTTCCGGCGTACCCTTTGCACGTGCTGTGCGGACATAGTCCTTGCGGCTATTTTCGATAATATCGTTACGTAAAAATTGGGTATAACTAGCTGTACTTAATAATCCTAGTACGACCGCAGGCAGAAAGACATGATGTAAACGGCTTAACCACCATTCAATGGTTCCCTCGGTCACACCAATATCGACTGAACCATTGGATGGAAACCAGCCTAGCGTAAAGGAAAAGAAGAAGATAGCGAATACCCCAGCAATAAAGGATGGGATGGCCAATCCTATGTAGTTTAATCCTCCAATTAGATTATCAGTCAGGGTATAAGGCTTTCGTCCTGCATAGGAACCCATTATAAATGCGAGAATATAGGTTATTAATATGGATGAAAAACCTAAAAGTATTGTGTTAGGGAGCCGCTCACCAATAACCTCGGATACCTCTATTTTGAAACGTGTTGACTTTCCAAAATCCCCCTCAACGAATCCACTAATCCAACGGAAATACTGCTGAGGCAGCGGGTCATTATACCCCAATTTCTCTCGCATTTCTGCGATATACTCAGGATTCGTATTTCTAGGATCTATTTCTCCACTTAGTGAATCGCCCGGCATTAATTTTGCCAATGTAAATACTACAATGGAGGTAAGGAGTAACATTGGAATCATTCCCAATATTCTTCGAAATGCATATTTCAGCATGTGCATTCTCCTTGTCTATTAAGCTTTGGTACACACTCTGTGTAAATCGAATACCAGCTTATTCAAATGGGAGAAGTAAGCCTTCTCCCATTTGAAGATTAAGATTGTGTTAGTATTTTTTAGCAGAACCTATTGCTTAATCCACCATTCGTTTGGACGATTCATACCAGATACATCAAATTTAACGTCCTGCACTCGCTTGCTGACTGCCATTGTTTCTTCTAGTTCAGCAATAGGTAATGCTGGTAGATCTTGCATGAATAGCTTTTGCCATTGGACATAAAGATCCTTACGTTTATCGTTATCTGTTCCTACAATATTGATATCAAGTGCTTGATCTAGCAATTTATCACTATCAGCATTTACCCAGCGTGGGTAGTTCCAAACTGCTTTCGATCCCCAAAGTGGAGTCGGATCTGGGTCTGACCCAGTTGACCAGCCACCGAAGAATACTTCCATTGATTTATCAGCTTTATCAAGCATTTCATAATAAAGGTTTACATCTGTCATTGTTAATTTCGTTTTCAAACCAACTGCTTCCCAATATTGAGTCATTGCCTTAGCGCGCGATTCAAATGTAGGGTTATCGGTTGCATAGTGGCTGAAATTAACAACAAATTTCTTCCCATTTGGATCTTCACGGAAGCCATCGCCATCAATATCTTTGTATCCCGCTTCATCTAATAATGCTTTCGCTTTTTCCGGATCATATTTGTATTGCTCTAAATCTTCATTAGGGGCTGCAATCCAATGGTTTGTAGGTATTGGACGATTGACTGGCTTACCTACACCAAAGAAGAACGCCTTAACCCATTCCTCACGATTGATTGCATAATACATTGCTTCACGAAGCTTCTTCTCTTGGTATTTAGGTTCGTTCATGATGTTTTTCTCGCCATCCCAGGTACCTAATCTGAAACCAACATAGTAGTAGCTTACGCCTGGATAGGTAACAGCATTTACATTATCGAGCGCTTTGACTTGATCAATAATACTAGGATGGAAAGAAGTCATATCAAGTGTCCCGTTTTTAAGTTCTCCAACAGAAAGTGAAGGATCAATCACTTTAATAACTACTTTTTCGATATGTGGTTTGCCGCCAAAGTAATCATCAAATCGTTCCATTTCTATGGATTCACCTGGAATTACTTTCGTTACTTTAAATGGTCCTAAACCAACAGGCTTGGTCCGAACTTGTGCGGATGCCATCATATCTTTTACTGCAAGTCCTTTAAATTCCGTACGGTTCATCGGGTATGTCCAAAGATTATCCAAGTTGTTTACACGAGCTTTATCAAAAGTAATTTGGATGTGGTAATCATCCACTACTTTGATACCAGCGATTTCTTTCGCTTTGCCGTCATGATAATCTTGTGCACCTACAATATTTCTTACGTTATCAAAACGTGGACCATCATAATCCTTGTCGGCGATAACTTTCAATGCAAATTCCCAGTCTTTCACTGATAACTCATCGCCATTGTGCCACTTTACACCTTGCTTGATTTCGAAATCAAAAACTTTATTGTCTGTTGTTTTCCATGAGGCGATATGAGGCTGCGCTTTTAAATTCTCGTCATAATCAATTAGGTTTTCATCAAAGAAATCAATGACATACTGATCAGATGCATTACCATAAAAAGAATAGTTAAATTTACCCTCTGGTGCGGAATCTAGTGCATAAACTAGTGTCCCGCCATCTTGTGGTTTTCCGGCCGTTTCGCCAGTCTTACCATCATCTTCATTTTTGCTTGTCCCTGTTTTTTCTCCGCCGCTGCAGGCCGCTAAAAATGCGGATAGAACCAGCATCAATGCGGCTAGCATAAGCATACTTCTCTTCTTCATTTATTTACCCCCCTATAGTTTTTATTTTTCCTTTCGTTACTGCCTAGTGAAAGCGTACATGTGCATTCGCTTTTCTAGTAAAGGTGGCAAGCAACTCGATGAGAGGGCTTCACCTCCTTTAATACCGGCAAAATTTTAGAACATTGCTCCATTGCCATGGGGCAGCGGGGATGAAATCGGCATCCTGTTGGAGGATTAATTGGGCTCGGCACATCACCTTTTAAGATAATCCGCTCTTTTTTCACCCTGGGATCAGGAGATGGAATTGCTGAAATTAATGCTTGTGTATATGGGTGGAGAGGTACAGCATATAAATCTTCTTTATCCGCAACCTCGACCATATTACCTAGATACATAACACCAATTCGATCACTCATATGTTTAACAACACTTAAATCATGTGCTATAAAAAGAAAGGTAAGGTTAAATTCTTCCTGCAAGTCTTTTAACAAATTTAAAACCTGAGATTGGACTGAGACGTCGAGTGCTGAAACAGGTTCGTCGGCAATAATTAATTTCGGCTTTAATGCTAACGCTCTAGCAATTCCGATTCTTTGACGCTGGCCCCCAGAAAATTCATGTGCATACTTGTAATAGGCATCTGGCGATAATCCTACTTTATTTAACAAATCCATGACTTCCTGTTTTAATACATCCTTACTTTTTTTAGAAAAGTTATAAATAGGCTCAGCGATAATGTCTCCAACCATTTGCATCGGATTCAAAGAAGCATAAGGGTCCTGAAACACCATTTGCATATCCTTTCGAATCTCGCGAAGTGATTTGCCTGATACTTTGGTAATGTCTTTACCATTAAAAAGAATTTGACCCTCTGTTGGTTTTAATAGTCGAAGGATTGTTCTGCCTGCAGTTGATTTACCGCATCCAGATTCACCAACTAGCCCAAGCGTTTCCCCTTTTTTAATCTCAAAAGAGATATTATCCACTGCTTTTACATTTCCAATCGTGCGTTTTAAAAATCCGCCTTTAACAGG
This sequence comes from Neobacillus sp. MER 74, assembly GCF_023714155.1. Classification (NCBI taxonomy): domain Bacteria; kingdom Bacillati; phylum Bacillota; class Bacilli; order Caryophanales; family Bacillaceae; genus Neobacillus; species Neobacillus sp. MER 74. Next base: position 644,242 of record NZ_JAMAUV010000001.1, read on the forward strand.
ATAATAGGTTTTAAGATTCTTAATCTCCAATAGATTCTCTGACTTCATGGGAGAATGGTCATCCTGTTTATGTACTGAAACAGTCTTCATGATCTCACCCCTTCAATTGGTTTACTTGTTTCATAGAGTAAACATGCAACTTCTTGGCCATGTTCTACCTCTTCAAGTAAAGGGGTATTTGTCGTGCATTCAGGCATTGCTTTTGGACATCGATTTGCAAAACGGCAGCCCACTTTTGGCATATTAATAAGCGAGGGTACGATACCCTTTATCGAACTTAACCGTTCATTTTGTCCATCCATTTTTGGGATAGCCCCCAATAGTAGACTAGTATAAGGATGTTTGGGATTATGGAAAAGCGTATCAACATCCGTACGTTCAACAATCCTTCCGGCATACATCACCATAACTTCATCACACATTTCAGCAATCACGCCTAAGTCATGGGTTATTAAAATGATAGACATGTCATTTACTGCCTGAATTTCCTGAAGAAGTTCTAATATCTGAGCTTGAACAGTAACATCCAGTGCAGTCGTTGGTTCATCAGCAATCAATAATTTAGGCTGACAAGCTATGGCAATTGCGATCATCACTCTTTGTCTCATCCCGCCGGATAGTTGATGTGGATACTCATCAACCAGTTTTTCAGGCCGTGAGATTCCGACACTTTTTAATAAGGCAATTGATTTTAACCTGGCTTCTTGCTTCGAAATTTTTAAGTGATTAAAAAGGACTTCTTGTAATTGATAACCTATTGTAAAAACTGGATTTAATGAAGTCATTGGCTCTTGGAAAATCATCGAGACGTCTTTCCCTCGAATTTTATTGATTTGAGATTCGGTCATTTTCTCAAGATTTATTCCATCAAAAATAACCTCACCTGTTTTTATTTTTCCGCTCCCCTTAGGCAAAAGCTTCATTATTGAGAGACTCATAACGGATTTGCCACAACCGGACTCTCCAACAATTCCAACAACTTGACCTGGCTTAACATTAAATGAAACATTATCTACTGCATTATAATCAGTTCCGTCAATATCAAATGCCGTCTCTAAGTTTTTCACCTCGAGCAATGGTGCCTCTTTTTGCAACGATCTTTTTGTGCTCATAGTACACCTACTAACTTTTTAAATTATTCTGTTTATTCAAACTATTTACTTGAAATTTTATTACGGAATTGTTACAATTGCAAGATTTATTTGAATTTTATATAATATATGTCAGTCTATTTTTTTAAGTCTAGTTCTATTGGCTTTTTAAGATGTCATTCTTATAGTGTTCTAGGTACTTTATTGCAGGGATGGAAAAAGATAGTTTCGTAGAATAATGATTGGTTTTGTAAAAGTGTTCAACAATATCATATCCAAAAGAGTAACCGAGAAGTCTTGGCAGTCTTCCCACTCCGTATAGTAATTCATCATGTCCTCTTTCATTTTTCTTCGTACCTAGTTGTTTTTTTATATATTTATCCCAAAATTTTTGTAACTCTTTTTTATTATACATACGGCACCATGAGGCTAAATATTCCGAACCACAATTTTTTAAAACGGCATATTCAGCAAGTCCTTCTATAATTATCGAATCAAGCAAGGTATAATCTTCCATTCTTTTATTCAACTTACTTAGCCTGCAGACGTGATGATATTCATGGACCATTAGTGCCTCTATTTCTTTAGGATTCTCAAAATGCGAGAGAAAAAGGAACATTTTATCAGGAAACGAGACACCAGCTTTACTTTTAACTTCCTTAAGAAAGAAACCGCCTGCTTGTGCTACGGGAAAAAGAAATACTGGTATGTCAGGACCATTCCATTTCTCTTTATAGTGATTAAAGAGTTGTTCCACTTGAGCCCATGCCTTATGTTCTTTCATTCGGTCAATAATAATTCGAGCAGATTTAGAGGGTCGGTACATACCAAAATTCAATAATTGATTGTATATTTCCTTTGGCGTTTGCTTTACAAAGAATGGCTCTAGTTTTTCACACAACTTTAAAGGTCTGTCAAACTCCTCTTCTATCCAATAATCTGTTCGAATAATTCCCATTTTTACACCCCATTTACCTAGCCTCTTCTGAACAGTTTATGAAGGTAATCGAAAGAGGTTCATAGATAAAATGGTAAAAAAACGACCAGATATATTTGTCTGGTCGTTCGTAGATGTTTATTCGTATTTTTTAAATACAATCGTAGCGTTGTGTCCGCCAAAACCTAATGAATTACTCATTGCTGCTTTAATTACCTTTTGACGTGCTTTATTTGGTACATAATCTAAATCACATTCTGGATCTGGTGTTTCATAGTTAATGGTAGGTGGAAGCATACTGTCTCTTATCGCTAATACCGAAAAAATTGCTTCTACACCGCCAGCCGCACCCAGAAGATGCCCTGTCATCGATTTTGTTGAACTAATCGCTAATTTATAAGCATGCTCACCGAAAACCTCTTTAACAGCAAGAGTTTCAAACTTGTCATTATATTCTGTACTAGTCCCATGGGCGTTAACATAGTCAATTTCATCTGGATTTAATCCGCTATCATTAATGGCCATTTTCATAGCGCGGGCGCCGCCTTCACCACCTGGTGCCGGTGCCGTAATATGGTAGGCATCCCCAGTTGCACCATAGCCAACAATTTCAGCATAGATCTTGGCACCACGCGCTAAGGCATGTTCAAGTTCTTCTAAGACAATAATCCCTGCACCTTCGCCAATGACAAATCCATCACGGTTTTTATCGAATGGTCTACTCGCTGTTTTTGGGTCTGGATTGGTGGACAAAGCAGTATTTGCACAGAAGCCTGCGACCGACATTTTTGTAATCGGTGCTTCCGCTCCGCCTGTAACCATAGCATCTGCATCACCGCGTTGAATGACTTTAAAGGCGTCACCAATCGAATTTGTTCCAGTTGCACAGGCGGTTACTGTACATGAATTGAAGCCTCTCGCACCTAATGTAATGGAAACTTGTCCTGTTGCCATATCTGGAATTAACATTGGAACAAAAAATGGACTAACACGCTTATATCCTCTGTTTTGAAATATTTCAAATTGCTGTTCAAAGGTTTCCATTCCGCCAATTCCAGAACCAATCCATACTCCTACACGATGGGAGTTTTCTTCGTTAATTGTTAAATTAGCATCTTTCACTGCCATTAATGCCGACGCAACCGCAAATTGTGTAAAACGATCCATTTTACGTGCATCTTTTCTATCCATAAATTCCTCAGGATTAAAATCAGTGGATTCAGCAGCAACTTTTGCCGGATATTCATCAGCATTAACTCTTGTCAGCGGCCCAACCCCAGATTGACCCTCTAAAATATTTTTCCAAGTAGTTTCGGCATCATTTCCAAGCGGCGTTACTGCACCTATGCCTGTTACTACAACCCTGCGCTTTTCCATATTATCTATCTCCTTCATTTCTTATCTTTTTGCTCATACTGTTCTTTATCTTCCCCATTTGATCGCAATTGCACCCCAAGTTAGGCCTCCACCGAAACCTACCATGACAATAATGTCATCATCCTTAATTCTTCCCTCTTCCAAATCTTCTACAATAGAAATGGGAATCGACGCTGCAGAAGTGTTACCGTATTTATTAATGGTTTTTGACATTTTTTCAACTGGCAATTCCAATCTTTGTCTAGACGCTTCCATAATTCGAATATTTGCCTGATGAGGAATGAGGAAATCGACATCATCTTTTGATAAACCTGCTTTTTCGAGAACATTAATACAGCTTTCCCCCATTTGCCTAACAGCAAATTTGAAAACTTCTCTACCGTTCATAATAATATATTCATCCTGGTACAGATGCTTAGATCCTGTCCCATCAGCTCCAAGTTCGAAGGATAGAATTCCACGGTCTTCCGAAACAGGTCCGATAATTGTCGCTCCAGCACCGTCCCCAAATAATACTGCCGTATTGCGGTCAGACCAATCTGTAATTTTCGAAAGTTTTTCCACTCCAACGACAAGTACATATTTATAAACTTCAGTTTCAACGAATTGTTTACCTGTCACAATACCGTACATAAAACCAGCACAAGCTGCACTGACATCCATTGCTGCAGCCTTCTTTGCTCCCAGTCTTTCTTGAATTCTGCATGCAACCGAAGGAAACGGAGTGTCTGGAGTTACCGTAGCTACCAGTATTAAATCAATCTCTTCTGCAGTGATCCCCGCATCTTGAATCGCCTTTTGGGCAGCTTCAAATGCCATGTCTGACGTGTCAACATCGTCGGCTGCGATTCTCCTCTCTTCAATTCCTGTCATTGTACGAATCCATTCATCAGATGTATCCATAATTTTTTCTAAATCCTTGTTGGTGACAATTTTCTCTGGTAAATACCTACCGATACCTACAATCCCTGCTCTCATACGGTCCATCTCCTTTATTTATGACAAAATTCTATATCCTATTGTTTAATATCAATTATTATGACTTGGTCCTAATTTTATCAAATAATGTCCATTTTAAGCAACTGTTTAAGTCAAATATTAAAAAAGAAATAAGCTCCCGCATCCGAGAGCTTATTTCTTTTTACATTTCTTTACGCCCCTCAGCTAAACCAAGTTCGTATGCCTCTTGCATAACCTTTGAAAAAAGATTCATAAACGGCTGAATTAAATCCATTGATAATTCAACACCAGCCTTGTCCAATTCTTCTTTAGCCTCTGGTAAGTATTTCATCGCGATCTGCATAAATTCTAAAGATTTATCCTGACTAATCATATTATCTCCTTCTAAATGTCATTAGCGAAATGAATCCTATCTTTCATCATCCCTATTTCCAACATATTCTATACAAAAATCAGGACACATTACAACTGATTTGCATACAGTCGCTGGACATGATCCTTTTGTTCCTGAATGGATTTTTTTAATGAAGTTCCTTTTTTTACGGAAACTTTTACAATGCCAGAATTCAAATCCAATGATTCATAACCATTTTTCGCCCGATGATTTTCGGCGATATTTAGATAATCAGCACATCTTAACCATTGATTCTTCTGGCCGCTTTCAAGCACAAAACTACCTGGCTCTCCTGTTTCAATAATATCCACAATAGACTCTAGCGCATCATTTATAAAAAGGACATCATTGGACCATTCCCTTTCATCAGTTGTAATCTCTATTTCTTGATATTTTGAACTTAATACTTTTTGAAATAAAAAAGTATTCGTTTGCCATGGGCCATAAACTGCGGGTAAGTAAATAGATTGCGTATTATTTCCTACTCCCTTTATTAAATCTAGGAATCCTTCTATTTCCTTACCCCTAAATGTACTTGTCAGCATTTGGACAGGGAGAATAAGAACATTGCTAACTTCATTCCTATTACCCTCCAGATATTTAACCATCTGCCTAGTTACATTTTTATCCTCTAAAATTTGTTCTTTTTTGCTCATAAAAAGATCATATATTGAAATGATTAGACTGGTATTGGGTGTGGATTTTTCTTGGTCAATCCCCCACTCGGATAATGATTTTTCTATTAAGTTTGCATTACGGCCTACTTCAAGCCTTTTTTCTTCTAGAAATTCTATTTGCCCCGTCTCTGCTAGATGAATCCCCGTGACCTCCAGCCCTTTATTTAACAAACTCTTGCAAATATGAAAATTCACAAAGTCAAACAAACCAAAAAGAATTGCCTTGTCCATATATTTTTCCTCCCCACACTAACCTTAATGAATCCTATGCGCATCGTTAAGGAATTATTTCTTGTAGGGAGGATGAAGTTTATAAGACCGATTCATGACGGTTGAAGAACTTTATCATAATTATCGCTAGTCGTTGTTTTTTCTCTGGAAGAATAAATGTTGGATTTATCTCGGACCCACTAATTAGTTGTTGATACAATTTAGACTGGTTATAAGATTTTGCCCCAGACAAGACATGGATTATTTTAACTGGACAGTCAAATGGTTGTTTAATGTTTTCTTCCCTGCTAAGAAATGTGTTTTCAAGTACGTTCTGCTCCATTTGATGCGCTAATGATAATTCCCTCAGTAGCTTCTTATAAAAAAATTTATGTTCCTTTTCTTGTTCAAGATGATGTTTTAAGGATAGAATCGGATTAAGTAAAATAATCGACCTTATCCTGTGCTTCATCTTTTCCATTAGTTTCAAAGCAACCAATGCCCCCATACCTTCTGCCAAAACATGAATTTTGTTATTTAGGATCTCGCTTCGGATTACATGCTGATATAACCTCTCTGCGAGTTCAACAGCATTATCGCTTCCCCAGTTTCGCCCATAAAGATTCGAGGAAAAAATGGTGTACCCTTTTTCTTTTAGCTGGTTGATAATTGCCAACTTACCTTCGTTTTGTGTCCAAAAGCATTTACAGTCATCGACAAAATGCCTTTCATCTCCAAGTATTAAGATCCCAAATCCTGTGGGCTTCTCTGGGTAATGAATAATATTCCATTGGGTATCCATCTGAAAATTACGATTTTCCATCGTTAAATCTCCTTTTCCATATTTCCTCACAGTATTGTATGCCGGCATATTAAAGTTGAAAGGGGTTTTGCCTATTTATACGCGGCACAGATGGAATTCAAGCAGGAAAAAAAGAAGAAGAGCACGGTAAGCCGGAAAGGACAACTTACCACGAAAGGAAGTTTAGCTTTATCATTTCTGAATCATATGATAATATAATTAAAGATGTAAAATAGGTTGTTAGAGGTGAAGAATAATGCGATTTTTTTGGACCCTTTTCTGGTCATTTCTATTAGTGCAAATGCTTACATATGTAGTGAGCTCAATGACTGCTGGTGCAAAATATGATTTCGTTACTGGTACTGTTGCTGCAGTTGGTGTAACTATTCTAATTTACGTAGTAACTGCATTGATTCCAAATGAGCCAGTTTCAAAACATTAAAAAAAGTCATCCAAGCGGATGACTTTTTTTATGGATCACGATTTAACAGCTAATGAAATTTCTCCATTGTTAATACCTATCTCCACTTTGGATTGATCAAGTAACTTTCCAGCAATTATTTCACGGGCAAGTTTTGTCTCGATATTTCTTTGGATAAAACGTTTTAACGGTCTAGCACCATATATTGGATCAAATCCATTTACAGCAATAAATTCTTTAGCTTCCTCATTGATGAGAATATCTATTTGTTGATGTTTTAAACGATTTTGCAATTCTCTCATCATTTTTGCAACAATATTCTTAATCTCGTCTAGTGATAGTGGCTTAAAGAGAATTGTTTCGTCTATGCGATTTAAAAACTCTGGGCGGAAATGCCCCCTCAATTGACTCATCACTTTTTCTCGCACCACATCAGAGATTTCACTTTCATTTTCACTTTGTTCTAGCAAAAATTGTGAGCCAATATTTGATGTCATAATTATCACTGTATTTTTAAAGTCAACTACACGCCCTTGCGAGTCTGTAATTCTTCCGTCATCAAGCGCTTGAAGGAGAATATTAAAGACCTCAGGATGGGCTTTTTCAATTTCATCCATTAAGATAACCGAGTATGGTCTTCTCCTCACAGCTTCCGTTAATTGTCCGCCTTCTTCGTAGCCAACATATCCAGGAGGTGCACCAATCAAGCGGGAAACGGCATGCTTCTCCATATACTCAGACATATCAATCCGGACTATATGTTCTTCACTATCGAATAAAGACTCCGCTAGGGCTTTAGCTAACTCCGTTTTTCCAACCCCAGTTGGACCTAAAAATAAAAATGATCCGATAGGCCGGTTAGGGTCTTTAATTCCAGCACGAGCCCTTAGGACCGCATCTGCCACTAAATTTACAGCTTCATTCTGACCAATCACTCTTTCATGAAGGATCGATTCTAATCGGAGCAGCTTCTCTCTTTCGCCTTCGACTAGTTTAGAAAGCGGAATTCCTGTCCATCTAGATACGATGTTCGATATTTCTTCACCTGTTACTTCTTCACGAAGTAATTTTTCATCCTTAACTGAGGCGGTTTCAAGTTCCTTCAGTTCTTTTTCTGCTAATGGAATTTGACCATGCCGAAGTTCTGCCGCACGATTTAAATCATATTTATCCTCTGCTTGTTGAAGTTCCCTGCGAAGTTTCTCTAAATTCTCCCTTTTCTCCTGCAATTTCTGAATACTTTGTTTCTCATGCAGCCATTTTGCCTTCATTTCATTAGCTGTCTCTTTTAGGTCAGCAAGTTCCTTTAGAAGTACTTCCAGCCGTAACTTGCTTCCTTCATCCACCTCTTTACTTAAAGCTGCTTCTTCAATTTCTAATTGCATAACTCTTCGTGTTACTTCATCCAATTCTGTTGGCATGGAATCTATTTCAGTCCGGATTAAAGCACATGCTTCGTCAACAAGATCAATGGCCTTATCGGGCAAGAACCGATCCGTAATATAACGATCTGATAATGTTGCCGCTGCCACCAAAGCATGATCATGGATTTTTACACCATGGTGTACTTCATACCGCTCTTTTAAGCCTCGTAGTATTGAAATAGTATCTTCTACGTTTGGTTCTTGGACGAGTACCTGCTGAAATCTTCGTTCAAGTGCAGGATCTTTTTCAATATATTTTCGGTGTTCATCAAGTGTTGTTGCTCCTATGCAATGAAGTTCACCACGTGCAAGCATCGGTTTTAACATATTTCCAGCATCCATTGCACCTTCCGTTTTCCCTGCGCCAACAATCGTATGAATTTCATCGATAAATAATAAGATCCTGCCTTCACTCTTTTTAACTTCATTTAATACGGCCTTTAATCGTTCTTCAAACTCACCCCTAAATTTTGCACCTGCAATTAACGCACTCATATCTAGTGAAAAAATGGTTTTATCCTTTAAACCCTCTGGAACATCTTTTCGAACAATCCTTTGTGCCAGCCCTTCTACTATGGCTGTTTTTCCTACACCAGGTTCACCGATTAAGACCGGATTATTCTTTGTTTTTCTTGATAAAATCCTAATGACATTTCGGATTTCAGAATCACGTCCAATAACAGGATCCACTTTTCCTTCTCTAACTTCTGCAACAAGATCCCGTCCATATTTTTTTAAGGCATCGTATCCTGCTTCGGGATTTTGTGATGTCACTCTTTGATTCCCCCTTATATCTTTTATTGCTTGTAAAACATGCTCTGGCTGCTTTCCTAAAGCTCGTAATATCTTTCGCATTTCTGCGTCATCTGAATATGCCGCAGCTAACAGAATATGCTCGACAGATAAATACTCATCTGAAAATTTTTGCATATATTCTTCAGCTTTTACAAGTAACTTTTGCAGCCTTGCTGTAATATATAGTTTTCCTTGTTCAACACCGCTGCCTGTAACCACTGGTTTTTTTGACAGAGATTCCATAAGGTTCTTTTTGGTTCTTTCAGAAGATACTCCTGCTCTCTCTAATATGCTAGAAATGAGGTTATCTTCATGCTCCATTAACGAGATAAATAAATGAGGTTCATCAATCTCTTGATGATTTTTCTTTACCGCTACCGATTGGGCATCCATCATTCCTTTCTGTAACCGTTCTGTCATTCGATTCATATCCATTTTTCAACACCCTCTTTGACCAAGTTTGACCTTTATTTTTATTATAAAACAATCCCGTCTAAAAAGGAAATTTTCTCGGTTTAGATAATACAGTCTTTAGTCGAGAGTTACACAAAAGAAAAAGCCACCCAATGGATGACCTTTTCTGTATTAAATTTATGGTTTTCTCTGATATGTCCAAACTCGTTCATCATTGGAAGTCTCTGGGAAGGCATCCCCTGCTTTTAACTTAATCTTTTTCGGATTATTGACATTGCTTCCTGTATCTCCCACTTCAATATAAACACCATTATTAGGTGCTTTACTCCCAGATTTAAACTGGCGATTTTGACCCATTCTTTTTCCCTCCTTTTCTTCACATTGTTATTATTTCCGTTTCAGGCTCTGTCATTATTGGCATTTCTTACAAATTCCTATACTAATCGACATTATTTCCTAAGAAATAAACAAAGTCGGCACGAAGTTATGACGATTGTATGAACTTATTACTCATTTATTGCTAATTATTCTTTGTTAACAATATAATTATAGTATTATCTTGTAAATCTAACCTTGACTGTCAATTTTTTAGACAAATTTTCGTACCTTTAAAGGTGGTTATGAGTATGCAGTCAGTAAGAGAAATACCGGTAACACTGTCCCATCTTTTTGATACAGTTCACCATATAAAGAAAGTTGAAAAAGGGAATTTTTTATTTCAGGAAGGTTCTACTGCTGATGAATTGTACATAGTACAAAGTGGAATTCTTCAAATCAGCAAAATCATTCCTGATGGAAGGGAACTCACTCTGAGAATGTGCTCGAGTGGTGATTTTGTCGGTGAATTAAATTTATTTTCTCCTTCTTCCAGATATTTATTAAGTGCTCGTGTCGTAGAGAGTGGAGAGGTAGCCGTTATTATGAAAGACACACTTGAAGAAAGACTATCACAAAACCAATCACTTTCATTTGAGTTCATCAAGTGGATGAGCCAACAATACCGAAAGACCCAAACAAAGTTCCGCGATTTGGTACTTCACGGAAAAAAAGGGGCTTTGTACTCCACACTTATTCGAATTACCAATAGTTATGGTATCAAGACCAATAAAGGAATACTTATCGAGCTGCCGCTTACCAATCAAGAGTTGGCCAATTTTTGCGGTACTTCACGGGAAGTTGTCAATCGCTTGTTAAGCGATTTACGAAAGAACGGAATTGTATCCATTGAAAAGGGCATGATTACCATTCATGATTTAGACTATTTAAAAAGGGAAATCGATTGTGAGGACTGTCCAATAGAAATCTGTAAAGTGGATTAGGAATTCTTTAAGCAAAAAAATCGGTCATTTGACCGATTTTCAGGTTATCGAAACTTTCGATAGCCTTTTTATTTTAATATTTAGGCTTTACGACAAGTCTGTTGATTTCCACTCCAGGTGCTTCGCTTTCCGCGGGCGTGCCGGCGAGCCTCCTCGTCGCTGCGCTCCTGCGGGGTCTCCCCTGCCCCGTACTCCCGCAGGAGTCTTCGCACCTTCCGCTCCAATCAACAGTTGTAGTAATAAAGATCTAAAACTCAATAAATAATAATTCAATTTTTAAGCCAAAAGAATATAACCAAATTGAATATGAATATGTCTTTAATGATGAATGAACAGGTTCTCCTTACTGTAGCTTTCAAAAGTATAATAAAGATTGCAAAATTTGGCTAGGGTAGCAAAAGTGTGTGGCAATGCTTGGGTTGACTTGACACCCTGTTGATTGGAGCGGAGGACACTCGACTCCTGCGGGATATAGAGGTCACTGGAGACCCCGCAGGCGCCAATGCGCCGAGGAGGCTCCAGGACCTCCCCGCGGAAAGCGAGTGCCCGGAGCGGAAATCAACAGGCCCAATAGCAGGGACAAAATCAAAAAATTGTTTCAGATAAAGAAAAAAAATAGCCGAGAAAAGTTCCCTTTCTCGACAATCTGAATTGGTCATTTGACCGATTTTTTTATGTTAATATGCTTAGTTGGATGGCTGATATCGTAAAGAATACTGCTGAATTAATAATTTCGTAAATGCCAATTTGTTTTGGGGATAAGGACCTGCCGTAAAAACCAATTGCTCTTAGTAAACTAGGGATAAATGCTAAAGCAACTATCCAGACACCAAAACCGAAGCAAGAAATGATTAACACAATATGGTAAAACCATGAAATCCATTTAAATTGAGTGTTCTTCTTTTCCCTAATCATTGTTTTTACATAAAAGGTACAACCAACAAAAAATAGAACCGATGTTAAAAAGGTGAAAATAAGTGTCTCGAAATTTATTTCTCCATCTGTTAAAAAACTGCTTGCTAATCCGGCAATTGAAAAGGCAAAAACCGCACTGAGATCATTCATAAACGCCCGGTCTTGATTCTTTGAAGTATAAATAGCATTAATTATAAAAAACGGCAGCATCAGAAGGCCAAAATATATTATTGTCGGTCTTTCCAACAAAGGAAAAAGTAAAAATAGCAGCGAGGGAATCATGTATAAAAGAGTCCATTTAGTATAAAAAGTGAGTTTTTTCCTTTTACATAAAAGGAGCATCGGATAGGTTGCCAAGTACAATAAGAGCCAGCCGATGAAAAACGGGATATGTTGCCAAATAAATCCTCCATTAATAACACCAAGCCAAAAAGGGATGATTAACATTGCCCATGCACCATGTTGTTTCGGTAAAAATAACTTCATTATTTTCACTCCTTTATCCTAACTAGCCTAAATATAAGCTAGCTAAGCAAAAAAATATGTGAAACACATCACATATTTCCCCCAAAAAAGAAGGCTTTCGCCTTCTCTTTGTGACATTTTCTTAACTATTTTGATCTATTTTTTGACAAGTTCTTGAAGTAATTTCAAAGTCCAAGTTATCGCCCTTTTATCATCAATATGAAAACAAGGAATATTGGTTTTCAACTTGATTACCTTTTCCATTTTATCTTTCCAGTATACAATAGCAGCAATATTGGAAACGCTTTTTAATAAAGAAAAGTCATTCTCATCTCTTAATAAAAGCAACTTTGGAAAAGCCTCTAGTTTGTAGCCTTCGATTAAAATCACATCTGGCTGAAAAAACTTCATCAATTCTATCTGGTCTTCAAGTGAATAATAATGGTTCTCGGCTTGGAGGAGCAAACTTCCATCTCCTTCGACGATTGATGCAATTGCTCCTGCCTTTATATGTTTTTCTGTATCTTTCAGAGGTAGATAGTCTGGTCTGCCACCATGTCCGTGGTGCTTTATGGTAACTGTTTTTACCCCATTTTCTGTTAAAAGATTAATCAACTTTGAAGTAATTGTTGTCTTTCCACTATTTTGATACCCGACCACTTGAAAGATGACAGGAGTTACCAAGGCCATTCACTGCCAACTTGATCTTCAAGCAGCAGAACATCTACTTCACTGCCAGCAGCATAGCCTCTGGTTCCGCCCGGAAGAATCATCAAGGAATTAGCTCCAGAAAGGCTCATAATGATGTTAGACTTGTCCAGCCCACTCGGTGTGGCCTTAAGTCTTCCCGCATCGATAAATGTTGAACTTCGAACAAACCTAGTGAATGGATTTGCTTTAGGAAAATCCACTTCTAAAAGAGCTTTTTCAATTCGAAGATGCGGTTTTTCTGAAAATAGCATTCTTCGGATGATGGGACGGGCAAACAATTCGAACCCTACATAACATGCTGATGGATTTCCCGAAAGCCCAAATAGAAGTTTGCGATTATACTGTGCCACCGTCGTCACACTTCCAGGCCGCATGGCAACTTTATTAAAGAAAACCTCCGCACCAAGCTTTTCATAAATAGCAGGCAGATAATCAAAATCACCCACTGAAACCCCGCCGGTTGTAATTAACAAGTCAACATCGTTTAATGCATTTTTCACTGCTTCAAAGCAAGTTTCAAACTCATCCGGAAGTTTGCCTAAATAGCGGACAATCCCTCCTGCTCTTTCAATTTGCGCTGCAATCATATGGGAATTACTGTTTCGAATTTTCCCAGGAACTAGGGGCTCGTTCACCTCTAATAATTCCGTCCCTGTGGCAAATAAACCTACAAGAGGTTTTTTTGCAACGGATACACGGTCATATCCAAATGTCGCAAGCATGGCTTGTATCCCTGGATTGATCAACGTCCCTTTTCTTACCAAAATTTCTCCTTGCCTAGCATCCTCTCCACTGAATGAAACATTATCGCCTTTTTTAAAGCTGCGTTTAATTGACATATAGGGAATTCCATTCTTTTCGTACCCCTGTGTAAGTTCGAACATAACCACTGCATCTGTACCCTCAGGCATCATCGCTCCAGTCATAATTCTTACAGCTTGGAATGCACCAATTACTTTTTTTGAAACCATGCCAGCACCAATATGATCGACAACTTCAAACTCAACAATATTCGTTTGTGAGGCATCACAAGTATCGATTGACCTGACAGCAAAGCCATCGTAGGGAGCCCGATCAAAATGAGGAACATCGCTTGTCGCTATTAAATCCTCAGATAAAAAGCGGCCATAGCTTTCATTTATTGAAATCAGTTCGGTTACACCCGGTAATTGATATTCCATAATTTTTTGGACAGCTTCCCCAACGGGTATTGGTTTTCTTCTTTCAAACAAAATCATCAACTCCTGCCTTAACCATATTTATTTTTGATATGTATCATTAATCATTGAATATTCATTATAAGCTTATTAGAAACTTAGAAACATATCAAATGTCACAATTCAAAGGAATTCAGACATAAAAATGTAAATCATATCGAATGTGTGATTTAGGTCACCAAATTTTTTGCTTTTTTACATTATGATTATCGTAGATTTACTCAACAGGATTTTTTTAAGGAGGAATATACGATGAGTTTCACTATTACTGCAAATTCATTAGTTAAAGATATTGTAAATGAATTACCAAAAACAAGTGATGTGTTTAAAAAGAACAGGATTGATTTTTGCTGTGGAGGGAACATTCCACTAGCAACTGCTGTTTCTCAAAATAATCTTAATCTCGATACTTTATTAGCGGAATTAAAAGAAGTATTTGAAACATATGAAAATGCCGAAAAAGACGTTGATGTTTGGACTAACTCTGATTCAACTACAATAATTAATCATGTCATCTCCAATTACCATCGTGTATCAGAAGAGGAACTAACGATGCTTAGTCCGTATGTAACAAAAGTATCACGTGTACACGGTGATAACCACCCCGAATTATTACAGGTGAATGAACTCTTTTATGAATTTAAAAAAGAATTGATGGAACATATGGCAAAAGAGGAAGCTGTTGTATTTCCTTTAATTAAGCAGCTGGCCGATGGAACGGTTGAGAACCGAGAAGAAGCTATTGAAATGATTGTTGAATTAGAAAAAGAACATGACCATGCCGGAGAAATTTTAAGGAAAATTCGTGCTGTTACATCTGACTTTACTCTTCCTTTGGATGCTTGTGGTACGTATCGTCTTGTTTATGCCCGTTTAGAAGCATTAGAAGGATTAACTTTTATGCATGTGCATCTTGAAAACAACATTCTATTTCCTAGATATATTTGATGATAAAAACAGTCTGTATCCCAGGCTGTTTTTCATTTGAAAAAACTCTCTTCTGATGAAGAGAGTTTAACCGCCAATATAAGACATTTCTATTTTTTTACGATTTTTGTACGTTTCGGCAGTTCTTTCGTCTGAATATCGATCATCTCGACCATTCCAAATCGCAGTTACTCGTTCCCGGATTTCTGCATCCGTGGCACCATTTCTCATAAAGTTACGAATATCATGCCCATTCCCATTAAACAAACATGTAAAAATCTGACCATTCGCTGATAAACGAGACCGTGTACAACTTGTGCAAAAAGATTCAGACACAGAAGTAATGAATCCCACATTCACATCTTTATCTTTATAACGATATAGTTTCGCCACTTCCCCATAATAGGCAGGGTCTACTGGCTCGAGCTCAAATCGTCCTTTTAATAGATAATAAATCTGTTTCTTAGTAATGACATCATCCATCTTCCAGCCATTTGTAGAGCCAACATCCATATATTCGATATAACGCAACTCCAGTCCATTCTCTTTGCAATATTCTGCCATAGGAATGATTTCAGTATCATTCAAGCCTTTCTTTACAACCATATTAATTTTGACCCCAAGCCCAGCTTGTTTGGCAGCTTCAATGCCCTCCAATACAGGTCCAGTGGCTACCCCGCGCCCGTTAATTTCCCCAAACAATTCATCATTTAAAGTATCAAGGCTGACATTAACACGTTTAAGACCGGCATTCTTTAACTCTTTTGCCAATTTTGGCAAGAGTACACCGTTTGTCGTTAATCCGATATCATGTAAATCCTCAATTGCGGATAATTTCTTAACAAGAATAGGTAAATCTTTCCGAAGAAGAGGCTCCCCTCCTGTTAAACGAATTTTTTCCACTCCCAAACTTACAAATATTTTCGCAAGGCGTTCAATCTCTTCATATGACAGCAAAGCGCTTTTTGGAAGAAATTCAAAATCAGGCCCGAACTGGTCTGCTGGCATACAGTACTGGCAGCGGAAATTGCATCGATCGATGACAGAAATTCTTAAGTCATGCAAGGGTCTATTTAATTTATCTTTAATAATGGTTTTTTCCATTAATCTCAACTCCATTATTTTTAAGGAACCTGTTTTTAGTGTATCAGTCATTCGTAGAAAAGACTGTTACATTATTCACTATGACAATACTTATAATTATATAAGTCTTATCTTAGCAGAAGTTTGCGTATCTAGAAATACTTTTAGGTCCTTATAAGTTTTCACTATATTGTCATTGTTTACTTCTATTTTATGCCTTCTAATAGGATAAAATATTATTAACAAACAAATCATGAAGATTTCAAAATAGATGGTTATTAAAATGATGCGTAGAGGTGAAACCGATGACAATACCAATGAAACCAACTCATTCCATTGAAATAAAAGAATTACTTAGATTTGCAGATCGGAAATTTAAAAGTGAAAGAGGAAGCTTTTTATTTCAAGAAGGAATGGTTGCTGAAGAACTTTATATTATCATTTCTGGAAAAGTTCAAATTAGTAAAATCACATCAGATGGTCGTGAACTTTCGTTAAGAATTTGTGGAGAAAATGATATTTGCGGAGAATTAACCCTATTTACGGATAATCCTAAGTATTTATTGAGTGCAATGGTTCTTGAAGAAGGAGAAGTTGCTGCAATAAAAAAAGATGTCATTGAAAGCGAAATTTTTCAAAATAGTAAACTTGCCTTTGAATTCATGAAATGGATGAGTGATCATTTCCGTAAAACGCAAACAAAGTTTCGCGATCTTGTCCTAAATGGGAAACGCGGGGCACTATTTTCAACTCTTATCCGAATGACAAATAGTTATGGTATTCAAAAAGATAACGGAATTCTAATTGATCTTCCGCTTACAAACCAAGAACTGGCTAATTTCTGCGGTACATCCCGTGAAAGTACAAACCGGATTCTAAGTGAACTAAAAAAGGATAAAATCATTTCTGTTAAAAAAGGAAAAATATCCATTTTGGATTTACAATACTTAAAAAATGAAATCGATTGTGAAAATTGTTCGGCAGTCTATTGCAATATTGAATAGTATGGATGCCGTCTTTTTTTATTTTCCATAACATTACAGACAAGGCTGTCTCATTATAATCGGCCAGCCTTGTCCTATTTATCTAATTATCCTGAACTTGCTTCTCTCTTAATGCTTTTGGAATATAAACGCAGAATGGCTCGCTTTCTAGATAATCTCCTGTCATCGCATAGGCCCTTGACCTTGACCCTCCGCACACATGACGGAATTCACAAACACCGCATTTTCCTTTAAAGAGGTCAGGGTTCCTTAGTGATTTAAATATTGGTGATTCACGGTAAATTTCTGCCAACGGGGTTTCACGAATATTCCCCGCTTTCACTGGTAATAGTCCACTTGGATATACATCTCCAATATGGGAGATAAACACAAAACCGTTACCATCATTAACACCTTTTGGAGCCCGTCCCAATCCGTCAATGGAACCTGTTAATCCTTTTTCTGTTAAAGCACTTAAATACTCGATATCATCGGTTGTTTCTTTCGCTTCACGCATTTTCTGTTGAATCACAACCCGTCGGTAGTGCATTGCCTCTGTCGTTTTGATATCAAAAGAAACGCGCTTACTTAAATCGTATAACCATCTAAAAACTTTTTCATGTTGAACAGGAGAAATCATATCCGATTCTTGACCTCTTCCTGTTGGAACTAGGAAAAAGACACTCCAAAGCACACAGCCAAATTCCTCTACCATTTTTGCCATTTCATCAAGGTAGTCAATATTGTAACGGGAAATTACCGTATTAATTTGAATAGGTAATCCTACTTCATGCAAATATTTTATTTTTTCCATGGTAAGGTCGAAGGAACCTGCAGTTCCCCTAAAATGATCATGAATCTCAGCTTTAGGACCATCGATACTAAATGCCCAACGTGCTAGACCGACTTCTTTCGCCTTCTCAATAGCTTCTTTGGTTACATTCGGTGTCGCACTTGGCGTCATTGATACCCGTACACCTTTTTCAACTGCATATTTTGCAATTTCAAAAACATCTTCTCTCATCAACGGGTCCCCGCCTGTAAAAACAAGCATTGGATTGTTCATTTCATATATTTGATCAATTAATTTTTTTCCTTCTTCTAACGATAGTTCACGTGGATCTCTTCTATACTGGGCATCCGCACGGCAGTGCAGGCACTTTAATTGGCATGCTCTAGTGAGTTCCCAAATAACGATAAATGGGTCTTTATTAAAATCTCGGCTAAAATTCATATTGAATATGCCTCCTAATACTGGCTTTTAATCAGATAGCCTTATTTAAATGTATTATAAAGGTGGTTATGTTCGAAAAAAGTGAACTTTCTCACATTCCATGCAAATAAATATGTCTAAAAAATGAAGAATAAAAAAAACAGCAGAAAATTCTGCTGTTTTCTAGCGAATACCTAAGGCAATTTTCGCATAACGTGACATCATATCTTTATTCCAAGGAGGATTGAAAACAATATTTACTTCAACCTCTTTTATTTCTGGGATATCAGCCAATGCTCGTTTAACTTGGTCCACAATCGTACCCGCAAGCGGGCAGCCCATTGATGTTAATGTCATCGTAATGGTTACGTTCCCTTCTTCATCCATTTCCGTATCATATACTAACCCTAAGTTTACGATATCTACTCCTAGTTCAGGGTCAATAACTAACTCTAACGCACCCAATATATTCTCTTTTAGTTCTTCATTCATTTTTCTTTCACTCCTCAAATGTCTTTGACCTAAAATTATTATAGCAAATATCTTTGATATCATTAAAATTGAGACTTCATAAAAAAAAGTATATAGTTTTTTTATACCTTTTGGTGTGAATTTTTTTACAGTTTCGTTATAAACTTGTTAACATAGTGAATATAGAAATAATAAGGGTCCTTGGAGTATGAAAATTCTTTATTAGCAGTGTATCATGAATATAAAATTTTTCCTAAAGCACCATTTATATTAGCGATGAAATTAATATTAGAAGGAGTTCTTATGGCAAATAGACACTTAATTGCATTAGATTTAGATGGAACTTTATTGAAAGATGATAAGACGATATCTTTAAAAACAAAAGAAATTATTAAAAAGGCAAGAGAATTAGGTCATATCGTCATGATTGCAACGGGGCGGCCTTTTCGTTCCTGCGAGATGTACTATCGTGAATTGAATTTAGACACACCGATTGTTAATTTTAATGGTGCGTTTATGCATTACCCCGGAAAGCCAAACTGGGGCTATCACCAACCACTAGATATCAAGGTTGCACATGAAATTGTTGAAGCGTGCAGGAGCTTTCATTTTCATAATATTATCGCTGAAGTAATTGATGATGTGTATTTCCACTATCATGATGAAAAGCTTTTAGACATTTTTAATTTTGGAAATCCTAACATTACTACCGGAGATTTAGCAGAATATTTAAAGGAATCACCAACAAGTTTGTTAATTCATACAGATGAAGATCAGCTAAAAACCATTCGCGATCATTTATCTGCAGTCCATGCGGAAGTGATTGATCACCGTAGTTGGGCAGCACCTTGGCATGTGGTTGAGATTATTAAAGTTGGCTTAAACAAGGCTGTCGGGCTAAAAAAAGCGTCTGATTACTTTGGCATTCCTGCCGAGCGGGTTATTGCGTTTGGCGACGAAGACAACGACTTAGAAATGCTTGAATATGCCGGTCACGGAATTGCGATGGGAAATGCCATTGATAAGGTAAAAAACATTGCCAATCATGTTACCTTAAGCAATGAAGAAGATGGAGTGGGTAAATATTTGGCAGATTTGTTAAATATAAAATTTTAACCCCCTTCGCCATTGTTTACCTAAATGAACATCCCCATTTTGGTACATACTATTTTTTGAGGCAGCGATGCTGTTTCAAAAAGAAGCCTTGAGCATATTGGAGGGATTCGAATGGGTAAACGAAACAAATCAAAACGCTTTGTCCAGCAAGGAGCGGATACGGTCAGTAAACATGCGGAGCGTATTCCCTATCACATGACCTATGCTGAAGCGGAAGCTCAGAAGATGGCCAATGTGCAAGAATCCTCGCTTGGAGGAATATAATCATGGGAAACCAATTGTTCCAAGAAGCACGAAGATTTGTTGAAATGGCAAACTCAGCCAACCCTGCTGAACTTGATTCTGCTGTGGCGAAAGCGAAAAATGCATTAAGTTCTGCTTATGCAAATTCCACTGTAGCAGAGCAGGCACAGCTCCAACAAATGCAACAAGAGCTTGATCAACTGTCTTAACAGAAAAGCGGAAAGAGGAAGCGCTAATAAGGTGCTTCCTCTTTTCACTTTACTCTTTTCTAAAGAATCCGTAGATATTAGTGGTTTGAATAATATTTGTAAATGCGTTGGGATCTACTTCCTTAAGGATTCTTTCCAAATCAAACAGTTCGTATCGTGTAATGACGATCATTAACATTTCTCTCGCTTCGTTTGAAAATGCCCCTTTGGCAGGAAGGATTGTAATTCCTCTTACAAGTTTTTCTTGTATGGCTTTTTTCATTACATCCGCCTTTTTTGTAATAATCATTGCCGTAAGTTTTGCATGCCTAGTATGGATAGCGTCAATCACTCTTGTCGAAGTATATAATGTTACAAGCGTATAAAGAGCTTTTTCCCAGCCATACAAAAATCCTGCTGTTAAAATAATCACTCCATTTATGACCAACATATAGGGTCCAATCGGCTTGTCTTTCATTCTCGATAAAACCATAGCAATGATGTCTACACCGCCTGTTGATGCTCCCCATTTCAACGTAATTCCAACACCAACGGCTTGGATGACTCCACCAAAAACTGCATTTAGAAGGATATCATTTGAAACCTGTTTGATTGGGATAAGTATCAAAAATAATGAAGACAGTGCAACGCTAATAAAGCTGTATACTGTAAAAGATTTTCCCACCCTTTTCCATCCTAAAATAGCCACAGGAATATTCAGCAATAGTAATAAAAATCCTAGAGACACATGTATTGGTGTATAGTCACTTAACACTTTTGAAAGTAATTGGGCTATTCCTGTAAATCCACTTGAGTAAATATTTGCAGGTACCAAAAATAAATTCATCGCTAAGGCGCCCAACAAGGAACCCGCTGCTACCACTCCAAGCTTCTTTATCTGAAGCCAAATCATATCTATTACCCCTTTACCTGAGAGAATATGAATCCATTGAAATGTTTTCTGTGATAGATAATTGTATTTTTATTGTTAAACCGATAAACTGAAACTATAAATTGTTTGAAAGCAGGTGAGCTATATGCAGGTACAAATACTAGCTGATAGCGCATGCGATTTACCAAAAAGTTTTTATGAAGAGCACCAAGTAACATTATTTCCTTTAAAAGTAGAGATTAATGGCAATGAGTATGAAGATGTAAAATCAATTGATCCGAACACTGTATATGAAACAATTCGTAGTGGAATTGTTCCAAAAACATCTCAAGTCTCTCCACTTCTGTTCGAGGAAGTATTTACCGAAATGGCAGAAAAAGGTGAAGACGGGATATACATAGCCTTTTCTTCAGAATTATCTGGTACATATTCAACTGCTGTTATGATTCTTGACCAAGTGAAGGAAAAATATCCAAATTTTAATTTAACAATTGTCGATACCAAATGTGCTTCGCTTGGAATTGGTCTTGTGGTTCGAGAAGCAGCCGTTCTTGCTGCTAAAAATATTGAAAAAGAAAAAATCTTAGAAGATGTGCAATTTAGATGCACTCATATGGAACATCTTTTTACAGTGGAAGATCTTGATTATTTAGCAAAAGGAGGGCGTGTATCCAAAGCCTCTGCATTTCTAGGAGGATTATTGAATATTAAGCCTATCCTCAATGTAGAGGACGGCAGACTCGTCCCAATTGAAAAAATACGCGGGAAGAAAAAAGTGATGCGCCGGATCATTGAAATCATGAAGGACCGCGGCTCAGAAATGAATAATCAAGTCATTGGAATTAGCCACGCGGATTGTGAAGAATACGCTATAGAAATGAAAGCGATGATTGAAGAAGAATTCCATCCGATCGAAGTTTTTATATCATCAATCGGTTCGGCTATTGGGTCCCATACAGGTGCTGGTACCATCTCCATTTTCTTCTTAAATAAAATACCAAAAAGTGAGTGAGGTGGATTCCTCACTCACTTTGAAAATTGTCTAGCTCCAGGCCATACGCCGCTGAACAGGGCGTTCCGCTTTTCTTATTTATGATCTGTCTTCTTGGAATATTGATTTTTTCCAGCTTGACGGTTTTTTTCACGCATCATATTCTTTTCATGGCGAAGGGCATTGTTGTCTTTCGCTTTTTTGTCGTTGTCTGAAGTGTGCGGCATAACCTTACCCCTTTCAAATAGTTTCACACTTAGTTTCTGTCAATTTGAAAAGAGTATGTAAAAACATTAATCTTTCTTCACATATGTCCAGCTGCCCTCTTGGTATACCCTGCCCTCCTTCATTAGTTTTCCAAGCGCTCTTTTAAAGGCACCTTTACTTAAGTTAAATCGATCTTTGATATCTTCAGGCATGCTTTTATCGTTATATGGCATAGCACCATTTCTGCTCATCAAATACTCATAAATTCGTTCCGCATCAACATCTTGCGTTTCCTCTTTTCTTGCCAGCAAGGAAACATTGATCGTACCATCTTCTTTTACATCAATAATCCGGCCTTCAACTTTTTCTCCAATCCGCGGCTCTTGCTGTCTTTGCGACTCATGTATGAATCCTTTAAAACCTTCGATGGTGTAGATCCAACTTCCGACTTTAGCCGTTCTATAAATATGTCCTTGCACATTTTTATTAAAATTTGCTCTTGTTGCTTTTACAGAAATAGATTCAATCACTGGGTCCGTGGCTAGCTTTGCGTAAAGGAGATAATTGCTGCTTAGCTTTAAGGTAATATAAACTAAATCTCCAGGTTTGGGCCAAACGGATTTATGTACAGGCAAATCATCAATACCTAACAAGATATCCTTTGGAAGTCCAATATTTAAAAAGACACCAATCCTTGGATTTGAGTCGGTTACCTTCACCCAAGCATAATGTCCAATCGCTATTTCAGGAATATTGGTTGAAGCAGAGATTCGACCTTCTGAATCAACATATAGAAAAACCTCAACTTGATCATTTTCTTCAAATTCTTGATGGGCTTGATTAAAATGAAGTAATACATCTTCATTTCCATCTGTTAAAAAATACCCAAACGAAGCTTTCCTAGCTACAGTTAATGTGGTTGTTTGACCAATTAATTCATTTAAAGACATATATATATCCTCTTTTCTTTTCACGGAGAATTAGTTTATCTCATTCGGAGCGCCTATTTATCCGTTTGAACGTGCGCTTCCTTTTTAAATAGTTGTTTGAACTGCTATATTTTACTATAATGTACCCATAAAGGGAAACTTTAGCAGGCATGATCTTAATATAATGTTTATAAAATGGAGGTTTTGTTATGTCCAAAGATAGTTCATTTGATATTGTATCTCAAGTTGACTTATCGGAAGTGTCAAATGCGATTGCCCAAACAATGAAGGAAATTGGTACACGCTATGATTTTAAAGGCAGCAAAAGTGAAGTCTCACTGGATAAAGATAAAGAGGAACTGGTCCTTGTTTCCGATGATGAATATAAAATGGACCAACTAAAGGATGTTTTATTTAGCAAATTAATAAAACGTGGAGTTCCAGTAAGGAATCTTGACTACGGAAAAGTCGAAGGAGCATCAGGCGGAACCGTTCGTCAACGAGCTAAACTAGTTCAAGGAATTGACAAAGAAAATGCTAAAAAAATTAATACCATCATTAAAAATAGCGGCGTCAAGGTAAAGAGTCAGGTTCAGGACGACCAAGTACGTGTTAGCGGTAAAAACCGGGATGATTTACAAAAGATCATCTCCCTTGTTCGCGAGGCTGACTTAACAGTGGATGTCCAGTTTATTAATTATCGATGAAGAACAATAGGCGCAAGCGCCCGTTTAGCGGCGTATGGACTGGAGCGCTCCAACCAAGATAAAGGAAACACGAAGAGCATTAGCGATTCGATGTTGACTTATCGCAGGGCGGAGAGCGAAGTACACTAGCCGCTGGGCGCTGGAGCTGGATTCAGAGAACTATTTCTATTTATCCACAATTAAATATTTTATTATTTACTATACAGTAAAAACGGCGGAAGGATGAATAAATCCTTTCGCTTTTTTTTTCATTATTATTTTTCATAATATGACCCATTTATCTAAAACTAATAAGGAGTAAACACTTGGAGGTTTTAGGTAATGAGCAATAATAAAAATCAACAAAAGAAGACCTTTCCAGCACAACATCAAAATCATCAGCCTGGCATAGAAAGTGAAATGAATCCACTGCCCATCTCGGTCGACCCCAATTATCAACCAAGTGGAAAATTAACTGGTAAAACTGCGATTATTACTGGTGGTGACAGTGGGATTGGCAAATCAGTTGCGATTTATTTTGCCAAAGAAGGGGCAGACGTAGCGATTATTTATTTGGAGGAGCATCAAGATGCAGAAGAAACCAAGCAATTAATTGAAGCGGAAGGACGAAGATGCCAGCTTTATTCCGGAGACATAGGCAGTGAAGATTTTTGTAAGGATACCGTGAATAAGATTCATTCTGAATTTGGCAGGCTAGATATACTTGTTAATAACGCAGCGGAACAACATCCGCAAAAAAGTTTATTATCCATCACTTCACAACAATTGGAAAAGACGTTCCGAACAAATATTTTCTCCTTTTTCTATATGACCAAAATGGCGCTCCCTTTTTTAAAAAAAGGGGCATCGATTATTAACACTGCTTCCATTACGGCCTACAAGGGGCATGAACAATTAGTGGACTATTCTTCAACCAAAGGAGCAGTAGTTTCCTTTACCCGCTCTTTAGCACTGTCCCTTGCACCTCAAGGAATTCGGGTAAACGGTGTGGCTCCAGGTCCAATATGGACACCACTGATTCCTTCGACTTTTACAGCAGATCAAGTTGCTACCTTTGGTTCAAATACGGCAATGGGTAGAGCAGGACAACCGTATGAATTAGCAGCCAGTTATGTTTTTCTTGCCTCAGATGACTCATCTTATGTGAGTGGGCAAATGATTCATGTAAATGGCGGGGAAATTATTAACGGATAAGAAAAGCGCTAGGGCGCTGGAGCTAGACAGTTATCTAAGTTCAAAAACCTATACTATGTTATCATAAAAAAATGTCGGGGAAAGCCCCCGACATTTTATCGCTTGTTTTTTCTTAATTTAAGAATAAATAACGTAAATAACAGGTAAACAACTACTAACCCTGCAATTAATGGAAAATTGATGCCGCTTTTTTCAGTTGCAACATACACTTCCGAATTATCCCGATCTAAAATAATCATATATTTATTATCATGACTATTAACTTTATCTCCTCCAAGTAAGCCCCTCAGTTCTTTTCCATCTTCAATTTGTTCATTTGTTAATGTTACGCTTTGAGACTTACTCGAATTATTGATCGCAATAATGGATGTTTCCCCTTTATACACTCGTTTATAAACAGCCATTCCCTTTTGATCATAGAGCATCTCCATGGTTCCTCTAGTTAAGGATGGAAGTTGATTCCTTAATTCGCCCACCTTGGTAATGTAATCAATCAATTCTTTTTCAGCCCTGAAGCTCATTTGCCCGCGGTTATCCGGAATACCTCCTCCATTTAAAGCAATTTCGGTCCCATAATTAATAATAGGAACTCCCGGGGTGGTATAAAGGTACAACAATGCTGTTTTCCAGCGTGAGCCTGGGAATTGTTTTTTTGCGACAATGTCGCTTGTAAATCTTGTGGTATATTCGTTATCCAAAAAATTTGGCCTTAAAAATGATTGCTGATTTTTATCTACATCCGAGTATAGTGAACTAAAGGATTGATCAGTACTTGCAAAAGTATTTCTTAATTTTTCACTATATTGATACGTAACAACACTGTCTATCCCAGCACCTGTATATGCTTGCATATCTATAGAATTATCTTTGGAAATGACCCCTAACAGGAAAAAGTCTTTCTTTACCTTCTTAACTTTAGTTGAAAAATCAGTCCAAAAGCTGAGTGGAACATAATTTACTTCCGGTAAGCTCATCCCATCAATGTCTGTTTTATTGATCCACCATTTTGCTGTGTCTATTAAGTATTTCTTTACTTCTGGGTTGTCCTGATTAAGATCGGGCAATCCATCAATCCAGCCTTGCTCAAGTTCCTTCTGATTCTCATTTCCAGATGCGATATCTTGTTTTACATGAAACCAGTCCTTTTTGCTGGTATCATTTAGCCAAGGATGGTCAACTGCTACATTATTTGTAACAAAATCAAAGATCACTTTCATTTCTCGTTTATGAGCTTCTTTTACTAACGTTTGGAAAGTCTTCATAGTTCCAAAATGTTCGTCAACTTTGTAGAAATCTTTAACCCAAAAGCCATGGTATCCATTCTTACCATTGTCAAAAATAGGGGTTAATCGAATCGCAGTAAATCCCATGTCATGTATGTAATCTAACTTATCTATAATTCCCTGAATATCTCCGCCATTATATGTTAATGGATCTTTTGCATTTACATCAATGTCATTATTCCGATCTCCATTGTTGAAACGGTCAATCATAATGGAATAAACCGATTCATCCTGCCATAAGCGTCCTTTCTTTTCAACAGCCGCATGTGCAGAAAGCGATGAGTTTAGTAATAACAAGATTAAAATAAGTGTAATTTTTTTCATATAGTTATATCCTCCTCTAAAAAAGGGAAGAGGATATCCTCTTCCCTACACTATTTTAATCTAATCAAGTTTTTATTCCAAATTTAAATTCTTCCTTTTCTCAGAAAATCACCCTAATTCACTAGGTTAATATTATACTCCTTAAACCATGTGTGCAGTTGCACAAGGTACGCCAATAATTGAGGACCTGTCATCAACTGACCAAACCAAGGTTCTTGAAATGAATTTCCACCAGACTTCACGATATTTTCAAGTTGCTCTTTATTAAAAAATTCATGTAATGCGGAGGATTTATCCTGTAAAATATTCTCCACCTGTTTTTGGACAGCAATGGTATAAGCAGGATTGTGGGTCTTCGGATAGGGGCTTTTTTTACGATACAGTACTTCTTCCGGTAAAATACCTTCAAATGCTTTTCGGAGGATCCCCTTTTCTCTCCCGCGATACATTTTAATTTCCCACGGGATATTCCAGACATATTCTACAAGTCGGTGATCTGCAAATGGAACCCTGACTTCTAGACTTGCACCCATGCTCATCCGGTCTTTCCGATCAAGCAATGTAGTCATAAAGCTTATCATATTAATATAAAATAGCTCTCTCCGTTTTGATTCCTCCACGCTTTCACCATCTAATCTTGGCGTTTCGGCGATCGCCTGATCATACTTTTCCATAACATAATCATTCAATTTAAGTTTATCCCGCCAATGTGATTTCAACAAATTTTGTCGTTCCACTAATGACCGCATCCACGGAAACCCTGCTCGTTCAAGGTCTTGTTTTCGATGAAACCAAGGGTACCCGCCGAAAATCTCATCCGCACATTCCCCTGAAAGACTGACAACAAAATCCTGTTTGATTTCCTTACAAAACCAAAGTAACGAAGAATCAACATCTGCCATCCCAGGAAGGTCTCTTACATGGGTCGCTTCCACCAAGTCATTAACCAATTGCTCCTGAGTAATAATTTTGTTATTGTGAATGGTATTAAATTTATCCGTAATCATTTGAATATATTTTCCATCCGCATCTGGTTGAAATTCAGTTGAGGAAAAATATTTGTCATTTCCTTCATAATCAATGGAGTAGGTGTGGAGCTGCCCTTTGTTTTGGTCCTGAAAACCTTTCGCAGCAATCGCTGTAATGATGCTTGAATCTAAACCGCCAGACAAAAATGTACTTAATGGAACATCAGAAACTAGCTGCCTCGTTACAGCATCTGTTACTAAATAGCGGACCTTTTCTGCCGTCTCCTCCACGCTGTCCTTATGTTCTTCACTTTTAACATTCCAATAACGCCAAATTTTCAGACCATTCTTCGATAATGTTAGAGCATGTGCTGGTCTTAGCTCATTTATTCCCTTAAAGACTCCGGAACCTGGCGATCTAGATGGACCAATTCCAAAGATTTCAGCAAGACCTTCTTGATTGATTTCAGTTTTCACCTCAGGATGGGCTAAAATAGCCTTGATTTCAGAAGCAAATAAAAGACCCTTCTCATGTTCCTTGAAGAATAAAGGTTTTACCCCTAAACGATCGCGTCCAATAAAGAGCTGTTCCTTCTTGCTATCCCAGACAGCAAATGCATAAATTCCGTTCAAATAATTTACACATTCTTCCGCCCATTCTATATAGGCAGATAATAGAACTTCTGTATCAGAATGACCTTTAAATGAATATCCTTTAGTATGGAGAACTTTGCGGATATCTTCTGTATTATACAATTCCCCATTATAGCAAATGGTGTAATTATATCCGTCTTTTTGTTTGGACATTGGCTGTCTTCCCCCTTCAGGGTCAACAACAATCAGTCTTTTATGACCAAAAGCCACATTTGCATCAGACCAGATGTTTGTTTCATCAGGGCCTCTTTTTGCCAGAGTATTCGTCATTTTGGTCAGTGTTTCTACTTCGTTTTTGAGTGACCTATCAAAATTAATCCAGCCTGTAATGCCACACATTTCCTTTCACACTCCTCATTAACAGAACTACTGTACATGAATCATGTTTTATAGTATTCAGCCCATAAGAATTGGTTAATTGTCCAAAAAAAAAGCGGAAGCTGGTAAGGAAGTCAGATTTTTAAGATTGGCTGTGTTAAAGGTTAATGATGATTTTGGCTCTCTGTTGATTGGAGAGGAAGGCACGAAGACTCCTGCGGGAGTACGGGGCAGGGGAGACCCCGCAGGAGCAAAGCGACGAGGAGGCTCCCCGGCACGCCCGCGGAAAGCGAAGTGCCTGGAACGGAAATCAACAGACAAGTAAAACGCAGCCTTAAGATAAAAAAATAATACTTTATTTTTCAGTTATAAAATCCCATGAAGATGTCTAAAAAGAATATGATATCATCTGGCACGGAGGTTAATAATGAATCGACAACAACGAATGAGACTATACGATTATCAAGAGAGAGCCTACACAGAAGGAACGGTTGAACAAATTAATGACCAATGGATCTTCTTTGATGAGGAAACGGAAGAAGCTGAAATGTTAGATGATTACCTTCAGCAAGAAATTGAAGTCTTCCGAATGAACCGTTGGAAGAAAGGTAAATTGTATGAAACAGGAAAAATCCGGATTGGAAATGAAGCAACCATGCTCCGAAATCATGATTTAGTCAGGATTAGGAAACATTTAGTTTATTCGCTTGAAAGGCTTTTAGATGGGGTAAATGATGATGCTTTTTTTCAATTTGTTACCACTCTAAACTCCTTAAACTTTTCCATTTACGATTGCATCTACTGTTATAATCATTTATCTTTCTTATCGGATGAAAATCGCAAAGATGGGGTAAATTTTATAGTTTTCGATAATCAGGATCAAATTTGTAATGTCCAACACCATTTTTGCTATTACGAAAAGGTGAATGATCGATTTGAATTTACATTAAATACAGGAAAACGATTAGTGATAGAGAAAATGATTTCATAGATAAAAGGCATGGGAAATTCAAAAGGCTGCCGAATTGTTCGACAGCCTTTACAAGATAACATAAAAATTATGGGTTTAAAAATGACATTGGCAATCTTCCACCCAGATATAAAACAAGAACCCATGCAACGACAAACTGAATCCAAAATACAGAAGTTCTTCTGTTATTAGCCACACGGCTAAGAATCATTTCGAATAATCCGATTATCCAAAGTCCGACAACCGCTTTTAAAACATACCAAACATCAATTTTGTAAACCGAAAATAGAAGCCCTGCACCAGTTGCAATAATAAGCAAATATAATACTCGTAAAATCATTTTAACAATTTTTGCACCTTTTTCTTTTCCACCCTTATGTAAAAAAAGTGCTACTACAAATAGAATTAATGCTAAAAGCCAAGCCGTAATATGACCGTGAATCAAGTTAGTTCCTCCTTATGTATAAAATTTCTTTTAATTCGAACCTTATCATACCATAAACAGTATATAAACACGAAAAAAAGCAAGTCAAATAAAGTAATAAATAGAAGAATGCTATAAATTATTTTTCAAGTATAGCTTTATTCTTGAATAGTATTCTTCAGTGTCCCAATTTTTTCAATTGTGACTGCCATTTGATCACCTGGAGATAAAAATTTAGGGGGCTTAAACCCTTTCCCTACACCAGCTGGTGTGCCAGTTGCAATAACATCACCAGGTTCCAGTGTCATTCCATCTGATAAAATGGAGATAACCTCTTCAATTGGAAAAATAAAATTCTTAGTATTTGAATTCTGTCTTAATTCTCCGTTTACTTTCGTCTCGATATTTAGGGAATTCGGATTATCGATAGAACTTTTATGAACAATGCAAGGTCCCATCGGACAGGTTGTGTCAAGGCTTTTGCCGATGAAAAACTGCTTGTGCCTTGATTGCAAATCTCGTGCGGTTACATCATTAATAATGGTATAGCCAAAAATGTAATCCAATGCCTTATCTTTTTTTATTGCCCGCCCCTTTTTACCAATGATGACGGCAAGCTCGCCTTCATAATCAAGTTGAGCCGTTATATTTTTGTGATTTAGGACCATTTCATTAGGCCCAATAACTGTTGTTGGTGCTTTTGTAAAGACCATAATATGTTCAGGGATATCGGCTTCACTCCCCATTTCAATCGCATGTTCTGCGTAATTTTTCCCGACACAAAAAATATTCTTACTTGGTCTCGGAATAGGAGCAAGCAAAGTTACCTGTTCAATTGGGACGAAAAAAGATGAAGTTTGTCCGCAATTAGTAACCCAATCCAGAACCTCTTTCACCTTTTCAATAAAGAGATCTCCTAAGTCGATACATTTAAGCAGGGAAGGAGGAAAACTTCTTATGCCCATTCTTGCTTCTTCAGCAAGGTTTAACAAAAGGACTGTGGCCTCAGTTTGGTCAAGCAATCCAACGAACAATTCATTGTTATATTCTAATGTCACAAATTTCACTCTTTTTCACCTCAATATGATTGTCTCACACTTATTATATTAAAAGAAATAACTCCCTCGAACAAATTTAATGAACAAAAAAGCCGAACCCTATTTAAAGGAAATTCAGCCCCTAACCATTCATAACTTAATGCCTCTTATTACCTGAGATTATTTAAACAATGACGCTGGAATATGAATCCCTGATGCCTCTAGGCGATCATAAAATTTGGGGCGGACACCAGTCGGTATAAGTTGTCCAATAATTTTCCCCTCAGAATTAATTCCTTTTTGTTTAAAGGAAAAGATGTCTTGCAGAACGATATTTTCTCCTTCCATTCCTTGAACTTCAGTAATATTGATAATTTTCCTTGTTCCATCCATTAAACGAGTTTGCTGGATAATCACATCGATTGCTCCTGCAATTTGCTCTCGAATGTCTTTAATAGAATTATTCAATCCTGCTAAAAGGACCATTGTTTCCAAACGGCTAATCATATCCCTTGGACTATATGAGTGCCCTGTAGCAAGTGAACCATCATGGCCAGAATTCATTGCCTGAAGCATATCAAGCGCTTCTCCACCACGGATTTCTCCGATAATAACACGGTCAGGTCTCATTCGTAACGATTTCTTGAGAAGCTCTCGAATCGAAATGGCTCTTTTACCTTTTATTTCGGAAGGTCGAAGTTCTAGTGAGATTACATGACCCTGTCCCAACTGAATTTCGGCTGCATCCTCAACCGTTACGATTTTTTCTTCATCAGGTATAAAATTGGAAAGGGCATTCAGAGTGGTTGTTTTACCAGACCTCGTACCACCGCTAACAAACATATTCAAGCGGGCTTTCACGCATGCATCTAGAAAAAATGCCATTTCCTCTGTCACTGTCCCAAAGTTGATTAGATCTTCAATTTTGTAGGGATCCTTTGAAAATTTCCTGATTGTAATGGCTGGTCCATTTAATGCAAGGGGAGGAATGAAGGCATTAACACGTAAGCCATTAGGCAGCCTAGCATCTACCATTGGCGAACTTTCATCGATTCTCCATCCAAGTGGGGCAAGAATTTTGTCTATCATTGTCTTGACATGTTCATTGTCACGGAATTGTATTGACGTTAATACCAATTTTCCTTTACGTTCACAGTACACCTGGTTAGGTCCATTTACCATAACCTCTGAAACATCTTCATCTAAAATAAGGGGATTTATGGGTCCAAAACAGGTTAAGTAGTCGATTAGTTTCCACCTCCATAAAAAAGAAATAGCCCCGCCTTTACCAAAGGGGGGATAGAATTCATAGAATATCCATAGATACATAGAACAACTATGCAGACATGAATATCCATTATGAAACACCCTAATCTTTCGGTAACTGGCTGGCTTAGTGTAAATGCACCTTAGCCCCTATAGCTTTGCGTCACTGATTTTCATCAGGTTTGCCTTTATCGAGAAACAGTGTTTATTTCCGACTGATCTCTTACTCATATAATAGTCCCTTTCTAAACAACCGAAAACCCAACTTATTTATTATTTTCTGTACAAGCAAATAGGTAATTATAACTATTTCTAATCGATCGTTCTACAAATGAATATTAAAAATCGTATACGATTCTTGATTTCAATAATTTTGGGCGTATCAATCACATTACCTTTACCCATACATAGGATGTAGAAGATACTATGAAAAAAGGGTGTTGAAAATGCCAGCAATTGTTGGAGTTGCACAGGTCATTACGCTTGGCAGCAGTTCTGTCTTCCATATTGGCGATGTATATAAAATTATGCCATTTTCTACCGCAAAAACATTTTCTGGCGCTGGTTCCTTTAACACTGGGGAAAGCTTACAACTTCAAAATAATGTAAGTTCCACTAATACAAGTGATTCAGATGTTTACGATCAAGGGATTGCACTTAATGCTTAATGAATGGGTGATTTTAAATGAACTTTTATATCCAGCAGTCCATTCAGATTAATTTCATAAAAATTGGCGGGATTACCAATTCCTCAGTCTTACAAATAGGTAGTGCTGGGATTATTAAACCGATGGCTCATTTATATAATACTGGCGGATTTACTGGACCTGCACCACAAACAATCAAATCTTCAGGCTCTTTATTAGGGACACCATCAGTTCCCCTACAAGCCGCAGTAAGAAAACAGGATAAATAGGCCGCCGATCTTATGATAATCAATACGTTTATTGGAGAAAT
Source organism: Neobacillus sp. MER 74 (assembly GCF_023714155.1). Lineage (NCBI taxonomy): Bacteria > Bacillati > Bacillota > Bacilli > Caryophanales > Bacillaceae > Neobacillus > Neobacillus sp. MER 74. The sequence continues at coordinate 677,716 of NZ_JAMAUV010000001.1, forward strand.
AATTGTGAGGTGATTACATGTATCAGGATTATTCCCAATATCTTCAATGGCTGCAGATGTGTATTCAAGCTCAGGAGCAAAGAATTCAGTCTTTAGAGAGCACTCTCCAAAAAATGCAAGCAGAAATCAAACAATTATATGAAAAACAGGCCATCCATGTAGACAAAATTGAGTATAAATTTGATCAACTAAAGGTAGAGACTCTTGAAGGTACGTTAAACATTGGTCTAAATCCATCCGAATTAGCAGGAATTGAAGACTTTGCCGTACAAAATCAATCCTTATCCACCCCAATATCACCAAAAGATCAAATGCAAAGATCAATGAAAATCGAGGAAGCCATTTATAGATATTTAGAATCGGATTTACCTGCTATGGTGGAAGCTACTCAGAGAGAATTGAACGTTCTGCCAAATGACGAGTATTTAGCATTTATAAAACAAGACATCATTAAACAGCTTCCGAGTAGGATAGAACATCATTTAAACACCCATCCTGCGGACAATCGCACGATTGCAGATACCCCTTCAGATGATTTAATTATTGAAGCATTAAAGAAGGAGATACAAAACGGGGTAATGGTCTTTTTTAGTAATTTACCTGATAACCTGAAAGGGATGCATACAGAATGAACTTTGTAGTTTATAACCGTGAACTCTTTGTCCAAAACATCAAAATCACCGGGGTGGCAAGTTCCTCGTTAGTAATGGTGGGAGATACAGAAACAATCCAGTTAGCCTCTACTTTTGATACCCCTGCGGAATCATTAATTATAGGTCCTTTTGTTCCGCTATCACCGGAGTGAACAACATGCTGCAGAGAACCTCTTGTGTAGATACAATTAATATTAAAATCGTCTCTTTTTCCTCTACGGTACAGATAGGGGATTCCTGTATTATCAATGGTCTTTCAAGAGCACTCGCGGTCCAAAGGGAGAGCGAAGTGTTTTATGGAAATGAAGGGGATTTATCCTCTTACCAGGTCTATTCCGAACCTATTCCATTTCTCCCTATTAATGAATCTTTCACATATTCCCGTCAAAATCCTAACCCACTAATTAAGGTTGGCCGAATTGATATTACGGGGATATCTTCAGCTTCCCTCTTGCACGTTGGAAGCTGCAACCATGTTTCCATGGAAGCTAGAATTAAACATATTCGACAGTTATATCCCAGTCCTAGAAATAGCGAAAACGAAGGAGAACAGGGACAAAGATAAATGCATAAGTTACTCATAAGGATAAAAGTAACTTTTCTAAAAAGGATGTTTGTTATGCCAGCGATTATCGGTCCCGTCCAAATCGTTAACGTAGGTGGCGGTATTGTTCAATTTGGCGATACTGTATATATCTCTCCAAAAAGTGCCTCTAAGACAAATGCAGGCTCAGGTGCATTTAACACCGGGGGAATCGTCGTAACGAATTCTGGATTAAGTGGCACCAATGTACTTGATACGAACTTAATCGATCAGCCAATTGTGGGTAATAATTAAAAAAATGACATAAACCATAAGATGGTCTATGTCATTTTTTATTGAATTAATCTCTTTCAACCTTCAAAATATGAGCCCCATCAAAGAAAAACAAATACCGCTCATTGACCTTCCTTTTCCAGATTTGTTCAATTGCACGGGTATATAAGTTAATTTGCATCTTATAGCGGTTTTCAAGAATTGTCTTGGCTTGGTCAAACCCGCCTTTATAGCGATCAGTTATCCGATCTGACTTATAATCCACTAGAACCAGCCCATCTTCATCCTCTAAGATACAGTCAATAATCCCCTGAACAAACACAGATTCATCTTCCTCGTTCCAATTAGGATACACATCACGAGCATGCATGGAAAGTGTAAATGGAACTTCTCTGTTGAGTGTTTTAGCATTAAAGTATCTTCGCCCCAATTCGGAATCAAAAAAATGAATAATCAAATTTTTATCGATTACTGCAGCTTGTTCCAGGGTTAATAATTCATTATGGACCATCCATGTTAATTGTTCCTGAAGAGATTCTTGATTCACTGGCTTAGTTAAATCGACGTGCTGCATGACCATATGCATAGCAGTGCCTCGTTCGGCTGGGCTTAATTGCTTTTCCTGCATAAATTTAGGACGTTTTACTATTGATTTTTTAAAGTGGTTCACTAGATCGGTCCCACTTTGTTCATCTGCCATTTCCCTTTGTCGCTTTATTTCTGAAACAGATTGTTTCGAACGATGGCTTGCTGCATTCGAAAAAGAATATTCCCAATCTAAGCGGGCCCGAATTTCTTCAGCAAATGGTGACGCAGTCTCGACAAGTTCCCCTTTTTGTACTCGTTCAAGAAGTTGATTTTCTTCTAGTTCTTCTTCTGTTTCTTTCTGTTTCACCTCTTCAGCACTTAGCAAAGAGATTTTCCATAAAGAAGGGTGACTCGAGATATCTTCAGGTATGAGGGGATTTATCGTTTCTTTATTCCTTAATTCTTTACTGTCCTGATGACGAACAAGGGCGGGACCAATCCAATCAATATAGCTTGAAACTGCTGCCCGTTCGTAATCTTTCAACAGCCATTCAGTATTTGCTGCCACATCATTCCATTGGTCAATTCTTTTGAGTGTATCTTTTAATGTTGCAGTTAAATAAAGTTTTTCTTTTGCCCTTGTCATGGCTACATATAAGACACGCATTTCTTCGGCGAGCATTTCCATTTTCTTTTTTCGCTTAAAAGCAATTTGTGGTAAAGAAGGATACGAAATTCTTTTTTCTGCATTTACATACTTAGAAGCAAATCCATATTCTTTATCAAGCATATATGGTTTACGAATATCTGCCATATTAAAGGTTCGAGCCATTCCCGCCATGAATACGACAGGAAATTCAAGCCCTTTGCTGCTATGAATAGTCATAATTCGAACTACATCCTCTTGCTCTCCAAGTGCCCTTGCTGCCCCAAGGTCATCCCCTCTTTCCATCATACGTTCAATAAACCGCAGGAACCGGAACAGACCACGGAAAGAAGTGTGTTCATATTGCCGTGCTCGATCATATAGCGCACGCAGGTTTGCTTGACGCTGCTTTCCTCCTGGTAAGCCTCCGACAAAATCATAAAACTGGGTATCTCTGTATAACTGCCAGATTAACTCAGACAAAGAACCCTGTCTTGCCATAGAGCGCCATTCTGTTAAAAAGTCATAAAAGCGGCGCAGTTTTTCGTAAAATGCAGCCGTATTTTCAGCTTGTTTACTTTTACAAAAAGCGGTAACTGCCTCCCAAAATGAACCTCGCTTTTGTTGAATACGAATGATGGATAGTTCCTCCTCATTCAACCCAACGATGGGGGACCGTAATACAGCGGCAAGAGGGATGTCTTGGAATGGATTATCAATAACACGCAGGAGTGATATCATAATGGCCACTTCCGTTGCGTTAAAGTACCCTGTTGAGAGGCTGGCATAAACGGGAATCCCTTGCTGCTTGAATTCTTCAATAATCTGCGGTGCCCATGTCATCGAACGAAGTAGAATAACTGTATCCCGATACATGAGCGGCCGAGTAGATTTCGTTTTTGGATTATATACTGGTGCTCTAGTAGCAACTAATTCCTTGATCTTAGAAGCAATAACCCTTGCTTCGAGTTGGGATTGTTCCAGTCCAACTGCATCAAATTCTTCTAGTTCTGCGTCTGCCCCTGCCTCACCTTCAGCTGGCACAGTTGATGATTCCTTTTCTTCAACGTTTTGGTTAATAAGCAGAAGTTCAACCGGAAAGGGCTCATCTTCTGGATAGGGTGCGCCAGCACGTAACTCTGCTGCCTCGTCATATTCGATTTCGCCAACCTTGACACCCATAATTTGTTTAAATAAATAATTGGTCGCATCAAGTACTTCACTTCTGCTTCGGAAATTGCGTGCTAAATCAATACGTAATCCTGTTGAATCTCCGTCAACTTTAAAGCGGGTATACTTGCCTAAGAAAAGATTCGGCTCAGCCAATCGAAAACGGTAAATGGACTGTTTAACATCTCCGACCATAAACATATTTCCATTGTGCTCTTCTTTCTTCGTGACAAGTTTCAGGATGGTTTCCTGCACCATATTTGTATCTTGATATTCATCACAATAGACTTCTTTAAAATGCCTTTGGTATGCCAGAGCCGCTTCCGATGGGAGAAATTCACCCTCAGTTGAGATTTCCTTTGTCAAAATGCCAAGGCAGTAATGTTCTAAATCAGCATAATCGACAAGTCCTTTTTCTCTTTTAACCTTTGAAAACCGCTGAGAAAATTCCTTCACAAGATGAACCAATGTTTCTATTAACGGCCGCATCTCTTCCATTTCACGTAAAAAGCTTTCAGGTTTTCGAGAGAATAATTCCCCTTTTATATCTTGAATTTTTTTCTTTGCCTTATCGCGAAGTTTTTGGGCCTTCTCCGTTAGTTCTTTATCAAAGTGATCACCTTTCACTTGTTTTGCCCGTGAAAAAGACCAGGTCATTAATGCTTGATAAAGTGTTTCCCAAGAATCCTTTTTGGCAAGCAGGAGAGTATCAATTACCATTAAATCATCTAGAAAATTTTCGGCCCTAGGTGCTGGTCCGCCTGGAAGCTTCGTTAATTCCAGCCCTCGGTTGATCATTTCTCTAGCCGCTTCTAATTGTAGTTCAATATCAAAAAGCAGGTCCTTGATAAAGGGAAGATCCTCAATATTATGAATCGATGAAACATCATACATATTTATTATGGACCGTAAATATTGATCTGGCTCTGGATTTGAGCTTGCAAAATCGTAAATAGACCGAACAATATCCATTAAGGCAGCATCGCTGCGGTCATTAGTGAATGAATCCACCAGGTTAAAAAAGGCTGCATTATCTTTTTGGCCATATTCATCTTCAAATAACTCGTCCATCACTTCATCCCGGATTAATTGCGCCTCTGTTTCATCAGCAATTCGAAACCCTGGATCTACGTCGATTAGGTAATAATATTTTCGGATGACTTCCATACAAAAGGAGTGAAGAGTTGAAATAGATGCTTTGTTTAATAAACTAAGCTGCTTTCTTAAATGGCGAGAACTTGGGTCCTCATCAATAGCTTTTTCTAGGGCCTCCCCTATTCGATGCCGCATTTCAGCTGCCGATGCATTCGTAAAGGTCACTACTAATAATTCATCCACATCAATCGGATCTTCCTTTGAAAGAATTTTTTGAATGATTCTTTCTACGAGGACTGCCGTCTTTCCCGAACCAGCCGCTGCCGCGACGAGTATGTCTCTATCTTTTGCCATTATTGCCTTCCATTGGTCATCAGTCCATGTTGCATTTTCTGGCTTGGGCGGAATAACAACCTTACTCATATTCTCGAACCTCCTTCCTAATCAATTCTAGTACATCTTCCTTCGAGTGCGGTGTGAGAACCCGGAATTGATTAGTCTCAATAGCCTCGTCAAATTGACAAACTGATTTAAAAGAACAAAATGTACAAGGTGTTTTATCCTTTAATTTATATGGTGCTAGATCAATCTGACCATCGATAATAGCGTTACCTGTTTTTAGATATAATTTACGGACATAAGTTTTCAGGTCATCAAACTCTGATAGACTGGCAACTTTTGATTTTTTCGATAAATTTCCATCTTTTTTGATGCCAGCTGCAATAATTTCTGAATCACCCGATTCGAGTGTTTTGTCCATAAGCCGAATTACGTTTTGATCACTTACCATTAATCCGTTCATTTTAAACTTTTTCATCATTTCCTTTTCGATTTCATCAATCGTCAACATTTTGGTTGTATTAATAAAAGGATTATGAACATGGAAATAGAGAACACCTGCAGGACTGGCTTTCATTTCTACCAATTCATTCGAATGGGTCATGACAATATCAAGGTAGGTTAACATTTGCAGTGCAAGCCCATAATACACTTCGCTAAAATTGACGTCCTTTTCACTTGACTTGTAGTCGATAACTCGTAGAAAGACACTGTCATCTGCAGCTTTTGCCTGATCGACTCGATCAATTCTACCAGCTAACTCCATTCTTTTCCCATTTTTCAGTGAGAATGATAATGGCGGCAGTTTTCCGTTTGGTCCAAATCCTAATTCCAAACCAATAGGTGAAAAGCCACTCACTTTAGCATGCTCACTTAAAACAACAGAGGCACGGGTAATAATTTGCTCCAATTTCCTTTTTATATAATGATGTCTCTCTGAACTTAATAATATTTCATTTTGCAGTTTAGGGGCTAAAGTCATGACTGCTTCCTTCGAGAGCTCTTCACATTGTTTCCTTGAAAGCTCTGCCCAAGAAAGGTTTTGTTCATTGACAATATCCGCAATCTGTTTTAAGGCTGCATGAAACAACTCCCCTATATCAGGAGCCTCTAACCGATATACTTGGCGGTCGCGGAGCTTTAAACCGTGCTGAGCGAAATGAGAAAAAGCACAAGAGTTATATAGTTCCATTCTGGAAACACTCGCTTGAATGGCTTCGCCATATAATTCATCTGCTGTCTCTGTTGAAAGTTTTACGACTGGGTTCGAATAAAACAGGCTTGAAAACACTTTTTGGGCCTTGTCCTTCCCTGAACTCTCGAGATAGTAGTTATAAACATCCCACCAAACATCAGAAATAGGATATCCTCGTTTTTTCCATTGCAGTTGGGAATTGAGATAAGACAACGTAGTTGTAAAATTTGAAATAAAACCTAGTTGACTCCGTTCCGAAACTTGTGATGGATCTGAAACGTAGAAAAGCTCATTTGCATTTGGAAACATATCTTTTAATCTCTTAATATACGAGGAAGGAATTAACGCTTTTCCTTCATCATTCGCAAGTGGAAAACACACAAAAAGAGCTTCAGATGGTGCGGTAAAAGCTTTATAGGCTAGATAGTTTTCATCGAGCAACCTTGTCCTGCTGCTCGGTGCAATATTGACCCCAGCTGCCAAAAGCATTTCCCTGTCTTCATCTGAAAGAATCCCTTCATCCGAAATTTTCGCCGGCAGTATTCCTTCAGTGACACCCACCACAAAGACAATTTTTATTTCATTCAGCCTTGATTTTTCTAAATCCCCAACCAAAACCTGGTCCAGTGCAGGTGGAATAAGTGAAAAATGTAAGGATTCAAAACCTGACTCTAACACCGCCGCTAATGACTTTAATGAGACTGGCTCATCCCCAAGTATTTCAACATATTCATCGAGCAGATCAATGACAGCATTCCAGACTTGTTCGTGCTCACGCATTTTTACAAGATTACCCTTTTCCTCGGCATCTGCCTTCCACTTTTCAAGCTTTGCGGGGACATCCAATTCCTCTAGTAATAAATAGATGGCTTCGCAGAGTTTTCTTCCTGAATCCGCTTTTTTCAATCGTCTTGATAGACGTAATAACGGCGCTGTTATCATCAGTTTTAATTCATTTAACTCTTGTTCCATTTCTTTTTCTGCATCGGTTTGAGAGTTAACCTCTAATTCCAGCCCTCTAATTCGTCGATAGCTCCAACGATCTTTTTTCGTCCATTTACTTCCGTTTATTCCGTAAGCCAGACAATAATTTTCTAGCTTGTCCATTCTCTCGCGCATTTTTGCGGTATTTTCCTGGATAGGGAATAATAATTCTGTCTTAATCACTCTAAATACCGGTTCATAGCGCCAATAAGAATTAATCACTTCAAGACTTGATCGGATTAATTCAATTAAAGGATGGTTCAGCATCGTCCTTTTTTGATCAATAAAATAGGGAATCTGATGATCGTTGAAAACTGGTTCAACAATCTCATGATAGTCCCCCCCATTTCTGATTAACAATGCGATATCCCGGTACCTGAAACCCTTTGTTCTAACAAAATCACGAATCTCTCTGGCAATCCCTTCGATCTCGGCTCTTCTATTTACTGCTTGGCAAATATTAATTTGGGACGTATCCAAATATGGTACAACAGGCCGCGTATCAAATTTTTCTTCCAGATGACGCAATGATGGCTTAGTCCACTTTTTTTGCTCTTTTAAAAAGACTGGCTGCTCCATCTCGATCCCGTTTGCTTTAGCTAAATCATAAATGGAAAAACAAGTTCCACCGGATAAGCGGAATAAGTCTAGTTCATCAGGAGCTGAACCAACGGATAATTGATCGGTGGTTAGTGCGATTGATACGGTTTTACAATGCTTCATTAATTCCAACATTACACCATATTCCTGAGGTGAAAAACTATCAAAACCATCGATATATATTTCTGCATCCTTTAAATAGGTTGAATGGGACACTTTCTCCGCTAAGAGTGTAAAGTAATCCTCTGAATCAATATATTTACCAAAAATTTCATCCTCGAACTTTTTATAAATAATTTCTAAATCTTTGATTTTATCATTTAAGGCATTGGCGGCCGTTGCATCACCATTTGATTGAAATGCGTTATGAATTAACTCCTCTGGCCTTATACAATATCTTTTAAATTCAGTGATCATTTGCTCAAGCTGTTTGATAAATCCAGTTTTATCGGCAGCACGCTGAAAAAGTCCTAGCTGTTCCTTTTGCTCTTCAATAATTTTGCGAATGAGCATACTCATGCCTACACTGCTTAAATGAATTCGGCTAATCCCGCCTGTTTCTTGCAAAATCCGCCACGCTAGTCGTGAAAAACTATATACTTGAGCGCGGATCATTCCGCCGATAGCAGGGTCTGTTGCCAAGCGATATTCAGATAAAAAAGTCATCTGTTCAGGAACAATATAAATGATCGGTGTACCTTCTGGCTTTTCTTGCAGCCGCTCTTTTATTTCTTCTATGAACATAGCAGTCTTGCCGCTTCCTGAACGCCCGATTACCATTCTTAATGACATGTAAAAACCTCGCTTTCCACAACCACTCTTAAACTTTTATATCTCCCATTCTATCACAAAATAAGCACAAACGTTTGGAATACCCATATACAGATTCAAGCCATAAATGGTAAATTCTACGGTTTTAAGACAAGGCTATGTTAAAGGTTAATACTGATTTTAGCACTCTGTTGATTGGAGTGGAAGGCACGAAGACTCCTGCGGGAGTACGGGGCAGGGGAGACCCCGCAGGAGCAAAGCGACGAGGAGGCTCCCCGGCACGCCCGCGGAAAGCGAAGTGCCTGGAACGGAAATCAACAGACAAGTTTAACACAGCCTAAGACAAAAAAAACACGATTGTACATCGTGTATAGTGCCTTCATCTCTTTATTTAAAAATGGACGTCCATTTCATTTAATGGCCAGTAGCGTAAATCGACTTTTCCTACTACTTGACTAGCGTTTATAAAACCAAATTGTCGGCTGTCCCAACTTCCTAAACGATTATCACCAAGAACAAATAATTTTCCGTCAGGGACTGTATTTTCACCGGTAATTTCTTTTAAGCTGAAATCACCAGTAATCCTTATTCCAGGAGATTTTTGTTTATACACATTTAAAAACGGTTCATCATACTTATGCCCATTAATATACAATAGGTCATTTCGGTATTCAATCTTGTCACCTGGCAGGCCAATAATTCGTTTGACAAAATCCTCTTTTTCATTGGCATGAAAAACAATCACATCGAATCGATTCAATTCCCCCACTTGATAACCCAGCTTATTAACTACCAGCTTGTTCCCATCCTGAAGCGTTGGCATCATTGATTCGCCTTCTACTACATAATTTGAAAAGAAAAATGTACGAATAAAAGCAAAAATAATGATTCCAATCGCAAAAGCCTTAGCCCATTCCATGCCTTCCTTTTTCCATTCAATCTTCATTAACGCTCCTCCGTCTCTCCTGTTTATAGTTTCTATCTATTTCACCATTATGGTCAGTTTCCATGCTCTTATTCATTCTGCCCTCAATTCTTTTACCAACAAACCAAAGAATGAATATAATAAGCAATACTACAACAGTCCGAAGCGGCTTCGTCAGCAATGACTGGATATCATAGCCTACAAAACTAATTGTGAATATCATCACCATCTTCCCGATACACACAGCTAGCATGTATTGAGAAAGACGAATTTTAGAAAGACCTGCAACTATATTCACTACAGCTGAGGGGGTAAATGGAAAACATAGCATTAAAAAGAGGGGGCCGAATCCATGACGATCCAGCCAATCCATTAATTTACGAACCTGAGGGTGCTTGGACAAGAAAGATAATAACTTTTGCTGCCCAAACTTTCTGATAAGTAAAAATACGAGCATAGCCCCCATACAAGCACCGAGCCATGAGTATAAAAATCCTAACCAAAGTCCAAAAGCACTGGCATTAGCCATTACAAATATAAACAATGGGAGAAACGGCAAAAATGCCTCAATGACAATAAGCATTATGCCAGGTATGGGGCCAAGGGCTCGGTATTCCCGAATTAAATTCATTATATGTTCAAGCGTAAACCATGCTCTTAATGATTCAATATCCATCCTATTTCTCCTCATTTTTTTACGAATTAGCAGTGTAAATATTACTTTGTGATAAATTGATGAAGTGCCTCTTTATTTTTTTCAACATTGATATCTAATACGGCTCCTTCTCCAGCTATACGCGCATCTGAATAGCTATTTTCAACAGGAATTCGTAACGTATCAATATTTCCACGATCATTTGAAAAGAAATCCTTCGCCATAAATGTTATGTCTGAAGTTTTCATATTTGTATTCACATAAGGAGTCACTACACCAATCAGTTTAGGGAGCTTTGGAATTGTTTGCAGTCCCATCAATTGATCCCCGATTGCCTTAACCGCCTTTTGTTGACGTTCTACCCTTCCAAAATCCCCGATAGCATCATGACGGTAGCGGACATAACCAAGCATTTCCTCTCCATTTAATTTTTGCAGACCTGGCTCTAAAGTTACATCAATATTTTTTGACATTTTTTTCTCTACATCGATTTCTACCCCATTTGGGAATGCTTCATCAATAAGTTGCACAAAGCCTTGAAAATCGACAATGACATAATATTGAAGGTCAATATCAAAATTGTGCTTAATTGTTTGCCTCATTAATTCTGGTCCACCGCGTGCGAATGCTGAATTAACTTTGTGTTTACCATGCCCTGGAATTTCGAGGTAACTGTCCCTCATAATTGAAGTTAATTTAAAGGTTCCTTTGTCTTCATTATAATGAACAATCATGATAGTATCTGCGCGAGACTTTTCTTTTCCTCTTGCATCACTGCCAAGCAAAAGGATATTCGTTCCCCCATACTGATCTTTTTGCCCTTCGAAGGTATAGACAATATTTGATGCGTTTTTATCAATTTTTTTTAATGATTGGTTAACGCCCTGCTTGTACTGAAAATAAGCATAGCCTGCAACTGCCCCAATTAAAAGTAAGAATATCAGTAACACTGATGGCCATCGTTTCTTTCTCTTCACTTGATGTTTATCAGATCTCATTTGATTATCACCTATTCATCCATGTTTTTTATGCTCCTATTTATAAGACTGTTTTTTCTTTTTAGGGGTTTCTTCATTTAATTCATTTTCCCCCATCAGATATCCTTCTATTAATAAAAACTTTCTCATATAACAACTGCAATTTTCAATAAATAAAACTCGACCAAATGACGAGTTTTGTTTATGTATAGTCCTATTGCTTTTAATGTTCCTTTTTTGTAAAATAAAAAAGAACATTTGTTCTCATAAAAGTGAAAGGTGTGGCTGAAAATGACCAGAATCCCCGAAGATGATCGAGACATAATGGAGAAGGCAATGTATTTGCCAATGGTTCTAATTATCTTAAACCGGGATTTATCCGTTGTCGAAAAGAGCCCTTTTAAACTCAAACAACCCTATTTAGATTTGATTGAGGAAACGATGAAGGAAATTCAGAAGGAATTGGCGGAAGTTAAACAATATATGAAAAAAAATAAACTTCAAGTAATTGAAAAAAAACGGGACGATGCTTTTACTTTATACAGGTTTATTTATAAAGGCTACGAAGAAAACCATAATTACTTTAACCCAAGGATACGTAATAAGGTCCAAGAAATAATGGAGGCCTACTTATTAAAAAAACATCTGTCCCGTTAATTGTATAGAAATAACCAACCTTATTTGGGACCCTTCGAATGGGCATCGTACTCTAGGGAGCTTTCCAGAGCATTTATTAACTGGGGTCCATTTGCTTTATTAGAGAACTTTCTCCCATTACTTTCTATTCTTTGCATGAGCTTTGTTTTTAATAATGACGTTCTTAACATCTGTCCTTCTATTGTACTTACCGGAACTGGAAATATATGTGATTGTTTGTTACGGAAAATGATCATTGTCTTTTGTGCGGCTACGCGGCGATAACATTCCACATGTTCAAATGCTATCCAAATACACTCAGGTTTTAACGGCGAAACTGTAGGAAAAAAATAGATGTGGTAAGTTGGTTCAATGATAATTGAAAGTTTTCGGAAATAACCAATTAGCTGCCGTGTACCTCTTTTCCTGCTTTCGTAATCGACACCATAATAATTGCAACTTTTTTTAATCAGATCTAAGGGCTTAAGGGGTAACAAGAATTCATCTTCTACTTCAACTACACGTGAATAAATTTTACTTCCATAAACCACCGGTTCTACAAACATCGTACGTGAATTGATTTCATAATCTTCGATCTCGGTTTGCTTCAATTTATTCAACTCCCTTTTCATTTTATCCATCATTATCTTAACACTCCTTGTTTTTTATTCCCTTACTTTTCTGAACTGTTCCTAAATTATTCACAAAATTTAGGAGAAATAAATATTTATCTGAAAATTTCAAAATTAATGATATTCTTCAAAAAAAACCATATAATTTTAAAAAGCATCAGAGGTGATTTTCATGAATGAAAAATCATACACGGAATTAATGAAACTTGGTGCCATGAAACGCAATCGCTTGAAAGAGAATTTTGTCCAGGATTTATACATTGACATGCTGTTGTCCGAAATTCAGTTAACAGTCGAAAAGGAAAAATTACTGCAGAAAATCGACGCGGCCATTGATTCCCGAGACAAAAAATCATTTCTCCTGTTATCCATGCAACTAAAGGAAATTTACAAAAAGTTTGGAACCTAAAAAACTTTAACTGCCGTCAGGACTGACGGCTTTTTTCGTTTCATCAAATGCTTGTCTAATGAAGGAACATATATTTAAAAATATTTCCACTTCCTTTGAGTAATTTTATGTAACAAAAAAGGCTGTAGACATATATTGATGTCTCAGCCCTTCTTATGTTGGCACCTATTTATTCCTTTGGTTCACTTCATACTCTTCAAGCATCGATATCCGATCAAGCATGGAAGGATGAGTATACCTGAAGATTTTTACTAATAACGGCGGATTTACTTGACTTAAACCAGAACGAGTTAATTCCTGAAAAGAAGTAATCGCAGCCTCTGAATTTTTAGTCATTTCAATCGCATATTTATCGGCGCGTGTTTCCTGATAACGAGAAGTAAAATTAGTAAATGGACTGGCAGCAAACAGAAGCATCGAAAGGATCATAAAAAATAATGGAAGTGAACAAATATCTCTTACATCCGAGATTTTCAATTCGCTGCCCCATCGTTTGGTTGCCCAATTCATAATTCTATAGGTCAAATACAAACCGAGCAGTGATATCAAAAGGTACCCAGCTATTCCAAAATAAATATGTTTTTCTACATAATGGCACATTTCATGAGCCATTATGAATAAGATTTGATTATCCGATAGTTTATTTAAGGTAGTATCCCATAGGACAATCCGGGCATTAGAACCGATCCCCGTGACATAGGCATTTAAAGCATTGGTTTCTTCTGACTTATTCACTTCAAATACATGGGTAGCTGGAATTTGAGCCCTTTCGGCCAGTGTCAAGATTTTTGTTTCCAATGCTTTATCTTTTAAAGGATAAAAGTCATTATATAACGGGTCAATCACAACTGGCTGGAGAAACATCATAAATAATGTAAATGGAATAGATAAAAGCCACCCATACAGCCACCAGCGTTTTTGACTTTTCTTCATCAACCAGTATAATACCGGGACAATGATCAGCCAGGTCCCATAATTAAGCCAAAAATCTATTACCTCATCTTTCATCCAGGAAGCAAACGACTGGGTCGAAATATTATAGGTTTTTGATAAATTAAAACTAATATAGCTTATTGGAAATGTCGCCAAATAAGCGAAAACAGATAACCAAATCAAATAAATGGCTGTTTGCAGCAGTTTATACTTAGTGGAGTTTTCAGCCCAATTCTTAATTGCTTTAGATAAGCCAAATAATAATATGAAGAAGTAAATGAGCCATTCTAAGGGAGTGGATAAGAAAAATAATAAATTCCTTATTTTGGAGTACTCCTCACTCAACATAAGTTCCCTGCCATTCAAAAAGGTGGCCGGGTCCGCCTTCGATCCTTCATATTCAAATGGGAGGCTCGAATCAGCAAAATAGAATAAATACCAATAAATAATCAATCCATATAGAATGTAGCCCACGACCGCATAGACTCCCATTTTTCTCGCCACGATTTATCCCCCTTTTTGTACAAACTCTCTATACTTAGTTTAGTTAAAAAAGGACAAATTAGAACAATTAAAATGCAAGTGCCTCGGCACTGGAGCCTAGATAATAAAAAAGCCGGTTTTAAATACCGACTTACATAAGATATGAATATATCGATAGAACAGCAATAGATCCAATGACTACTACGATGACATTAGCCCCTAATATTGCCGCAATAAAAGCAGCTACGGCCCCTATTACCCCATACCAGATATCTTCCTTCTGAATAAAAATAATCGCTGGGAAAATTAAAGCCCCTAGTGTAGCATAAGGAACATTTTTTAGAACTCCTTGAATAAAAGGAGGCAGTTCTTTCCCTTTAAATAAAACAAAAGGCATCATACGCGGTATATACGTAACCAAACCCATCCCAAGAATCATCCAAACGATTTCAGCTTTCATTTCTTACACTCCGATTCCTTTTAATTACTTCAACTGATTCGATAATGACGGCTGATAAAATGGTTGCGGTAACAATTGCCCAGCCTTGAGCCATGAGGTCTCCAATGGTAAATATCGAATTAAATATCGCGCCTAGTACTGCTAGAAATACTACCTTTACGCTTTTTTTCATGGATGGGACTAGAAGTCCAATAAACATGGCATATAGCGCGACCCCCATGCTTTCCTGCAGAGTTTGAGGCAGGTTAGCTCCAATCAAATGACCCAGTCCAGAAAAAACTACCCAACTAGAATATGATACCGAGATAACACCAAATAAAAAGCCAGTTGCCGCCGGTCCCTCTTTTGTAGCAACCACTGAAAATGTTTCATCCGTTATCCCAAATGAATAAATTAACTTATTAATTAGATGGTCCTCTTCAACTTTTTCATTCAAGGATGTACTCATTAGGAAATGACGAATATTTACAATAAACGTTGTTAAAATAATTTCAAATATTCCTGTACCATAGGCGATCAGACTAAGTGATATGTATTGGGATGCACCTGCAAATACAATTATACTCATTAACACCGTTTCGGATAGAGATAGTCCTGAAGTCTTAGCGAGAAGACCAAAGGTCAGTGCAATTGGAAAATAGCCAATTCCGATACTTATCCCGGCTTGAAGTCCTTTTTTAAATTCCGACGATTCTTTACTAAAAGCTAAATCCGCCAACTCTATTCCTCCCCTTGTTACACTTACACATGTAAGAATAAATAATAGCAAATTTTCAGTCAAAATAAAATAAAAAAACATGGCGCCAAGCACCATGTTTCGTTATTTCCCTTTAAAGGCTGGCTTTCTTTTTTCAGCGAAAGCTTGCAATGCTTCGATTCGATCTTCTGTTGGGAGTGTTACTTCGTATGCTTTTCTTTCTATTTGTAATCCTGTGTTTAGATCCGTATTCATCCCATTTTTTATAGCAAACTTGGCTTGTTGCAATGCAATAGGCCCATTTGCCAGTAATTGCGAACAAAAGGCTGAACACGCTGTCATTAAATCTTTTCTCTCTACAACTTTTGTCAGTAGTCCAAAGGCATAAGCCTCATCAGCGGACAAGCGGCGTGCTGTCAAAATGAGTTCCAAGGCCTTCGCCTGACCTATTAAGCGTGGTAAACGTTGTGTACCTCCTGCACCTGGAATGATAGCAAGACTCGTTTCCGTTAACCCCAATAGTGCTTCTCTTGCTGCAAAACGGAAATCACAAGCCAAAGCTAACTCCATTCCTCCACCAAAAGCAAATCCATTTATTGCGGCAATAGTCGGTTGGGGCAGACTATCAATTGCCGTAAAAACCTCATTAATTTTATATAGATTTCGCTTCACTTGTTCGTCAGTTAATGATTTTCGTTCCTTCAAATCAGCCCCCACGCTAAATGCCTTTTCACCGGCACCAATAAAAAGAACAGCCTGAACTTTTGGATTTATTCTAATTTCTTCAACCGTTTTCTGTAAATCAAGTAATGTCTCATAATTAAACGCATTTAAAGAATCGGCCCGATTAATTGTGACAACTGCCAAATGATTATTAAACTCCAGCAAAATTGGCTCCACTATGCTCCCCCTTAATAGGGCAGGTTAACACAACCTGTCCTCTGAAGTAAATTCTAGTTTCTGGTTTCGACTACCTGTGTCTTTAGTGCCCTTCTTAAGATTTTCCCAGTTGTATTCTTTGGAAGTTCATCAATGAATTCAATCGAAGAAGGAATTTTATATTTGGCTAAGTGCTCCTTGCAATAATCTAGTAATTGTTCTCTTGTTAGCTCAGGGTTCCTGCTGACAACAAAGGCTTTTACAGCCTCCCCGAGATCTAGGTCTGGAACGCCGAGAACAGCCACTTCGACAACATCTGGATGGTTATAAATAACCTCTTCCACTTCACGCGGATAGACATTATAGCCGCCTACTAGGATGAGATCCTTTTTTCGATCGACAATATAAAAGTACCCATCTTCATCCATTCTGGCAAGGTCCCCAGTATGAAGCCAGCCATTTCGAATAGTCGTTATGGTTTCTTCGGGCATTTTATAGTACCCTTTCATGACATTAGGACCTCTCACAACCAATTCTCCTACCTCGCCAATGGAGACTTCTTCACCAAGCTCATTAAAGATTTTATTTTCAACGTGGAGGATGGATGTCCCGATTGACCCTGGCTTTCGAGGGCGGTCAAGCGGATTAAAGCAAGTAACAGGAGAAGCCTCAGACAACCCATAGCCTTCAGAAATGACAACAGTAAACTTTTGTTCAAAATTCTTTAAAAGGGCTACGGGTAAGGAAGCCCCTCCTGAGATACATAGGCGTAAAGATTTTAAGTCTTCAGGATTTCCATCAGGATATTGAAGAAGGAAATTATACATGGTTGGGACACCTGCAAAAACAGTAGCTCTATTTTCTTTAACTAATCCAAAAATTTCCTTTGGACTGAATTTTGGAGTGATTAATAGCGTTGCTCCACTTAATAATGGTGCATTTAAGGCAACAGTCAAACAGAAAACATGGAACATAGGAAGGACAGTTACTACCTTATCATCGGAATTCATTTTCAAATATTCGCTTACATCTTTAGCATTACTATATAAATTTCTATGCGTTAACATTGCACCCTTAGGTTGTCCTGTCGTACCTGATGTATAAAGAATGACAGCTGTATCATCGTCCTCGAGCTCAGGTCCCTTAAAGGTTAAGTCTCCAGCTGCAATTACCAATGAAAACGATTTCATTTTTGGAGAGCATGATAGATTCTCAATTTTCGATTCTACATTGCTATTTGGTGCTGTTTCACAAAAAATATAATGTTCTACTTTGGGAAGGGAGGTGTGAATTTTTTCAACTAATGGGATTGCCAGGTCAAGCCCGATAACTGCTTTAACGTCAACATTATTTAATATATAGCCAATCTCATCGGCAGTATAGATAGGATTTACTGGGATAACAGTTGCCCCCAATCGTAATGCACCATATAAGCTGATTACAAAGTGCGGCGAGTTCCCCAGCAATATGGCAATATGATCCCCTTTTTTCACCCCTAATTTTTCTAAACCGGATGCAAATTTAGTAATCGCACCATCTAATTCAGCATAAGTACAGATTTGGTTCATAAAATAATAGGCTGGTTTAGCAGCAAAGTTCTTCGCTGATTCTTCAAACTTTGATAAAAGATTCATATTCTCCCTCCTGTTGAATGAATGTTCATTCACAAAATTACAGCAATTTTCTAAACTTATTATATTAAAAGTACAGAACCTATACAAGTATAATACTTGAAAATTCAGATAAAAAGATAGCACAGCATTTGAAAATGCTGTGCCTCACTTCTTAATATAACAAATTTAAAAAATCTTTCTTGTCAATATTTCCAAAGTAATGGGTAGTGTCAACATCTGCAAGAGCCTTTTCGATTTCATTTTTTTCATATCGCGCGCCCGTTAACTTTGCCTCAATTTCACTTACATCCCCAACACCAAAAAAGTCGCCATAGATTTTACAATTTTCAATGACCCCCTTATTGACCTCTAAACGAACATCAATACTGCCTACAGGGAAGCGGTGCGAATGCTGTAAATTGAACTTAGGCGATCTTCCATAGTTCCAATCCCAGCTTTGGTAACGTTCTTTTGAAAGTTGGTGAATTTTTTCCCAATCTTCTTCCGTAAGAAGATATTCTGGCACTTCCTCTTGCCCCTCAAATATATTCTTTAACAGTAAGGATCTGAATTCACCAACTTCTATCTTTTCAGTAAGAAACTCAGAAATATTGGCAACCCGGCTGCGGACAGATTTAATTCCTTTGGACTCGATTTTATCCTTTTTAACTTTTAACGCTGAGACGACATTTTCTATTTCGGAATTCAGCATTAACGTCCCATGGCTAAACATTCTACCCTTGGTTGAAAATTGGGCATTTCCAGAAATTTTTCTGCCTCCGACCTCAATGTCATTTCTGCCGCTTAATTCGGCGTTTACTCCTAATTTGTTTAATGCCTTCACAACCGGTTCAGTAAATTTACGGAAATTATGAAAACTCTCCCCGTCATCCTTTGTGATAAAACTAAAGTTTAAATTACCAAGATCATGATAGACCGCACCGCCGCCGGACAGTCTCCGGACAACTTTAATGCCGTTACCTTCCACATACTCTGTATTAATTTCTTCAATGGTATTTTGGTTCTTACCGATTATGATAGACGGTTCATTTATATAAAATAATAAATACGTTTCATTAATATCAAGATTTTTCAGCGCGTATTCCTCAATCGCCAAATTTATCCTTGGATCAGTGACTCCTTTATTATCAATAAATAACATAATAGTTGATGGCCCCTTTTTATAGTGAAATAGATTGAAATTCTTCTGCAAGCCTAATTATACCCGCAAACTGACTTGATGCTTCAGTAATTAACTGAGGTAAGGATCCATAGTGAGGCAAATGTGTTAAAACTAATTGCTTCACTTCTGCTTTATGTGCAAACTTTCCCGCGTCAATACTGTTCATGTGCCCTGCTGATTTTCCATTTTGATGTCCATAAAAGTTACATTCACAAAGTAGTAAATCAGCATTGCGACTGAACTCAATAAACTCCTCTTTATACGAACTATCACCTGTATAAACAATTGCTTTTCCATCTGCTTCTATTCTCATTGCGTAGCACGGGGCCGGGTGGTCTGTTCTAAGAAAAGAAACATGAAATGGACCTATGGTGAGAACCTCACTAGGATTATAAGAAACCCCTTTTGTTATATCTTTATAGGTTAATTTGTTAAATTCAGATTGATCCAAATCATGACCATATAGAGGCAATGTTTGAGTCTTCTTTCCTAAAAATCCTTGGATTAATCTTGCATGCTGTAAGACGCCAATATCTGCGATGTGGTCAGGATGGTAATGCGAAAGGATTACCGCATCTAGTTCCTCAGGCTGGGTAACATTTTGTATCTTAGAAAGTACCCCGCTACCACAATCCATTAACAATTGAAAGCCATCATGTTCAAGCAGATAACCAGAACTAGCTTCATTCTGCTTCGGATATCCACCCCAATAACCAATAACCGTAAGTTTCAAAATAACGCCTCCACCTTCATAGTGTAAATTACAAGCAGAAGAAAGAAGCTGCCAGCAATGTACAGCTTCGTTTTAGAAATTTTCTTTTTTTAAATAATCTAATACATTTTTGACGGCTGCCTCGCCTTGATCAATACAATCAGGAAGTCCGACACCGCCATAAGAAGCACCTGCTAAAAATACCCCAGGCAGCTCTGCATTCATATGCTTTATGATGTCCGTTACACGTTGTTTATGTCCCACTGTATATTGAGGCATAGAATTTTTCCAGCGGGAAATAATTGAAAAATCAGGATTCGTCGTGATATCCATGATCTTTTTCAAGTCATCCAAGACAATCTTGATAATCCGGTCATCAGAGAGATCGACGATTGTTTCTTCTCCTGCTCGTCCCACATAACAACGTAAGAGTACTTTCCCTTTTGGTGCTGAATGAGCCCATTTTTTATGTGTCCACGTACAAGCAGTAATTGAATAATCGTTGTTTCTAGAAACGACGAAACCTGTTCCGTTAATATCATTTTTCACAGCTTCTTCAGGAAAAGCTAGAGCAACGGTGGCTACTGATGTAGAAGGGACTGTTTTAAAAGGATCAAAAAAGTGATAATCCGCAAACATTGACTGTGTTATCTTATGAGGAGTAGCTGCGATAATGCTATCCGCAACTAATGTTTCCCCATTATTGAGATATACATCATATTTATTACCGTGCTTAGTAATTTTATCAACTCGATGACCTTTTAAGATCGTTTTTGGATCTATTTTGGCTTCTATGGCCTCAGCAAACGATTGTAATCCAGTTTTAAAGGTTAAAAATGCACCTTTCGCTTTTTCCTTGCTAACAGGCGTTTTCGGTTGGGAAGGAGTGGATTTTTTCATACCAATGATCAGGCTTCTGTATTTCTGTTCTACTTCATAAAATTGTGGAAAAGTAGACATGAGGCTTAATTGATCAATATCTCCCGCATAAATCCCAGACAATAACGGTTCAATTAAGTTTTCAACCACTTCATCTCCAAGTCTTCTTCTGAAGAATTCACCTAAGGATTGGTCTTTTCCACTTTCTGATTTTGGTAGAATGAAATCCGCTGCAGCTCTTAATTTACCAGGAATGGAAAAAAGATCAGTTGTGAGAAAAGGTCCAACTTCGGTTGGTATTCCCATAATTGAACCACCGGGCATAGAGTGAAGTTTCTCATTAACTAAAACGTATGATTTACCTGTAGAATTATGGACTAATTGTTCTTCCATTCCTACTTCCTTTGCAAGCCTGCTAATACTTAACTTCCGGGCTAAAAATGAATCCGGCCCTCTCTCAATTGTAAAACCGTCCCTAATAACAGTTTGCATTTTGCCGCCGAGACGATGTGATGCTTCGATAAGTTTCAACTCAATAGGGAGATTCTCTTCCTGAATTGCTTTTTGAAGATAAAAAGCTGAGGTAAGCCCAGCAATCCCTCCCCCGATAATGATAATTTTTTGTTTTTCTTCCGCCACGGTGGTCACCTTCCTTCGACACACATTCTAAAGCCTATTCTGCAGTCATTTTTAGGACGACGGTCGATAATGCATCAATAAATTCTTCCTTAGCATTAGGCATTTCCGGACGATAATAATTAACACCTAATTCTTCCGTCACTTTTCTACATTCAAAATCATTATCATACAACACTTCAAGGTGTTCACATACAAACCCTACTGGTGCATATACAAATGCTTTATAATGATGGGCATGGTACAAATCCCTGGTTAAATCCTGAACATCAGGACCAAGCCATGGTTCTGGAGTTTGCCCAGCACTTTGCCATCCTACTACATAATTTTTTATTCCTGCCTGTTTTGCAATAAGGTCAGCAGTTTCTTGAAGCTGGCTTGGGTATGGATCCCCAAACTGTAGAATCTTTTCAGGCAGACTATGTGCGGAAACAATCAGAACAGATTGATCCTTCTCATCTTGGGGCATTCCTGCAAATACTTCCTTTACCTTGTCCACCCAATAATCAATAAACTTCGGTTCCTGATACCAACTGTCTATGGCTCTTATTTTAAGCTTTCCGCCTAATTTATCTGCTTCTTCTCTGGCTCTTCCATTATAGGATTTAATACTGAAAGTAGAATAGTGAGGAGCAAGAACGATACTAATAGCTTCTTCGATTCCATCATCATGCATTTGTTTCACTGCATCTTCGATAAAGGGGGTAATGTGTTTTAACCCAAGATACATTTTGAATTCTATCTCCTGTTGAACACTATTTAAATGTTCTTCGAGCTTTTCTGCTTGCAGCAGGGTAATCTTTGCTAAAGGGGAAATCCCTCCAATAGCCTCATACCGGCTTCGAAGTTCTTCAATCATTTCTGGAGTAGGCTTCCGTCCATGCCTAATGTGGGTATAATATCCCTCTAAATCATCTAATGTATATGGGGTACCGTAAGCCATTACAAGTAGACCCATTTTCTTTTTTGTCATGTTCGCACCTCATTTATAAATCTGTTCGCTAGTTCCCATTCAAATGTTTGGGCTGGGTCACTAAAAGCTGTGATGCCCCTAATGACCCATTTTAAAGCAGCCCATCTTATTGTGCCAAAAAATTGGACTCCTTACCAATTTTAAACCTTAAAATGGGATATTATCGATTTAATTTTGATGCTGAATACTCATGGACAAATGAAGTTAATTTTTTTAATGTTTCTGGATTAACAGAAGGGAATACCCCATGACCTAAATTAAAAATATAGCCATTGCGTTCCATTCCTTGATCTAAAATCGCCTTTGCTCTTTCTTCAATAACATCCCATGGGGCTAACAAAATAGCTGGATCAAGGTTTCCTTGAACCGTTTTATCGATTCCCATTTCTCTTGCTTGGTGAATTGGTAAACGCCAATCTAAGCCTACCACATCAAGCGGAAGGTCATTCCATTCTAATGCAAGATGACTCGCACCCACACCGAACATAATTAACGGAACATTTTCCTCTTTTAATGATGTAAAGATCCGGTTCATGATAGGTTTAATGAAGTAACGATAATCCTCCACATTTAATGCTCCTACCCATGAATCAAAAATCTGAATTGCCCTTGCACCGGCTTTGATTTGCGACTTTACATATGTAATGATCATATCGCCAAGTTTGTCCATTAATGCAAACCATGCCTTCGGCTCCGTGTACATAAACGCCTTGGTCTTATTATAGTTTTTAGAAGGGCCGCCTTCGATCATATAACTTGCCAGTGTAAAAGGTGCACCGGAAAAACCGATTAACGGTACGGATAACTGCTCTTGTGTTAATAATTTAATGGTGTCCAATACATAGGGAACGTCTTCCTCAGGATTAATTTCACCCAGTTTTTCCACATCCTCTAAAGAACGAATGGGATTGTCAATAACAGGTCCAATCCCTCCCTTTATTTCTACCTCCATGCCAATCGCAGGAAGGGGTGTCATAATATCTTTATAAAGTATCGCCGCATCAACGTTATATTGTTCAACAGGTAAGCGAGTTACATACGCACATAACTCAGGCTGGTGGGTGATTTCAAAAAGGGAGTACTTTTCTTTAATCGCTCTATACTCCGGCTGCGATCTGCCTGCCTGACGCATATACCAAACAGGGACATGATCAATCTTCTCTCCCCTTGCTGCTTTTAAAAATGTTTCATTAATTGTTCTTGCCATTACTATAGTCCACCTTTCAAAACACATGTCTGTTGTCCATTTTAATATATATAGCTTGAATTTAAAACTTACTGATTCTTACTAAACTGTATTTACTATATCTATTAATCCTATTTGTGTATAGCTAACGATAATAACTGTCAAAAAAGTGTCGTTTTTACGTTTTAAAATTTGTTAAATTCGACAGAATGCTTCGCAATATTTTTTCACTTTTTCCTCTCACCACTTAGGGTGATTTTCATATCCTGTATTACATCCAACAGGGCTATAGCCCCCTGGATGAAGAAAGGAGGGAATAGTATGATTGTCGAGCTTACTGCTCTTCATTGGATCTATGTGACGTTTATTGTCCTTATTATCGGATTTATGGTCATGAGAAGGGACACGTCGATTGTATGTATTGTAGGTATTTTCCTCATTGCTATTACCGCAACAGGTTCGTTAAGTCATTCAATCAGCAGCATTTTTAACAGTTTCAGTTATGCCATTACAGAATTATTATCTACCATTCTTGTTATTTCAATAATTGTTGCGATGAGCAACACATTAACAGTAACTGGAATAAATGATGTTATGATTTCACCTTTTCGAAAGTTAATCCGCAACCCAACTCTAGCGTATTGGACGATTGGGATATTAATGATGGTGATCTCCTGGTTTTTCTGGCCGTCCCCTGCTGTTGCACTTCTAGGTGCTGTTCTTCTTCCGGTTGCGATTCGGGCAGGACTTCCAGCACTTGGTGTTGCCATGGCAATGAACTTGTTTGGTCATGGAATCGCTTTATCCGGTGACTTTGTCATTCAAGCTGCTCCTAAGTTAACCTCTGATGCCGCTGGTATACCCATTCAAGATGTCATTAATGCAAGCATTCCATTAGTGTTTATTATGGGGCTTGTTACAACTGTTACGGCCTTCTATTTCTTACGAAGGGATATGAAGCGCGGTATACTCACTACTTCAACCTCAGTCAGCGTGGATTCTCCTGCTGAAGAATCCACTGATCAATCTTCACTTTTATCACTTGCCCAAAAACGTTTCTTTGCTTTTTTAGTGCCATTATTGTTTGCTGCGGATGTTGCTACTATGTCAATCCTTGATTTAGCCGGTGGGGATGCCACCGCATTAATCGGCGGTACCTCCATTCTCATTCTTTTGTTAATTACTCTAACCAGCCATAAAAATAAAGGTTTAGAAAAAACAACTCAATATCTAATCGAAGGATTCCAATTTGGATTTAAGGTTTTCGGACCTGTTATTCCAATCGCTGCGTTTTTCTACCTAGGTGATGCCGGATTTGGAAAAATTATTGGCGACTTTTTACCAAAGGCTTCGCAAGGTATTGTAAATGACTTAGGCGTATCCCTCGCTAATATCGTACCGTTAAGTAAAGAAGTTGGGGCGATTACCCTAACAACTGTGGGTGCAATCACTGGTTTGGATGGTTCCGGCTTTTCAGGAATTTCTCTTGCCGGCTCGGTAGCAAGCCTATTTGCAGTTGCCATCGGCAAAGGCGCAGCCACATTGACAGCCCTTGGGCAGATTGCTGCCATCTGGGTTGGCGGAGGTACGCTTGTACCATGGGCGTTAATCCCAGCAGCTGCCATCTGTAATGTGGACCCATTTGAACTGGCAAGACGAAACCTTCTTCCAGTTGTGATTGGTCTTGTTGTAACGACAATTGCGGCGATGTTCCTCATTTAATCCATGTAAAGAGGCTGATCTCTGACCAGCCTCTTTGTTATTTTATCCTTTTTTTAAAGTAGTTGTATAATAGAATCCAGATAACTACCCAGAGATAACCTAAAGCATAGCCGCCCAGTACGTCCGATGGATAATGAACTTGTAAAATAATTCGGCTTGCACCAATCAATAAAAGTAAGATGGCAGTAATAACTGCGATGATTACTTTCCCTGCTTTGGATCTTGCTTCTTCCATTAATAGATACGCAATCATAAAATATACAATCATTCCAACCATAGCATGACCGCTAGGGTAACTATAACTTTTTACACTGACAAGATGTTCAAGGTCTGGTCTGGGACGCTCAAAAAAATCTTTAAATAACTTACTAACTTCATTTCCAATCGCCGTTGATAAGGCCAATGCAGCAGCACCGACATAATTTCTCTTTTTTATTAATAGCCAGGCAAGCGCTAGTATTGCTACAATTCCTATCCCTATTTTATCACCCATTGCCGTTATTTTAATAAAAAATGGAATGGCAAGTTCAGGCACATGTGCAGCTAGCCCGGCAACTTTTATATCAATCCAAAAATTACTGTTCATTGCAACCTTCATGCACGTAAATACTGCCCATAAAAATGCAAAAATAATAAATAAATAGGAAACACTTCTCTTGTTCTTCCGTTCCATCCTCCAAACCCTTTCTTCTTTCTCAGCTAATAAAAATTCTAGTAAAAGTATAATTAAAAAGAATATAAAAATCTACTTTATAATATAAAAGTGTTAAAATAGTTAGAAAATACTTTCTTCATTTCTGAAATGTTTGGGGGATTAGATATGTTAAACAAACTGTTTACTGCACTTGAAGGTTGCTATGACGAAATGGTTGCTATCCGCCGTTATTTACATCAGCATCCGGAATTATCTTTTCAGGAGTATAACACCGCAAAGTATATTCAATCATTTTATGAAGAACTCCAAATTGAAGTCAAAGGTAATGTTGGCGGAAATGGGGTGGTTGCGAAGGTTTATGGAAAAAAGCCCGGCAGAACGGTGGCATTACGAGCAGATTTTGATGCTCTTCCTATTCAGGACGAGAAGAATGTTCCCTATAAATCCTTAGTACCTGGAGTAATGCACGCTTGTGGCCATGATGGACATACTGCGACACTCCTAGTCCTCGCAAAAACATTAAACGACTTTAAAGAGGAATTAGAAGGCACGTATGTCTTTATCCATCAGCATGCAGAGGAGTATGCCCCAGGCGGTGCGATTTCAATGATTGAAGATGGCTGCTTAGAGGGTGTAGATGTGATTTTTGGGACTCATTTATGGGCAAGTGAACCTACCGGTACGATACAATATCGAACCGGACCGATCATGGCGGCGGCAGATCGATTTGAAATTGATATTCAAGGTAAAGGCGGGCACGGTGCCCAGCCACATAAAACCCAGGACGCCATCGTTATAGCATCCCAGCTTGTCTTAAATCTCCAGCAGATTGTCAGTCGCAGGGTAAATCCGATTGATTCTGCTGTTGTCACTGTCGGCTCATTCACAGCTCAAAATGCATTTAACATTATTGCGGACAAAGCTCAACTCATCGGCACTGTTCGTACCTTTAATGATGACGTCCGCCAATTTATTGAAGATGAAATGGACAGAATTATTTCAGGCACATGTGCTATGACGGGAAGTTCTTATCATTTTAATTATGAGCGGGGTTATCCAGCAGTAGTTAATCATGCAAGTGAAACAGCATTTTTGGCGTCATGTGCAGAACAAGTATCTGAAGTAATAAACATTGAAGAAACTGAGCCGCAAATGGGCGGAGAAGATTTTGCTTATTATTTGCAATATGTGCCTGGTACTTTCTTCTTTACAGGTGCGAAACCTACCAGTTCTGATATTGGCTACCCGCACCACCATCCTAAATTTGATATTGATGAAAAAGCAATGTTGATTGCTGCGAAAACATTAGGAGCAGCAGCTATAAACATCCATGGAAACAAATAAGAAAATCCCCTGCCCTCAAATTGGGTCAGGGGATTTTTGCAGTAACCTTAATCGATAGGCGTTCATGGCTGTTTCTCCTAGATGCTTGAGAAGGTTGTTATTGGCATAAGCACCGACAAACGCACCAATTCCTGGAACAAGCTGAAGCATTTTTGCAAGGTCGATATAGTCCCGGTACTCCTGCTGGAATTTGCGCCAATCCATTTCCACAAGGGTCTCTTTACGTTTTTCCCAATTTTCAATTTCTGCTAATGTATTCTTACGAATATCTTCACTGGAAAACGCTAGTTGAAAAACATGAAGGATAAATAGTCTTTCGGCATACTCCTTTGTATTAAAACCATAGATGGAGGCTGCTTCAAATAGAAATTTCATCTTAATCGAAAGGAGAAGAGGAAAGTCAGCCAGCCCTAGCAAAATTCCACCTGCCCCTGTCCCTGCTCCTTCAATCATCGCTGTCTTCTGAAAAGCAGCAATCTTTTTGATGGCCAATTCATCTCTTTCTGCTAAATTTAACCCTAACGCCTGGTCTTTATTTGTTGTCATCTGTGATCCAAATAATGTGGCTTTGACCATGGCTTTGATACTTTCTGTCATAACCTCATGAACTTTATCAGGTATTAATTCATTAATTTTTCCTTGAGCTTTTTTCGATATACGGTTCATCATCCCTGAGCGTCTAGTTAATTTTCGCTTCCACTCTTCGATCTCTTCATACACCTTAATTTCATACTCGTTCATATGCCACCCCTCCACAATAATTTTATGCATATATACGAAATTTCCGCCCATTAGTTTCAAGAAAAATCCCCTTTCATGGAAAAGGGGATTTTAGAGTTTATGCATTTAATCGTTTTTTTGCGTAAATATGAACAAACATATAGGTAAATACAAGTCCTGCAAGTATATTCAGCACTGAATTTAATACCTCTCCTTTTACCAGAATAAGCAGAGTATAGACTACCGATTGGATCGTTAAGATAGTCATTAATAAAGAGGAAAAAGCTGCTGTTTTAAATCTTTTTTCCACTGGGTATAAATCCACCCAAAGTTTGTTTTGATGATGGTTCCAAAGCGGCAGGAGTTGAAACCCTGTTAAATATAAGAATAAAATTCCGAGCAAGATTTGGCCCATACCAAAAGAAATAAAATAAATCGCAAGAGCGCCAATGATAGTTAAACGTAGAAAAAGACCTAGATAATCAGATGAACGTAAAAAAGCTCTCGAAAACAAATAAAGGTATGTATTTTTTTGGGAAAATGCCATACGGTTAAGAAATAAATCCAGCCATTTTCTCCTTTTAACTGTATCCCTTAATTTAGGCACATCAGTAAACATATTAGCAAGTCGATAAAATGAAGCCATTCTTTTTTCTTCTTGATTAATTAGTCTATCCCATTTTAGCCCCATGTTCTTTGTCTGAACATAAAAAGTACGATAATAAAGTGCACAAACCACCGCAATGACTAACAACATATACAGACTAGCTTGTTTAAATAATAAAAAAGTAAAAGTTGCATTTATAAAATAGCGAACAATCATGTCCCACCGATGGACTGCTGACTGTACAAAATAATCAATCCGCCAGCTTGCTGCTAAATTCCATGCTTTTAAAACGAGCAGAATTACAAAAAAGGGAAAAAATGAACGAAATCCATTAATGCTTATGTGTGCATACATTGGCATTAGTACAGCTAAAACCATGAGCAGCAAGTATCCCTGGAAAACAAGGCTGGCAATTCCAGAACGAAGGAAATACCCTTTTAATTTATCCTCAAGTGGTAGGATAAATATCTGATCTGCCTCAAGTAGAAAATTGTAAACAGGGCTGTAGGTAAGTAAAAATCCAATTACAACTGCAATCACTATTTCAACAGGAAAGCCAGCAGGCAGATTTTCAATCCACTGTTGGTAATAAAATGAAGCTGTCCCAATTAAGAACAATAAGACAACAACAAGATGTCCATTAAAAATATAGCGCAAATACCTTCCTAAATCCTTAACACGACCGCTAGCTCGTTCCTTCCAAAGCTTTTTATCATCAAACATAATTTTCTTCCTTTGTTAATTGAATATACAGATCATCTAAAGAAGCAGCAGGCATTGAGAACTGCTCCCTCAACTCTTCTAATGTCCCTTTCGCTCGAATTTGCCCTTCATGCAAGATTACAAATCGATCACAATATTTCTCAGCCGTCGCAAGAATGTGAGTAGACATTAAGATGCCTGCACCGTTATCTTTCATTTTTTTCATCAAATCAAGCAATGATTGAATCCCTAATGGATCAAGACCAACAAAAGGTTCATCAACAATGTATAAGGATGGCTGAATTAAAAAGGCACACATAATCATTACTTTTTGTTTCATACCTTTAGAAAAATGGGCAGGAAACCACTTTAAACGTTTTTCCATTCGGAATTCTTTCAGTAAAGGATTAACACGCTCTTTATAGGTGGATTCGTCTAGGCCGTATGCCATCGCTGTAAGCCTTAAATGTTCTTCAAGTGTCAATTCTTCATACAAGACCGGGGTTTCCGGAACAAACGTAAACAATTTACGATAGGCTTCTTTATCTTCTGTAAAGGTTTGTCCTTTTATTTTTACTGCACCCTTGTGCGGCTCCATCAGGCCAATTATGTGTTTTATTGTGGTACTCTTGCCTGCCCCATTTAAACCAATGAGACCTACCAGTTCTTTTTCATTTACTTCAAAAGAAATATCTTTTAGGACAGGGTTTCTGGTATATCCCCCAACCAGATTTTCAATCAATAATAAAGACATTTGCAACGTCCTTCCTAAGCACGATTATTTTTTTATTTTAACAAATTGTGGTTGATAAAAATAGTTTTCAAATTTTTATCATTTTTTTTGTATATTACTTCTTACATTGGTTATCATAATATTCGAAGGGGAAAACAACTTACTTCAATGAAGCGATTCATTAAAACTTGAGATGAGGTGTCTGTCAAAGACAATTAACATTTCAAATAAGTGAGCTTCCAATTCGTTTCAGATAAGGGGATGGTTGTTTTGTACAACGTGCACAGTAACCATTTTGAGTTCTAGTAACACCAAGTAACTGTTTATCTTAAAAAAATAAACATTAAATGAGGTGTTTACCGCAGATCGCTACCTGTTTTTATAAGTTGGGAAAACATATAAAAACACCATAGGGGATGGTCAGCTTGAACAATAATGTTTCTTTATAAAAACACTCTACGAAAAATGAGGTGTTTATCAAAGAACACTCCTAATGAACGTACCTTTTGAAGCAATTCCCCTTCGAGAGGGCAGGATTCCATGCGGATCCTGCCTTTTTCTTTTTTTCGTTTGTATGGTAAAATAATACAAACAATATTGAAGGGACAGTGTATATGAGCGATTGTATTTTTTGTAAAATTGTTAATGGAGAAATTCCTTCTGCCAAGGTTTTCGAGAATGAACATGTTTTAGCTTTTCTAGATATTACCCAAGTAACAAAGGGACATACTTTGGTTATTCCAAAAGTACATAAGGAAAACATATTTGAATTAACACCAGAAATTGCAAGAAACATTTTTGAAGTGGTTCCTGCCATTGCTAATGCCTTAAAAAGAGAATTTAATCCAATTGGGTTAAATACTGTAAATAATAATGGTGAACATGCAGGACAATCTGTTTTTCATTATCATATGCATTTAATTCCGCGTTATGGCAAAGGAGATGGATTTGGAGCAGTATGGAAAAGTAATCAAAGTGATTATTCTTTTGACTTATTACAAGAAATGGCCGGGAATATTAGTAAACAAGTATAAACTTAGATATAAGGTTTAAATAATCTGAAAATTATATCTTTATTATTAATAAATTATTATGTTATAATGAAAGCAGGTTTTTCGCTGTAGGCAATGAGTGCACTGCAGGAGAAACAAAATGATTAGTATAGCAGAGGAGAGAAGAGAAATGAATACGAAGAACATTGTAGTTTTAGCACTATTAGCTGGGATTGGGGTAGTTTTGCATACGGTAATGCCTAGTTTTCTTGGAATTAAACCTGACATGATGCTTGCAATGATGTTTTTAGGAATTATCCTTATTCCTGAGTTAAAGAGTGTTATGCTTTTGGCTATTGTAACTGGAGTATTGTCAGCGTTAACTACAGGTTTTCCTGGCGGACAAATTCCAAATATCATTGATAAACCCATTACTGCTTTAGTTTTCCTTGGTTTATTTTTAGCTTTAAAAAAATACCGAAATTCGATTGTTAGTGTTGGCGTTTTAACTGCCATTGGAACTCTTGTTTCAGGGACAATCTTTTTAACAGCAGCATTCTTTCTAGTGGGCTTACCAGCGTCATTCACTGCACTATTTGCTGCAGGAGTTCTGCCGGCTATCGCACTAAATACCGTTATTATGATTATTTTGTATCCTGTAGCCCTGTCCATAGTGAAGCGAACTAAATTAACAACACCTTCCGTCATTCAAAAATAATCGACGGGATCCTTATTAAGAAAAGAACCCAGCGGGGTTCTTTTCTTAATATACCTCTATATAAGTTTAGAGATTAATACAGCAATTAATAGAAAAATCCCTCCACCTCCACATAATGCAGCAACTTTTTTTCTTAAAATTTGTTTAGGTGGATAAACACCTGGTCTTGTTAGTTCGATTAAATATTTAATAGCACCCAATAAAAGGATAGCACTAAAGATAAAAAAAATAATGGCAGCAATTTTCATCTTCCTTGTCCCCCTATTTTGTTTCAAAAGTTCGACTAAACGTTGTAACTATTTATATGTTTACCCGTCCATTCGTATGAGCAGGACTAAATGTAATTAGGGAGATCCACAAGTTTTTTTAAATTCAATTGTCTAAATGTTGTTATTATTTAGTAGAATCAATTTCACTTTTTAAAAAATTTCAATAGATTATTATTCTAATTTTTTAAAAATTTGTGAATTTTTTCTTTATTAATTTTTATTTTATTGGCATAATGAAAATAGAGAAATATAAAAGTAGGTGAAAATGGGGATGACTGAGAAACAATATTCAATGAAGGAAGCGATGATTTTTACTCAAAGAGTTGCTCAACTAAGTAAAGCCTTGTGGAAAGCGATTGAGAAAGACTGGCAGCAATGGATTAAGCCTTTTGATTTAAATATTAACGAACATCACATTTTATGGATTGCCTATCACTTAAACGGTGCTTCCATTTCGGATGTGGCTAAGTTTGGGGTCATGCACGTTTCAACAGCATTTAATTTTTCGAAAAAGTTAGAAGAACGAGGTTTGCTACAGTTTTCCAAAAAGGAAAATGATAAACGCAATACGTATATTCAACTTACTGAAGCTGGAGAAAATATCTTACACCAACTAATGGAAACATATGAGCCAAATGGCAATGCTGTTTTTTCTGGTGCTTTGCCCCTTCGTGAATTATATGGAAAGTTTCCAGAGATTGTTGAAATGATGGCAATCGTCCGTAATATTTATGGTGAAGATTTTATGGAAATCTTCGAGCGGTCTTTTCATAATATTGAAAGCCGCTTCGTTGAAGAAGATGGAAAGCTAAAAAAATTACAAAATCCTAAGCAAGAGTTGGTTTAATCAGTCTTATAAGTATTTTTCCAACTCTTGAAAAAGGGACAGGCAAATCTGTTGTTTTAAACAGGCATGGATAACGTCTTTTATCTTTAGGGTTGACGGTAATGATAATGATAATTCATGAAAAAGCGGATGGAAGTTTACGTACCCTTCCGCTTTTTGTTCTTCTAATTTTAAGTTCATTTTCTCACATAAAGAAAAAAATTGTCCTGCTTCCTGTTCTGTTATTCCGTTTTCAATTATAAGTTTATATAATTCGAGCTTTGGATTGTTGAGTAACTTTAATAGTAGCTTTTGATGATATTCAAGAAGGTTTATTTTGTCCATCAATTCATTTTCAGTCATCCATTAGGCCTCTTTTCAGAACTTTTACATTATATATATTTATTATTAACCTTTTAAAAGATGGGGTAAACCATTTTTACTTAAAACACGGAATATTTTTTGGATTTCCTTCAAAATAAATTAGGTTCCCGATACCCTTTAGAAGCCTAAACTCTTCCATTCTTTATGACTATCTTTTTTTTGTAATTTTTGATATTGTATTAAACATAACACGAACATCAGGGAGGGAATCATTGATGATCTCCATTTTTATTGTCTTCGCTATTTTCATCTTGTTTTATGTAAATAAAATGACCAATTCACTTTGTATGCAAAAGGAAATTCCTGAAGAAAACCAACATAAGGTATTTCGTACCATTAATATCCTCATTACGATTCTTCTGATATCATCATACATAGAAATTTTATATGCATAATCCAATTAGAACGCCAAGCGAAAAAGGATATTAACACATAGAAGCGATGAGAGTATTTCTCATCGCTTTTAGTTTGTAACTTTATTAATAAACCCAAGAAGCTCCGATGATGATTAATAAGATGAATAGAACTACCACTAAAGCAAATCCTCCACCGTAACCTGCTCCACCAGACATATATTTACCTCCATTCATTAATGACTAATTGTGTTTTTTAAAACCAAGAAGCTCCAACAATAATTAATAGTATGAAAAGTACTACAATTAGAGCAAAGCCCGCTCCATATCCATGGCTCATCGTAATACCTCCTTTTTCATTTTCTAGGATATACTATTCAACGAGTGGTCATTTCGTTTAGGCACTTCCCATTTTTTTTTGAAAAGTTCCATTTACCCTTTTGTGGAAAATTTCAAAAAATAAACATAGTTATTATTTTTGCAGTAGTTACCATTTATGTTATAGTAGAGTTTGTGGACAAGAATATACTGTTTAGGAGAGATTTCATCATGAAAAAATTGATATTAGCCCTTACATTAGCAGGCGGAGTACTTGCATTAAGTGCATGTAACCAAAGTGGTTCTGATACAGTGGCAGAGAGCAAAGTGGGTAACGTTACACAAGAAGAACTCTATAATACAATGAAGGATAAATATGGTGATCAGGCCCTTCAGCAACTAGTATATGAAAAAGTTCTTTCTAAGAAATACAAGGTAACAGATAAGGAATTAAATGCAAAAATTGATCAATTGAAAACAGATCTAGGTGCAAATTTTGAAACTACCCTTGCACAATATGGCTATAAAAGCGAAGATGATTTGAAGAAAACAATGAAGTTAGGCATGATGCAGGAAAAAGCTGCTCTAAAAGGCGTTAAGGTAACTGAAAAGGAATTAAAGGATTACTATGATACGTACCAGCCAGAGATTAAAGCTCGTCACATTCTGGTTGCCGATGAAAAAACAGCAAAAGAAGTAAAGAGCAAGCTTGATAAGGGAGAAAAATTTGAAGATGTTGCAAAAAAATATTCAACAGATGAAGGTTCTAAGGCAAACGGCGGTGATTTAGGCTGGTTTGGTACTGGGAAGATGGATCCTGACTTTGAAAAAGCAGCATATGCTCTAAAAGTAAATGAAATTAGCGGTCCAGTTAAGTCACAATTTGGCTATCATATCATCCAAGTAACTGACAAAAAAGAGAAGAAACCATTTGCTGAAATGAAGAGCGAAATCGAGACTCAAGTAAAAACTTCAAAATTAACTACAGAAGAAATTAATAAAGCGATGCAGCGTGAACTTAAAGCTGCAGATGTTAAAGTTAGCGACAAGGACTTAAAGGATGCGCTTAATCCTCAAACTGGAACAGAGGCTGCTGCACAATAAACAGAAAAAAGCGGAAACGCCAATAAAGGCGCTTCCGCTCTTTTATTCTCCTGTTGCTCCAATTTCTTCTCGTTTTTCTTTCTCTCGTTCAAGGCGCTTCATATAGATTTCGCCTTCCAATTCAATGTTTTCCATCTCTAATTGCCGCTCTTCTCTCCCCGTTTTTATCGCCATTAGTGCACTTATTACAATACCAACCACAACTGCATATACCCAAATAGGAATAGTCAATTTATCTTGCTCCTTTCATAGTGGTTGTCCACTTTTACTAAATCATATTCAGATAATAGGAAATTATGAGCTGTTACAAAAAAAATAACCTCGAGTTGAGGTTATTTTACTTATGAAACACCGGTTTATAAAAGGAACGATTCTCCAACGCAAAAATTCTTTCTGTAAATTCACCTGGCTTCACTCTTTCCAAGGCACGGTCCAGCATATTCATTTTCGCATCAAGATTATCAATATAATGGAGGATTTCTGCTTCTTTAATCATCGGTGGTTTTGGACTTCCCCATTCTGCTTTTCCATGATGACTCAGTACAAGGTGTTGAAGAATTAGTACTTCTTCACCAGAAATACCTAGTTCTTCCGCCGCTTTACCGATTTCGTTAACCATAATCGTAATATGCCCAAGTAAATTTCCTTCTATGGTATATACCGTTGAAATCGGACCTGAGAGTTCTAATACTTTCCCCATATCGTGCAATATAACCCCTGCATAGAGCAAGTCTTTATCAAGACTCGGATAAAGGCTGGCAATTGATTTAGCCAAATCAAGCATACTAACTACATGAAAGGCAAGTCCTGATACAAACTCATGATGATTTTTTGTTGCGGCAGGAAACTCTAAAAAAGCCTTCTGATGCTTTTTAATTAAATGGCGTGTTATTCTTTGGATATTGGGATTTTTCATATCAAAAATGTACTGTGTGAGTTTGCCAGCCATTTCTTCTTGGCTTATTGGGGCTGTCTCCAAAAAGTCATCCAACTTTACGCCGTCAGATGGACCTGTTCGTCGGATTTGACGAATTTTCAATTGACTTTTCCCCCGATAATTTTGTAGTTCTCCCATTATTTTTACAATACTTTGTGGTGCATAACTCTTTCCATCCTCTTCATTGACGTCCCAAAGCTTCGCTTCAATTTCCCCGCTTTTATCCTGAAGAATCAGTGTTAAAAAAGGTTTGCCGTTGCTTGCAATCCCTTTTGTTGTATTTTTTATTAGTAGAAATAATTCTACTTGCTCTCCAATTTCATGCTTTAATATTCCTTTACCCATCTTTTTCACGTCCTTCCTACTAGTAAGAGTATAACATATCCTAATATTACTCTATGAAATTATCTGAACAGCACCTTTTTCTAAAAAAAGAACATTTTCCCTTTGAAAATAGGTCAGCAAATGCTTATGGCAAGTAAAAAATAATAGTTGATTTCTTTTCATCCCTTTAAGAAGTTCTAACACCTTTTCCGTTCTTTTCGCATCGAAATTAACAAAACTATCATCGATAATAATTGGAAACTGATATTTTTCATATACTGTGACGGCAAAGGCAAGCCGAATGGCAACGTATAATTGTTCGGTTGTTGCTTGACTTAGTTCATTTGCTTCAAATATGGTATGATCCTTTCGCTCAACTAAGAAGCCTGAACCAGAACTTTGTAAATGGATTCTTTGGTAGTTTCCATCTGTGAGAAACAACAGATATTCTTCCGCTTTTGAAATCATTCTTGGTAAATGTATGTTCTTATACTTTTCAATCGTATTGGAGAGGATCTGTTGCGCTACACAGTAGACTGACCACTCTTTTGCTGCCTCTTCTAATTCAAATTTTTTCTGCTTATAGTGATGGAGGATATCTGAATACACACCGCCTTCTTCTAATATTTGTATCTCGTATTTAATGGAAGCCTGCTCTTCTTGAAGTTCCTTTAGTTTAGCTTCCCAATTATGAACCTGCTGATTACATTCAGCCACTAATTCTGTGCTTTGACGCATTTGGAGAAAAGTTTCTCTCTCTACATCTGAGAGTATTGAGTATTGGAGTTGACTCTGCAGTGATTTGAGTTTTTCTAACAGTTGACCATGTTTTTCTGCTTTTGCACCAAGTTCGTAAAATTGTTGCTCTGTATCTACTTTTGCTGATGAGATAAGGTTATTAAATTCTGTTTGGAGATGATTAACTGCCTGTACTTTTTGCCTTAAATCGGCTTCGAAGTCGCTAAGTTTCACATTTCTCTCTTGACTCATGATTTGCTTAGCATGCTCTTCCTTTAATTTATTGCGAAGCAAATAGGCTCCGTTATACAGGTCCAGCCCCTTATCATTTAGATAGAGATTTGAAAAATGGTTCAAACCATTTTCTATTTTTTCCTGTTGCTGCTCTATTTGTTGAAGTCTTAAATGATATTGTTTTTTCTCTCTACTAATCACCTTAAACTGTTCAATTAGTTTGTAAGCTTCTAGTAAAAAGGCCTCCGCAATATACTCAGGTATTCTTAGTGAACGACTAATGGAAGCAAGCTTTTCATTTGTTTGGGCTGACTCCAACTCCCATTGTTCAAATTTGGCAATGATCTTTTCATATTGAGAATGTTGATGTTTCAACTTGATTTTTACGATCTGAAGCTCTGCTCTCCTCTGATTATCCAAGGCTAATTGCTCTTCTAGCTTTGAGATTTCAATATATTGGGCTGATTGCAGTTTTCGCTCTAACTGTTCTTTCTTTTCTATTAACTCATTTAATGTTTGATTTAGCTCTGCCCCTTTCGGCAGGTTCTTCTTTTTTGTCATCAGGATGAGTAGTAATATACAACCGAGAATCCCGATCGTAAATAAAAACCACTGCTTTGTAGCCACCCCATAAACTGTTATGGCAATTAAAATAACCTCAAAAAGTACATACTGAAGATTCTTTTGCTTCCCTTCTCTTTCAGCTTCGGCTTTATCACGTTCATTAAACTGTTGATAAAAGTCTATTTTGTCACCTAAGTTTCTTATTTCCTTTTCTATGCTCTCTTTATCATTTCTCGACTTTACCTTCTCTTCTAGTGCCAGCCGTTCCTGTTTTGTAAGAACCTGTCTCTCTAAAGACCGGACCTCTTTTTCGATTTCCTCTAATCTGCCTTTTTCTTCCTGATACTGATTTTCTAACTCTTCCTTCACTTCTTTTAGCTTTTGGATTTTCTGTGATACCACTTCAACTTGGTTTTTCATATAAATATTTGTATTTAGAGCTAAGATCTCTTCTTCATCAATATGTAAATGAAGTTTTTCCCTAGTAATCGACAACTCTTCTTCAAAGGCTATAAGTTTTGTTTCATATTGAAGTCTTTCCTGCTTTAATTGGTCGTAGAGAGGAACTTGATCTAGTAAAGCTAAGATAGCAGGCTCCTGTTTAAGAAACGATTGATTGGGTTGACTCCTCTCCGCTTCCTCTCTCAAATTTTCAATTCTTTCGGAAATACTATTAATCTCAGCCTTATAGGGGTGGA
This sequence comes from Neobacillus sp. MER 74, assembly GCF_023714155.1. NCBI lineage: Bacteria > Bacillati > Bacillota > Bacilli > Caryophanales > Bacillaceae > Neobacillus > Neobacillus sp. MER 74. The sequence continues at coordinate 716,324 of NZ_JAMAUV010000001.1, forward strand.
TGAGTTCATTTATCTTTTCGATTCTCTCAATCCCACGTACAGGGAATTCAACATCTCTTAATTCATTCAGCTCTTTCTTTGTCAGCCTTTCATCTTTGACAATGGATTCGATTCTTTTCCATTCGTTAAGTTTTTCTATTTTCTCTTTAATTTCCTGCAACGATTGGTTTACTGCCTTCATTTCCTTTTCGAGCATTTCTTTCTTTTCTACTAAGTTTGTATAATTTCTATTTTTGGATTCTGCTGCTTTCAATTCTTTATTTATTTCATGTAGTGCCTGTAACCTTTCATTCAATAAGGGTTTCTTCCCTGATGGCTTAAATCGTGCATCGAGCTCCTTCTGTAGAACAGTTTCTGTTTTTGATAACCTTTCTGTCCCTAATGTCCCCGCGGAAAACAAGAATTTACCAATCTCTTCACTTTTCATCTGATGAATATTTTGTAACCCCTGCAAATTAAATGAAAAAATAGATTGAAATAGGCTTTTATCAAAGTTTGCTATTAATTCCTTAAGAAGTTCTTCACCGCCCATCCTGCCATTGTCCATATAGACCTTTACATCACCTGCAGCCTTTCCCTTTACGCGTTCGATTACAGCACCGCCATGCTTTTCATGGAAAATTCGGATTTTACCACCATATTTAGTACTGTATTTTGGCTCGTAACGGAGTTCGGTTGTTTGCTGTTTTGTAGGGAAGCCAAAAATAATTGCATGGATAAAGGCCATAATTGTGGACTTCCCAGCTTCATTTTCTCCATAGAAAACTTGAAAATCATGAAGGTCGGTAATTTCTACATTCTCTAATTGGCCAAACCCATAGATATGCATTTCGAGAATTTTCAACTATCCTCATTCCTTTCTCTATGATTGATAGAGTAACTCGAGCAGCAATTTCTCTGCTTTATTGATTAGCTCTTTTTGATCGGCAGTTGATAACTGACTGATATACTTTCTCCCTAATTGATGCTCCAATAAGGGTGCTAAGGCTTGATCTATATCCGCGTAGTTTTCAATTGTTTCAAACAGTTCAGCATAAAAGTTTGCGTCTCTTTTCAACTGTTCCTTATTTATTTGCTGCCCTTCTATAACAGTTAAGTCAACAATCCATACAAAGGAGTCCTCTTCTTTTTCATTCTCTAATAGGAGTTCTAACAGCTCACCATTCAAGCTTCTTTGTTCACGCTCATCTGCTAGTACAATATTTTTCAAGGAAAGTGATAATAACGTTCCTTTTTGTTCCCTCCGAAAACTATTGATGGTTGTTTGGCATAATTGTAATACATCAAGGAAGTTTTCAGCTGCAGAAGCATCTACTACTGTTTCTTCCCAAATAATATCGGCCGTTTCTATAAAATTTATCTTCTTATCAAGATCAGTCAATGTTACATGATAAATACCTTTCATACCTGTTTCTTTCTTATTCCTGCCTTGAATATTACCTGGATAAATAATCGGCGGAGATTCTGATAGGACAGCACGTTTATGAATATGACCTAAAGCCCAGTAATCAAATTCTTTCTTATGTAAATCACTAACTGAGAAAGGCGCATAGTTATCATGTTCAGCCCCTCCGCTTTCATTTCCATGAAGTATCCCAATATGAAAATCGGCGCCATCTTTCTTCCGATAATCATCTATTTTTCTATCATAGACATGCCTTGTTGGATAACTGAAACCATACAGATGGACGATCGCACCATTCTTTGTCTGTAAAACTTTTGATTCAACCTCACTATTAAACACATGAACATTTGCGGGCATATTAAGATGTACCCATGATCCATTTAAATGGTCGTGATTGCCGTGGATGACATAAACTTGAATCCCGTTTTCTGCCAACTTAAGCATCTCTGTCCGAAACCGAGACTGTGCCCGTAGGCTGCGATCTTCACCGTCGAATAAATCGCCTGCTAGAATCACAAAGTCGACCTGATGAAGAATTGCAGCCTCCGTAACCTTTTTTAAAGCCGCAAAGGTGCTCTCTTTAACTCGGGTAAAGATGTCTTGTGGCAAGTACTTTAATCCGACCATCGGGCTGTCCAAGTGCAGGTCCGCTGCATGAATGAATGATATTCTTTTCATAAGACATTCCTTTCCACTTCTTTTCTTCATTGTAGCACCGCAGAAATACGAATGCACGTTCTTGTCAGTTATTTATTGAAAAAAAAAGCATTTACCGCTTGGTAAATACTAAGATTGTCGAGGAGGGGGTATAGTTAATTGATTGTTTCTGCTAATGGACCTGTTGATTTCCGTTCCGGGCACTCGCTTTCCGCGGGGAGGTCCTGGAGCCTCCTCGGCGCTTTGGCGCCTGCGGGGTCTCCGTGACCTCTCTATCCCGCAGGAGTCGGTGCCCTCCACTCCAATCAACAGGGGGCAAATCAACAGACAAATATAAAAACGATAAAAAAAGGGGTGCCCCTAAAAATTATACTTTTGGGACACCGTCTTTTCCTGCCTTATTCGTTCTTTGTCAGCTGTAATGCTTTTTTTATATCTTTAAAGGAATTGGATTGTCCATACATTAAAACACCACCCCGATATACTCGAGCGCCAAATATAGCTAAGAAAACAATCGTTGCGACTAAGATAGCAATTCCTGCAATTGCTTCCCAGACTGGAATGGTCAACATTCCTACCCGCAGAAACATAATCATTGGTGTAAAGAACGGGATGAAAGAGGTCACCGTTATGAACGGAGCATCCGGCTTTCCTAAGCCAAACATAGCAATCATAAACCCAGCGACAACAAGCATAGTCATTGGTGTAATCATTTGTTGAACATCTTCAATTCTGCTGACAAGAGAGCCGAGAAATGCGGCAAGTGTGGCATAAAGAAAATAGCCTAGAATAAAGAAAACAACCGAATAAATAATCGTTCCCAAAGGGATATTATCAAAACCATAAACACCGAAAAATCCTTCTTTTAAGGATTCCATATTTTGTTTTAGAGAGAAATAACCTACGGACAGAAATACAGCGAGCTGTGTCAGACTTAATAAACCGATTCCAATTATTTTTGCAAACATCTGTTTAATTGGAGAAACACTTGAAATTAAAATTTCCATCACTCTAGACGACTTTTCTGTTGCTACTTCCATCGCAATCATATTAGCGTACATTATTACTGAAAAATAGATGATAAAGAGCAAGACATAAACCAGACCGCGTGCCTGATTCAGTTCCTCTTCCGTTTTTGCATTCTTCTCAAGAGCAATTTTCTTAAAAGACACTGGTTCATAGAGCTTTTCGAGCTGAACAGGAGTCAATTGAATTTGTGAAGCCGCCAGCATGGTTTTTACTTGCTGAAGACTCGTTTGAAGATCAGTAAACAGGGATGAATCAGCAATACTCTTGGCCTTATAAGTAGCTATCGGAAGTCTTTCATCATTTAAACCAAGAAGAACAATTCCTTGGTAAGTTCCTTTTTCAACTGCTTTTTCTGCCTCTGCTTCACTGCCCTGGAAAATTGTCAAGTTAATATCTTTATTAATTGCCCTAACTTGTTTATTGAATGGATCAAAAAGTTGACCTGTTTCATCAAGCACAGCCACATTTTCTTTCCCATCATTTTTATCGAAGATAGCAATGATATTAGTTAGGTTGGTTAAGACCAAGACAATAACGATTGTTAAAAGGGTTGTGATGATGAAGGATTTTGTTTTTATTTTATTAATATAGGTGTGGAACAAAATAATCCAAAAACTATTCATATGAATCACCTACTTTTTCTATAAAAATATCATTTAATGATGGTTCTTCCAGGGCAAACTTCCGGATAAACCCTTGGCTGACAATTTCCTTAAGTATTTTTTCAGCTATGTACTCTCCTTCAATTTGCAGGTGAATTCCTTCCATAGTTGGTTTTGACCTTACGACTCCAGGATAATTTTTCAAGAAATCTAATGGAAAATCGGCATGGATCACAAGGTTCTTTTTCCCAAAGGAACGCTTGATTTCTTTTAATGAACCATGGACGACTGGGCTTCCTTTGTGCAAGATACAAAGATGTTCACACATTTCCTCGACATGTTCCATTCTATGGCTTGAGAAAACGATAGTCGCCCCATCCTCTTTCAGAGATAGCACAGCCTCCTTTAGCATTTCCACATTTACTGGGTCAAGACCGCTAAATGGCTCATCCAATATTAGTAATTTAGGTTTATGTACGACGGCAGCAATGAATTGTATTTTCTGTTGATTACCTTTGGAAAGCTCCTCAACTTTTTTATTTTCATATTCAGGAATTTTGAATCGTTCAAGCCATGATTTTAATTCCGAAAGTGCCTGAGATTTTTGCATTCCTCTTAATCTGGCTAAATAGACGATTTGGTCACGAACCTTTAATTTCGGATACAAACCTCTTTCTTCAGGAAGATAGCCAACCAAATGACTGGTGGAATAGTCAATCGGTTTCCCGTCCCAAGTAATCTTACCACCGCTAGTGTCCAGTAATCCTAAGATCATTCGGAAGGTCGTTGTTTTCCCTGCACCATTAGCCCCTAAAAAGCCAAACATTTCTTTTTCAGGAATCACTAAAGACAAGTCATTCACAGCTGTAAAATTCCCGAATCGTTTCCTGACATGTTCAAGTTTCAGAACCATTTCACACACTCCTCTCCCTCTTACATACGAATTTAACAAATTTTGGTTTCATTTATTTTTTGCGCAATTTTAGTAATTATGTGAAAATAGATTAATAACATGATTCTTTTAAGGGGTTGTTGATATGAAAACGTATAAATTAACTGCTTTTGAAAGCAATGGGGAAAAAATTTTAGATGAATCCTTCCAGGCTGAACATGATGATGAGGCAAAAGAATTAGGCCAAAAATTGTTAGCAGAAAAAAACTTATTAGAACGTACACATCGATGCTCCTCACCAAGCGGTAAGCTATTACTCTTTCATTCTTAATAATGAAAGCGCTATAAACAGGAAAAGGATATCAAAAAAAAGCAAAGAAGCCGCGGGCTTCTTTGTTTATTTACCAATAAATCTGGGTGGTCTTTTTTCGATAAATGCCCTTATTCCTTCTTGGTGATCAATGGTTTCTCGCATTTTTTGCTGTGAATGTTTTTCTAATTCTAAGATTTTTAATAAGTAAGGACGATTCATATCAGCTAAAATCTTTTTCGTTTTAATCATCGCCTGAACGGGTCTCCGTAACCAATCTGAAATTCTAGCATCTAATGTCTCCTGAAGATTGACTGCCGCTACTTCTTCAATTAATCCTAACTTTAACGCTTCATCAGCATCCATCATTTTCCCGTCCCAGATTAGTTGTTTCGCTTTCGTCTCTCCTAACTTTTTCTCTAAGAAGAAATGAGCACCGCCATCTGGAATCAGACCAATCCCGATAAAATTCATTGCTAGCTTACTATTTTTATCAGCAATAATATGGTCAGTTGCTAGCGCAAGGCTAAACCCCAAGCCGGCAGCTGGACCTGTAACAGCACTTATAGTAAGTTTAGGCATGCTATAAAGAGTAACAATTAGTTCACTAATACTGTCCATTACAGGATAGAAATCACTTTCGCTCGAGTTTGAAAACATGGTTTTAATATCGCCCCCTGCTGAAAAGCCTCTTCCTTTTCCCGTTAGAACGACAATATCAATTTCATCCGACTCGCTAATTTCCTTCAGTTTACATACTAACCCCCTAATCATTTCTGTATCCATGGCATTTAATGACTCAGGTCTGTTCATTTCTATTGTCGCCATACGCCCTGTAACTTTTACATTCACCTTATTTGTTATAAAGTTTAACGACACGAGAAAACCCTCCCTCCAATTCAATCAATTCCATTATAAATGGAATTGAGGACATAAATATAGGTAAGTTTTTTAAAAATAGTGAATTTTCTATCCCATTAATTCAAAAAAAGACATCAACGGCCATTCACCGTTGATATCTTTTTTGGGCTATTTTTTAATAATATTCATCCTTCTTAAAAACTCAATTGGCTGTTGTTTTCTAAAGTGTTCTTTTACCATATAGGCAACACCTTGTTCGTTCTGTGACCGTGTCACCCAATCTGATGCTTTCTTCACTTCAAAATCCGCATTCCACATCGATACACCAAGGCCTGCAGCTTCAAGCAATGGAATATCATCAATCCCATCTCCAATATAGACGATTTCTTTTCTTTGAATCCCTAATTGGCTTGCAAGGTATGATAAACCCGATAATTTTGAAACACCGGTTGGGACAATATCCAAACGTAAAGCATCTAGTTGAATTAATTCAATCTCAGTATACATTTTTTGAAGTGCTTTTTTCGCATCCTGAAGGTCACTTTCTTCTTCAAAATAAACTTCTATCTTCGGAGGGCTCACTGGCTGGTCATGTAGATACTCTGTTAGTGACGACACGAATTGCTGCGAATAAAAAACAGGATCCCCTGAGGTAAAAACAGTTTTTGCCAACAAATTATTATTCAATTTTAATTTATTCGCTAATGAAAATTGTTCGTGGACAAGACGAATTTGACACGGCAGCGCCTCTAAAAAGCTGACTGTATCATAGGTAATTTGTTCACCAATCCTTTTCACATAGATTGGTTTGTCCTCAGAACTTGCAATAAATGCACCTTGATGGGTAATGAGAGGTGATTTTATTTTTAATGCTTTGGCTACTTTTCTTGTGGAAGGAAAGCTCCGCGATGTGACAAGCGTGACATAAATACCCTTTTGCTGAACATAATCAATAGCCTCTTTTGTGGATTTATGGATTTTTCCATTTGTTTGAAGAAGTGTGCCATCAATATTTAAAGCAAGCAAGCGATAAATCATTCCGTTGCCCCCTGTTCTTGGTGAAATAGCCTTTATAACACTTTTATGATTTTTTAGGCATTTGTAGAACAGAGCTAAAAAAGAAAAAGCCTTCGGTTAATACCGTAGGCTCGTATTTCAATTTACATTTTTCCGTATAGGTCTTCAAGAGGCTTCATAATTACTTTGTTTAACTCGCCAATAACCATGCTCATCCGTTGTTCTGCTTGCATTAACCTAGCAATTTTTTCATTTTGCTGTACTAGTCCTACAGTTGATTGTGCTTGCGCAATTTCTTGTTCAGAGATATTCTGCCCCATCATCTGTTTCTGTTGCAAGTCTAATTGGATTTTGCGAAACTGATCAAACATTTGTTTTGCAGCTGGGTCTGCGTTCACTTCTTTATAAGCTTGCTGTAGTTGTGTGTATTCATCACTTTGACGAATAGCTGTTTCTAACGCATAGGCGGAATCATATAGATTAACTGCCATTGGTATCCACTCCTTTTTATTCACGCTTTTCAATCCGAATCAACTATAACAAACTATTCACCAAAATGCGAGAATGTTAAAATCACCATCTCGAATAGTGTTACATACATTACTATATCAACTAATGCCCATAAGGAAAAAATGGTTCCAATATAGATAGAAATCGGGGAATGTCTATGCCTTTTCCATTAACTCAGGTTACCATAAAAGCAAGAACACCTAAAAATAAGAAGGACAGCATAGTAAAAATATCCACCCACTTGTTTACTAGTTTGGGATTAAATAAGAAACTTCAATTAAATATTAAGTTAGGGAAAAAGTCGATCCAAACTGCAATCCAACCAGTAGACCTGGACCCTAAAAATTTGATCCTTATTCCTGAAAATATTCTCAAGAATTTTTGCCTGCCCACCCAGAGTTATAAATTTCAAGCCATCTATCGGGATGAACTTCTAACACTCGAACTCGGACCTGTGATTGGACTAGTAACAGATTTCCCCTCCACTAAACAAGAAGAACCACATTTTCGTACTATTCATGCTTTTTGCGAGGAACTACATCATGGAATTACTGAAATAGGCGGCTTTTTTTATGTTTTTTCATATGAGGAATTTTTAAATCAAGGTTATTATCTTATCAATGGAAAATGGAGATCGTTTGAGCATCCAATACCGGATGTGATTTACAATCGTATCCATTCCCGTAAACTTGAACAATCTGTCCCATTTAAACAATTTCGTAAAAGACTTGAAACCATGATGATTCCTTTGTTTAATGAACGTTTCCTATCAAAATGGGAAGTATATAATCAAATATTTCAAGAAAAACACCTCCTGCACTTCTTACCTAAAACAAAAATTTACACAAAAGAGCATCTGTATGAACTTACCGACGAATGTGAAACAGTTTTTATAAAGCCGGTTCATGGCAGCCAAGGAAGAAATATTATCAAGTTAAAAAAAGAAGATAATAACCGCTGCACTTTACAAACCTCGATTGCAACACTTAACGACAACTCTAGCCATCAATACTCCTTAGACGAAATACACAACCTAATCAAGCCTATTCTCCATAATCGTTTTTATATTATTCAACAAGGTATTGAATTATTGGCGTATGACTCATGTTCCATGGACTTTCGGGTACTATGTCACAAAAATCTGAACAACCATTGGCAAGTTACCTCAATTGTGGCAAGGATAGCTGCAAAAGATGAGTTCGTTTCAAATATTGCCAGAGGTGGAAAGATGCTTAGACCCTTAGAGGTTCTGCGAACTTGTCTTGGACCCAAGAACGCTTTAGAGGTGCTTACACATATGAAAGAATTAGCAGTGGAAACAGCGTCGACTATTAGTAACTCACAAACAGGAATAACAGGTGAACTTGGCATCGATATTGGCATAGACCAAAACGGAAAGCCGTGGATTATTGAGGTAAACTCTAAACCCTCGAAAAACTTTGAAGATGGATTAGGAAAAATTAGACCATCTGCGAAAGCACTTATTCAATTTTGTACACTGCTTGCATTCGATACGACTTTTATAAAGGAGGACTCGTGATTTGATTGCCTTTGGAATAATGACCATACGTTTTGACAGTGAGCAGTCCTATATCAACGACATAGCAAACCTTGCAGAACCCTGTGGGATAGAATGCTATCGCTTCTCCCCCGCCAATATAAATCCACTTACATTAAAAGTAAAAGGAAAAAAATTCATTTCACAAACAAAATCCTGGGTAGATAAGGAGTTTCCTATTCCAACTATTATCTATGATCGTTGTTTTTACGGGGATGATGACTACTCCAAGCAGTGCATTCCGATTGTATCTTGGCTCAAGAACAGACCAGATATAACCTTTTTAGGATATGGACTTCCTAATAAACTGGAACTCTATGAGGTATTAAAAAGTACAGTTTTATCAGCTTATTTGCCCCCAACTCAGGCAGTTTCTAGTACTAACATCGTGTTAAATGAATTAATATCCAAGAAAAGAATAATTTTAAAGCCAATTAATGGCTCTCAAGGAAATGGTATTTACTATTTGAAAAAAAACAACAAATCCTTTCATGTTAAAACAGAAAAAAACAAGAATATTATCTCAAGAATATTCCCAAATGAAACCAAACTTAATAAATGGCTGCAACCACTAATTAACAAACGTCCCTACCTAATGCAGCCGTATTTAGAATTATCAAATGATGACCTGAAGCCATTTGACATTAGGATCCTCTTACAGAAAGGGATCGAGGGAAAATGGGGAGAAATGGGCAGAGGGGTTCGAGTCGGAAGTACCGGGGGAATCCTTTCCAATTTAAGTGCTGGTGGTTCAATTGTTCCTTATTTGGATTGGGCAGCCTCTTTTTTACCTGCAAAAAAGGAATACATCCATCAGGAATTAGAGTACATTCTTTCTAATCTTCCACCTATACTTGAAAATGCTTTTTTACCATTATTTGAAATCGGCATCGATATCGGAATTGCAAAAGATGAATCTATTTGGATTCTGGATATCAATTCGAAGCCCGGTAGAAAGGTCATCCTTCATACACAACCAAACGTAAAGGAGACATTAACCCTTGCCCCTTTGCTTTATGGGAAGCAGATAAGTCAAATGGATTTAAAAGAAAGGAAGAGCTATTATGAGAAAACATTATCTCATTGAAATTGCTCAAAATGATCAATTAGTAGTTTTCTGTCCTCCTGCAATACTAAGAGAAAAAGAGTTATCACGAATTGCCTTTGGTTCAAGATCAATAGAAGTTGATTTTATCCCACATCCTGATCAAGATGATCGGATTTCAATCAGCCGGGAAATTCAAAAAGCACTTCAATTTCCAAGTTTCAACATTCCACTTCATGTTTTCTTATCTAACCAAAGTCTAATTATCGGTCCACTTATAGGTATTTTTACAGCAGGATTTACTTCCCTGCCATTTGAACCGATTGGCGATCGAACCCAGTTTTTCTCAAAACTACTATCGGTTAATAAAATGGTGGGCGCCTTACCATTTGTGTTTGGAGAACAGCATATTAATTGGGATCTTGGATGCATTGAAGGTTATTTTTATCATAATAACGGTTGGGAAACGGTTGATATTCCCTTTCCGAATGTTATTTATGATCGACTTCCAAATCGAAGAAGTGAAAATAACCCAAGATTAATAAAAGTGAAAGAGCGATTGCAAAAAGAGTACCTTATCCCTTGGTATAATCCTGGATTTTTCAACAAACTCGAAATTCATGAAAGACTTATTCAAGATGAAACCGTGTCTAATCTCCTTCCAGATACATTACCATTTACATCCTTCTCATCTATCGAAACGATGCTTTCAACCTATGGTCATGTTTTTATTAAACCTAAGAATGGCAGTCTCGGCTTAGGGGTTCACCAAATTATTTACGACAAACACACCGATGATTATTATTGTCGATACCAAGATAAAAGCAATGTAAACCGTCTGAGAAAATTCTCGAGTTTAGAAAGCTTGATGGGAAACGTATTTGCAAATCAATCTCTTGAAAAAATGCTAGTACAACAAGGGATTAATTTAATCCGCACCGAATCCCGCTCTATTGATTTTAGAGTCCACACCAATAAAGATGATATGGGAAATTGGCATGTATCTGCGATTGCAGCGAAGATAGCAGGACCTGGCAGCGTGACCACCCATTCAAGAAGCGGTGGAGATATTAAGACAATGGAAGAGATTTTTTCCAACGAGGAAAGTTCACTATATACAAAGAAACTTTCCAACGCCGCATTGCTTTTAAGCGGCTCAATCGATCGGCATGTAGAAGGAATAATTGGTGAGATTGGATTTGATTTAGGTATCGATCGAAATGGAGAAGTTTGGCTCTTCGAAGCAAATTCCAAGCCTGGAAGAACCATCTTTACTCATCCTGAATTAGAGGTATTTGATTTGCTAACACGAAAATTATCAATGGCATTTGCCGTCTTTCTTACCGAACAATCCTTACTACATCCAGTGGAGTTAATCCAATGAGGACCAATTATCCAGGCCCTCTGGTTGGAATTATGACATCAAGAAAAGCGGATGGTTCTATCGCCGGTAATGGCCCGCTTTTTATTGCATTACAAAAAAAGCTTATTTCACACAAAGGAATAAGCTTTGTTTTTATACCAGAGGATGCAGGTATACACCATATAACAGGCTATACCTTTTTACCTGAACAAAATCACTGGATAAAAGAAAAATTTCGCTACCCCGACATTGTATATAACCGGATCCCCTTCCGAAAGTCAGAACAAAACGAACAATGTCAACAATTTTTTTCTATTTTAAAGGAGAAGAATATCCCATATTTCAATCCATGTTTTATTGATAAATTTGAGCTCTATGAGGTGTTTAAAAAACATCCATCCCTGAAAACGTTCCTGCCAGAAACCATCCCTATCCGCGGAAAAATGGACTTATTCATATTTCAAAAGAAGCATAAGAGCATTTATTTAAAACCTTCCCAATCCTCCAAAGGAAAAGGAATTTTCCGCTTAAAGCTAACTAGTGCTACTGGACTTCAATTAGACGGGATACACCAGCATGAACTTTTTAAATCCTTTGATCATTTTTGGGATAAACACGGTGTGGCATTGTTGGCAAAAAATTACTTAGCACAAGAGGAAATAAAATCAGCCAAGTACAAGGGGAATCGCTTCGATTTTCGTATCCTCGCCCACGGAGCAGACAGTGGTTACACTGTAACAGGAGTTGGAATTCGGCAATCACAGACACAGGATATTACAACCCATATTCCAGCCGGAGGCAGACTCCTGCCCTATGAAAATTTACAAACTAAGGAGCATGATCGTTTTATTGAAGCAATTGTTCCTGAAATCGGAACGGCACTGTCCGATCGATTTGGCTATTTCGGAGAGTTTTCAATTGATGCAGGAGTAAGTATGACTGGCCAGTACTATATTTACGAGGTAAATTCCAAACCAATGAGATTTGATGAAGAGGAAATTGAGGAAAAGAAAATCGAACAACTTTGCCGCATTTTCCTCCAACTCTCCAATTATAAAAACTGACAGAAAATTCATATTTAAATATTCTCCCAAACCAGTTAAGCTATAGGTAAGAATAATAAAGGGAGGATTTCGCGATGATCTTGCACTTTCAATTAAAACCATTATTTGAAAACAAAAATATACCCGGCTGGAATTTTTCCTTTTATCATAAAAAGCAGCGGGTGACGGGAATTTATCACCAAACAGGGAAAATAGAATGGACTACAAATGTGCCTGAACAGGATGAGATTGAGGCATTATCAAGCCAAATCCATGAACTAATGCTTTACCATGTATATGAATAATCGATATTTTGAATGACCATCGTGCATGAAAACTTGTCTTTTCCGCAAAACTAAATATAGTTTTGGGAAAGGAATGATAAGGATGGACAAAGGAAAAAGCATGGGTACGGATGCAGGATCTGCATATGAGGGCAGAGATAAAGTGTTTATGGATGTTGACCGAATGATTAACGAAGGAATGTCCGGCGGGTCAGTGCATTCCCGCCAGGAGTCAACTAATATCGAAGAAGCCCGTGACCTTCAAGAAGAACAACCACCCTATGAATGCGATTGATACCAACAACCATAATAAAGGCTAGCCGAATTAACCTTGGCTAGCCTTTATTATTTATTAGGTTAAGTAACTACTGATATAATGTTAGATGTCACTAAAAAATTTTAAAATGGGGAAATCAAAAATGCTAAGAAAATTATTGTCTATTTATGAAAATTCCATTTTGTTTCCCGATCAACCAATTACTCATTCAGAACAGTTGTATGTATTTTTCAGCGAGATGGAAAAAGAATGGATTGGCATTCCAAAATCTGAGGTAACTGAAAAGGAATTAACCCTCCTTCAGACGATTTATCAATTAGTTGAGAATCCATCAAGTGTCCAAAGTTCTGTTACCCAAGGATGGGATGCGTATTTATTAGAGGATGGTCCTCCCCCTTCTTATCATGCTGAGACAAACCTTAGGTTCATTCAATTTCAGATTAACGGAGATGATACGAATCAATTTGAGATTGAGTCCGCATTAAAGGGATTCTTTACTGAAGGAGTTATAATCATCTGGGAGAACAAAAGACGAGGAATTATTATTGAAGAGGCCACAATAGTCTCACTTACGGAAGAAGAATTGATTTCTATGTCAGAAACTTTAGAAAGTGACTTTTATGTCAAAATCGCTTTTTTTGTTGGAAAGTTTAATTCTTTTCACGACCAACTTCGGTCAAAGTTCCTGCTTGAGAAAGAATTTTTTTCCTTTGGCCTGATCAATCTTGTCTCCCTTATGAATATTTTTACATATGAACGGGTTCTTCCTGCATATGTGGCATATCACTTGCCGATGGATTTAAAACCAAAGATCCATCAAGGAATATTCGAAGTTTTTAATGATGAGCCTGAGATGTATTCGACCATTAAAGTTTTTCTTGAAAATAATTTAAATGCCAGTTTAACGGCAAAAAAGTTATACATCCACCGAAATACACTCCAGTATCGAATTGATAAATTTATTGATAAGTCTGGAATCCAATTAAAGGATTTTTACGGGGCCTTTACAGTCTTTTTAGCTTGTCTTCTATTTGAACAAAGTCAAAAAAGGTAACAAAGTGCCCAAAAAAGCGTTTTCATTCTTTGTGCAGTCTGTCCATACCTATTTTCTTCTGCTGCTTGTAAACTATTACTAACAAGATAAAGGGAGGAATTACAATGGCTGAGTTAAAATTAGATCATATTTATAAAATTTATGATAATAAAGTAACAGCTGTACAAGACTTCAATTTACATATTGAAGATAAGGAATTTATCGTGTTTGTTGGACCATCAGGGTGCGGGAAATCTACTACACTTCGAATGATTGCTGGTCTTGAAGATATTTCTAAAGGTGATTTCTACATCGATGGTAAAAGAGTAAACGATGTAGCTCCAAAAGATCGTGATATCGCGATGGTTTTCCAAAACTATGCCCTTTATCCACATATGACTGTTTATGATAACATGGCGTTTGGCTTAAAACTTCGCAAATTTCCAAAAGATGAAATTGATCGCCGTGTAAAAGACGCAGCAAAAATTCTTGGTTTAGAAGCTTACTTAACTCGTAAACCTAAGGCACTTTCAGGTGGACAACGCCAGCGTGTAGCATTAGGCCGTGCGATTGTACGTGATGCAAAAGTATTCTTAATGGATGAACCATTATCAAACCTTGATGCAAAGCTTCGTGTTCAAATGCGTGCAGAAATTGCTAAACTTCACCGCCGCTTAGATACTACTACAATCTATGTAACACATGACCAGACTGAAGCGATGACAATGGCAACACGTCTTGTCGTTATGAAAGATGGAATCATTCAGCAAGTTGGTTCACCTAAAGAAGTTTATGAAAAGCCTGAAAATGTTTTTGTTGGCGGCTTTATCGGATCCCCTGCGATGAATTTCTTTACTGGAAAACTAGAGGATGGAAAATTCGTCATTGGAAATTCTTCGCTTGCTGTTCCAGAAGGAAAAATGAAATATCTGCGCGAGCAAGGATATGTTGGAAAATCAATCATCCTAGGTACTCGACCAGAAGATATTCATGATGAGCCAGTTTTCATTGATGCATCGGCTGGATCAAAAATTAAAGCTCAAGTAGATGTTGCCGAGTTAACTGGGGCAGAATTAATGATCTATTCCAGCATTGGCGGCCAAGATTTCGTAGCCCGCGTTGACTCTCGTGGAGATATTCATCCTGGCGATTCATTAGAACTAGCATTTGATATGAATAAGGCACATTTCTTTGATGAAGAAACAGAATCAAGAATCCGCCCGTAATATATAAAGTGGAAGTCCCGCTGGGCGCTTCATCTGGATTAAGAGAATATGGACAAGTAAGCCTCGCTTAATTAGCGAGGCTTATTCTTTTATAAAAAATACTTCTTCTAGATGACAAGCAGGACATCGATACACATGGGGGCACTTATGACCTGAATTTGTATCAGGATATCCATCTTCCATCTTCATTAGGTCAATCTCCATATATGGACTATAATCATCATAAAAATCCATTAGACGGCCACTTTCCATCATAGGTTCACCGCAATTTGTACATAATAAATAGGCCTCACGAAAACCATTACATACTGGGCATTCAGACATTCCATTCACCCTTTTGTTTATTTGATAACCTTAGTTTGTGTTAACTTACATGCCCTATGTAACGGAATAAATTACCAATTAATTTCCCGAATAAGTCTTTCTGTTTTAATCATAATAAGTATTACAAAGCAAGCAACCATTCAACAACACGATGGATGAAACCAAGAAGGGTAATAGCCGGTGCAAGTCCGACTCATCCAGCCAAAACCAAAGTTTTATGAATGTATCTCCAATTTGTAGAAAGATTATCAAAGTATTATTGATAACATGGGTTAGGCCTAGGCGGCGATGGTTTAATCTCCATTATGGTTCAACTCCATACTGACCCCAAATTTATTAAGAGGAGTGTTATTCAACTATGGCAAGTAACAACAACTCTAATCAACTTCTAGTACCAGGTGTCGAGCAAGCTCTTAGTCAAATGAAGTATGAAATTGCTTCAGAATTTGGTGTAAATCTTGGTGCAGACACTACTTCACGTGCCAACGGATCTGTTGGTGGAGAAATTACAAAACGTCTAGTAGCAATGGCTGAGTCTCAACTTGGCGGATTCCAACGCTAATATTTAGTAATCTGAGTAAATACAAATAAATATTATGGCTAAGCCCCTTCCACTTGGAAGGGGCTTTCAATTTCATATCATATTTTCTGGTTTAACCCATTGGGAAAACTGTTCTTCCGTAAGATGACCTAATTTTATTGCTGCTTCCTTTAAGGAACCATTTTCTTTGAAAGCTAATTTGGCAATTTCCGCTGCCTTTTCATAGCCAATATGAGGGTTTAATGCTGTAACAAGCATCAATGAGCGATTCAAATGTTCTTTAAGAATCTCTTCATTAGCCTGAAGACCTACAGCACAATTTTTATTAAAGGATCTTATACCATCTGAAAGAAGTCTAACCGATTGGATAAAATTATTAATAATAATTGGTTTAAAGACATTTAACTCGAAATTCCCTTGACTCGCTGCAAAAGCAATAGCGGCATCATTTCCAAAAACCTGACACGTTATCATTGTCAAGGCCTCACTTTGGGTTGGGTTGACCTTACCTGGCATAATGGAACTTCCGGGCTCATTCGCAGGAATGCTAAGTTCACCAATCCCACTGCGTGGTCCGCTTGCAAGCCAGCGGACATCATTAGCAATTTTCATTAAATCAGCAGCCAAAGCTTTAAGTGCACCATGTACATGCACAATCTCATCGTGACTGGTTAAAGCATGAAATTTATTTTCTGAGGACCGAAATGGATATCCTGTAAATATAGAAATTTGCTCAGCCACCATGTCACCAAATAATGGGGGTGCGTTGATTCCTGTTCCAACTGCCGTTCCTCCAATCGCCAAATCAAGCAGATATTGGCTTGCCTCTTTTATCATCTTTTCACATTTCTCTAGCATCCACCTCCACCCGCTAATCTCTTGTCCCAGTGTCAGTGGTGTTGCATCCTGTAAATGTGTTCTTCCGATTTTAATGATTTTAGAGAAATCCTTTTCCTTTTGGAGGAGTGTATGTTTAAGTTCTGATATTGCCGGAAGAAGTTCTTCTACGATTTTTTGATATGCAGCAATATGCATGGCTGTTGGGAAGGTATCGTTAGAGCTTTGCGACATATTGACATCATCATTTGGATGGATTTTTTCATGCCCAGCACCTAGGTCCTTTAAATATTCATTGGCCCTGTTGGCTATCACTTCATTTACATTCATGTTGGATTGAGTCCCACTACCCGTCTGCCAGACCACTAATGGGAAATGTTCATCCATATCTCCTGCAAGAATAGAATCACATACTTTTTGAATCGCCTTCATTTTATTTTCACTTAGTTTTCCTAATTGGAAATTTACTTTGGCTGCTGCTTTTTTAATAAAAACCAAGCCACATATTAATTCCAACGGCATCTTTTCTGAGCCAATTTTAAAATTCTCCTTGCTCCGTTGTGTTTGCGCACCCCAATATTTCTCAATGGGCACACGAACCTCACCGAGCGTATCCTTTTCAATTCGATAATTCTCCACTTATCAACACACCTCACAAATTCATGTACTTCAATATATATACCCATTCCTATCTATTTTATTAAGGAAAGTAGGGATGTAATCAAAAAAACTGCAGACAGTTGTCTGCAGTTCTGAGTGTAGAGAAAAGAAATCGAATGTGGAGTTAATTGCTTTCACTCTCTTCTACTGGAACAAAATAGTGGCTTTTACGATAAACCAATGCTTCCATCGTAGCTAATAGTTCTCCATCACTTTCTACACGGATTTTATACCATGCCGTACTGTTGTTTCGCTTTTCTTCTTCGGCTATAGCCCTTAGACGGGATCCTCTCCGGCCAGGAGACATAAAATTAACATTTGTTGACAATCCAACAGAAGTTTTCCCATAAGAATTACTCGCTGCTGCAAATACATAGTCAGCTAAAGAAAAGATGATAGCACCATGAACCGTGCCGTGTGAATTCAACATATGGTCATTTACTTCTAACTCAGCCGTTGCAGTCCCCTCTCCCATCTCAATTAATTTCATACCGAGAAACTGGGCATAAGGCTCTTGTTCGAGTGTTTCAAAAATTTGCTTGTAATATTTTTGATGAACTTCCTGTTCAGTCATACTGGATTTCATATTGACTCCTCCTGTTTTTTTTGTATGTATGCTCCAAGGAAACCTTGTGAGATGAGACATCGTCTATTTTATTTCTTTATTATAACACACCGATAACGACATAGTGATTTTCCGTTATACAAAAAACCAAAAAATTTTTAAAAATTTAAATATTTCATTTAATTACTTCAACCATTCGCTCATCCACAATGCGTACCGCTTTTCCTTCAGACCGAGGAATACTTCTTGGAGCTAGCACCCTTACCTTCAAATAAACTTACCTCTTTTGATCCATTATTTTAATAATCATAAAAAAAGACTGGCGATAAATCCGATTTAATTCGAATTTATCGCCAGTCTGAACTTCAGACACTTATCTGTAGTTAATTTAATGTTTAATAATTGTATATCCGATATAATAAGAAAGGATTAAAAAACTACCGATCAATAGCACTACCGAATACTCTGACATATACTTCCCACCCCTATATAAGTAAATGCTAAATCATCTTTAAAATATCATAAGCGGAGGGTGCCGCAAGTGATGAATATTACACTTTATTAATTAAGAGGTGAACTTTTTGTGAACATTTGCCTTTTCGGAGCAACAGGCAGAGTGGGTTCGATTATTTTAGAAAATGCTTTAACCAATCAACATTCCGTCCGAGTACTGGTGAGAGACAGCAGTAAACTAAACATTAAAAAAGATGGCCTTCTTGTTAAAGAAGGTAATGTACTAAATGAAACGGATATTGCAGGTAGCTTAACAGGATCGGATGTAGTGATTAGTTCTCTAAATACAGCAGGTACCACGGTACTGTCTGAATCGATGCCCTTTATCATTAAACATATGAAAGCGCTCGGAATACACCGAATTATTACCATTGGAACGGCTGGAATTCTCCAGGCTCGGTCTGCCCCCCATTTATATCGATTTCAATCGTCTGAATCAAAGCGGAAAAGCACACGTGATGCGGAAGAACATTTGCGCGCCTTTTTATTATTAAAAGACTCAGGGCTGGATTGGACAATTGTTTGCCCCACTTATTTGCCTATTGGAGAGAGATTAGGATATTACAGATATGAAAAAGACTTTCTTCCTGATGATCCTTCGTCCATCTCTATTTACGATACAGCGGACTTTGCCTATGATCAGCTATTTAGCAATGAATTTATCGGTTCACGAGTTGGTTTAACCTATTAAAAACACCCCTTAACATGTCATGTTAAGGGGCGAATTCTATCCAGCCAAATTTGTACCACCCTGTTGGAGTTGATACATTTGATAATATTTACCTTTCTTCTTCATTAATTCGTCATGTGTTCCCTTTTCAACAATCATCCCACGATCTAAAACAATAATCTGGTCAGCGTTACGGATTGTTGATAATCGGTGGGCAATAATAAAGGTGGTCCTCCCTTTTTTCAGAACTTCCATGGCCTCTTGAATCACAGTCTCCGTTTCTGTATCAATACTTGAGGTAGCTTCGTCAAGTATAAGTATAGCTGGATCGAAAGCCAGCGCTCGTGCAAAGGAAATAATCTGTCTCTGCCCACTTGAGAGGGTACTCCCTTTCTCTAGGACTGGCTGATCATAACCATTTTCTAAGTTCTTGAATACCTTGTCAGCCCCTACATCTTTTAATGCTTTCTCTACTTTTTCTTTGGTTATCGCCGGATCATTAAGACTTACATTTGAAGCTATTGTTCCTGTAAATAAATAGGGATCCTGCAAAACAATACCCATATGGTTACGAATAGATTGACGGGGGATCGTTGCAATATCTCTTCCATCAATGGTAACTTTTCCTTTTTGACAATCATAAAAACGGAAAAGTAAATTCATAATGGAACTTTTTCCAGATCCCGTGTGACCAACAAGAGCAACTGTTTCACCATGATTCGCTTCAAAATCAATATTCTTTAAAACGTATTCCCCGTCTTTATAACCAAATGATACATGATCAAAAGATACATTTCCTTTAAACCGGGCAATTCTCTCACCACTTACATTTTCACCTGGTTCATCCATCAATTTAAATACACGTTCTCCCGCCACTAGAGCAAGTTCTAGATTGGCCAATTGATTGACAATCCCCTGAACCGGTTGGAAAAGCCGGTTGATATAATCAACAAAAGCGTAAAGCATCCCTAGTGAAAGGATCGTAGAAGTATTGAGTGCCTGACCGCCGAAATACCAAATAAATGCTACAAAAATAAGGTTTCTTAAGACACCGACCAAGTTGTGCGAGGTTAATGAATTGAGACTTAATAGTTTATTTTGGTACGTAAAATGTTCATGGTTAAGTTTCTCAAAATCCGCTTTTGTTTCTTTCTCACGACTAAACGCTTGGATGATACTCATCCCTTGGATTGACTCATTAATCATCGCATTTATTTCGCTGTTCCTCGACCGAATCACACGGTTATATTTTGAAGCATACTTACGGTAAATCAACATCCATACATAAAGAATTGGTAATAACAATAAACAAATCGCTGCAAGCTTTCCATTTAAAATAAACAAAGCCACATAAATGCCTGTAATATAAATCGAACTTGTAAAAAAGGTGGCAAGAACCGTAACATATAACTCACGGATTGCCTCTGTATCATTCGTAATTCTTGCTACTACTTTCCCAGCAGGCAGGTTATCAAAATAATTTATTGGCAGACGTTGAATCTGACCATACACATCTTCACGCATTTTTTGAATAATACGGTTGGCAGATTTTTGCAATAAGAAACGTTCACCATACTGAAAAACAGCTGAAACAACCAAGAGTCCAAAATAAATGGCTAAAAGTTGAACGATTGGGAGAATCTCAGGCTGATAAAATGCTAGGATTTCAGAAAGACTTAGGTTTTTAGCATGATATTCTTCCTTTCTAACCCCATTTTTTATCTCCAATGTTCCGGCTTTTAAGGTCCGCTTTCCATCAAATTTAAGCTTTTTGTCGATGAAAACAAATTTGGATCCGACTTGCAAAATTTGGATTTGCTTTCCCCTTTGTTCATTACTAGATACATACTTTGCTCTTTTATAAAATTTCCCGTCATAATTTACTGCTTTTTCGCCGCTTGATGTTTCATACCAAACAGATTCAATTCCTAAAATATGCTGATCAATGATATTTTTAGCAATAAACGGGCCAGCGAGATCGGTTACGACAGAAATGGTCAGCATGACCATTGCTGCGAAAATAATTTTTTTATACGCAAATGCGTATTTAGCTAATCGTTTCCCTGTTGTCATGATTGCACCTCTTCCTCTATCTTCCCTGCAATCTGCTGGCGGATAAATTGTTCTTTATACCACCCATCATGTTCAAGAAGCTGTTCATGTGTCCCCTCTTCTATAATTTTACCATCGTCTAAAACAATAATATGATCGGCATGTTGGACAGCGGACATTCGATGTGTGGTAATGATGGTGGTCTTGTCATTTCTCGCCTTTCTAATATTATCAATGATTCGCTTTTCTGTTTTGGCATCAACTGCCGATAAGGAATCATCGAGGATGAGGATTTCTGGATTTTTGATCAGCGCGCGCGCTATGGAGATCCGTTGTTTTTGCCCTCCTGATAAAGCCACACCCTTTTCTCCAACGAGCGTACTTAATCCTTCTGGAAGAAGGACAAGATCTTTTTGAAATGCCGCTAAATCAATGGCCTCTTCTAATTCTTCCTCGCTTGCATCTTTCCTGCCAAAAAGGATATTGTCTTTCACACTGCGAGAAAACAGTACATGATCCTGAGGCACATAACCAATCCAGTCGCGAACTTGATTTATGGTTTGCTCCTCTAAAGATACCTCAGATATGGTTACCTCTCCATCGCCTAGTGGATATTGTCTTAATAACTGCTTAATAAAGGTGGTCTTTCCTGAGCCTGTTTTCCCAACAATACCCAATGTCTGCCCGTGTAACAGCATAACATCAACTTGGTTTAGGTTATCATTCTTAGAAGAGGGATAACGGAAAGTTACCTTTCGATAATCAATTCGATCAGCACGTTGTATGGAAACAGGGTCTAGAGGATTGACCACTTCCTCCTCATAGCTAAGTGTTTCATTAACGCGGTCAAGTGAAGCATTCCCCCTCTGCATCACATTGATTAACTCGCCAATTGCGAACATGGGCCAGATCATCATCCCTAGATACACATTAAACGACACAAGATTGCCCAATGTAATTGATTGATGGAATACTAAATAGGCACCATACCCGAGGCCAATTAGATAACTAATACCAACAAGCACCTTAATCGTTGGGTCGAATAATGCATCAATTTTTGCAACGTTAATATTCTTGTGATAGACATCCTCCGTAAGTTGATGAAAGCGCTTGCTATCTGCTGTTTCTTGAACAAAAGCACGGATAACTCTAACTCCTGCGACTGATTCAAGTACACGGTCATTCAGTTCACCAAACGCATCTTGGGCTTCCATGAAGCGAGTATGAATTCTTTTTCCATACATTTGCATTAAAATCGCCATAATTGGCAACGGAATAATTGCCGCCAGTGTTAACTTCCAACTAATTAAAATTCCCATTGTTAACAGTAATGTCAGCATCCATACACTTGAATCTACAAGTGTCAGAATCCCAAAACCTGCTGTGATTGAAATGGCCTTTAAATCATTGGTCGCACGCGCCATTAAATCTCCAGTCCGATTTTTTTCATAGAATATCGGAGTCATTTTTAGTAAGTGAGTAACAAACCGGGACCTAAGTTTCCTTTCTACAAGGAAGGCTCCTCCAAACAGTCGGTACATCCAGATATAGGTTATTGCATAAGATGAAACCATGATTGCCAATAGAATACCAAGATATTGTATTATTTTCTTATGACTTATACTGCCCACATGAATATCATCAATTGCCAATCCGATTAATTTAGGCGGAATCACATCCAATATACCCACTAAAATTAATAGTGTAACTGCAATGACATATCGCTGCCAATTTTCTTTAAAGAACCAACTTAATTTTTTTAAAACCGCAAACATACCTAACTTCCCCCTTATGTTATACTATCCGCCCTCTATTGCTCCTACTGTATTTCCCTTCCAAGACCCTGCCAAATACCTCATCCATATTTCCTCCCTCAAATTTGTTTTGAACTATAAAAAAAGACATACCGCAACAGTGCAGTATGCCTCCTTTTTAAAAAAAGGGACAAAAAAACACACGTCACGTATTAAAGAAAACGTAACCTGTGTTTTTGTCATTAATCAATTTCTTCACATTGATAAATTAACAGGAAAATTCTTCAGGACAGGTTACATTCAAATATTTAATTGTTAAAGAAACATGATTGAAATTAGTCATCTTTGTAACCCTCCCTTTCCTTTTTTCTTCCTTTGTAGGTTATCACCAGTTCTTTTAATTGTCAATTCCCATTTTTCTGAATTGTCTCAAATAGTTTTCTTTACCTAGAGGAATATTAATGCCCTCCCTTATCATTCCATTTTTTTCTCCATTTTTCCTTTTGTTTATTCCATTTCTCCTCCCATTTCTGAACCTCGTTAGTAAAATTCTCTTGAAAATTAAACCGATTCTTAGCAGCATCTTCCTGCTTTTTCTTTTCAATCAATGTGGAGATATGCGGGACATTAAAGCTTTCAGCAGGCGCATTCGCTAAGGCTTTCGTCATAACTTCCCGAAAAACAACTGCTGAACCTTTATTACTGACAGGCGTGATATAATGATCTTTGTCTGTTTTATCATAGCCAACCCAGATCGCCCCAACCAGCTGCGGGGTATACCCAACAAACCATTGATCCTTCAGGCCGTTTATCCCTTCTATTGGAACCTGAGTTGAACCAGTTTTTCCTGCCGTTTCTCTGCCAGGTATTTGTGCAGCCTTACCTGTACCATGTTCCACTACACCAAGAAGCATGGTCGTCATATTATCGGTTACAGCCTTGGTTGTGACTCTTTCTTTTTTTGCCTTCCAGACAGCCACAACCTTTCCATCAGCATCAATAATTTTTTTAATCGCATGGGCCTTCATTCTCACTCCGTTATTGGGAAAGACAGAAAAAGCTTCAGCCATGTTCAAAGGAGAGACACCTTTGTGTAAACCACCTAAGGCAAGGGATAAATTACGGTCATTTTTGTCCAATGAAATTCCGAACCGCTGAATGGAATCTAATCCTTTTTCAACCCCAAGTTCATTTAATAGCCAAACCGCGGAAACGTTTTTAGATTCTTTTACAGCTTCATACATGGGCACCTGACCGGAATATTGATCATCGTAATTACTTGGTTGATAACTCCCAAAAGTCATTGGTTCATCTTTTAACATATCAGTCATCTTCCAACCTTCCTCCAATGCAGGTGTATAAACCGCTAATGGCTTAAAGGAGGAACCCGGCTGAGCCTTTAACTGTGAAGCTCGATTGTAACCTCTAAACGTATGTTTTCCCCTGCCGCCAACAATTGCCTTAATTCCACCAGTCTTGGGGTCTAGGAGGATACCACCGCTTTGAACAAGGATATCTATTCCTTCTTGGAATAAAGAATCATTTTGATAGGTCTCTTCCATGGCTGTTTGCATTTCAGGTTCAAGCTCTGTAAAGATTTGATAGCCCCCTGTTAGTAATTCATCCTGTGATAATCCATATAAGTTTATAGCCTCTTCTAAAACCTGGTCAACATAGTATGGAAACTTGCCTCGGAACGGGTCACCGCCTTTATCATTCAAAATTACTTTTTCATGTATGGCTTTTTCATACTGAGAAACGGAAATATATCCTTGTTTCTTCATTTGTTCTAATACTAGATTTCGCCTTTCAGTCGCCTTCTCTATATGCTCATAAGGATTCAGGGCAGATGGTGCTTTAATTAGTCCTGCAAGTAATGCGGATTCACTGATTGAAAGGTCTTTAACCTCTTTGGCAAAATATTTGCTCGCAGCCGTTTTAATCCCCCATGCACCATTACCAAAATAAATTTGATTTAAATACATTTGCAAAATTTCTAGCTTTGAATATTCCCGCTCAATTTGTAGTGCTAAAAAAACTTCCTCCATTTTCCTATTTAAGGTTTTTTGTGAAGTGAGAAGTGTATTCTTAGTTAATTGTTGCGTTATCGTACTGCCTCCTTCAACCATTCCTCTAGCTTTTAAGTCACGGACGAGCGCCCTTGATGTCCCAATCAAATCCACACCGCTATGTTGATAAAATCGACGATCCTCAATCGCAACAATCGCATCTTTCATTGAATTAGGAACCTGCTTAATAGAGACACCTTCATTTTTATTCGCCGACACTTTACTAGCTATATCTCCATTCACATCATAAAACACGGTTGCTTGTGGCAGTTCGTTCTTAAGTCCTGATATATCTGCATCCTTAGAAAAATAATAAAGTAGTCCAAAAAAACTTAAGATAATGATTAACATGGAAAGCACCATAATTTGGAGCAAGTGCCACTTTTTCAAGTTATTAAAGATAGTCCTAATTTTCTCTTTTAATACCAATTGAAAAACATCCTTTATCAGTAATCTATCATTGATTAATTTTCGTAAATAGGGAAAGTTTTTATGACAATATTTAGTATTCCAAAAAAAAGAAAAAAGATGGCGAATTCCCATCTTTTTTCAGTCGTTTATTCATTTTTCGTTAATTCTTTAAAACGGTGTTTTGATACCTTTTCATCAATACTGCTAAAGATCCGATAATTTTCTTCATCCAAAATCCGAAAATGTTTACTGAGAATATTTTGTTGAAGAATATACCCGTTCTTTTTCGATACAACTCTCCACCAAATCCGGCCGCCAAGCGTTTTTGACTTCCGAATATCTATCCCTTCGCGGGCAACCGTTTCTAACACCTCCAGCGGCTCATTCCCAAATAAAAATTGGACTGTTTCAGTTTCACGAAAAAGTGCACAAATCGAAACGACAGTAGACCAATTGGCTAAAACTCTACCTTTCTCAATTTGAACAAGTGTTTTCTTAGAAACACCAATAATGTCTGCCATTTTATCCTGTGTATAGCCAACTTCCGTCCGTATAAGGCGAAGCTTTTCAGAAACCTGCATTATAATTTCATCTCTGGTCAAGTTAAGCCCTTCCTTCAATTACAACTAGTGTAATTTTACACTAGTTTGTTTATATCTTCAAATCCTAACATCAAAAAACTGCTATCTTTTTAGATAACAGTTTCAATTATTTATAGGGATTTAGGTGGTATTTCGCAATTGCTAGAACATGAATTTTTCAAATCGCATGCCCCGCATTTTCCCTTTTTTGATTTATTAATAAACCTAACTAAAGCCCATGATGCATACCCAAAAATAGTTGCTCCAATTAATATATTGGCAATCATTTGCTCCACCTCTTTCTAGAATTAAACAAGTCCTAACAATTTGCCGCCTTGATAGATGATCAAAGAAAGCACATAAGCAATTGCAAATGCATAAATCATAGAAAAAGCTGTCCATTTTTTTGAATTTGTTTCTTTATAGATCGTTGCTACTGTCGCAAGGCATGGGATGTATAACAAAATGAAAACCATGAAACTATAGGCAGCAAGCGGAGTATAATAGTTCGCCAATAACCCTTGCAAACTTGCATCATTCGGAACAAAATAAATAATATTCATGGTAGATATAATGGCCTCTTTTGCCAAGAACCCTGTAATTAACGAGGCGGATGCCTGCCATGTTCCAAATCCAATTGGATCAAAAATTGGGGCAATCATATTCCCAATCGCGGCTAAATAACTATCATCCATGTCAACCTTTAAACCATTGGGGCCAGCATAAGATAATAACCAGATAAAGACAGAACCCGCAAAAATAAATGTTCCAGCTTTTCTAACAAACCCTTTTCCTTTATCCCAAGTACTCCTCCACAGTGATTGAAACTGGGGAAGACGGTAAGGGGGCAGTTCTATAACAAATAATGAAGCTTCCGATTTTAGTAATGTAGACGAAAAGATTTTAGCTAGGACCAATGCAACTACAATCCCAAGGACATATAGGCTTAGCACAACTAAAGCCTTATTTCGCGCAAAAAAAGCTCCAACAAATAACGCATACACGGGTAATCGTGCTGAACAGGACATTAACGGGGTAAGCAATATGGTAACCAGCCTTTCCCGTGGTGTCTCTATTGTTCTGGCAGCCATTATTCCTGGTACATTACAACCGAAGCCAATCATCATAGGGATAAATGCCTTCCCATTTAACCCAACTGACTCCATAATTCGGTCCATTACCAATGCAACACGGGCCATGTACCCGGAATCTTCTAATAAAGAAATAAAGAAAAATAGGATAAAAATTTGCGGCACAAATACGAGTACGCCGCCTACCCCAGCAACTAAACCATCAATAATTAATGCATGAATAAAATTTGAAGCATGAATGGCGGTTAAAACTGACTCAAATCCTGCCGTAATGGGTCCTGTTAAAAATCCGTCCAAAGCATCAGATAATGGTGTTCCGAGCCAATCAAAAGTCAGCATAAACATGACATACATAAGCAGTAAGAAAATAGGCATTCCTAAAAAGCGATTGGTAACGATCATATCAATTTTCTCAGAAAGCGGAATGTCAAAGTTACTTTTTACGGCCACTTCGACAACAATTTTTTCTATTGCTTCTCTTCTTTTTTGATAAATATAGTTTGCTAATGATTTTACATTATAAAGTGTTTGTAAGGTTGACTCCAAGTTAACAATTAGATCATTAAGCTTTTTCTCGCCAACAATAATATTTACATAGTTTCTAACATATTCATTACCTTCAAAATATTGAATAGCTAGAAATCGTCCAGAAAGGTTGGTTTTGCCATGAATCTCAGCCGTCAAAGCAACAATTGCAGCTTCTACCTCTTTACCATAGTAAACAAGATTCTTTTTAGCAGGCTGGATTGATTGAGTCGATATGACATCAACTAATTTATCACAGCCCTTTCCATTTCTCGCCACAATAGGAACAACCGGGACTCCGAGAAGCTCAGAAAGTTTAGATGTATCAATTTGAATTCCGCGTTTATTTGCTACATCGACCATATTAAGTCCAATAAATGCTGGTTTTTCAAACTCAAGCAATTGCAAAGTTAGATGTAAATTTCGTTCTAATTGTGAAGCATCTAATATATTTAGCAGGCGGTCCACTGATTCATTAAGAAAGAAGGATGTAACTACCCCTTCATCCTTCGATAAGGGATTAAGTGTATACACACCAGGTAAATCAGTCAAATGACCAATATTATTTTTAAAAACACCAACTTTTTTTTCAACGGTGACACCGCTCCAATTACCAACATACTCATAGGAACCTGTAAGATTATTAAATAATGAAGTTTTCCCAGTATTAGGATTTCCAATAAGTGCGATGTCCATTATATTCTCTCCACTTTCATTCGAACTGCTTCTCTACGGCGAATACCCACACATTGTCCGCAAGATTCAATCATAATTGGACCGCCAAATGGCATGACACACTTTACACACACTTCAGAGCCTTCAGTAATCCCTAAGTCAAGTAATCGTCTTTGTACCAGGTGACCTACAAGAGAAATATCAATAATTTTCCCTTTATCTCCTACTTTTAATGAACCAAACATGTATATCACCCTATCTCCACTAATTGAGAATGATTATCTTTCTTGTATTTTAACACTTTTTTTGAGATAAAAAGCTTAATAAATTTGTCAAAAGTTTGAAGAATTTTCATGAATCAACGACAATCGCTTTATAAAAAAAATAGAAAAGAGCTTGAAGCCCTTTTCCATTCGTATTACTAATAAATGTTATTTTGAAAATAATCTCTTTGGTACCGCACTCATTACAATGATGATAATGATTGCACTGATGATGAAGCTTGGCAGCATGAATGTTCCATTATATAGGAGTGAGTAAATGGCCACCGGCTGCCCCTTTGGCGCATATTCACCGAAGAACACGATGCCAGAAATAACATGGCAGATGTATCTTAAGGCACTTCCTAAGAATGCACCGATAATAACATATGTCATCCACTTACCTTTTTCATTTTTGGATATCGCCTCCTTCACCAGACCAGTAAAGACACCCGCTAACCCTACAACTGAAAAGGCAAGAAAATAATCAATAAATCCTTGTAAGAATGTGTATACTTGAGCGAATCCAAGGATAACCTGCAATAAACCTAGTAAAAATCCTGTTAACAAGCCCCCTTTTATCCCCCAACGATAAGCAATTAAAAAGATAGGTACCATGGCAATTGACACCGAACCTCCCTGTGGCCATATCTTTAAAGATAGAATTCCGGCTAGAAAATCCAATAAATAAGCTAAAGCAGAAAAAACTGCCACCTCAGCGATAAATAATGTGTTGCTTCTTTTTTGATTCACAACGTCTCCCCCAATTTTTGGACTCGTTAGAAGTCTTCCTATTACAAGATGTGCAATAAAATAAAGAACAAAAAAAGCAATGCACGACGCTAAGGATTGTCTGCATTGCTTTCATAATCGGCAAACCACATCCCTACGCTAGTGTTAACTAACAGGTTCATAGGGTCAGAACTTAACCGTTCACTCTCAGCCGCAAGAATAGCAGCTCCCCCTGTGGAAGTATTCAATTGTTTCCATAGAAAAAAATATACTCTTCTTTATTCACATTTACAAGGAAAATATACTTTCTTATCGTTATTATTACCTAGTCGAATCAGCAATTAAGACTATATGAATAAAATTCAAGACTTTTATTTTAAAATAAAGGAGGTATTTCTATTTATGTCTCGAATAAGTACAGTAAGGAGTTTTTTGTCAATAACATAGGGGGAAGACGGCATGTTCACGGAAAACCAAACAGATTTAATTGATTTTTTCAATCAAAATAAACAGAAATTAATTCAAGATTGGGAAAATGCCATTGTTACCACTAATACGGATCCTTTTAAGTTAAAAATTCACGAAAACGGCGAGGCTCTGCTCGATGTTTTACTTAATATGCATAAAATGACGGAAAAAGACCTTTTAGACATAATTGAAAAACTTGCTATTGAAGTATCGGAAGAAAGAGTTTTGGCTGATATTAACCTTGGTGATTTTGTTTATAATGTTAATCTTGGCAGAACAGTTCTATACAGCCATTTAAGCATTACTGGGATTCCATGGGCAGCCATGCAGGAAGCATTAAACAATGTAAATTTTTGTTTCGATAAATTTTTATACTATGCTGTATCCCATTACTCAGAAGCAAAAAACAAAATTATTGAAGAAAAAACAATGCACATTGATTCTACACATCAGGATCGATTAACATTGCTTGGGCAAATGACCTCAAGCTTTATTCATGAGTTTAGAAACCCCTTGACATCTGTTCAAGGATTTATCCAATTACTGAAAGCTGATCATCCGGAGATGAAATATTTAGATATCATTTCAAGTGAATTGGATCAACTTAATTTTCGTATATCACAATTTCTCCTTCTGTCAAAAAAGGAGTTAATTGGTAAAGAAAAGGATAACTTCAATTTAAATACATTAGTGGAGGAAGTCTTAAACTTCCTATATCCAAGCATACTTGATGGAAAAGTAAAAATAAGAAAAGAACTCAGTGAAGATATTACTCTTAATGGGTATGCAGATGAAATTAGACAGGTATTAATTAATATCATCTTTAATGCGATTGATGTTTTGAATCATGCTGAGAATCCGAATCCTACAATCGAGATCAATAGCAGTCTACAACATCAGTTCATCAAAATTAATATTTCCAACAATGGGCCTGTGATTCCTGCTGAACTTAGAAAATCTATTTTCGAACCATTTTTTACGACGAAAAAACTAGGTACAGGCCTCGGCTTGTTTGTTTGCAAGGAAATTATTGAAAAACATAAGGGAAATTTAGAATGTGATTCATCTCCAGATAAAACTACATTCTCGATTCTCTTACCGGTTGCTGCCCTAACCTAATCATATATACAAGTAATTTTATAGCTAGAATAACCAATCCCACTTTATATAAAGGAGGGATTTTTTTATTTCTTAATATTAAGTCTTCCCGATAACAACCTGCTTTGCATATGATGAACTAAAAATTTTTTATCGGGAGATTTGACTAATGTTTACATTAAGGGTTGATAATGATATTGAACTCCAGCTATTTCAACAACATCACGCATCAAGTCTTTATCAAATGGTGGAGGAAAACCGTGAACATCTGCGTGAATGGCTGCCATGGGTGGATAGCATGAAATCCCCGTATCAGTTTGAATCCATTATTCCGATATGGCTAAATCAATTTGCAGAAAATAGTGGATTTAACGTGGGGATCGTCTATAAAGGTGAGTTGGTAGGCTCAATTAGCTTACAACAAATAGATTGGCACAACCGAATGACAAGTATCGGATATTACCTTTCAAAAAAGGCAGAAGGTCATGGAATAATGACTCGATCCGTTCAGTTCCTGCTTAACTATGCATTTTTCCAATTAGGTTTAAATCGTGTTGAAATCCGCTGTGGTATCAAAAACAAAAAAAGCCGTGCCATACCTGAAAGACTCGGTTTTATAAAAGAGGGTATCATTAGAGAAGGCGAACAATTATACGGCCGCTTTCATGACCTTTTTATTTACAGTATGCTTGCCCGGGACTGGAACAAACGAGTTCTTATTTAAATAAAGGCTGTGTTAAAGATTATTGTTGATTTTGACACTCTGTTGATTGGAGAGGAAGGCACGAAGACTCCTGCGGGAGTACGGGGCAGGGGAGACCCCGCAGGAGCAAAGCGACGAGGAGGCTCCGCGGCACGC
This sequence comes from Neobacillus sp. MER 74, assembly GCF_023714155.1. NCBI lineage: Bacteria > Bacillati > Bacillota > Bacilli > Caryophanales > Bacillaceae > Neobacillus > Neobacillus sp. MER 74. Next base: position 748,121 of record NZ_JAMAUV010000001.1, read on the forward strand.
CCGCGGAAAGCGAAGTGCCTGGAACGGAAATCAACAGACAAGTTTAACACAGCCTAAATAAAAAACTGACTATCAGTTTCATGGATGTTGCCGAATTGGCAGCATTTTTTCTGTTCGATTTGCTAATAGATTTTTTTTTTGAAATAATGTTTAGAGACCAACGGAAGTGAGGTGGCATACCTTACACCTGTAAGGTGATAGATGATTTGGATGAATGTATTAATTATTGTTATCCTAATAGCCTTTACCGCCCTTTTTGTTGCTTCAGAATTTGCGATGGTAAAGGTTCGATCCACAAGAATTGATCAATTATTATCGGAAGGTAATCCAAAAGCAGAAGCAGCTAAGAAGGTAATTTCAAATTTGGATGGTTATTTATCCGCCACCCAGGTGGGCATTACAATTATCTCCCTTATTTTAGGCTGGCTCGGGGAGCCTACTATTCGGGAACTGTTAGATCCAGTTTTTGACCTAATTCACATCCCTTTATCACTTAAACACATTATTTCGTTTATCCTTGCTTTCATTGTCATCACTTTTTTCCATGTAGTCATTGGTGAATTATCACCCAAAACGATTGCGATTCAGAAAGCAGAAGAAATTCTCTTGTTTTTTGCTCGACCGTTAATTTTGTTTCATAAATTGATGTACCCGTTTATTTGGATACTAAATAGGTCGGCGCGGTTTGTTACTGGACTTTTCGGGGTACAGCCCGCATCCGAACACGATATTGTCCTTTCTGAGGAAGAATTAAGATTAATTCTCTCACAAAGTTATGAAAGTGGTGAAATAAACCAATCTGAATATCGATATATGGACCGAATATTCGAATTTGATAATCGGGTTGCTAAAGAAATTATGGTTCCCAGAACTGAACTCGTAACACTTTCAAAAGATGCATCCATGGAAGAAATTATTGAAATCGTTAAGGAAGAAAAGTATACAAGATATCCACTTATTGATGGTGACAAGGATAATATTTTAGGGGTTATTAACATAAAAGAAGTCTTAACAGATTGTATCCAGCAAAAATGCACTGGAGACCGACCGTTGCTTCCCTATCTAAAACCCGTCATTCATGTCATTGAAACCATACCGATTCAGGAACTTCTGCTCAAACTGCAAAAAAATCGTTCCCATATGGCTGTTTTATCAGATGAATATGGCGGGACAGCAGGTATTGTCACGGTTGAAGACATACTCGAAGAAATTGTTGGTGAAATACGCGATGAATTTGATTTGGATGAGCTTCCTCTTATCCAGAAAAAAAATGATGGACATTTTATTTTAGATGGTAAAGTTTTAATTAGTGAAGTAAACGACCTTCTCGGTACCACACTGGATGAGGAAGATGTCGATACGATTGGCGGCTGGTTTTTAACACAAAAATTTGATGTACATAAAGGTGACTCCATTGAACATGAAGATTTTGTATTTCAAATTCAGGAGATTGAAGGACACCATATCTTGTACATAGAGGTTTTTAAAGCAGATTCAGATGAAAAACAAACAGATGCTGCTCTTGAGTAGGATCTGTTTGTTTTCGTCTAAATTTTTGTAATATTTCGTCTTTATTGTTCATATTCACTATGTTTCTCCATAAAATATAGTTATCAACTAATATACTAACCAGAACGTTTGACTGTATAGTTCAAATTCTTTATAATTATTGTTAATTTATTAAATTGTCGAGGTGGTATGATGACCATTAGACGAGATTAGGAGAAAACTAGAAATTAATTCAAGGAAATAAGAGCCAATTTTTTTATCAAACTGGGAGGTGACTCCTTACCTGTCTAAAAACAGGATAAGGGAACTTATTTGGACATATTTAACTTGGTTATTATAGCCATTTTAATTGCGTTAACTGCTTTTTTTGTTGCTTCAGAATTTGCAATTATCCGAATTAGGAGCTCAAGAATTGATCAGTTAATTGAAGAGGGAAATTCGAGTGCAGTGACATCTAAAAGAGTAATATCTAATCTGGATGAATACCTTTCGGCCTGTCAGCTGGGAATAACCATCACAGCCCTTGGTTTAGGTTGGCTAGGTGAATCAACTTTTGAAAAGATTCTCCATCCAATATTCGAAAGTCTGAATATTCCAGCAAGCTTTAACCAAGTATTATCTGTTGGCTTTGCATTTGCAGCAATTACCTTTTTACATGTAGTTGTAGGGGAACTTGCTCCTAAAACATTAGCAATTCAGAAGGCAGAATGGATTACTTTGTTGGTGGCACGTCCGCTTGTACTATTTTACAAGGTAATGTATCCCGTTATTTGGCTGCTTAATGGCTCTGCACGAATTACGACTAAATTTTTCGGTCTTAAGCCTGTATCAGAAAATGAAATTGCACATACAGAGGAAGAACTTCGAATTATCCTTTCTGAAAGCTACAAAAGTGGTGAAATTAACCAATCTGAGTTTAAGTATGTAAATAAAATTTTTGAATTTGATAACCGTATTGCCAAAGAAGTTATGGTTCCAAGAACAGAAATCGTATCCTTATCTAAAGAAGATACACTTGAAACCTTTCTTCAGGTATTACGAGAGGAAAAATTTACACGATATCCCATCATTGATGGGGATAAGGACCATATAATCGGGCTTATCAATATAAAAGAAGTAATGACAGATATAATTGGCAATGAAAAACTATCAGAGCGGACACTGGAAAACTATACTCGACCAATTATTAGAGTAATAGAGACGATTCCAATCCATGACCTATTAGTAAAAATGCAAAAAGACCGCGTTCACATGGCAATATTAATGGACGAATATGGTGGTACTTCGGGACTTGTAACCGTTGAAGATATCCTCGAAGAAATTGTTGGGGAAATTCGTGATGAGTTCGATATGGACGAAATTCCAGAGGTACGCAAAATTAAAGAGCACCATTATATTATTGACTCTAAAGTTTTAGTTAGTGAGGTTAATGACCTTTTGGGAGTAGAAATTGAAGATGAAGATGTGGATACAATTGGCGGCTGGATTCTAACCGAAAATTACGAAGCCAAAGAGGGCGATGTCCTCCTTCATGACACTTATTCCTTTAAAATTCTTGATATGGAAGAGCATCATATTCGTTATATTGAGGTCACGAAAAACGCCAGTAATGACGAGAATGTTAGTCAACAAGTTTCAATATCCAATTCAGAAGTGCTTTCTTAAAACATTCTAACCAGACGGATTTTTACCCGTCTGGTTTTTTAAATGATTCCACAGGACCTTAGACCCAGCAAACGTTTTCTAACTAAAAACAATGAGGACCAGATTTTTATCAATCTGATCCTTTAACCCGCTTCCTGCAATGATTATCTAGATTTAAATATAATCATTTCCTCTTCTATTTTAGCAATTTTAACTAAATGAGAATCAAGCCGTCGGTTGATATGTTGAATTTCGTTACTATGTGTTTCTTCAATGCGTTGAAGCGATTCCTTGATATCAGAAAGGTCAATTTGATTTACTTCTACACGGTGTTCTATGCTATCCATTTTTTCAAGCCGGGATAACCGTCTTTCAATACTTTCTAATGTTTCATTTAAGGTACGGAATAAACTTTTTATGTCATTAACATTATCTGTTAGCTTATCGATTTCTTGTACCATCGGAGGTCCCCCCTTCGTTCTTGCCCTTATCTTATCATTATTTTCACTATAAATATGTTACAATATCAGCAACACTTGATTGAAGTGAACAATGATTTAAATTTTCCAAACCCTTATTACATATCCCCCGCATCCACACTTTTAACCATATATTCCTCCATTAAAGTACTATTTATTAGTTATTAAAACCTTTTTTGAAAAAAAAGTTGTGATTCTTTGCACACAAGTGAACATTTTAAGAAAAATAAATGAACATTTTAAAAAATCTTAATATCGAAGGACCCGTCCGTGAATAAAATCACATGCAAAACTATATAAAAGTTATAATCTTTCATTATAGGAAAATGGAAACAGACGATACTAGCTTAAACCAAGACATCCATTTCTTTCCTTATTGGATCAATACTTAATAGGAAAAGGTTGGTGCTTTTAGATGTTCATTTCTATTGATGAAAGAGCTGCCACATGGTTTACAAATGAATTCGAATTTAACAAACCATTTTGTATTCGGATGTTCCCACAATACGCTGGGTTTGGAATAAAGCATAAAGGCTTTACCCTTGCTTTTTCAGCGGAATCCCCTGTTCATGTTGGATATTCTAAAGAAATTAATGGGATTACCTTCTTTGTTGAAGACAATGATGTTTGGTTCTTTGAAGATACTAAAACATCCTTAACTATGGATAACTATCTAGATGAAATTATGGTCACATACCACGAACTCCCAAGCTTAGCGGTAAATTAATTCGATATTAAGACAATAAAAAACAAGCCAGCATTTATTTATGTGGCTTGTTTTTTATCTATGAGTTTGGATTTGATATTAATTCACTTGTTTGTCGAGGCCTGGCGGAAGTAATTTTTCACTCTCAAATACTTTACCAAGTTTTTCCTCACCCTGTGTGAAGGTTGCAGTAGCTGCATCAAAATTAGGGGTTTCCTTTTTTAATTCATCTGCTTTAGCTTGGTATGAAGCCGCAAAATCCTTAATCGCCGCATCAAGATCAGCTTTTTTATCTTTTAATGATGCAGGAATTTGATAAGTATTTAATTCGGCTGCAACCGAAGCTGCCGATTCACTTGCTTTAGCTCGATCTTCAGCATTCGGTAATTCCTCAGGTGTTGCATCTTCTTTAGTTGCCTTTGCAACATAAGCATTTAAATCTGCATCTTTTGCGTTAATTTTATTACCAAGATCCATATAAAATCTGACTAATTCCTTTTTAACATCTACTTTAGATGCAGTTTTTTCCGTTGTTTCCTTCTTGTCTGTTTTTGCTTCATCATTGCTTGAGCAGGCAGATAAGCCAATAGCCATCATAATCGCTGACACAAATAACAAGAACCTTTTCATTTCCATTACTCCCTAATTTGCTATTTTTGAAACCTTGTTCATTTTACAATATTTTATTATATTAAAAAAGCATTAAGTGTTTCCGTCATAAGATTTAGCAAATAATCCAATAATAAGTAATTTTTTTTGCTTTTTTTTTAGTAAAATTGAGATAATAGCAATAGACAATAATATTTCTCAAAAATGAGGGGTTTCAAAGATGGTAAAAAGTAAGAATAAAAAAACGCAGCATTTAGCAACCATTTTCCTTGCTGTGATGGGGATCGGATTTCTAGCCACAATTCCAATAAAAGAGTCAATCTGGGGAATTATCTTGCAGGGGGGATTTGAAGCGGGTCTAGTAGGTGGACTTGCCGATTGGTTTGCCGTAACAGCATTATTCAGGCATCCACTAGGTATTCCTATACCACATACAGCCCTGCTGCCAAAAAATCGGAATAGAATTATCGCTGGAATCATTTCCATGTTAGAAAATGATTGGCTCACCAAAGAGAGCATCCGTAGAAAAATTGAGACCATTAATTTTACTGATAAAATATTTGACATCATTGACAATGAATTACCTTCTCCAGCAGTCCAAAAGAATTTCATCACGATGGCTAAACATTTGCTAAAAATTTTTGATATATCAAGATTTGCTCCACTGCTAGAAGAAGAAATAAGAGATAGAATCCACGAAATCGATAGTAAGAATTTTCTTCCTTTGCTAATAGACCAAGTTAAGATCAGAAATTATGATGAAAAAGCTCTTGATTACTTACTTAAAGAAGTTGATGAATGGGCAAGAAAGGATAGTACAAAGTATAAACTTGGCGGGCTTGCGGTCGATGCTGTCGAAAATATTAAAGCGGATGGATTTATGCAATTCGCCTTAAAATCGTTTAGTAATTTGGTTAACGAAGAGAAATTAGGGAGTATCATCCAAAGCCTTATTTTAAAAGGGGTAGCTAGCTTCAAAGACCCGCTAAATCAAAATCGCCAAACATTAATGATTCATATTGACCATAAACTGCAATCGTTAAAAAATGATCAGAAGGTCTACGATGAACTTAATAATCTTAAAACACAACTGGTTGATAAATGGAATCTCCAAGAACAAATTACTAGCTTATTAGCTCAGATAGAACAAAGAGCTTATGATTTTATTGATAAACCCAACTTTTATGATGACTTTCTCCTGCCAATTGTTAAAAATGGCTTAGATGGGATCAAATCAGATCCAGAAACAATTCTTGCGATTGAAGCCTGGATTAAGAACCATATTTCTAGTTTTGTTGATAAAAATCATTCAAAAATTGGCATACTTGTCAAAGAAAATTTAGAAAAACTGGATGATAAAACACTTATTAAAATGGTTGAAACAAACGTTGGAAAAGACCTTCAATGGATCCGAGTAAATGGTGCGGTCTGTGGATTCTTAATAGGGCTTGTCTTAGTTGGTATTAAAGCGATTTTTTAATTCTCTACCAAAAAGCTGCAAAGTGTGCAGCTTTTTTTTATTAAATTCTTATTTTGTCCTCTTAAATCAAAGTTCTTTTTCAGAAAAATCCTACATATTTACTACTGTAGTCATACTTCTAACGTAAAAAGGAGGCTGAAAAATGGCAATAAGGTTAATTAAAATTTCTGTGGTGTATTTTGTCATTGGGGTTTGCATGGGTATGTATATGTCTATGAAGGAAAGTTTTGACTTCACCCCTGTTCATGCCCATATTAACCTATTAGGTTGGCTGACTATGGCTGTTGCTGGTCTCATCTACGTTGGTTTTCCAAGTGCTGCAGAAACAACACTCGCAAAGGTTCACTTCTGGATTCATAATATTTCTTTACCTATTATGATGATAGGACTCTCGTTTTTAGTATCTGGGAACGAAAGTGCTGCGCCTGCAGTGGCTACTGGAGGTACATTGATGGTATTAGGAATCATTGTCTTTGCCATTAACATTCTTAAAAATGTAAGGAGTTAGCTGCTCTTTTAGTACTTTTCGATATTTTACAATGTACAACAAAAGACGCCATCTTTTTGGCGTCTTTTCATTTCTAGCGGTAAGTTTCTAATAATTTTCTTCTAAGTTTGTTCTTTTCTTCATCCGATATCTTGTAGTTATAGTTATAAATAGCCCCTTCCCAATCTCCATACATCGGGTTGGGAAAGAGGATTAATTTTTTCCCAAATTCTTCCCTATACTTATCGACCATTTCATTTCTTTTTGTAAATGATAATTTATCAAATTCACTGAAGTCCCCGAGGTTATCACCAAATAATAAAAGAATTTCATGTGTTTTCGCCACTTGATGGCGGCGTGTTTCTTTCCCAACTTCACCAGGTTGAATTAATAATACATGATCAACATCCGCTTGTGGCGCACCCACACTTTGCAAATTCTTAATCGAAGCATCTTTTTGTGATTCATAACGGTTGGAAATGTAAAAAATCTCCACTCCTAACGATTTTGCGTACTGCAAAAATTCAATGGCACCCGGCAGTGGTTTTGCTTCAGCCCGCTTAAACCATTCATTCCAATTAAAAGGTATTTTCCGTCCGGCCAACACATACCATGCTTGGTGCGGACTGTTATCTAGTATGGTCTCATCGATATCAAGGACAATTGCTGGTTTCAAGGCATTCCTGCCCCTTCTTTCACTCAGGATTTTGTCCAATCTCATTTTTCCAATGTTATAGCCTTGATAATATAAACCTTTTGCCTCCCCAGCTTTTTGAAACCAAAGCACCGACATCGTATTTTGTTCAGACAAACTAGCCATTGTTACTGCTTGCGCATGAAAATTGGTTAAAGAAATAATAAAAAATGTTGCAGTGATAATTTTTAGAACTCTATTCAATACCAACACCTATCCCTCATTTAATTTTCAATATTAGTATGTGACATAGCAATAATTCCAATCATCCATCGGGATTCTTCTATTTTGCCACTTTACTTCTTTCTCCAGTTTCGATATATTTTACTTATCACCTGATAAGGTAATCATTATGAAGGGACCAAATTTAAATGAGCAAGATGAACATACAAGCGAAAGCAATAGATCCTAAGGAAACGTACCAATTAATTATTCATACTGCACGGAGCTTATTCATGGAGCTAGGTTATCGCGCCGTATCTACAAGACAAATTGCTCAGATTTGCGGTGTGACACAGCCGGCTATTTATCATCATTTTAAGAACAAGCAGTCACTGTATGTTGCTGTGATGCAGCAAACCCTTCATCAAACTGAACTTGACTTAAATGCACTCTTATCCCAGTTTAAAACCTTTCAAGAAAGACTTACTCAAATGGCAATCTATATGACAGCGCATTTTGAAATGGATATGGGACAAATGTTTCACGATATTTCACATGAGCTGCATCCGAACGAACAACGCCACCTCTTTCAATCGTGGGCCAAGGCCTTTTTAACGCCTTTTGAGAAAATGATAAATGACGGGGTTTCAACGGGAGAGATTAAAAAACCTGAATTGATGAATACAAATACCACTGAAATAGCCTATTTGATATTAAATATTATTAAATCCATTCTAGAGCCAGAAAATACTACCAGACTCTCTACTGAGGAACGGCAACTAAAGGCCGAGGAAAAAACCAAATTAATGGTTGAAATTTTTATTAATGGAATTAGAGCATAATTTTATATTTTTTTACCCATTCCTTATCAATCGATAAGGAAAAAAGATCGGAGTGAACAAATTGGAAAAACAATGGTTTAAGAAGTATGGTAATGCTGTTAGTGGGAAGAAAGGCAGATGGGTCGTTCTTATTACATGGCTGATTCTTGCAGCCGTTTTAAATACCACTTTGCCACAAGCAAATTCTCAAAAGAATGAGATGGCAAAAAATCTAGAATCAACCACACCTTCACAACAAGCGAAAATTGTTGCAGAGAAAGAATTCCCGACAAGTTCAGGTACTCCGGCCCTGTTAACTTGGTATAAATCAACAGGAATTTCGGAAGGTGATCTTTCACTTATTCGAAAGTATTCCAAGGAATTAGACAAAAATCCAGTAGATTCACAGGATTCTATTGTACCTTTTTATCAATTCCCACTCCCTGTACTTAAACAGCAGCTTTCAGAGGATGGTACTACCTTAATTTTACCTATTACGTTTAAAAAGGATGCAGACAAGGAGCAAATTGCTGATGGCATATTAACATTCAAAGAAAAAGCTGCTTCTATTTTTCCGGAGAATCCAAATAAAGCAAAAATGGGGGATAAAGATCAACTACTATTAAGAATTACTGGACCTGCAGGCGTTTCAACAGATGCAACAGCATTATTTAGTCAAGGAGACCTCTCCTTACTATTTGGAACAGTCGCTATTGTTCTCGTCTTATTACTACTAATTTATCGTTCACCGATTTTAGCTTTGATTCCATTATTAGGGGTTGGGATTGCCTATGGTGTCATAAGTCCCATTCTAGGTGGAATTGCAAAGGCTGGATGGATTGAGATGGACTCACAAGCCCTTTCGATCATGACAGTACTACTTTTTGGTGCAGGAACTGATTATTGTTTATTTCTCATTTCCAGATTTAGAAGTAATTTACTTGAGGAAAACAATAAGCTAACCGCTATGAAACTCTCATTAAAAGGCGCATCTGGTGCTATCGCAATGAGCGGGCTAACGGTTGTTTTCTCACTGCTAGTGTTATTACTATCTGAATACGGTGCGATCCACCGCTTCGCCATTCCATTTAGCTTATCTATACTAATCATGATGGCCGCTAGTCTAACGTTAATACCGGCACTCTTAAGTATTATTGGCAGAGCCTCCTTTTATCCGTTCATGCCGCTGACTAGGTCTATGCAAGAAGAACGCGCCAAAAAGAAAGGAAAAACACTACCGCCTCAAAATAATAAAGAGGGTTTTGGTGCACGACTAGGAAAACTTATCGTGAAAAAACCAATTGAGTTAATGGTAATTACGTTATTATTTCTAGGTATTTTTGCATTCTTTTCATCCAAAATTGTCTATACCTACGATACCCTTTCTTCTTTTCCAAAAGATATGCCATCAAGAGAAGGGTTCAAGATCATTTCAGAACACTTTAATCCAGGTGAACTAGCACCTGTTCAAGTAATCGTGCAAACTGATGGGAAATCAAACGCTGTAAAAGAAGATTTGGAGAAACTCAGTTTCGTTGAAATAGTTTCTGAAGGGGAACAGGGAGTAAAAAATAGCAATATAATTAGCTATAATGTAGAAATGAATGTTAACCCATACTCAAATAAAGCAATGAGTCATATTCCAGACCTTCGCAAAACAGTAGAGAACAGCTTAAAAAATGCTGGAATTGTGAAAACATCTGATCATGTTTGGATTGGGGGTCTAACGGCTGAACAGTATGATACCAAACAGACAACCAATCATGATAGCAGCATCATTATTCCGATCGTTATTAGTATCATCGCTGTTTTGCTGCTTGTTTATCTTCGTTCAATTACAGCCACAGCTTATTTAATTGGAACGGTTCTATTATCATACTTTAGTGCACTTGGACTCGGTTGGGTACTACTTCATTATATTTTTGGAGTTGAAGCAATCCAAGGATTTATTCCGCTTTATGCCTTTGTTTTTATCGTGGCATTAGGGGAAGACTATAATATCTTTATGATTTCGAGTATATGGAAAAAAAGCAGGCTTTTGCCACTTCTACAAGCCATTAAGGAAGGTGTTGCTGAATCTGGCTCAGTTATCACTTCTGCTGGTTTAATTCTAGCTGGAACATTTGCGATATTAACAACCTTACCTATTCAAGTCCTTGTACACTTTGGAACAATTACTGCAATCGGTGTTTTATTGGACACCTTCATTGTACGACCATTACTTGTTCCATCCATCACCGTTTTACTGGGAAAATGGGCCTTCTGGCCGTCCAAAAGGGCCATGGCAGCTGTAAAAGAAAATTCAACGAATTAATATTTGCCATAAAAAAAGCAGTGGGGATCAAACTCTCCCACTGCTTTTGCTTATAGTAAACGATGATAATTTTTAGCTTACTCGTTCATCAACCTTATCCTGGTTTGAATTTCGTTTATGGAATCCTTTTGTATAGTAAACCGCGACCAAGAAAACTAAGAATAAAGGTCCAATAATTAGTGCAATCCGAGTATCTGGATTATACGCCATGAGACCAATGACGAAAGCTAAGAAGGCTAATGAAAGATAAGAAGTAAAAGGAAACAATGGCATCTTATATTTTAAAACCTTTTCCTCAGCCGGCTTTAAAGTTTTTCGATAGCGAATTTGCGATAAAAGAATAACTCCCCAAGTCCAAATCGCTCCAAAGGTTGCGATACTCGTTACCCAAGTAAAAACTTTTGCTGGGACAATATAATTTAAGACAACACCAATTAGTAATGCACCTGCAGAAGCTATGACTGCAACACCTGGAACACCACTTTTAGTTACTTTCGCGAAATTCTTAGGTGCCTCATCATGCTGTGCTAGATTAAATAACATCCTTGCCGTACTAAAAATTCCACTGTTACACGATGACAATGCTGCTGTAAGTACGACAAAGTTTATAATACCTGCTGCCCCCGGGATCCCAATTTGTTCAAAAGTAAGTACAAACGGACTGCCTTTTGTACCAATTTCCTCCCATGGATAGATGGACATGATCACGAATAATGCACCTACGTAAAAAATAAGAATACGCCAGAATACCGAATCAATGGCTCTTGAAAGAGACTTTTCAGGGTTTTTAACTTCCCCAGCTGTAACACCAATCATTTCAATTCCTAAATAGGCAAACATAACCATTTGTAATGATAGCAAAACACCCTTAATTCCGTTCGGGAAAAGACCGCCATGTTCCCATAAATTCTTAATGCCGGTAGCGATTCCCCCGTTGCCAATTCCAAAGAAAATCATTCCAAGTCCAATGGCAATCATCGCAATAATCGTAACAATCTTAATAAGTGCAAACCAAAATTCTAATTCACCATATGCTTTTACAGCAAGAAAGTTGACCCCTGCCATGATCACAAGTGCTGAGAGTGCCCAGATCCAACGTGGAACATCCGGGTACCAATACTCCATGTAAATTCCTACAGCCGTGATTTCAGCCATGCATGTTACAACCCATAAAAACCAATAATTCCAGCCTGTGATATACCCAGCAAGTGGACCTAAATAATCCCTAGCATATTTACTAAAAGAACCAGCAACCGGTTTTTGAATCGCCATTTCGCCCAATGCACGCATGATAAAAAACATAATTAGTCCAGCAACCGCGTATCCAACCAAAATACCTGGCCCCGCCATTTTTATTGCGGTTGCAGATCCAAGAAATAGTCCCACCCCGATGGCTGCCCCTAAAGACATCAAGGTGATATGCCTTTCTTCCAAACCACGATGAAGCTCTTTACCCTGAGTGTTCTTACTCATATAAATCCCCCTTATAAATACACTTTAACACTTTCTCATCCCATAGAAATAATTTCTTTGCTTTTTTACTATAGCAATCTTAGTCTTCACTTTTAAGTCTTTTATTACTTAATCCTCCTTATTACCTAATTGTTACCGCTTTCAAAAAGAGTAATTATGAAAATATTTTCTCTTTTTGAATTACTCGGAATCATTTTAACATTATAGCACATTATTTATTTTGTAAAAATAAATGAAATTATCATATTTTTTTTGTAAAATTAAACAAAGGGATTTTTTATATTTTAATCTGGGGGTAATCGTTCTGAATACTAGACTACCTGATCCATTTAAGACTGTCTTCGAAAGCTTAGATGAATTTGCTGACCTTATTAGTCAGGTACTAATGTGCCCTATTACAATTGAGGATGCAAATCACCGTCTACTTGCCTATAGTACACACGATGAACGAACGGATCCTGCGAGAATTTCTACTATCATTGGACGAAGGGTGCCGGAAAAGGTTATTAATCAATTATGGAAAGAAGGAACAATTCCTGCTTTACTAAAGACCCAAGAACCGATCCGTGTGAAAAATATAAGTGACATCGGTCTTAACAATAGAGTCGCCATTTCGATTTGGAAACAAGACGAAGTGATTGGATTTATTTGGGCAATTGAAATTGATAAGGTTTTAACAGAAGGGGATTTTATTCTTTTAAAGAAAGCCGCGGATTCCGCAAAAAATAAACTATTACAGCTTCAGACGAGAAAGAACAAAAAAGAAGAACGTTCACAAGAATTCTTTTGGAAACTTTTAACAGGTCATCTTAAAGTAAAAGAGGAGATTTTCGATCATTTCCACTCACTACAATTAACGCCACCCGCCTTTTTTGCGGTTCTTGTTTTTCAGTTTCAGGAAAATATCACGAACAAAGTAGAGCAATCGATATCATATCTGTTAAAAACCAATCAAAGAATAAAAATTATTCTTTACACAATAGACTGCAATCAACTCATTCTAATGGTATCCACCACGACTATTGAGAACCCTTTCAATGAACTGGAACAATTTGCAAAATCCTTTGTTCTTCAAATGAGTGAGAGATATGGAATCAAAGAAATCAAACCAAGCTATAGCAGTATTTATGAGGATTTTCTACAAACAAGCAAGGCCTATAAAGAAACATTAGCTGTTTTAACAATTAAAGAAAAGTTCCCATTAGAGACTAAGGATATTTTTACCTATCAAAAGCTTGGCATCTATCAAATAGTAGATCTTATTTTAGAAAAAAGACAAACTGATGCCTATGAAAATTATGCCTTAAAAAGGCTTCATGAATACGATCAGAAACACAATAGCAACTTGGTCGAAACATTAGAGGTTTTCTTAAATAAAGATAACAACATAAATGATGCAGCTAAGGAACTAAATGTCCATGCTAATACATTAAACTATCGGCTTAAACGTATCACGGAAATTGGGGATATAAATTTAAGAGATCCTAATCAAAAGATGATACTCTTCATAGATTTAAAGCTGGAAAAATATCAGGGGATTTGAACGGTTTGTGAAAATCCCCAAAAAGAATGATTATCTTTCTCTTTTCTAAACAAAGAAATTCTCTAGGAAACATTCTATACTTTAGCCATAGCAAGACACTTATATGTAACAAGGGGAGGAAATTAGATTATGTTTATTGGGGTACCTAAAGAAATTAAAAATAATGAAAATCGTGTAGCACTAACTCCTGCGGGTGTTGTTTCATTCTTAAATGCTGGCCATAAAGTATTAGTGGAAAAGGACGCAGGAATTGGAAGCGGTTTCACTGACGAATCTTATGCTAAAGCTGGTGCTGAAATCATTGATAGCGCTGAGCAAGTATGGACTAAATCTGATATGATTATGAAGGTAAAAGAGCCTCTTTCAAGTGAATATAAGTACTTCCGTCAAGGTTTAATATTATTTACTTACTTACACTTAGCAGCAGAGCCAGATTTGGCTCAAGCTCTTAAAGATAAAGGTGTCATCGCGATTGCCTATGAAACTGTTTCTATGAACCGTACTCTTCCATTGCTTACCCCAATGAGTGAAGTGGCTGGTCGTATGGCTGCTCAAATTGGTGCGCAGTTCTTACAAAAGAATAATGGAGGCCTTGGCATTCTTCTTGCAGGTGTTCCAGGTGTTAACCGCGGAAAAGTTACTATTGTCGGCGGAGGAATTGTTGGAACCAATGCCGCAAAAATGGCTATCGGGTTAGGTGCAGACGTGACAATCATTGACTTAAGCGCAGATCGCCTTCGTCAATTAGATGATATTTTTGGAAATCAAATCAAAACATTAATGTCTAATCCTTTCAATATTGCCGAAGCAGTCGCAGAAGCTGACCTTCTTATCGGTGCTGTATTAATCCCTGGTGCCAAAGCACCTAAGCTGGTTACTGAAGAAATGGTTAAATCAATGAAACCTGGTTCAGTAATCGTCGATGTTGCAATTGACCAAGGTGGTATCGTTGAAACAATCGATCATGTAACAACACATGATAATCCAACATTTATCAAACATGGTGTTGTCCACTATTCAGTTGCAAATATGCCTGGCGCTGTACCTAGGACTTCAACAATGGCCCTTACAAATGTAACGGTACCATATGCATTACAGATCGCTAATAAAGGTGTTTTTAAAGCCATTTCTGAAAATGCTGCATTATATCTTGGGGTTAACGTGGCTAACGGTGAAATTACGTATGAAGCAGTGGCAAAAGATCTTGGCTATGATTATGTAACAGTAGAGAAGGCCTTAGAAAAAGAACTTGCTTCAATTTAATATTAGTAAAAGAAGGCAGCTATTTAATCAGCTGCCTTCTTTTTCTTTGGTTTTTCATAAACTGAGTTGTTATGTTCGATTCCTGGTGGTCTTTGGACAGCTATCGTGATTTCAAAGGCAATCCTGTCCAAACATTGGTCGTCTTCGGACAGCTATCGTGATTTCAAAGGCAATCCTGTCCGAACTTCGGTCGTCTTCGGACTGCATTCGTGATTTCAAAGGCAATCCTGTCCAAACATTGGTCGTCTTCGGACACCTCTCGGGATTTCAACGGCAATCCTGTCCGAACTTCGGTCGTCTTCGGACTGCATTCGTGATTTCAAAGGCAATCCTGTCCAAACATCGGTCGTCTTCGGACACCTTTCGAGAAATTCGAAGGCAATCCTGTCCGAACTTCGGTCGCTTTCGGACTGCATTCGTGATTTCAACGGCAATCGTGTCCAAACATTGGTCGTCTTCGGACACCTCTCGTGTTTTCAAAGACAATCCTGTCCGGACTTCGGTCGTTTTCGGACACCTCTCATGTTTTCAAAGGCAATCCTGTCCGAACTTCGGTCGCCTTCGGACAGCGTTCGTAGTTTCAAAAGCAATCGTGTCCGAATTATATTTTATACCTTTTCTGTTATAATTCCCTCAAGTTCACTCCAATTTACAATTCGTGGTAAGTTTAAATGACGATTATAGGATTGATCGCGAAGAAAAAGTTTTATGGATTCGTTTAATAAGGTATCTAATATTTCAGGTTTATCATCAAAATAATAATCGAGATGTAACTTTTTAATGATTTCTACCTTTTCATGATCCTGCATTCCGTAAAAAAATCTTTCATCATTGACAGGAAAGCCGTTTTCTCTCATCCATTCCTTCGTTCGTTCACCATGTTCTTTAGGCCTTGCAGTTATATAGTATATTTCGTGCCCATTCTTCTCCAGTTGTTGTAAAGTTTCAACTGCATCAGGAAAGGGTGGACATGATGTATAATAAATTTCTTCTAATGAATTATTCCACATTTCTTTCCCTTGTAGATCAGTCAATCCAAAAGGTTCATGTATTTCAACTCTTTTTAAGTTTTGAAAAATTTCAATTGGAATATTCTGATTCAACCTTTTATTATAGATATTAAAAGCATGTTCTCGTAGATTGATTAATGTATCGTCAATATCAAAACCAAATCTCATCACATAATTCCCTCTTTTGAATAGCTTGGGTAGCCAATAAATTTATAGTCTTTTCCTATTTTAATGATGGAAGTATCCACTAAATCTATTGCGTCAGCCATTTTCTCTATTCCAGTTCCTTCAAGGAAAGTAGGTGCTTGCTTTCCACCGATTAATTTAGGTGCAAAGTATAGGATTACTTTATCAATACATTTATTTTCTAGAAAAGCTGCATTTATGGTACCCCCTCCTTCAATTAATACAGAGGAGACTAAGTTCTCACCTAAAATTTGGACCACTTCATTAGGATCAACTTTTTGCAATCCATTAGTGACAAAAACTTTTATCCCTAAAGACTTTAATGTTTCTTCCTTAGCCTTGTCATAATTCTTGCTTGTAAAAATCCACGTTTCTGCAAGGTTATCAGTGACAACTTTAGACCCTAGAGGAATCTTTAAGGTTGAATCCAGAATTACTCGAATAGGATTTCTCCCATTTGGGATTCTCGTTGTTAATTCAGGGTTATCTTCTATTACCGTATTTACACCTGCTAGTATAGCCATATTTTCATTGCGAAGATGATGAACATCGGTTCTTGATTCTGCAGAAGTAATCCATTTACTGTTTGATGCGTAAGTAGCAATTTTTCCATCTAAGGTAACCCCTGATTTCAAAGTGACAAACGGTCTTTTCTCAACAATAAACTTATTGAACACTTCATTCATCCGATGGGATTCCTCTTGTAGAACTCCAATGATCACTTCAATTCCAGCATCTTTAAGTATTTTTACACCATTACCTGCAACAACAGGATTAGGATCAAGTGTCGCGATCACTACTCTTTTTAATCCTGCTTCAACGATTGCTACAGCACAAGGGCCTGTCCTGCCATAATGGGAACACGGTTCCAATGTGACATAAATGGTACCTCCCTTGGCCGCTTCACCAGCCATACGTAGTGCGTGAATCTCGGCATGTGGCTCTCCTGCTTTTAAATGTGCACCGATACCGACTACACGGTTTTCATTCACTATAACGGCTCCAACAAGTGGATTGGGGTCGGTTTGGCCTTTCATTGCTTTGGCATTTTTTATAGCCAAATCCATATAGAACTCATGATTAGTCATTTGGACAAGTCTCCTTATCTCTTAAATGACCCGAACGTCTAATTTTTGTCTGAAGATACTTCTCGTTATATTCAGATACATCTCCCCACAAAGGCTGCCGGCCTGAGACCTCTAAACCAGAACTTTTTAATGCTTCTAACTTTTTCGGGTTGTTGGTCATTAGTGTTACAGGTTTTGAGCGTAATGCTTTAAGAACTAAAATCGCATCTCCATAATTTCTTGAATCATCTACAAAACCAAGTCCTTCATTCGCTTCAACCGTATCATAACCATTTTCTTGAAGAACATATGCCATTGCCTTGCTAAATAAACCAATTCCTCTGCCTTCATGGTTAGCTAAATAGAATAGTGCTCCTGTACCATGTTCTGAGATCATCTTCATTGACTTTTTTAATTGAAATCCGCAATCACACCGTTTGCTTCCAAAAATATCACCTGTATGGCAAATCGAATGGAATCTTATGATTGCATCGTCTCCGTATTCAAAATCTCCGTATACTAAAACACTAGATTGTTGGAACTCCGCTAAATTTGCCGAAGATAGTTTTTCAATAATTCTTTCAAAATCCTCCGTTACTTCATCACAATTCAGCCAGCAGTACCACTTAAAAACGACCGTTTCACCATATAAATTAACGGGAAGCCGAATCGGACCGACTAAGTATATCGCTCCTTTATGTGATTTTATTAATTTAATTTTGTCTTCTAAAACAGAAAGCACATTAGGGCTTAGCGTTTGTTTCATCAATTTTATCCCCTTTTTAACATAGTGTTCACTTAAATAAATAATATATATTCATGAAATGATATTCCTGTTTTCTATTATCCTAAATAAAAAATAGGCTACCTTGATAGTACAAGATAGCCTCAAGAAATTACAAATATTTGCGATGCACCCCTTTACCATCATAGGAGAACAACATTTTTCTTTCTTCGATCATCGATTCAATATGGACAGGTCTTCCCCATAGCTGCTGGATGTAGGGAAGTACTTTCTCGAGATATTTAACATCAAGTTCCACGCCTTCATACCAATGCTTTAAATAAAGTTCACCATTCTTTAAATAGTCTCCATCATTAACCGTAATATACGGGAATCCGCCATTTACGCGCATATTGACAAGCTGATCGCGAACCTGTTCCCATTGTTTATCAACTATTTTGTAGTCCCTGCCTTGTTTTTGGAAAAGATACATATCTTCGCGCATGACCAGGTCCTTATTTAAATAATTTCGCAAGAAGGAAATATCAGACTCCACTTCTCTTACTTCAAATATCTTTTCTCTTCCAGACCCTGGCGTTACTCCCCTTCGTATCATCTCTTCTGTCGGATTATTGTACCGCTCTTCGATATCCTCAAAAATCTTGATTCCTAAGTAATATGGATTGATTCCCGTTTTGGAAGGCTGCACCACGCCAGCATTCAGTTTAGCAAATTCAATGGCTTCGCCGCTTGTTAGATCCATTTCTCGTAATATCCGTTGATGCCAAAAAGAAGCCCAGCCCTCGTTCATGATTTTTGTTTCAAGCTGTGGCCAGAAGTAAAGCATTTCCTCCCGCATCATTGTCAAGATGTCTCGCTGCCAATCTGTTAATTCTCGACTGTAGGTTTCAATAAATAATAATAAATCCTTCTCTGGTTTCGGAGGAAATTTCCGTTTCCTTGGTTGATTTATTTCCTTTTTATCCCTTTCATCTAATCCCCATAGATCATCATAGGGCGTTGCCGCTTGAACTTCATGTTCATCGTCTGACTCGTCATCTCCAATTGACCAAGATAATTTAGGTCTCATCAATGATGGATCAATGTGTTCATCGATGGCCAATACCGCGTCAAGGAAAGTTTCTACCTCCTTTTTGCCGTATTGAATTTCATATTGATGAATCCTTTCAGCCGTAGCTGCCATACTTTCGACCATATCCCGCTTCGTATTTTGAAAACGAACATTATTCTTAAAGAAGTCACAATGTGCTAAAACATGGGCAACAATTAATTTATTTTGTATAAGGGTGTTAGAGTCAAGTAAGAAAGCATAGCATGGATTGGAATTGATAACCAATTCATAAATTTTACTAAGGCCTAAATCATAATGAAGTTTCATTTTGTGAAATTGCTTTCCAAAGCTCCAATGTGAAAATCGGGTTGGCATACCATAGGCCCCAAATGTATAAATAATTTCAGCAGGGCAGATTTCATAGCGCATTGGATAAAAATCCAATCCAAACCCGGTTGCGATTTCAGTAATTTCACTGATCGCATATTCCAGTGCATTACGTCCTTCCACATTCATTAGCCATTCCCCCTTTTCCTCTTACCACAATGTATGAAGTAAAAAGGAGAATGATGAAACAAGATAGAAAAAACAATGGGCAAGTATGGCTTTAATTTGATATTTTTTTAGCCTCTTTTGCAATTTTTAATCCTACATATTGATTTCGTTTCCATTCCTTTTGAAAAATTGATAGGGGTGGATTGGTTTCACCAACTAGGTAACTTATTTCGATTGTCATCGCCGGCCTATGATAAGTAGTGATAAACCAATCCGTGAACCCGCCACCCGTTGCGTTTTGATCCGGCACTGCTAATTTATACCCGGTTATCTTCGATATTTTTTTGGCAATCCGTTCATCCCGTTTTAAATTTTCGCCATTTTTATAATTCCAATAAATTTCTCTTCCTGCCGTGTGATATGCAATGGCAATCGTAGGGTTGATTTCCTTAATAAAATTTGTAAGGGATTTTACTTCTTTTGATTCCAGTGGTTTTTTCCCTTTATAGAATTTATACCACGGCGATGCTGGTTCTGGTTTGAGACTTTCCCATCCTGCCGGATATTGCCTGTTCAGGTCAATTCCCATGCCATTTGACTTCCATCGCTGAAAATCTCTTGAGCCATCATTCATCTTGACCAAAAGCTTCTGTTGTTTAGATGAAAAACCTTTCATATCATTCTGTTGGATGGTAACACCATCAGGATTTAACATAGGCACAAACCAGATGGAAACATCATTCAAAATTTGATTGGACTTGAAACCAAAAAAGGTTCTCTCATTATATGTCGATGCATAAGACTCAATCATTTTCATTAGCATTAGGCTAGTCATCCATTCTCTGCCATGATGCGAACCAATTAAGACCACATTCTTCTTTCCCGTACCTAGCTTGATTGCCCAAATATCGCGGCCAAAGTGGGATGTACCGATTGATTGGACTTTTATTTTTTTTTTATATTTTTTGGTTAGTTTTGAAAGGTCATCTTCTAACATCTCAAAACTATAAGATTTATTGCCTTTAACAATTTTTGCGCTTGTCACATTTTCCTGTTGAACTGTAAAAAAGACGATGATACAGATTATGATTTTAGCCATATGACCTCCATTTGTTAAATTATGCAGGTAAATGTTGAAAACAGCGTAAATACTGAATGTCCAACATTTTCTGTGAAAGTTATCGTCAAAATATCACACAATAATCTCAACTCCTAATAAGGAGGAGATAAAAATAAATGAATAAAATGGATTATGATCGAGCGCTGTATTATACCCATCGTTCTGAGTGGGATAATTTACTGATTTTAATGGTACGAACAAAAGACCAATTCTTATCAAAACGAATTGAACAATTCCTGCATGCTTACAACTTTGAACGTGATTACACTGTTATTGAAACTAAACTGTATAACCTGCTGCGCTACATTGACCATGCGAATGAAACGGTAGAAGCGGACCCTAATGAGATACCGATGTATAGTCTTTCCTAATTTAGCAAGTGAATGCAAATGAAATTGAGAAACTTTTTACTAACCGGACCAAAGAATTCCACCACCAAAAAACACGGCTTCCCCAAGTGGGAAGCCGTGTTTTAAAACAGTCTTAAGATTTTAGTTACACAATCGGATATTGTTGTTAATTAAATTTCCTGAACCATTTTCATTTTATTGTTAACTAACGCCATAAAATCATTTTCAATGGTTTTTAGCTTTGCTTTGCTTTCTTCTAAGCTGTTACTATTGACACCAAAATAGAACTTCACCTTTGGTTCTGTACCAGATGGACGTAAACAAACCCATGAACCATCCTCAAATGTATACTTTAAAACATTCGATTTAGGTAAATCAATTGATTCTTTCCCTTTGTTCGTTACACGAGTACTTGTTAAATAATCCTCCGCAGTGGCTGCAGCTAATGTTCCAAGGCTGGTAATCGGCTCTGCACGGAAAGAAGCCAATAACTGTTGAATTGTCTCTGCGCCTTCCTTGCCTTTTAAGGTTAGGGAGCGTAAGCCTTCTTGGTAATATCCATACTTTTCAAATACCTGCATCAATCCTTCATAGAGGGACATGCCTTGTTTCTTATAAAAAGCACAAACTTCCGTTGCTAAGAGAGCAGCCTGTACCGCATCTTTATCGCGAGCAAAATCACCAATTAAATATCCGTAAGACTCTTCATATCCAAATAAAAATTTACGATCGCCAGCTGCCTCATATTGATTGATTTTTTCAGCGATAAATTTAAAACCTGTTAACACATCAACTGTTTCTAATTGATTAGCCTCAGCAATCTTCCGGCCAATTTCAGATGTAACGATTGTTTTTAACACTACCCCATTTTTTGGCAGTGTCCCTTTTTCCTTTTTCTGAGTAATAATGTAATCCAGTAACAAAGCACCGGTTTGGTTACCAGTGAGAACGACATATTCTCCCTCAGGATTTAATACAGCAATCCCTAAACGATCTGCATCAGGGTCTGTTCCAATTAAAAGATCTGCACCGATTCTTTTCCCATCACGAATCGCTAATTCGAAAGCAGCATGTTCTTCAGGGTTAGGACTTTTTACCGTTGAGAATTCTGGATCCGGAAGTTCTTGTTCTTTGACGATCGTTACATTCTCATATCCCAATGCTGATAGTGCAGCACGGACAGGCTTATTAGCGGTTCCATGGAGTGGCGTAAAGACGATTTTGATATCTGTTTCCTTAGCAAGAGTTGGATTCTCAGATATCGTTAATAGTTTCTCCGTATAAGCTTGGTCAATTTCCGAACCAATCGTTTTAATTAATCCTTCTGCTCTTAATTTTTCTTCGCTATCAACCTCAATGAGTAATTCATTTTCAATCTCATTTACCTTTGCAATTACCTCATCTGCCGCTTCTAGTGGCAGTTGGCCACCATCCGATCCATATACTTTATAGCCGTTATATTCAGGTGGGTTATGGCTTGCAGTAACCACAATGCCTGAATAAGCATTTAAATATCTTAGAGCAAATGATAATTCAGGAGTGGGTCTTAATTCATCAAAGACATAGGTTTGAATACCCTTTGTGGCCAAAGTTTTTGCAGCCTCCAGCGCAAATTCTGGAGATTTATGGCGTGAATCATAAGCAATGACTACTCCGCGCTGTTTTGCTTCCATTCCATGGTTTTCTATGTATGCTGCTAGGCCAGCTGATGCTTTGCGGACAGTATAAAGGTTCATTCGGTTGGTACCAACCCCAATTTCTCCACGCATACCACCAGTACCAAATTCTAAATTTTTATAAAAGGCTTCCTCTAACTGCCTCTCATCCTTCATTAATTCATTTAATTGATTCTGCAATTCAGTATCCAATCCGTCAAATTCCATCCAACTCTTTGCTGTCTGTTTCCAATTCATGTCGATTCCCTCCAAATTTTGTCTACTGTTATTGTTTCTAATTTCAACACTGTTACTCCTTTAAAAATCTAATCAAATTAAACGACAATTTTCGCAGAAGTAAATTTATTCAGTTCTTTTTCTATATTACCTCATATCCTACAATTTTTAGTAGAAAAAAATAAAAGCCTGCATGTGCAGACTTTTATTTAACTTATATTAGTAACTCATTATCAGCTTTAGAATAGATACTTAACATGGGAATTCTTATACTTTTTGCT
Organism: Neobacillus sp. MER 74; assembly: GCF_023714155.1. Lineage (NCBI taxonomy): Bacteria > Bacillati > Bacillota > Bacilli > Caryophanales > Bacillaceae > Neobacillus > Neobacillus sp. MER 74. The sequence continues at coordinate 771,502 of NZ_JAMAUV010000001.1, forward strand.
TCTTCGAAATGTTCATATTTGAATGGAAACAGTAAACCAAACTCCGTTAATGTCTCCACATTCTTATTAAATAATGAAGCATACTGCTCATCAGGTTGAGAGGACTCTAGAATGGAGATTAATGTTTGAATACATGTCATTACCTGAAAGGCATCTTTTAATGTATTAAACTCTTCAGATGTATGAAGAACTTTTAATCGCTCAAAACGACAAATCTCCTCATCAGTAAAGTAGAGCGGAAATATATTCGAATAAATGTACCTCACCAGTCCGTTAATTTCTTTTTCTTGACTTGGCGTCGAGGCAAATACAATTTTCACTTAAAACCCACCTTTGCCATCGCTTATTTCTGACGTATTGTATATGATAAGAATAACATAACTAAGTCAGTATTGACCGTGGTAATTATAACCTTAAGGAGAATTAAATGCTAAACACAATGCGAATGGGAGAATGGTTTCAAATAGTGGTCCCGTTAGAATGGAATGGAAAAACCATAGAGGAAATTTTTCGGAATGTCTGGGAAGCCCCTAAAAAATTAACCCACACCTTTAGAATGGAGGATAAGGTGAAAATTAATGGAGAACGCGCGAACTGGACTACGCCTCTTATCAAGGGATCCAAATTGCAATTAAAACTATTTGAGGACGAAAGTATAGAAATTTTGCCCATTTTTATAGATATAGACATACTTTTTGAAGACGAACATGTTTTGGTTATTAACAAACCACCATTCATGAATAGCCATCCGAATAACCCACTAACCGATCAAGATACACTGGTTAATGCAGTACAATTTTATCTGCAAGCCAAAGGAGAAAATCGGAACATCCGTCAAGTTCACCGATTAGATCGAGATACATCAGGTGCCATTCTCCTTGCCAAACATTCACTAGCAGGGGCTATTCTGGACCAGATGCTTTTTAAGAGAAATATTAAAAGAACCTACATTGCGTTAGTTCATGGGGTAGTTAAACAAAAAAGAGGCTCTATTAACGAACCGATTGGACGGGATCGCCATCATGCAACTAAAAGGAGAATTTCTCCAACGGGTCAATCTGCCCTTACCCATTACACGGTAGTAAAAGTGGACAAAGAGAAACAACTTTCATATATAAAATGTTGGCTCAATACTGGGAGAACACATCAAATCAGGGTTCATTTAAGTTATTTAGGGCATCCATTAGTAGGAGATACGTTGTATGGCGGAAAACCAATTGTGAATAGACAAGCACTGCATGCCGCAAAGATTGAATTCATTCATCCATTTACTCAGGAAAAGATTGTATGTCATGCCCCATTTGTGGATCGACCTGTAATTTTTAAGAATATTGATATCCTTTCATTATAAAGCACAAAAAAGCCTCCGAGCATTTCGGAGGCCTTCTCAAGTAAAGAGATATTATCTATCGGTTCTTCTAAAGGCTCGCAGAATGAAACTTACTAGCAAGACCAAAACAGCTGACCCAATAATTGCAGGAATTATTGCAAAATCAGCGACATGCGGCCCCCAATCACCTAAAACCGCAGTTCCAAGCCATGCTCCAACAAAACCTGCAATGATATTACCAATAATGCCACCCGGAATATCTCTTCCAACGATAAGACCGGCTAACCATCCAATAATCCCACCAATAATTAATGCCCAAATGAAACTCATTCAGTACACTCCTTTTTAGTAACCAATTATTTGTCTCAGGCAGTTGGAAAAGTAACTTATTTTCATGCTACCTGTATTAATAAAGTACCCTATTTTCTTTTATATACTCAGAAAAGAAAAAAAAGATAAATTCAAATTCTTAACACAGGAACTAAGTACATAAATACATAAATTTAGGCAAAAGTAAAAATATCTTTATTTCAGAACTATTAAAAACATATAATGTAAAGATTTTGTTAACATACATAAAATTTGTTTCTATAATTGAACGATTCAAAAGATTCTAATGTTAAGTTTTTGTAAATTTATAAAGAATTTGTTTCATTTTTCGACATTTTTCAGATAAAATTACTTGGGTCGGTATACGATTGTTTAATTGAAAATGGGGGTAATCACATGGCATTTAAAAAAGTAGATAAATTCTCAGCATTACTTAGTAATATTTCTGCAAACTTAAAGGAAAGTGCAAATTTCTTTACTGATTACAAATTGAAAAATGTGAGTGATTTAAAAATTTTCTCAGAGAAAATGAAGGAACTTGAAACAAAAGGTGATACATATGTGCATGAAGTAATTAAGGAATTGAATGATGCATTCATCACTCCAATTGAACGGGAAGACATCCTTCACCTAGCAATGAGTATGGATGATGTACTTGATGGGCTTGAAGGTTGTGCAGCATTATTTGAAATGTACTCTATTACAAATGCAGATGAATTCATGAAGAAATTTGTGGATGCGATTCAAGGTAGTGTCCATGAAATTGACAAAGCCGTTGAACTACTTTCCAATAAAAAGTTACAGCAAATAAGAGAACATGCCATTAAGATAAAGGATTTTGAATCCAACTGCGATAATGTCTTACGCCAGTCGATTAAAAATTTATTTACGGTCGAAAAAGACCCGATCCGAATTATCCAATACAAAGAAATTTACGAAAACCTTGAAGATATTGCCGACTATTGTCAAACAGTTGCCAATACACTTGAAACCATTATCATGAAAAATGCCTAAGGAGCAAACATATGAGCGTTGTATTAATTCTTACAATTTTAATTGTCATTGGTGCCCTTGCATTTGACTTTATTAATGGATTCCATGATACTGCAAATGCAATTGCTACATCTGTATCCACAAAAGCACTTAAACCACGCCAAGCAATTATGTTAGCAGCAATAATGAATTTTGTTGGAGCATTGACATTTACTGGGGTTGCCAAAACTATCTCTAAGGACATTGTTGATCCATTTTCACTTACAGGTGGTCATACAGGATCAATTGTTATTTTTGCAGCACTACTTTCTGCTATCATTTGGAATTTACTTACTTGGTATTATGGAATTCCAAGCAGTTCTTCACATGCGATTATCGGATCCATTGCTGGAGCTGCCATTGCGGCGAAGGGGTTTGATGTAATAAAGGCTGAAGGTTTTATTAAAATTCTTGAGGCGTTAATTCTATCACCTATTTTAGCTTTTACCGTTGGATACATTGTTTACAGTATTTTTAAAGTCGTTTTTAAGAACTTTAATTTAACTAAAACGAATCGATCATTTCGTTTAATTCAAATTGCAACGGCTGCGTTGCAATCCTATTCACACGGAACAAACGATGCACAAAAATCAATGGGGATTATTACCATGGCTCTTTTAGCTAACGGTTATCTTCATACAGATGAAGTTCCTTTTTGGGTTCAACTCTCTTGTGCGATTGCAATGGGACTAGGGACCTCGATTGGCGGATGGAAGATTATCAAAACTGTTGGTGGTAAAATTATGAAGATTCGGCCTATCAACGGTGTTGCAGCCGATTTAACAGGGGCAGCAATTATCTTCGGTGCTACTTATATTCATTTACCTGTTAGTACAACTCATGTTATCTCATCAGGAATCTTAGGTGTAGGTGCTTCTCATCGGTTAAAAGGAGTTAAATGGGGTACTGCCCAACGCATGTTAATAACATGGGTTATTACACTTCCAATCACAATCCTTTTAGCAAGTATTATCTACTACATCCTTAATATCTTCTTTTAAAAAAGAAACCAGAAATATTTTTCTGGTTTCAGACTGTCGACAAATCCGAAGGATTTCGGGTTTTAAATCGACAGTCTTTTTTGTTTGGCTACATTAAACTAGTCTGTTGATTTCCGTTCCAGGCGGCTTCGCTTTCCGCGGGCGGTTCGGGGAGCTTCCTCGACGCTTTCAGCGTCTGCGGGATCTCCCCTGTCCCGTACTCCCGCAGGAGTCTTCGCCGCCTTCCACTCCAATCAACAGGGTTATAAAATCATTTATGACCTTTAAAGCATGGTATGCTTGCACAACTTTTCTGGTTTCTTTTTTGCTATATCACTTCTAAAAGTACCGAACGCTCATATTTTTATGATAGAGGACAAGTTTTGGGGTGATGGTTGATGAAAGAAAAACTAGCAGCAATGCTGCTCGGGAGTTTGCTCTTAAGCCTTGGAGTAAATGGATTTTTAGTTCCCTATCATTTACTTGATGGAGGAGTCATCGGGTTAGGACTAATCATTCATTATTTTTACGGATGGCCGGCTGGACTAAGTATTATTGTATTAAGTCTGCCTTTATATGTGTTGGCCTGGTTCTTTGAGAGGCGCTATTTCTACTACAGCCTCCATGGACTTATCATCTCTTCCTTTTGTATTGATTTTCTATCCTTTATTAATGGTAAAATTGAAATAGGAATATTACCAAGTACAATTATTGGCGGATTGCTTGTCGGAATTGGAATAGGTCTAATGCTTCGCTATGAAACCAGTACAGGCGGGACAGATTTGCTTGCCCAATTATTAACTAAATTTACTTCTGTTAATATTGGGATCATCATCTTCTTAATAGATGGTCTAGTCATCACAAGCGGTATTCAGGTTGTCGGATTGGAGAAGTTCTTTTATTCTCTACTCACTATCATATGCGTCGGCGTTATGACGGCGTTAACAGTAAGAGGTAACAATAATCAACATTTTCCTTATTATTAAAACAAAAGGAAGGACAGAGCTTGTCCTTCCCATAATACTACTTTCCCAATATGTCCATTGTTCGATACGTTTCTTTCATAATTCCATAGGATCTCTTCAACCGTTCATTAAATGATGGTTCTTCCCACTTCTTCCAGCTATATATATATGCATCTGACTCGTGAATCCGATTCTTATTTGTTTGAGGTAATGTTTGAGTGACCTTCCCTAGTTCTGTTGTTACTAATGCGAGTCGAATTCCACTTGTTTCATCACTGCCAGATAAACCACTTTCCCAGACATCACCCATTACTTCCTTTAAACTAGGGTCTTTCACATTCAAGAGCTGCCATGGAATCCTTCCTTCGATCCCTTTTCTATCATCACTAATGCTAACATCTGTTAATGAGTCGAATTCTTTACTATTTGGATTGGCGTTCCCAAACTTTAGTTTTCCTGTCTCGTAACTCGCAAATGGAATTACCTCTTTGGTAGTTGGAATTGTTAATTCCTTATTAAGAGCAAGCCTGATGGGATGAAATACACCATTATTCTTTTGATTGGCATACGGTTCCTCAGCAATCATCTTCAGAAGATGGGCGTACTGATAATAAAAGGCATCATAGTAACTATCGACCATGATACTTGAAGTCTCATGTCCTGTAAGACTTACTAAAAAATCAACTCCAAAGTCTGTTTTGATTGATATATGATCGTTTAATGGAATTTGGGTTTGGCCCTGTTGCTTAATAGAGTCAAGCAGAAGGAAGGTTCCTTGTCTGCGAAAATCAACTGGTCGATTATATTTTAACAGGAAATATAAATATCCATTGTCAGAGGTCAACCGAACTTCATTTAAAGTGTCCTTTTTATCTTTGCTAGGATAACTCTTCTTGACTCCCGATAATTCCCAATCCTTAGCATTTCCATCCACCATAATTTCTTTTTCTTTTTTCCCAGGTTCAAATTCTAATAAGCCAAAGTGCTGTTCATTTGTTTGCACGTTATTCCAAAATGGCCTCCGGTCGGGATTGTCAAAATCCATGGTATTCCATGTTCGCTTAAACCATTCATCCTGCCAAGAGAAGACAAGCCCCCCCATATAGCCTTCTGATACAATCGATTCATATAAATGTTTATTTATATTTCCTTGTTCTTCTTCTGAATGAAATCCTTGGTTCATTCCATATGCATTTTTATGTGTTAACCCTCTTGAAGACGGAACACCAAATTCTGCAACAAGCACTGGCATTTGATGGACAGCACGCAGCTCATTTAAATAGCCAGCATAATTGTTTTTCTTCCCCGTTTCATCTACATAATTAAGGTATGACTTTTCATAGTTAAGAAAATCAGGATAATATGGATAGATATGATAGGAGGCAAATATTCCTGCAGAAAACTGTTTTGTTGCCTTAATATGATTTGGATTCACAGAAACCATATCTTCATTCTCCAGTGGTTCAGTGGGATGCTTCAACAAATCTGTTGTAACCCAGTTCGTAAAACTCATTGAATGCTGCCACTGGTAGTGTTTCACCTCATAATCAGCAGCATAATCCATTAAACCAGCGAGCCAAATTTCAAACGGATTAGCCCCTTCTGTTTTAAAGTATTTCCCTGTAAATTGACTAATTTTTGAATGCTTATCATTTGTGTTGGTGACCATGGCTGGATCCCATTCCGTGCCAACAATGATTCCCAGAATGTACTTCGAAATATCGTACTTATATTCACCTGACGCATGGCCTGGCCGGTCTGGAATGTTTGCTTTTCCATGGATTATATCTATCATATTTTTTATTTCCAGCTTCGCGTCGTCTAGATTTACTTTGGCAAAGGCATCTTGTGTGTGAATCAGATTCTCTTCATTAATCCATGTCCCATGGAATAAGAATAATGGCTTTTTTGCGATTTTGTTATATTCATGAAAGGCTTCATAAAATTGTGGTGGGTGGAGTGTGTAAATTCTTATCGCATTTGCGTTCATTTCACCAATTTCTTTAAACCATCGAAGGTATTCATCTTTGGTAATCGCCGTCTCCCCAGGAAAATAACCAGGTTTTCCTATCCCCATGTTTACACCCTTTATCAAAAGGTCTTCCCATTTCCCATCCTTCTGAATCTGAAGATAAGATTTCCCAGTTTTGCTGTTTGATTTAATACCATTCAGTTCGACAATGTCTACTTTTTCCTGTTGAGTTACCTGGTGTAATCCATACTTTAAAATATCCTTCATCATTGGTACATAAGTCCCCCAATAGAAAGAACCATTCGAACCAACATTCTTCTTCCAAGCATCCAAACCTTTGGTTTGATAAATTCCTGGAACATCAGTTTCATCTGCAAAATCCCCTGAAAAGTAATAGGAGGAATACCTAGCATTTTGATGATAAATCACGGCTGGGAAAGAAGTTGGAATCCCATATCCCTTCAATGTTTCTTTTGCTTCCTTAGTGATTGGCAGCTTATAGTCAGCCAATATTTCCTTATCATCTCTGGCATCAATAATATCGAACCAATAACTGTACTCTCCTTCTAACCTTTGTGTAAAATGTTTTTTTCCGTTTCTAGTCAATTCAAACAGAATACCATTGTTTTTAACGTCTTTTTCTCCAATTATAACGATATAATTGTTTTTACTGACAAATACAAATCCTTTTCCAGTAAATGACCACTTTTTATTTTGCTTCTCATAATTCTCTCTTACCCATCCTGGTACCTCTGTACTATTAAGGTTGGAAAAATAGCGACCGATCCAGCCTGACCATTCTACATTAAGCAAATTCGAGATCTTAGCCTTCGACGATTCTGATGTAGGACTTGCAAACGTATTAAATTCTGCTATTAATGTTTTCCCTTTCGATTGAATAAGTTCTTTTTTTATTTGATTAACTTCATCTGTTTCAAGTCCACCATAAATTTTTGTAGAGTGCCTTCCTGATGGATTTTGTCCGTAAAACTCCTCTTTATATACTCCATATTGATCCGTTAAATAAATCACATCGTATGGTTTTAAATCCTTGGGTAATGAAGTGATCGAATATTTCTTTCCTTCCTTTGGTTCAAATCCTTTATAATCCTCCGTAAATGAATAAGGTTTTTTTCCATCCTTATAATATTTTGCATTATTTAATATCCAAACCAAACCTTTATGTTCCCGATACGAAGGATTCGGTACCGTTTTATCAACAATCAACACATTTAATTGTTTCACAGGTTGAATTTGCCATAGCCAAAAGGGGCAGGTGATAATAATTAAAAAAAGAACGGTATACATGATTAAATTAATTGGTTTTTTCATTCGGAAACACCTTTTCTTTTCATTTCTCCCCAACTTCGATCACCGATTATCATCTGCCAAATTCCCTCACATCTCCAAAACACAGTCAACGGCCTATACCAAATGGTTTCTGTTAAGGAATATAAAAATAACTTCATGATATCTGATACTTTTGGATACTTTGTTAGACTCCATTCCTCCAATAGAACCGATGTCATTGAAAAAATAGAACCATATATACAGGAGAGAAGAAATAACAAAATGGCAAATTCTATATAGATCCCCCCAAGTAATAAACAAAGGATCATAAACAGGTATCCTAAACACTCAATGACTGGCCCGAAAAATTCGACAATCCAAAAGTAAGGGAAGGAAATCAAACCAATTGAACCGTATTTAGGGTTAAATGTGATTTTCCTATGTGTCCATAAGCTTTCCAGTAGTCCCCTATGCCATCGTCTCCTCTGCCTGCGAAGGAAGGTCACATCCTCAGGGACCTCCGTCCAACATACAGGATCTGGAACATAGACAATCTTTTTCTTTATTTTTTTTTCCCTTAAGAGTCGATGGATTCTAACAACTAATTCCATATCTTCCCCGACGGTATCTGTTTTATAACCTCCCGCTGCAATCACCCATTGCTTTGAAAAAACTCCAAATGCTCCTGAGATAATTAATAGAAGATTGTGCCGGCTCAAGCCAATTCTTCCCATTAAAAAGGCACGTAAATATTCGATGATTTGCATAACAACTAAAGGTTTATTCGATAAACCGATTTTTTGGATATGACCATTTTTGATTTGGCATCCGTTCGCAATTCGAACACTTCCACCCGAGGCAATCACTTCTTCATTTGAATCAATTATTGGTTTCATCACCTTTAAAAATGCATCCTGTTCAAGAACAGAATCGCCATCTAACGAACAAAAATAAGGGTAATGGGAAAAGTTAAGACCCACATTAAGGGCATCCGCCTTTCCCCCATTCTCCTTATCAATAAGAAACAAATTCGATAAAATAGCTGATTGATAAATCCTGCCTATTGGTTTTGTATCCACTTGCCTTCTTACTACTTTTTTTATTTCCTTCATATCATAGTGCTCGATTACTTTTGCAAGTGTTTGGTCGGTTGATCCATCGTTCACTACAATCACTTCATATGTTGGATAATCTACACTTAATAAAGAACGCACACTTTGAATAATACCTGCTTCTTCATTGTAAGCAGGAACAATAATTGAAACAGGTTTGGTATAAAATTCATCCGCATAATCCTCATATGCCTGAACTCTGTCAAGTTGATATTCCTTCCGCAACTGAAAAAAAGAGATCATCAAGATAACAGAGTAAAATGAAATGACAATAACCATATATACAGCGATAAACCAAGCAAAAAGCGTTACAACATTTCCCCACTCTAAAATTGCCATTTTCTATACCCCTTTATGAAGCCATTCCCATGCCATATCCTTAGCAAATACATCCTTCGAAGTTTCTAACACTTCCTGTAAGATCTGGTGACCATTTGGAAATTGGCAGATGGCCTCTCCGGCCTGGGACCGAACCCACCACATTTGATCATGCAAAAGCTCGATTAATCTTGATATCCCTCTTACTTCTTTTAATGAACCAATAAGTTTGGCTGCAATCATTCTTTCTTCCCATTTACTAGAATAGAGTAGTTCTAAGTAGGGGTCTGTATTTTTCACATTGCCCACATTCGATAATGCCTTTAAGGCTCGGAGCCTGATTTCACCTTTATAGACTGAAAAGATATTCTCAAGGAAAGGAAGATAATTTACTTCCTTTTTTATTGAAATTACCTCTAAGATGGCTTTTTGTAACGGCTGACTGCTCTTATGAAAATGAAGAATAAACTTTTCAAATTGCTTCTGCTCGAGGTGGACTAATATCGTACGGTATTCAAATTCAGAGAAATTCTGGTAACGGGTTATTAACAGGTCAAATAAAAATACATGTTGAAATAATGCAAGGATTCTTAATGAATGAATAAGTTCTGCGTGGGAGATCTTTTTTTTCTTTGTTAGCATGTAGATTTCATCGTTCAGGAGAGTTAATTTGAAATCTTCAATATGATAGAGAGTGTTCATACGTTTACTCCACCTTTTACTATTCAGTTGCTTGCGATACCTCTCTAATAGATACATTGATGCAAGTTCTGTTAATCGTGACTTTTCCTCCTCACCTTCTAAAATTTTGCTGTACCTGCTTAAAAGTTCCTCGATGGCTTTCTGTTCAAGAACTGATTTCGGACTCAGCCCCCTAGAGTATCCGCCTTCCATAAGCATTGTAAAAAGTTTCGTGTGATTATTTTCTATATATTGTTCAATTGCCTTCCGTTTTTTAATTTCTAGTGCTTTTCTTATCGTTAAGTATATTAATAAAACCAATAACAACCCTAGAATGTTTATCGTTAGCATTGTCAAGAAAAATAACTCATTCTTCATCATGCAATTTCATCCTCTTGATTAACCTTTCAATCCTAGTTTGAAGTTCTTTAATACTAAAAGGTTTCGTGATATAATCATCCGCTCCTAGCATTAATGCCCTTTCAATGTCCGTTTCCCTTTTTCTCCCAGTCAACATAAGGACATAGATATTTCTTCCACCTTCTATTTTTTTTACTTTCTGCAAGATTTCGATACCATCCATAACAGGCATAATACCGTCAAGTATTAAAAAATGTATGCCCTTTTCTTCTAAACGTTTTGATTCAAAGAATTGTTGTCCATCTTCAAATGTTTCAATGTCTAATTCAAAATGATAAAAAGCCATTCCCTTAAGTATCCTTATTAACATGGTTCGAATAATCGCATCGTCATCAATGACCGAAACGAACAAGGTTTCTTTTGTATCTATATTTTTTAAATCCATAACTACCTACTTCCTGACTGACGAGCCTTCAAGTATGTATGAAAACAGACCTTTCCTGTTTTTGATTCATACAATTACTATTCCCTTATTTTCAACAGATTTTAAGTATTTAAAGTTTATAATTAATAATTCCATGTGTCACGCGAAAAACACAGAAAAAGTCGAAAAACAATAAAATTTGTCGAATTTCCTTGAAATCTAAACACAAAAAAGGACCCAAAAAATGGATCCTAAGTTTATTATTTATAATAGGTTTTTAACTTTATTTGTACAACTGTCCATTGCAGTCATAATTGATCCCCGAAATTGCTTTTCCTCTAAGGTAACAACTGCTTCTATTGTTGCCCCTCCTGGTGTACACACATTATCTTTGAGTTCACCAGGATGTTTTCCGGTTTCAAGGACCATTTTTGCAGCCCCAAGAACAGCTTGAGCAGCTAATCGATATGCTTGATTCCTTGGTATTCCTTGCCTTACTCCACCATCTGCCATAGCTTCAATAAGCATATACACATATGCCGGGGAGGAACCGCTGATAGCTGGAACGGCATCCATAAGTTTCTCTACTAGCCTTTCGGTCTTTCCAAAGGTCTGGAACAAGTGCTCTACCTCAATAATTTCATTTTCAGTAAGGTAATCATTCGCACAGATTACACTCATGCCCTCCCCAACTAAAGATGGAGTATTAGGCATTGTTCTAATCGTCTTTATCTGAAAACCAAATGACTTCTCAATATCCATTAAGGTAATTCCAGCAGCAATCGTTACAATGATTACATTTTGTTTTATATCGTTTTTGATTTCCTCGATGATAGTTGCATATAGACCTGGTTTCACCGCAATAATAAGGATGTCAGCAAACCTTGCAACATCTCTATTATTTAATGTTGTGCATATATCAAACTTTTGTTTAATTACTTTTGTTGTATCTTCTGTGTTAGCACTAACAAAAATATTCTCTTTTGGAATCGTTAAAGATTTAACCATTCCTTCGATCATGGCCTGCGCCATTTTTCCTGCCCCAATAAAACCTATTTTCTTTTCCACTTTAATCTCCTCACCTATTTATACATCTCATTCTCCAATACAATGATGTTTTCTGCAAAAGTTGTTTTCCCTATTTCTTTTGTATTTTCCACCAACCTGTATATATTATCACAACATTGTTTAGCACCTATAACTAATAAGGGTACTCCAATAAAATCAATTTTTAACCCCCTTGAGAACATTCCGCCCATAGTCATGGCAAAAGGAACAGTTGGTGAAGTATTGGAGAAGACAATTTTTTCATCAAATTTAAATTTTTCTTGCAGCAATAAACTCATCTCTTTTAATGCAGGGACCACATATTTGTTTCTTTTTCGTCCAATCGTATAAACAGAGTTTCCATCTTCATCCATTCCATGAAAAATGATCTTTCCAAAATCTTCTTTTGTTAATTTATTGAAATATTTCACATTTAAAATCTCTTCTTTTGTCAGTTTTCGTTCAGATTGTGGTAATTGTTTTAAATGGTAGGCCGCTGCTAAGGAAGTTGTATGAGTTCCGCCATAGTCATTATAGATATAAATCATGGAATCATCCTTTATTTTTGCTATGTATATTATGGTCTATTTTAATGTTTCCAATTCAAGGTAATTTTCGCACTAAAAAAAGAAGTTTATCTCCATTGGATAAACTTCTCGAATACTTATTTATTTAAATCCTTTGGTGAAAAAGCTCCCGGGAGTAGATCTTTTACAAGGATTTTTTGAACCTCACCTTTTAAATTTGTTAGCACAACTTCCATTTCTGCATCACAAAGTTCAGAAATAACCTGACGGCAAGCTCCACAAGGAGAAACCGGACCTTCAGTATCCGCCACGACAACGAGTGAAGCAAATTGTGTAATCCCTTCAGAATAGGCCTTAAACAAAGCAGTTCGCTCTGCACAGTTTGTCATACTATAAGCAGCATTTTCAATATTACAGCCATGAAATACTTGGCCATCCTTTGATAATAAAGCGGCACCCACTTTGAAATTAGAGTAGGGTACATAAGCATGCTCTCTTGCTTTATTTGCTTCTGCAATTAAGTCTTTCTTTTCCATCATGTTCACACTCCGCCAAGGAATTTTATTGCTGAACTAATTTAGTAATCCACTCAAGAAGCACACCGCCAAAGTACACCCCGAAAACACCGACAACTGCTGAGAATACTGGGGGAGCAGGTATTGGAAGCTTTAAAAATTTAAACAACATACCAACTATTAAACCGGCAATTAAAGCCATTATTACGTCTCTCATCGAATTAACCTCACAATTGATTATTTAGTAATTGCTTAAGGATAGCTCACCTTTACTAATTGATACGCCAGAACTTGCACCAATTCTAGTCGCGCCTGCTTCAACCATTGCGAGTGCATCTTCACGGCTGCGAACCCCACCTGAAGCTTTCACACCAATTTCTGGACCCACGGTTTGACGCATCAAGCGAATATCCTCGACAGTGGCTCCGCCTGTTGAAAAACCTGTAGATGTTTTTACATAGTCTGCCCCAGCTTTTACAGAAATTTCGCATGCTCTAATTTTTTCTTCTTTTGTTAACAGGCAAGTTTCGATGATAACCTTCACCAATGCTCTCCCTTTAGCAGCCTCGACAACAGCAAGGATATCTCTTTCCACCAAGTCATCTTGCTTATCTTTTAAAGCACCAATATTAATTACCATATCGATTTCATCTGCTCCATTTTCAATCGCATTTTTTGTTTCAAATGCTTTAGTTTCAGGAGTAGTTGCTCCAAGAGGAAAACCAATGACGGTACATACTTTCACTTCAGGAGTGTCAACAAGCATATCAGCTGCTGTTCGAACCCAAGTGGGGTTCACACACACCGACGCAAATAAATATTCCTTTGCTTCTTCCACTAGCTTTACAATTTCTTCTTTTGTTGCATCAGCCTTTAATAATGTATGGTCAATCATTCCTACTATATTCTGTGTCATATTCTTCGTCTCCCTTATCATGAAATTATATATATATGTTTAAGTCAATTATCACAATGTAACTATATCAAACGATATGAACATTTGTAAATACATTTATGAACAAATGTAAAAAACTTTTTTTTCCTTCTGTTTATATTTAGTTTTTATCTAGCAAGAATTGTGCTGTAAACTGGTCCGTAACAAGCACGTTTGCATACCCGCCTTTTAATGCCCCAAATATTCCCTCAATTTTATTGGGTCCTCCTGCTACAAGAATGGAATAATCCTTTTTCTTTAGATCATCTAAATTCACTCCAAGTGTTCTTTCATTTAGACTCTCGTTACAAACTTCCCCGTTTTCATCAAAGAAACGGGAGCAAATATCACCCACAGCTTTTCCATATAGGGACTCTAAGTCACTCTCTGTAAAATAGCCTAATTGAAATAATAAGGAATCTGTTTTAATTGTTCCGATGGTAAATAGAGCAATATTCGCCTGACAACCTAGGTCAAGGATTTTTCGGATATGACGATCAGCCTCCATTGCCTGTTTTACAACGACATGGTCCACTATCGCTGGAAGAGGAAGATTGTGTGGTGTAGTATGAAATGCCTTTCCAAAAAGATATAAAATCTCTGATGCATACGTATTTGTTTCAGCGTGGCTGACACCACCCTTTAGTTGGACAACTTTTACCCCTTTAACAAATTTCTGTTTTAATTCAATGGCAATATGGTAGAGGGTGGTTCCCCATGTTACACCAATTATGTCATCATCCTTTACAATTTGATCTAGATAAATGGCGGCTTTTTCACCTAGATAATTTTTTATAATATGGTCTTCATATTGTGGAATTGAAGTGACAACCGCCTTCTTCAGATTGAATTTTTTTTCAAGTTGTCCTGCAAGATTCTCAACATCTTCCGTCGGATCCATTATATTAATCTGGACAATTCCCTCACTTTTTGCCTGTTGGAGTAAACGCGACACAGTGGGACGGGAAACACCTAGTTTCTTGGCAATTTCGTTTTGATTATAATCCAACAGATAATAGAGCTTGGCTGCTTCAATAACTTTAGTTAACTTTTCACGATCCACTATTATCACCTTATCGTTTATTATTTTACTTTTATTGTAACAAAAAAATGAAACAATATCACTTTTATTTAACATTTGTAAAATACAATATGAATATTATTTCAATTATTCACACGAGGCTAAGCGAGGAACATGAATTTTCGGCGTCTTTAATGGGGAACAATTATGATGAGAGGTGACGATATTGTGCAGAAATTAGGTGAACTTATTTACGAAAAGCGAAAATGGGTTCTGGTAAGTTGGAGTCTCATTATTTTACTATTAGGTTTGTTTGCATTAAAACTGCCAAGCGTTCTTAGTGGAAATGGTTTTGAATATAACGGAGAATATAATAAAACACGCAACCTTCTCGAGCAAGATTTTGGATATGCAAAATCCTCCATTATTCTTGTTTTTGAAAAAGACAAAGCCATTAGTGATGAAGATTTCAGACAATTCATTTTAAACAATTTTGAAAATTTAGCAGGCTTTGATGCTGCAGAGCAAATTATTTCCCCTTTGGAACGAGAAGGAATGATGAAAACACAATATGCCTATGGTCTTCTTACTTTTAACAAAAAAGCTGAAAACCTTGGGGCAGAAATCAGCCAATTAAAGACTCTACTAGTAAATAAAAAGGGCCAAAAGGTCACAATGACTGGCGAACCTATTATTGTCCAAGACCTTAATACTGCAAGCCAAGAAGATTTAACAAAAGCGGAAATGATCGGTCTGCCAATTGCGTTAGTGGTTCTTATTCTTGCTTTTGGAGGTCTTATTGCGGCATCACTCCCGATTGTTATTGGCGTAGTTTCTATATTATGTACAATGGGAACTGTTTACTTTTTTAGCTATCGTGCTGATTTAACAATCTTTATTTTAAATATTGTTCCGATGATCGGGTTAGCGTTAAGTATTGATTTTGCCTTGTTATTTATTAATCGATATAAAGAAGAAGTGAAAACAAAGTCTATAAAGGATGCTCTTGAGATAACAGTTTCTACTGCCGGTCGTTCGATTATTTTTTCTGGAATTTGTGTTTTTATTGGTCTATCTGCATTGTGGTTTATCAAAATCGATATTTTTCAGAATGTTGCGCTTGGTGGAATGACTGTTGTGTTCATTTCTGCGGTATGTGCCTTAACCTTTCTTCCTGCGCTGCTAGGTGTTTTGGGAACTAAAATTAATAAATTTAGTATTTTACCCGCTGTGGACAAGCAAACGAAAAGTTTTTGGCACCAGTTTGCTAAATTTGTCATGAAACGACCTATTCTTATGTCAGTAGCAGCCCTTGCAATTCTTTTAGCAGGATTGATTCCTGTTAAACAAATGGTTTTAGCGATCCCTGGTACAGAATCCCTGCCGCCAAATTACCCTTCAAGAACTGCCTTAGAGATCTATAAAGACCATTTTGTTGCTAAAGAAAAGCGAGATGAGAAAAAAGTCATCGTGATCCTGGAATCAAGTGGTAACATTCTTGATTTGAATAACCTAAAAAAAGTGAATAACGTGATTAAAAACATTGAAAACGATGAACTGGTGAATACCGTTCATTCACCCTTTTCAGCAACTGGAATAAAGGATGTAAACCAGCTTTATCAAATACTCACCTCCGGGAAAACAACAATGGCATCTCCAATTATCGAATACTTTATAAGAGATAATAAAATGCTCTTAGAGGTATATTTAAAAACTGATGAACATTCTGCTAAAGCAAGACAATGGGTAAGTGACTGGTCAAATAAGGATCTAGGTTTAAACGCTTCCTTCGGCGGATCGATAAAATTCGAGCAAGAAATTTTTTCTGAAATCTACCAAAAAGCACCAGACGGACTTTTATTGATTGTTCTTTCGACTTTTGTCATTTTAATGGCAGCATTCCGCTCCATTCTTATACCATTGAAAGCAATTGTAATGAATATCTTAAGCCTGAGCTGCACCTTTGGGATCCTAGTCTGGATTTTCCAGCAAGGGCATTTTGGTGTCACACCTGTAGATATTGCATTAATTTTACCTGTATTTGTTTTTACTCTTGTTTTTGGACTATCGATGGATTACGAAGTGTTCCTTATCTCAAGAATTCAAGAATTTTACTTAAAAACTGGAGATAATAGTGAAGCGACTATATCTGGTTTGACTTATACTAGTAAAATTATCACTTCAGCTGCTGCCATTATGATTGTCGTCACGGGTGCATTTGCCTTTACCGGCGTTATGCCTGTTAAGCAGCTAGGTGTAGGAATTGCTATAGCAATATTTATTGATGCAACCATAGTGAGGATGGTGCTAGTTCCAGCTCTCATGAAACTACTTGGCGATTGGAACTGGTGGTTTTTTGGCATCAAATATAAAAAACGGCATATGACTAACAAAAAGCCAGCCTGATTTAAAATACAGGCTGACTTTTTTGTATTTCACACTCTAACTAGCAGCTCTTAACATTATTCCTCTTAGATGTTCTATTTCCATTGTAATTGAAAATGATTTTCAATTAAGTGAGCCTGATCACATTTTATATTATGGTCCCTTTATCATAATTCTAGTTAGATAACGAATACTAAGAAAACCTTTAATGCAAGATTATGAAGGAGGTATTCTAATTGAACAAAAAAACGCTTATTTTCCTTATCATTCTCTCACTTTTTGAGTTCTCTCATCCTGCCTTATCGTTTAAGGCTGCAACTGTACATCCACTGCCAGGTGTAGTTGATTTACGTATCCTGGAAACTACTGATTTGCACGCATCTTTAGTCAACTATGACTATTACCAAACAAGAGTAGACAACCGAATTGGCCTCGTCAAAACAGCGACACTGATCAAGAAGGCAAGGAAGGAAGTACAAAATTCTTTATTATTTGACGATGGAGATCATCTGAAGGGAAATCCTCTTGGAGAATATTTAGCGAGAATTCGAGGAATACGTAAGGGAAAACTTCATCCGGTTTATCGTGCCTTTAATTATTTACATTATGATGCCGTTGCCATTGGTAATCATGAATTTAATTACGGGTTAGAATTCTTAAATGCCGCCGTGAAAGGCGCAAAGATGCCCGTCCTTAATGCCAATGTTTTCTCTGTTAAAAAGAAAAAGCCATACTTTACTCCGTATGTTATTTTGAAAAGAAAAGTGGTTGATCAGAATGGGAGAAAACATCATCTAAAAATTGGGGTAATAGCATTTATGCCGACACAAATCATGAAATGGGATAAGGCAAATCTTGAAGGTAAAGTTATGGCTAAACCCATGGTAGATACTGCAAAAGAATTTATCCCAATCATGAAATCAAAAGGAGCAGATATTATTGTCGCCCTTGCCCATACAGGAATCAGTTACGGAACATATAGCGCTGAGTCGGAAAATGCTGTTTATTATTTATCAAAAATCCCTGGCATCGATGTCATTTTGGCAGGGCATTCTCATAATGTCTTTCCAAGTTCTGTGTATAAAAACTCTCCTGATACTAACATCGAAACGGGACAAATTAATGGTAAACCTGTTGTAATGGCAGGGGCCTTTGGAAATCATCTTGGAATTATTGATCTCAGATTAAAAAAAACAAATGGCCAATGGGGCATATTAAAAGGGACTTCCTTCACAAGACCCATTGTTAATGATGCTGGGACATCCCTCGTTAAGAGAGATAAACGTCTTTATCAGTTAGTTAACCCAGAGCATCAGGAAACTGTTGATTTTATTAATAAATTAGGGCTTTAATAATTAAAACTTTCTTTACATTCAAAGTTTAGTTAATTAAAATAAAGTTAAAAATATAAATGGTGATTTTATTTGGGGGAGTCTGTCACACAGGCTCCTTTTTGTCATTTTTTAAATGGAACCATTTAAAAACTTGGGAGAAGAGGTTATTACATGTCAACTCAAGCATTAATCGCACTTGGTGTATTTTTAATTACCTATGCCTTTATCGTCACTGAAAAGATTCATCGAACGATCATTGCCATGTGCGGCGGAATTATGATGGTATTACTAGGAATTGTCGGGCAGGAAAAGGCGCTTCACCATATCGACTTCAATACACTCGGATTATTGACCGGTATGATGATCATTGTTGCGATCACTTCTGAGACTGGATTGTTCAAATACATAGCGATTTGGTCAGCAAAAAAAGTGAAAGGTGATCCATTAAAAATATTGTTGGTGCTCGGAATTATTACAGCCTTGGGGTCAGCCTTTTTAGATAATGTAACAACGGTACTATTAATGGTTCCAGTTACTTTCAGTATCACGAGACAATTACGGGTTAATCCGATTCCCTTTTTAATAACCGAAGTAATTGCCTCGAATATAGGCGGTACCTCTACACTGATTGGCGACCCTCCGAATATCATGCTCGGCAGCGCCGTAAAAGAACTTACCTTTATGGCCTTTATTAATAATCTAACAGCGATATCATTCTTTATTCTATTTGTTAATATTGCGATCCTAGCATTTATTTATCGGAAACAGCTCCGAACAACAGATGACTTAAAGGCCAATTTAATGGACCTAGATGAAAAGGAAGAAATAACAGATACCAAGTTACTAGTTAAATCGTTAACTGCTCTCTCGCTAACGATTTTTGGGTTTTTCCTGCATCAGCTTTTTCATATTGAATCTGCTACCGTCGCGTTAGCTGGTGCTTTCCTCCTGCTTCTATTAACTGGAGAAAAGTATTTAGATAAAGCATTTTTAAAAGTAGAATGGACAACTATATTCTTCTTTATCGGCCTTTTTGTATTGGTATCAGGGTTGATAGAGACAGGGGTAATTTCGTTATTAGCAGATTACTCTGTACACCTAACTGGAGGGGATGTTACATCCACATCAATATTAATTCTCTGGGTTAGCGCGATTGCCTCAGCTTTTATTGATAACATTCCGTTTGTTGCCACCATGATTCCAATGATCAAAGATATGGGGGAACTTGGCGTTACTAATTTAGAACCTCTTTGGTGGAGTTTATCTTTAGGGGCATGTCTAGGTGGAAATGGTACATTAATTGGCGCAAGTGCCAATGTGATTGTGGCGGGTCTTGCTGCGAAGGAAGGCTATCCGATTACATTTGGAAAGTTCATGTTGATTGCTTTTCCATTAATGATTTTATCCATTATTATTTGTACGGTTTACATATATTTAAGATATCTCATTTAGGAGGGTTATGATGAAAGTAGAGTATAAATATAACGAACAGTTTCTCGAGCTAAAGGAAACCCCTAACGGCGAAGATTTTGAATTTACCCTTACTTTTGTTGATAACAAATGGAAGAAAAAAATCGAAGAAATTCGTGAGTATTTTGATACAAACAACATCCTAACTGATATCCATTTTTATATTCATCCGAATAATAGGTTTCAAATAATCGTTAGAAAAGACTTTTATAATGAATTTATCATTCAGTTGTTTAAGCAACAAATAGTGGAAAAGATTAAATGGGTTTAAAAAGTGGCTGCCATTATTCTGTATGGCAGCCATTTTTATACTCCAAATCTATTATTAGCTACGAATCTTGCTTAATATGAGGTGAGACTTCGGTCTTATTCTTCTCTTCCTAAAGCCTTCCAAACCATTTCGTAAACCTTTTTCACGGGAATGTCATGAAGTCGTGCAATGCTTTTACATTCTTCAAACTCCGGAGCACATTGCACAATTTGTCCATTATACAATCCTTCTTTTACTGTCACAGGACCCCACATAGTAGTAACTTTCCTAAACTTTCTTTCTAACCGGTGTACGGTTAAAGGATAGTAGCGTATTCCTAGTGTGGTAGTTTCCTTAAAAAGAATTTCTTTCATTTTATTTATATGTTTCTCTGAACAAAGTAGTTGAAGTAATACGCCTGGTCTATTTTTTTTCATATATATCGGGGTATAGAAGACATCATTAGCGCCAGCCTCAAACAGCATGTCCATTACATAGCCAAGCCATTCTCCAGTAATATCATCGAGATTGACTTCCATTTTAACCATCTGATTATCAAGATGCTCATTACTGGGAGGAAGTTGAGAGACCATTAAATCATTTCCTTTCCTTTCGTAACGAAAAATAAATATAGAAAAAGAACGTCAGCTTAAAGTTTCCTTTTAGTCTTCTCCAATGACGACACGAAGCACATTGGGATGATTTTTAAAGGTCTTCGTTCCAGCACCATAACCAATGGATGTAATCTTCATGGATGGTATCGGGCAAAATTCTTCTGCCAAGACAGCCACAATTGCTGCTCCCGTTGGAGTGGTGAGCTCGAAGCGAATGTCAGATTGTTCAATTGGTACACCTTTTAAAATTTCAAGAGTGGCCGGTGCAGGTACAGGATAAATACCATGATCAATATGGATACGACCTGTTCCCACAGGAATGGACGAGGATTTAATAACATCTATTTCTAATTGATGAATTAAGATAGCTGCACCGATAATGTCAATAATCGAATCTACTGCCCCAACTTCGTGAAAATGGACCTTCTCCAAGGGAATTCCATGGATATGTCCTTCCGCTTCACCAATTCTTTTAAAGATTTTTAATGCTGTATTTTTCACAGGCTCAACAAAACCTGCCCCCTCAATTAAAGCAACAATGTCTTTATAAGCCCGGTGTTCATGATCATGATGAGAATGCTGGCCATTTCCATGGCTATGATTATGGTGGTCATGATGATGCTCATCCTCGTGCGCATGGATGTGTTCGTGACTGTGTCCATGTTCATGTTCATGGTTATGTACGTGACTGTGTCCATGTTCGTGTTCATGGTCATGATTGTGTTCGTGATCATGTTCGTGTTCGTGATCGTGGGCATGGATGTGTTCGTGATCAAGTTCGTGATCGTGATCATGTGCATGGTGATGGGAATGAACATTCTTCAACATCACATCAAATTTAGTACTTGTAATCCCATTTTTCACTAACTTTGTCCATTTCAACATATACTCATCATCAATATGAAGTTTTTTTAATTCTTCTACTAAACGATTCGGATCTGCACCCGCATCAATCAAAGCTCCAATGACCATATCTCCGCTAATACCTGAAAAACAATCAAAATAAAGTGTTCTCACTATTTCCCGGCCCCTTTTTGTGCAAGTTGATCAATTAATACGGCGTTATATCCCCCGCCAAACCCATTATCAATATTCACAACACTAATCCCTGATGCACATGAATTCAACATCGTTAATAAGGCAGATAATCCATTAAAATTTGCTCCATACCCGACACTCGTTGGCACAGCTATAACCGGATGAGAAACGAGTCCGCCAACTACACTTGGAAGTGCCCCTTCCATACCCGCAACAACAACAGAGACTGTGGCATTTTGAATTTCCTCAGCATGACTTAGCAAGCGATGAATTCCAGCAACACCTACATCATAGATACGATGAACTTTGCTGCCTAATACTTCGGCAGTAACCGCGGCTTCTTCGGCAACACGTAAATCCGATGTACCTGCACAAATTACGGCAATATATCCTTGTGACTCTCCTTCAAACAATTTGTCCTCTTTCCAAAAAAGAATTTGTGCTACTTCTTTGTAAATAAATTCAGGGCAAGACCGTTGGACAATTTCTGCCTTTTCCTTGTTAATACGCGTGACGAGCACTTGGTTATTTCGAGCTCTCAACACTTGGATAATCGAAATAATTTGTTCAGTCGTTTTCCCTTCACCGTATACGACCTCTGGGAAGCCTTGACGTTTCTTACGATGATGGTCAACTTTAGCAAAACCCAAATTCTCAAATGTAGCTAGTTTCTCTTTTGCTTCTTTGACACTTAGGGTTCCTCTTTGAACCTGCTGTAAAATTTCTTCAAGCATTCATTTCCCCCCTATTTATATAAACTCAAAAATGTTTAGACATTCCACTTGCCAGCTTTTCATATTTCTCATAAATAAGTCTATATTTTTCACTATTCTCTTTATTAGGAACGATTGCCTTACCCATTGGGATATTCCTTTTAATCTCTTCAAAGGAATGAACTTTATCAATGGCCACTAATGCTGTCCAGGCTGCTCCCCATGCTGCACTGTGGTGGCTCTCCGGCACATAAATTTCCGCCTCGAATACATCTGCTATCATTTGCAGCCACAATGGAGATCTGGATAAACCACCATTAACATAAATCTTTTGATGTTTCCCTGCTAAACTCTCTAAAGTTTTGCCAATTTGAAAGAGGTTAAAAGTAATCCCCTCTAGAACCGCTCGAATAAAATGTTCTCTTTTATGCGTAACAGATAATCCAAAGAAATTCCCTTTTGCCCGTTGATTCCAAAGTGGTGCTCTTTCGCCATTTAGATAGGGGTGAAAGATGATTCCATCGGCACCAAGCGGCACCTTTTCTGCATCTGCAAGGAAATCAGCGAAGTCTCTAGGATCATTCAAAAGGTCTTTTAACCATTGTAGTGCATTCCCGCCATTATTGGTAGGACCTCCAATGATAGAAAAATCCTTTGTAAAAGAATAACAAAAGTTTTCTTGATTTTCGCTCATTTTAACTCCACTTGTGAATTGCCGAATGGCCCCGCTAGTCCCAACTGAAACCGCCACTTCACCAGGGAGAATCGCTCCAATTCCCAAGTTAGCCAATTGGCCATCCGCAGCACCGATGACAAAAGGAAGGTCAGAATCAATCCCCATTTCATCCGCTTTTAGAGGATTAATCCCTGTTAAAATCTCGGTTGGGGGGACAATTCTAGAAAGCTGATTTTCATGAATACCCGTTAGGGATAATAATGTTTGATTCCACGTATGTGTGTCAGGATTAAATAACCCTGTCGCAGATGCCATTGAATAATCTATAACCCTTTGATTATACCAGCATTGAAGTAAATACTCCTTAATTGACATAAAGTATTTCGCTTGAACGTAAGGTTCATATTTCGTTTCTTTCATCCATAATAACTTAACAAATGGCGTCATGGGATGAACCGGTGTACCTGTGTCTGAATACACCTCATTTCCCATTGTTTCGATCACTGATTCTGCTTGTAGATAACTTCTTCCATCCGCCCAAATTAAGGCTGGAGATATAGGAGTGCCATTATCATCCACACAAATAAGGGAATGCATGGCGGATGATAATCCAATAGAAATCAAATCATTTTTTTCAATCTTGGCTTTCTCTATTGCCTCATGTATTGCTTGTACAGCTGATTGCTCAATCTCAATAGGGTTTTGTTCGACCCATCCTTGCTTTGGATAATGGAATGTGTTCATTCTCTCAGCTTCGGCGACTAATTTACCTTGGAGATCAAATACGCATGCTTTAACACTTGTTGTTCCGATATCAAGTCCCATTACAACTTCTCTTGACATGTTCTCCTCTTCCTTTTCACATAACAATAAGTAATATTATTATTTATTGCTATTTTAATATTTGTTATATTAAAAGGCTCTGGATTATTCCAAAGCCTTTTTATTAAAAGTACTTTCCTAAAGCACATTTGCAAAGAAGAAAGCTCTATGACAGCACCTTATTCATACTTCCACTCTGATATCCAATTAAATCTAACGTGATATATTTGTACCCATATCCTTGAAGTGCTTTCACGATTGAGTCATGATTTTCAAGAATCTTCTTCATATCATTAGGTTCTACTTCGATCCTTGCAATCTCCTGATGTGTTCGTACCCGTACCTGATGGATAGCTAGTGACTTTAAATAAGCTTCGGCTTTTTCTACCTTCGTCAGCTTTTCTTTTGTAATATATTCCCCGTAGGCAATTCTTGATGAAAGACACGCTAATGATGGTTTATCCCAAGTTGGCAAATCAAATTCTCTCGAGAGTTCTCTGATTTCTTGTTTAAACAGATTAGCTTCTAGGAGTGGACCGCGTATCCCCTTCTCTTTAGCGGCCTGCATACCTGGTCGAAATTCATTCATATCATCTGCTATGACACCATAAACCACATTTTGAAAGCCCTTTTCTTCCATGACTGGAATCAAATGATCAAATAAACTGCTTTTACAAAAATAGCATCGATTTTTATTGTTTTCCGCATATCCTGGAATAGCAAGTTCTGAGGTTTCAATCACTTGGTGCCTGACACCAATTTGATTTGCAAGAACTCTTGCCTCTTCTAGTTCACTAGAGGGGTAGCTTTCAGAGTCTGCTGTTACTGCGAGTACATGCTCAGCCCCTAGGGCATCCACAGCAGCCTTTAATAAAAAAGTACTGTCTACTCCTCCTGAAAATGCAACTACCACTGATTCCATTTCTCGGAGAATAGACTTTAATTTTTTGTATTTCTCTGTTAGCATGGTCTGTTTCTCCCCCAATCCCATATCTAATTTAAGTCAGCCATTGTTAATTTATTTAATGGACTTTAGAATTATGTTCACCTTGGATTTATATTGTCATGCTGCCAAAGCCGCCATCTACTCTTATAAGCGTTCCTGTTACAAAACTCGACGCTTTTTCAGAAGCAAGCCAAACCGCAGCACCTTGTAACTCTTCCGCTTCACCAAAACGATTCATTGGAGTATGTCTCATGATTGATTCAATCCGCTCTTTATCTAAAATTTTTCGGTTTTGTTCCGCAGGGAAAAATCCTGGAATAATTGCATTGACACGAATTCCATTTTGTGCAAATTCACGTGCTAAAAATTGTGTAACGCTGTTAAGGCCAGCTTTTGATACGGAATATGTGAAAACTCTTGATAATGGGGTTGTTGAAGAAACGGAAGAGATATTAATAATACTTCCTTTTCTTTCCTGCTCAATCATTTTCTTTGCAAAAATCTGGCAGGTTAACACAATACCTTTTAAATTTATATCCATAATTTTGTCCCATTCGTCCATGCCAAGTTCAAAGAAGGGTGTAGCACTATTTGTACCCGGGGCATTTAATAGAATGTCCCAGCCGCCAGACCATTGATCAATTTCATTTGCTGCGTTAACTAAAGACTCCTTTGAACTAACATCTGCAGAAAATGCCTTGGCTTCCCCGCCACTCTCATTAATCTCCTTGGCAACTTCTTCTGCTTTTTCAAGATTACGTCCTACAATTGCAACTTTGGCACCGTGGGAAGCCAAGCCTTTTGCCATTGCTGACCCCAAAACACCATTTCCACCAATTGCAACTGCAACTTTGCCACTTAAATCAAATAATTGTGCCATGATTACTCTCTCCCTTTTTCTATTAAAATAAATTTCCACTTTCATTGAAAGGAATGTCATAAAGATCAGAACATTGTTCCATATTAGGATGCTGCCTCACGTAATCTAGTAAAGGCTCCGATACTTCAATTTCACTTAATACTAATGTATTTTTTATGCGTACTAATTTAACGTTCGAAAAATCAAGAATATTACATGTTTTAATTGCTGCTTGGAATGCTTGTTTATCATTCGGTAAGGTCGTAGCAATTTTAGTTGGAGCAACAACGGTTGAAGTTAAACCATTCGCATAGGTTCCTTCTTTATCCATCTTGTCTACAAGCCGTTGCGTCGTAAAGTCTGCCGTTCCTACCCCATTTGCATTACCCTCCGATTGATGGGTTACATCGAGGACCACCATTTTGTTAACATCCGGTCCACCAGAAGCATATGGAGTTGGATAACGTCCGGTAATATTAGGATCCATTCCATCTCCACTAATGTTTTTGCCAATTTCATCAATGACAAGGACATCCAATTGATCAAAGAAAAGCTTTGGCAATAACTCTTTTGCTTGCTTTTGAAGCTCAGGTTCTTTATCTATAATCTCTTCTGTCGTAAGTACTTCAATGATGGCTACTTTATCAAATGCATTTTCAACGGATGCAACCCCAAACAGGAAGGGGGTCTTTTCCATGATGATCTTCGCCATGGCAGGAACATTTTCTGCCATATACTTAAATCCCATTTGATGGCAAGCTTCTGCCCCTTTTTGCTTTCCTAATCCAATACTGATCATCTTCATCATTCCACTTTCAACAGGACCACGAAAAGCTGTGTGTGGTTTGATACGGTTAATGACCACAATTCCATCTGCCTCTGAAGCAAATTTATCCACATAAATAGGCAATCCATTCGGCAGCTCACTAATCTTTACTACTTCCATTGAAGAACGAATCTCACAGCCGACACTTTCTTCGGTTACCCCAAGATGTGCTAAAACTTCGCGCTGTCCCTCCGCTGTCGCACCCCCGTGGCTCCCCATACTTGGCACTATGAAAGGTTTGGCCCCCAAATCTTTTAAAAATCTTACTGTTACTTCGGTCATTTCAACGAGGCGGTCGAGCCCCCTGCTGCCAACAGCAATGGCAATTTCCATCCCAGGCTTAACCTTTTCCTGAATTTCTACTCGTTGTAATTGTGTCATCAAGGTTGAACCAAGGTCATCAATTTTTTTGTTATCAAAGTTCACTTTGACCTTTGCCATTTTAGGAACTGGAATATCTTTTAATAATTCTTGCAGGATACCCATAGTTGCTTCACTCCTTTTTTATACCTATTAAGTTTTCCTCTTTCGATCCTATTCCATGTACTTATGAAATTTTATAAATGATAATCCCCTTGTAATCCCTTACAAAAGAAGTATAAAAAAAGGTGTTTTTTTATTTAATTTGTTTACCAAACAAACTAATTATCTGTATAATAACATTATGAACCATTTACGTCAATAAATATAAGAGTTTTTCCTTTTAGAAAACTAAGGAGGTTCTTTATGCTCACAGGAGATGCAGCATTTATCAAAAAAATGAACAGATCGTTAATCTTAAGTAAAATTGTAGAGCATAAAATGATATCTAGAGCAGAGTTAGCAAAAATGACGGGATTAAATAAAGCTACAATCTCAGTACAGGTATCCGATTTGTTAGAAAAAAATTAATTATTGAAACACAACAGGAACACAAAAGTTTAGGGAGAAGGCCAGTCATGCTCTCTGTTAACCGTGAGGCAGGTTTTGTCCTCGGAATCGATTTGGATAAAAATTCAATTACATTTACCATATCAGATTTAATCGGTACTTCCGTTCAGACCGAAATAATTGAACTGCAAGTATCAGCTTATGATGTCATTCTGGATTTATTAATTGAACAAATTAAAAGTTATACACAAAGGTTCGCTCCTTCTTATTACGGTATTGTTGGAATTGCGATTGGAATCCATGGAATTGTCAATAAAAATGAAATGGTTGATTATGTCCCCCAACATGGCTGGCAAAACAAAAACTTAAAAAAAGACTTAGAGAATGAAATTGGAGTCAAAGTTTACATCGAAAATAATGCCAACTTATGCTCGATTGCGGAAAAAGTGTACAAACACCATCAAAGTAGCAACTTATTATCGGTTAGTTTGTATTCTGGAATTGGAATTGGATTCATTATCAATGGTGTATTATTCAAAGGATACCACGGCTATGCAGGTGAGATTGGGCACATGATTGTCGTTCCAAATGGCCTGCCCTGCAGTTGCGGAAATTTAGGATGCTGGGAGCAATACGCCTCTGAAATGAGCCTATTTATCAAATTGGCTGAGAAACAAAAAGATTTGGCTTTCAACTTTGAAGATATCCAGCATCGGATTAAAGAACATGATTCTGCTTTCAATGAAGAGTTAGATCAATTTCTTTATTTTCTTTCGATTGGGTTAAATAATTTAATTAACCTTTATAATCCTGAAATCCTAGTGGTCAATAGTGAAGCACTTCGTTTATTTCCAGATACCGCCAATAAACTCAAAACCCATCTTTCTTCCTCAATTAGCCATTTTTCTGAATTGTATATCTCTGAATTTGGCAAAAAGGCATGTATTATGGGAGCCTGTGCTTTAGCCCTTCAAAACTTTTTAGGAGTTTCAGAGCTATGTTTAACTTTGAGCGAAGAAAGCTTTCCCCATAAATAGAAGAAGCAAAAAGTAACAATAATCTGAACCAGTCAGAACCAATTCACGAAAATAAAATGTGAATTGGTTTTTTTGTTAAATAAAAGAAAGGTGCCTGACACCATCCTAGTGCCTGACACCCATTTTATTTAAAACCATACAGTAAATCCTAATTTTCTCAAATGTTTTGCTGAAATTTCTAAACAGTCAAATGGATCGCGGCCATAGGTATCATCTTGTTCCACCAAGAAATACTGTGCGCCACTCTCTAGACCTGCTTCAGTAATTGCCTTGATATCAAGGTTACCTTCCCCAAGTTCCGCAAATTCAATCGTATTCGTAAAGATATGCATGAATTTTGCCATATCTTTAAAGTCTACTTCACTTAAATCCATTTGTCCGATTCGGTAATCTTTGAGGTGAATTAAAGAAATGCGTCCAGCGTATTGTTTAACAAACTCAACAGGGTTTACGCCTGCTCTTTGAATCCAGTGAACATCTAACTCAAAACCTAGTTTAGTTGTGTTATTTTTAATGATATCCAATAAATATTCACCATCATATTTTTGGAATTCAAGATGATGTGTATGATAATACAATTCAATTCCATGTTCAGCTAATCTATGGGCCATCGCTTCTGCTTTTTCAATAAAATCCATGATTCTATCTTTGTGACCCATACAAGTTAACGGCAGCATTCCGATTCGTAAAAAATTACAATCGAGCGTCTTACAATCATTTACGATTTTTTCAAAATCACTAGTTAATGTCTCACCAGGCGCGCCAGGAAGCATGGGCTCTAGTGCAGCTGAAAGAGCCGCTATTTTGATATCAAAGTCGTTACTAGCTCTCCTTAATTCCGCGACGTTCTCAGCTGTCATCGGGATTTGTGATACCTCTACAGCGTGATAGCCAAGTTCACTTACTTTTTTCATTGTTTCATAGGCACCAAGTTCTTCGACTTTGCCTTTAAGCATCATCATTTGCACGCCGATTTTACCCTTTTTCATGGTTACCCCTCCATCTTTATACTTTGTTTTGTCTCTGAAGATAGTCGAATGGCATCAATCATTTGAATAGATACAAGCGCATCCTTTGCATGAACATAATCATGAGTGCCCAGCAAAATACAGTTATAGAATTGATTAATTGTTTTCGCATGGCTGGCACCATAATAGAATTTCGAGCCAGGCAGCTTAGCATCTTCTATCAATTCTTCCTTTTTTCCCTCATCATTTATCCTTGTGAGAATGCTGTCTTTAATGATGAATTTGCCCTTTTCAAGATATACTTCTAGCTCTACACTAGAGTTCTCAGGATTTGCATTGGTTGAAAAATATAATCCTCTTGCACCGTTTTCGAAGAGTATATGTGCAGAAGCTGTATCTTCCACTTCAATCCCATAATCCAATAATTGGTCCACAGAACCTCTTATTGATTCTATTTTTCCGCCGACTAGCTGGATTAAATCCAGTGTATGAAGGGATTGATTGATCATGGAACCGCCCCCGGCATACGCCATTTTTCCACGCCATGGTTTCACATCATAATAAGCTTTTGGCCTATACCATGCCACCAGCCCTTTAACTCCTGTGACTTTGCCATATTCGCCGCCTTTGACAATCTCCATAAGCATTTCAAACGACTCATTATAACGGTTTTGTAAACAGACTCCGATTTTAACTTCACTATGGCCTTCCTCTAGTTTTACCAGTGCCCTTCCTTCCTCAGTGTTCAAGCCCAACGGCTTTTCTTGAAAAACATGAACTCCCGCATCTACACAATCTCTTGTTACAGGATAATGTAGATAGTGAGGAAGACAATTATGGACAACATCAAGGTTTTCTATTTCAAGCATCTCGTTATAATCCGTATAAAAATTTACCCCTGGTACGGTATCTTTTAATGATTCATTAATATCACAAACTGCCGCCAACTCGGCATTTGGGTTAGCTTGTATAGCTGGAATATGAATTTTAGAAATATCTCCAAGTCCAATTACCGCAACTTTTAGCATTTGCTCCTCCCCTTTTTTGAAACGAACCCGGGAGCGTATTTGCACCCGAGTTCGTTTCAAATGTTCGATTACTTTCTAACCGGGTATTTTCCTTCTTCAGCAATCCGTTTATTTAATTCTTCTAGGAATAAATCTTCATCAAATGGTACTTCTATTTCCTTGCCTAACCAGCTTGACAGGTGCATCGCATTTGCAAGTCTAACACCATTAATTCCATCGCTGCCAGGAGCTAATAATGGGGTACCTTCTACAATTGAAGAAGCAAAGTCTTCTAAGACAGCAATGTGCTGTTCGCCCCAAACATTACCAAAATCAAGTACTTCCTCAGTGAAAATGTCACCTGCACCGCCGCCCATAAACAGCTTCATAACATCTGACATATCCATGGAATTGCTCATTTCATTCTCAGATTGTTTCAGGCGCTTAATGGTTACTTTCTTACTATCATCTACCACGATTTTTCCTTTATCTCCCAGGATTTCTAAACGGTCAGTTCCCATTACATCGTGTGTACGAGTTACGAATACACCAGTAGCACCATTTCCATAATCAAATACTGCAGTCACATCGTCCTCAACCACAATATCTCTTTGATAGCCATAATTTACTTTTGCATAAACCTTTTTCGGCATGCCGCAAATCCATTGAAGCAAGTCAATTTGGTGTGGTGCTTGGTTTACAAGGACACCACCGCCTTCTCCACCCCAAGTTGCTCTCCATTCACTTTGATTGTAGTACCCTTGAGGTCTCCACCAGGTAGTAATAATCCAGTTGGTATTGCGGATGCTGCCAATCTCACCATTATCAATAAGTTCTTTTACTTTTTTATAAAGTGGATTTGTACGCTGGTTAAAGAAAATGGCAAACCTAAGTTCAGGCTTGGATGCTGCAAAATCGTTTAACTCTTTCACTTGTTTTGTATAAACACCAGCTGGTTTTTCCACTAATGCATGAATGTTTCTTTTTAGTGATTCAATTCCCATTTCAGGATGTAGATAATGTGGAACAGTTGTAACGACTGCATCAACATCACCACTTTCAAGCATATCGATATAATTATCGTAGAAAGGAACACCAGGATACTTCTCTTCCGCTACTTGTTTTTTAGCAGGATCATTATCACAAATCGCACCAATCACCATGTTTTTAACTTTTCCTTCAGAAATGAAATTAGCGTACATACCACCTTCTGCACCTAATCCAATAATCCCTAATCTTACATCTGCCATAATTAAATTCCCTCGCTTTCGATTTCTTTAAGAATGTCTAGAAGTGCTTCATATTGAAACTTGTAGCCGCCGGCACCATCCAGCCCTTTGTTGTCCTTAATGATTTCAGTTGCATCTTCAAGCTCTAAATCCTTTAAAGAATCAAAGAGAACAAGATGTGGCTCAAGAGTTAAAAATCCTTTGTAGCCGTTCTTAATAAACTGGGCTAAAACTTGCGGTATTTTGCCATCGCCAGTTCCACATACAACGTTTTGACTTGTCTGTGTTACAGCATCCTTTATGTGTATATAAACAATCTCATCTTTTAAGAGATCGTGACACTCTTGTGTATCCTCACCGCACTGTACGAAATTAGCGAAGTCGAAAATCCCTTTAAAGTAAGGGGAACCTACTTCTGTTAAAATCTCATGACAGCGTCTCGCGATATCACCAAAGATATCCTTTTCATTTTCATGCAGCAAAATCACATTGTATTTTTCTGCTATGGCAGCAAATTCCTTTAACTTGCTAACAACTTGACTACGAAATTGATCTGCATCTTCACCCTTAGGAATATAGAAGCTGAAGATTCGCATATATTTACAATCTAGCAAATTGCTAATTTGGCAAAGCGTGTCCAACATTTGCTTTTGCTTATCAAAACCCTCTTCATCATTGATGAATACCTTTCCAATTGGCGAGCCTATAGAAGAAACGCAAATTCCGCCCTTTTGAAGCCTGGGCAGGACATTTTCGTTTATTTCATCAACAGTAAAATCACCAATATTTTTCCCATCAATACCACGAAGTGATATATATTTCATTCCTAAATTTGATACAACCTCAAGCTGGGTATCAAAATCAGATGATATTTCATCTGAAAATCCTGAAATCATTAAGTCTTGATTCATTTATGTTTTGTCCTCCTTTTTAACAGGATTGGTTCTACTTATTTTTGTTTTCTGATAACTTGAAGGTGTCATGCCCACCTTCTCTTTAAAATACCGGCTAAAATGAGCGACACTCTCGAAGCCCGTAGCCTGTGATACCTCAGTTAACTTTAGATCAGGTTCAATTTCCAATAAATATTTCACCTGGTTAAGCCGGCAGCCCATCACATATTCCATCACAGTAAAGCCGGTGACTTCCTTAAAAACATGGGAAGTATAGTACTTACTAAGATTCAACTCCGCTGCCAATCGATCCAAACTAACTTTTTCGCTATAGTGATTATTAATCCAAGAGGCAATTTCTTCAGCATGGAGTTCTTTTTCAGACTTTCTACTTGTTACATGGGCCAATTCATTTTGACTCATTTTATAAATCCTAAGCAGCAAATGAATTAACTCCAGCTTCACTTCTGCTTCTAAGAATTGGTTTCTTTCCCCTGTTCGCTGCATCTCTTCATCCAATTGGGCCAGTGAGCCTGCAATCTGCTTGATCTGTCCATCAACAAAATGTCCTGATTCATCATACCCCGTTCGAATCAAATAATTGTTAAGCTTTTGAAAAGGGTCCAATAAATTGGGCAATCCCAGCACAGGCAATATCTCCTGGAGCCAGATCGGAGAAAAATGAAGCATGCTTCGAGTATAGGTACTCCCCATTTGCGGGTTCGCTTTATGCAGGGTCATGCCATCCAAAAGTATAATATCACCAGGCTGTAATTCATAAATCCGATTGTGGATTAAATACTTACAATCACCTGAATGGAAAAAATAAATTTCATATTCTTGATGTGAGTGAAAATTAAATATATAGGACTCTACTCCCTGCATACGGTAGAAGGCATTAATCCAATCCTCTGTGACTTTTATTTTATTAGAAGAGGAATTCCCCTTATCCATTACTCTCACACCTTTCAGGTAAGCGCTAACAATATTAATTCGTTTACTGAACATACTTATATTTTATTGCAAACTAACTCAAAAAACATTCTCTAAAAATGCCCAAATTCGAATATTTTTTGACTGGTATTGCTCTGATAGTAGAAACCTCAGTCAATTTATTGCAAAAAAAAGAGACAATCCCAGCTTTAATGCTAGTTTTGTCTCTGTAGAAGGAAAAATTCATTCTTCTATACAATTCCAATCTTTCTTATTCCATCCAGTTTGTATGGAAAACTCCTTCTTTATCAACACGTTGATAAGTGTGAGCACCAAAGTAGTCACGTTGTGCTTGCAACAAATTGGCTGGAAGAGTTTCAGTACGATAGCTGTCATAATAAGCAATTGCACTTGCAAAGGATGGGACAGGGATTCCACGTTCGATCGCCACAGCAAGAACTTGACGTAATGGCTGCTGATAGTTCTCAACGATTTCTTTAAAATAAGGATCTAGTAATAGGTTTCTTAATTCAGGATCACGATCATAGGCATCTTTGATTTTTTGTAAGAATTGCGCACGAATGATACAGCCGCCGCGGAAAATCATTGCGATATCTCCGTAACGAAGATTCCAATCGTATTCTTCTGATGCAGCACGCATTTGTGCAAAACCTTGTGCATAAGAAACAATTTTACTCATATATAACGCCTTACGAACTGCTTCGATTAATTCTTCTTTATTGCCTTCAAAAGCCTTAACTTCTGGTCCATTAAGAACCTGACTTGCCTTAACACGCTCATCCTTCATTGCCGAAATAAAGCGGGCAAATACAGATTCAGTGATAATTGGAAGTGGAACACCTAAGTCTAAAGCATTTTGGCTTGTCCATTTACCAGTGCCCTTTTGACCAGCTGTATCGAGGATTAAATCTACCATTGGTTTACCAGTTTCTTCATCCACTTTTGTAAAGATATCAGCCGTAATTTCAATCAAGTAGCTGTCTAATTCGCCTTTATTCCATTCAGCAAAGACCTCATGAAGCTCTTTTGCATCTAAACCAAGGACATTTTTCAAAATAAAATAAGCTTCACAGATTAACTGCATATCTCCATACTCAATTCCGTTATGAACCATTTTCACATAGTGACCCGCACCATTCGGACCAATATACGTACAGCAAGGATCGCCCTCTACTTTTGCAGAAATGGCTTCTAAGATAGGTTTAACAAGGTTATAAGCTTCTTCTTTACCGCCTGGCATGATAGAAGGACCTTTTAATGCGCCTTCTTCTCCACCTGAAACGCCAGTTCCGATGAAATGGAACCCTGCTGTCTCTAGTTCCTTATTACGTCTGATTGTATCTTGGAAGAATGTATTCCCACCATCAATTAGGATATCGCCTTCTTCAAGATACGGCTTCAAGGAGTCAATTGTCGCATCCGTTGCAGTACCTGCTTTAACCATTAATAAAATTTTGCGAGGCTTTTCTAAAGAATTAACGAATTCTTCAACGGTCCGAGCACCTACAAAGTTTTTTCCTTCTGCCTCATTCTTTAAGAATTCTTCTGTTTTTTCATAAGAACGATTAAAAACAGCGACAGAATTACCGCGGCTTTCGATATTTAGGGCAAGGTTTTTACCCATAACGGCTAAACCAATTACACCAATTTGTTGTTTAGACATACAATCCCTCTTTCTTATTTAATAATCCTATTTAGATAAACATATTTCTGACAATAATACAAACAAAAAGTGCTTTTTAACTAAATATTCTTGCTAATACACATCAATAGTTTTGCCAACCATGTTAAATAAATGTGGTCAATGTGAAGCCCTATTTAGCGTTCTAAAAAATATCTTTCAGCATTATTAAAGCAGATATTCCTTACCATTTGCTCCATACGCTTCATGTCATTTGGTACCGACCCTTTTTCCACCCAATCGCCAAGGATATTACACAGAATTCGGCGGAAGTAATCATGACGAGCATAAGATAAGAAGCTGCGCGAGTCTGTTAGCATACCGATAAAATGGCTGAGTAATCCAACATTTGCATAATCCTTCATTTGTCTCTCCATACCATCGATATGATCAACAAACCACCATCCTGAACCTAATTGAACCTTACCAGGAACACCTTCTTCATAGAAGTTCCCCATCATGCCAGCTAATGTTACGTTATCTTTTTGGTTCAAGTTAAATAATACTGTTCTTGGCAGTGCGTTTTCTTGATCTAAAGAATCAAGGAATCTCGACAAGCCTTCAGTCATATTAGCTTCTCCAACTGAATCAAATCCCACATCAGTCCCAAGCAATTCTTTCATTCTGGTGTTATTGTTTCGCAGCGCTCCCATGTGAAGCTGCATAACCCACTGCTTTTCAGCATACATTTTTCCAAGTTCTTTTAAAAGGAAAATCCGATAGGCGATCAATTCCTCATCTGTAAGCTGTTCACCTCTTATACGTTTATTGAAGATCGCTTCTACTTTTTGTTTGCTTGCATCTACATATTCCATCTTTTGGATGTCATGATCAGACGCACGGCCGCCATTTTCATGAAAATACTCGACTCTTTGTTTTAAAGCTGATAAAAGGCCATCTAAGGAATCTGTTTTTATGCCGGAAACATCCGCCAATTTTTGAATCCAGCTTGCAAAAGTTGGGCGTTCAATAAACATCGCACCATCTGGTCGGAATGTTGGTGCAATTGTTGTTTCAAAGGTGTCATCATTTTTCAATAATTGATGGTATTCTAGTGTGGAGATTGGATCATCGGTCGTTCCGATAAACTTTACATTTGACCTCTCAATTAAAGCCCTCGCACTGAATTCTGATGACTGTAATTTTTCATTACATTCATCCCAAATTTCACGAGCTGTTTCTGGACTTAATACTTTATTAATTCCGAAAAACATTTTTAATTCCAAGTGTGTCCAATGATAAACAGGATTTCCAAGTAAATGAGGGACTGTCTCTGCCCACTTTTCAAATTTTTCCCAATCATTAGCATCACCTGTAATATAGCGTTCCCCAACACCATTCATGCGCATCGTTCTCCACTTGTAATGGTCCCCACCAAGCCAAATTTGGGTAATATTTTCATATGACTTGTTTTCCCAAACTTCTTTCGGATCTAGGTGACAATGGAAATCAAAAATTGGTGAAGTTGCTGCTGCATTTTCATACAACTTTACTGCAGCTTCGGAATTTAGCAAAAAGTGTTGATCCATAAATTTTTTCATCTAATCCATCTCCTTATAATACAATTCATACGTAGATGACCTTGCTGTAACCCCTTACAGTAATCTATAAATATTTGCTAACAGATAATTCTTTTTTAATTTGTTTATTAAACAAATTAATTACATACATAATTTATCATGTTTAATATGTTTAGTCAATTAACTATTTAGGAATAAATAGAATATAAACGTCCAATTAATTAAAGAACTGATATAATAAGAATATACACAAAGGAATGCCCGAAATGGAGGATATTAATGGTTACCGGTGATGCGGCATATATAAAGAAAATTAATCGCTCTTTAATCATTAGAGAAATTGTGAAAGAAGGCCTGATTTCAAGAGCAGATCTATCCAAAGCCACTAATTTGACAAGAGCAACGATCTCAGCGCAAGTTGCTGACTTATTAGAAGAAGGGCTAATTATAGAAACACACCTAGAGCATTATTCGGTTGGAAGAAAACCAATTATGCTCTCATTAAATGGAGATGCCGGCTATGCACTTGGTATTGACCTTGATTATGGTCAAATATCATTTACAATATCAGACCTTCTTGGTTGTCCCGTTTCTTCAAGTATTATCCAATTAAATACTACAAAATATGAGGAGATTCTCCCGATTCTAATTCAACAAATCAAAAGGATCAAATCAGATTACACTTCCAGCCGCTATGGTATTGTCGGAATTGTTGTCGCCATACATGGTCTGGTTACAAAAGACGAAGAAATCCACTATGTTCCACGTTTTGATTGGCATGAAGTTAATCTTAAGAGTGATTTAGAGAGAGAAATAAATATCGCAATTTACATTGAAAATAATGCAAATCTAAGTTCTTTCGCCGAAAGGGTCTATGTGCACCATGAAACAGACAACCTGTTATGTGCCACCCTCTATTCGGGGATCGGCCTAGGCATGATGATGAAAAATGACTTTTTCCGTGGCCATGATGGATTTGCTGGTGAAATAGGTCATATGATTGTGGTACCAGAGGGGAAACCTTGCAATTGTGGAAATAAGGGCTGTTGGGAAAAATATGCTTCTGAATCGAGTATTTTTGAGTATTTATCTGAAAAACGCCAGATTAAAGATCTGACTTACGAACATATTCAAAAATGGCTTAATGAAGGCGACGAAGAAGTACACCAATTGATGGAAGATTTCCTTTTTTATCTGTCTATTGGATTGAATAATATGATTAACATGTATAACCCAGACGTGCTCGTACTTGATAGTGAATTGTTGCGAATTTATCCCGACTCGCTCCATAAAATTAGCAAAAATCTAAATTCCTCAATTAGTCATTATCGTGAATTAATGATTTCTACTATCGGAAAAAAATCATGTGTTCTTGGAGCATGTGCACTTGCTATCAAACAATTTCTAGATGTCCCGATGCTAAATTTGCCCTATGATCTAAAAGACAATGAAATTGAAAACGCGCTCTCAATTTAACTTTACAGTGAAAAATCCCCTTCTAGCAATTGCTAAAAGGGGATTTTTATTTGTAATTATTACGCGCTTTTTAAACCATTATTAGCTTTTTGTTTATTTTTAAGTTCATTAACAATCTTTTTATATAAGTCTTCTGTTAAATTATACAGAACAATTAAGATAATCGCTGCAATTAAGTTTAGTCCAGCTGGAACAAGAAACATTAACCCTTTTATACCAATGAGTGTGCTAGCAGTTTGCTCTGCATTTGGAACGTAACCAATTAACCCAAGTGCTACACCAGGAATAAATCCAGCAAGTGCCTGCGCTAGTTTACGGAAGAAACTATAACTTGAATATACAATCCCTTCTGTCCTTTGTCCTGTTTTCCATTCATGATAGTCCACTGCATCTGCAACCATTACCCATGGTAAACCAAGTGCAAAGCTAAGACCCAAACTTCCAATTGTAAGCAATATTAGGAAAGTCGGTATGTTTGCCGGTAACAGAAAGTTTGCAACATCCGCAGCAATTCCAATTAAAAGACCGATTATGAATGTTTTCTTTTTTCCTAATCTTTTAACAAGTGCTGGAATAAAAAATGAGCCAATGACAGCGATTCCAATACTAGTAAAAGAAAGCAAAGACATAAGACCGGGATTATTTAAATTATACTGTAAGTAATATAACTGAACTGCCGTGCGCAGGTTACTTCCGGCAACCATAAACAAGCAAACGAAACAAAGGGCAATTAACGGTCTGTTACTAAGTAATAGTTTGAATAGTTTTGACATCGGAACCTTTTCTTTTTCTTTTTGAGGCTCTCTAATAATATTTTCAGTTGTGTTTCGGTAGCAAATATAATGGAAGATTACCCCTACTAACGCCATCGAAGCGATTCCTACCATATATCCTAATCTTTCATTTGGAAAATATAGAACAATTGGGATTACGACCATACCCGAAATAAGCAGTGCAAATTGGCTGCCAATCGCTCGAAAGGAGCCAAGTGAGGCACGATCCACAGAATCTTGAGTCATGGATGCTGCAAGTGATCCGTAAGGGATATTGACAATAGAATAGGACAACCCAAAGGCCATATAAGTAATAAAAGCAAAGGCTATTTTTCCAGTGTCTGAAAACTCGGGTGCCATGAAAGAAATAACAGTCATAATGGCAAGCGGAATCGATCCAAATAAGATGAAGGGACGGAACTTACCTCTCTTACCTACTTTTCGCTTATCTACGAATGCACCAACGGCAGAATCCGCAAATGCATCAAAAATCTTCGATATTAAAAATACTAGCCCGCCCCAATAAGCAGAAATTCCTAAAACATCGGTATAAAATTTTAGCAAATAAATTTGCCCCATATCAAACATAAATCCATTACCAACATCACCTAAACCATATGAAAATTTTTCTTTTAAGGTAAGTTTCTTTGAGACACTATTCTCCATTGCTTTCACTCTTCCCTTCCTATTTACTTAAAAGCGTTTACTTGGAACCCTTTTCAAAACTACCAAGAATGTATAGATGATATTTTGAGGTTTCAAAGCGTGTTAATTTAATTTAATTTGTTTAATAAACTAATTAATTGTCTGCACCGTTAGAATAACACCATCGACAAATTCCGTCAATACTAATTTGTAAGCGGATATATCAAGAAAGGAGCTAATGTGCTGGAGCTAGACAGTAATCAAGGTTCAAAACTTATAAATTATTATCATCACAAAAAAAAGAAGATAGCTAAGCAGATCTTAGCTATCTTCTCTCATATGCAATAGGAATCAATGTTTTCCTTTTCTTTTTTCAGCTAAATCCGCCGCAAGTTGTGCCGTACGCTTTTTGTTTAAAGGATAACAGAATACTATGATTAGGAACACAAGACCAATTCCAATTGCTGGTACTAGTGTTCCAATTGTATGAATTCCTTGAAGCGTATCAGCTGTTTGTGCTTTTAGATTTGAATTATAACCTACTGCTGCGATTGCTGCCCCACCAACACCGCCAGCAACTGCTTGACCAACTTTACGTGCCATAGAATAGATCGAGTAAACGGTTCCATCTTCACGTAAGCCAGTTAAATACTCATGATAATCAATAACGTCAGTAACGAAAGCCCAAATGACAAGGTTGAAAAGGCCATAACCTAACATTCCAACCGTTAAAATTCCAATAAATTGTGTTGCTGTTAAGTTAGGAAGGAAATATAGAGCAACATATACAAGAGCAGCAAGTAATAAACCACCAGATGCCACTTCTTTTTTGCCAAATTTCGCAACTAATGGTTTAACAAATGGCATACCTACAAATACTGCAATAGATTGAAAAAGACCAACCATACTTAATGCTTTTGCATTTCCAAAGTAGTCCTTAAATAAATACACGTTTACTGCACCAATTAACATAAAGATAACCAGGAACAATAATGAAGCAATAAGGAACCAAATTAATGGTCTGTTTTTAACAAGACCTTTCATTGTTTGTCCAAAGTTCATCTGTGGTTTATTTGTTTCATCCATTACAATCCGTTCAACAGATAATTTATAACAAGCCATGTAACAAGCTAGTGCAAGTCCACCAAAAAGTAATGCAGCTAATAAGAAGCGATTAGCATCTGGTCGATTGTTAACAAATAAAATCATTGGTCCAACTACGTTAATAATTAAACCAGCCAAATTTCCACCTAATGTTCTCCAGCTAGATAGTGCAGTACGTTCAACAGGATCGCCTGTGATAACTGACGCCATCGATCCGTAAGGAATATTAACTGTACTATATAGTGATCCCCAAATAATATATGTTACGTAAGCATAAGCAAGATAAAATCCATCTGACATTCCTGGAATATGTACAAACATCAAAACACCAGAAATAACAAGCGGGAAAGACATTCTAAAAATCCAAGGCTTGAATTTGCCGTTTTTCCCTGCTTTTCTTGTATCTATAAAACGGCCCCATGAAACGTCGGCTACTGCATCCCACAAACGGGCAAGAAAGAATAATCCACCGACTGCAGCAGGATTAATATGAAAGACATCTGTATAGAAAACCATTAAGAATGCTGCAACTAGAATAAAGAAGAAATCATTCCCCCAGTCACCAAACATATATCCAATTTTGTCTTTCATTCCAAACTTTCTGAATCCATTTTCAGATACTGTTTCTACAGCGGATTTTTTAGCTACTTGAATCATTTCTACCCCTCCATTTACTTCCCTTATTTTTTGTAATTTACCCCAAACCTTAAAACCGTCTAAATCTCTTGAATTCCAATACCTTGAAACCCTTTTCAAAATCCTTTAAAAAATAAAAAATAGCGCTGTTAATATTTTCTATTAATTAGTTTAGTGAACTAATTAATTAGTATAGATGTATATTATCATCGAGGATAAAATCAGT
The DNA here is from genome assembly GCF_023714155.1 of Neobacillus sp. MER 74. NCBI lineage: Bacteria > Bacillati > Bacillota > Bacilli > Caryophanales > Bacillaceae > Neobacillus > Neobacillus sp. MER 74. The sequence goes on from NZ_JAMAUV010000001.1 coordinate 813,292, forward strand.
CAATAGATTTTGTAAGCGTTTAAATAAATAATTTTGCAAATTATTAGACTCCTCATAATTAGGATTACCTCCTACAAACCCGAATAATTAATAGCTTGACACGTAATGTTCATTAACGTCACCTAATGTTCAATATTGAACAATGATTTTTTTTTTATAATAAATTTAGTGAAAAATATGTTAGTTAGGTTGTGTATAATATGGAAAAATTACTTTATATAGCTGCGAATCCGAAGGGACTGGAGAAATCAAAAGGGCTAAAAATTGGGGAGGCTTTTCTTGAGTCCTTTCACCAAGTTCGGCCCGAGCTAGAAATCAAGAAAGTTGATCTATTTTCATTAGATTTCCCGCAAATGGATGCAGATTTGGTATCTGCAAGAGGAAAACTAGCTGGTTACGGGTATTCCTTAGAACAACTATCAGACATAGAAAGAGAAAAAATACTACTAATGCATAATCTCGCTAATGAATTTATTAGTTTTGATTACTTTGTTTTTGTCTCCCCTATGTGGAATTTAAGCTCACCCGCCATATTAAAAGCATATATCGATAATCTATTTATTGCAGGAAAAACGTTTGCCCATACAGTTAACGGACCAAAAGGGCTCTTAATGAATAAAAAAGCGATTCATCTCCAAACAAGAGGCGGCCAGTACACGGGGACTCCAATGGAAGCATTGGAGTCCGGTGATCGGTATTTAAAAATCGCACTGCGATTCTTAGGGATTGAGGTTGCTGATTCAGTTATTACAGAAGGTTTTGATATTAATCCACTAAAGGTACCCGAGATTCTTGAACAAGGACAAGAAAACGCCAGACTTGCAGCTAAAGATTTCGCAACTAAACTTGTTACCGTTTGAGATACAAGATAACTTTGGCTTCCCTTTAAAGGGAGGCCTCTATTATTATGTCTGCTCAATTAAGTTTGGAAGGATTGTAACAAACAAGCCTTCCATTTTCATCTTAGAAACACTATTTTATTTTTTCTAAATTATGCAAATATTGTTGTATAATGTGGAAAATACATGTAAAATTTCCCTAACAGCCTTATTTTGGATGGTGACGTTAATGGACATAACGAAACATCTTTTTTTAAACCTCTCAATTTTTATCATATTATTATTTCTCTGTTTAATTTTTTTCGATAATAAAAAAAAATTTACCCTTTCTAAATCCTCACTAATTATCATTTGTATTGCCATGCTATGGCTGTGTATTCAATTCTCTTACACTCCTGTTCCGTCTGCCCGATACGATTTAAGAATTATTCCGTTAGTGTTGGGGGCCCTTTATATCGGAATTGGACCAATTCTTATAGTTGCCACTATAGTTATAAGAAGCTTCTATGGCTTTGATTTGGGCTTAATTCAAACGGCCGTACTATATGCACCCTTGGGAGTAATTTTCTGGCGAGTATATCCGTGGTTTTTAAGACAAGTTCCAGGACGGCGTATTTTCGTTACGGTATGTTTAGGTGTGGTTCTTGGTGTGATAACGGTTATTGGGATGAGTTTCGAAAATACCCATACCTATTGGCTGGATGCTTGGTTTGCATTCCTAATTATTCCCTCTCTTGGAATTGGCATTATCTCATATGGGATTGAATTTGTCAGACGAAATAACGAAATGCAGCAGGAGCTCATTAAAGCAGAAAAATTAAAAGCGGTGGAACAGATGGGAGCTGCTATCTCTCACGAAATCCGGAATCCACTAACGGCTGCCAGTGGGTTTGTCCAACTCCTTCAAGATGATTATCTTTCAAGGCATAAAAGAAAAGAATACCTCTCGATTGTTAAAGAGGAATTAATTTCTGCAGAACGTGTTATTCAAGATTACTTAACTTTTGCAAAGCCCTCCTTGGAAGTGCTTGAGGAGCTAAATGTAAAAAGTGAATTGCGGCAAATAATTAATATTCTTCAGCCTTTGGCCAATCAAAATTCAGTAGAAATTATTACTGATTTCTCAGTTATTGGTTTTATTGAGGGCGACGGACAGAAGTTTCGTCAATGTTTTGTGAATGTTATCAAAAATGCAATTGAAGCAATGCCAAATGGTGGATATTTAACCATTACCACTAAGTTCAGTAAAAATTATGTAACAATCAGTGTCAATGATACCGGTATTGGAATGACTAATGAGCAACTTGAGCGTTTAGGAGAACCCTTTTATTCAACAAAAGGAAAAAATGGAACAGGTTTAGGGATGATGGTAGTTTACAGCATTGCCCGTGCTATGGATGGAACAGTCTGGGCAGAAAGTGAAGTCGGAGCAGGGACCACTTTTCATTTTAAATTTCCAACCATTTCCTCAATTTTAAAAAGCGAATCCAATTAAAAGTAAACCGACAGGAAAATAACTGTCGGTTTACTTGACTTACTCCTTTATTTTCCGATAAACATTTGCGTCCAATGTTTGCCAGTCGCTTCATATCCTACTCCAATATGAGTAAAATTAGCACTAAGGATATTCTTACGATGGCCTTCACTATTCATCCAGGCAGTAACTACTTCCTGTGGTGTACGTTGCCCTTGGGCAATATTTTCACCCGCAGATTTATAGGTCACACCAAAGTCTCTCATCATGTCAAATGGAGATCCATATGTTGGGCTTGTATGTGAGAAATAATTCTTCTGCTGCATATCCAGCGATTTTTTCTGTGCCACTCCATTAAGCTGTGAGTCAGCTTTTAATGCTGGAAGACCATTCTTACTGCGTTGTGCATTCGTCAAGTCAATTACTTGTTGAACGTATTGACTAACATTTCCAGTGGTTGGCGCTGGTGCATTATTTTTTTGTGTAGTAGCTGGCTGTTTTGGCGCCGGTGCTGGCGCTTTTTGCTTCGGTGTTGGTGTTGTTTGCTTTGGCTGGTGAATAGGCGCTTGCGACGGTGCCTGTCCAGCCGGTGTTTGCTGCTGGATATATGGTTGTATTTGCAGCATTCCCCAATTTTTAGGGTCGATCGTAATATACTGATATTTTGCATCACGGATTAATACCGCTCTAGTATGTGGATATTGGTTACTGTTTAAGGATGTCTGATACGAAGAAATCATATCATCATCATTTTTGTAATAATTTTTCTTGTTTTTCCGTTTAGTATTGAAAAGATTTACATCAAGATCCGATTGACTGTTATTAGTGTTGGTGTAATCCTCAGTTAATGGACCATTGTGGTCAATCCCATCATCTCTGCCATTACGGACATCCATATATGGGGTGTTATTTCTTATATCATTGTTCATCCCAACATGTGTATTCTGATCATTTAAGTCATTATGGTCATTGTTATTACAAGCAGCAAGTCCCATTGTTAAAACCGCTGTTAAGACTATCCCAAAAGATTTTTTTATCAATCGAAATACCCCCTTTGAAAAAATCATGTTACCCCTTTATTTTTCTTGTTTTTCAAAGAAAGTATTGGTGGAAAATAAACGCATTTTTATTTAATTTTCCATAGACTGTGTTAAACTTGTCTGTTGATTTCCGTTCCAGGCACAAGCGGTTCGCGGGCGTGCCGGGGAGCCTCCTCGTCGCTTTGCTTCTGCGGGGTCTCCCCTGACCCGTACTCCCGCAGGAGTCTTCGTGCCTTCCACTCCAATCAACAGAGTGTCAAAATCAACATTAATCTTTAACACAGCCTTCCCACAAAAAAAACCAACCAGTATAACTGTCGGTTTCGTTTTTTGCATTCAATTTTCCAACATTGGAATTCTTTCTTTATACTTGTTAATCAACGTACGATTATGTTCTTCTGCACCATCAGCATTGCCGCTTTTAAAAATTGGCGGTTCAAAATTATTACTGATCATTATGCTGATCGCTTCCACCATGATTCCGTTAACGATTGCTGTCCCAATGACTGTTGACCCTGAACCAAAGCTAACAGCAATAGACTCGTGCTCCATTAGTGCATCACCCACCTTAATATGATTATCAATAGCAAGGTTAGCGGAATGATACAAATATTTACCATCTTTATGTCTTGATGTTACTGCCTTTGTATAACTGTATGATGTGATTGCAATAACAAACGCACCATTATTTTTAGCAAACTCAGCTACATCTATGGGCACAGGGTTCCTTCCAGAGGTTGATGCAACAATAACCACATCCTGAGGTTGAATTTTCACTCTAGTTAGAAATTGTTTTGCTAAGTCATTTTCCTTTTCTAATTGAGATGAACGAACAGCCCCCTTATGAAGCATTAAGTCCTCAATTAAAATAGGGTTAATAGGCACTAGTCCACCTGCACGGTAAAAAAGTTCTTCTCCAAGGATATGTGAATGTCCGCACCCAAAGACATGAACAATTCCATCGTTTTGGATACATTCTGCGATCTTTTTAGCAGCTGTTTTGAGGCCATCAGTTTCATCCTTTTCAACTAAGCTTAATAATTCGTGAAGCTTTTGAAAATAATGATTGAACACGTTAAATAACCTCCATTACTATGTCTTCAGCGTTTCATTTGGATCATAAATTTATAGCGATCTGCACGATAGACCGATTTAACAAATTCAACAGGGGTATTGTCCTTTAGAAAAGTATTTCTTTGGATTAACATAACTGGTGCACCCTTGCTAATCTTTAGTAAATCGGCTTCGTTTTGACTGGCAACAGATGATTCGATGATCTGTGAAGCACTATCAATTTTTAAGTCTAATTGCTCTTCAATGTATTTATACAGGGAATCATTTACAATTCCTTCTGTAAGTCCTTTAATAAGGTTTGCTGAAATATAGTTTGTTTCTAAAGCCATTGGGACATTATCTGCCAGACGAATTCTTTTGATTTCATATACAGGACCATGTTCAGAAATTAAAAGCTGCCCTGCTACTTGTCTTGTTGCAGGAATAATTTCAAAGTGAAGTAATTGGTTTCCAGGCACGAATCCTCTGGCCTTCATATCTTCTGTGAAGCTGGTTAATCCTTGAAGGGGCTGTTCAATTTTTCTTTCTGCAACAAAAGTACCTTTTCCTTGCAATCGATATAACAATCCTTCATTTACTAACTGTGTAAATGCCTGTCTTACTGTCATCCGGCTAATCTGATATTTTTCCGCATATTCTCTTTCTGGCGGGAGTGCATCACCAGGACGCAACTCACCATTTTCAATTAGTTCTTTAATATACTCTTCAATTTGGTAATAAATTGGAATCGGAGAATTCTTATTAATCATTTCCTCCAGCTGCATCCTTTCCTTATAACTGTCACGTTGTAACCTTTAAATCTGCTATTGCCGCTTTATCTGCAATAATTGTAACACACGGATGATTTTTCAACACAGATGCTGGAAAGTTTTCACTTATCTCCTCATTCAATAATCTAAAAAGTGCTTCACTTTTCTTCTCACCTGACACGAGAAGCAGAATTTCTTTACTTTTCATAATGGTGGAAATTCCCATTGTAATGGCTTTAGTTGGAACTTCTTCGATTTTATTAAAAAATCTTGCGTTTGCTTGAATAGTTGAAGAAGCTAACTCTACAATATGCGTTTTGGAAGCAAAAGAAGTTCCTGGTTCATTAAAGCCAATATGTCCATTACTGCCAATCCCAAGGATTTGCAAATCAATACCGCCATGCTGATTTATTAAATCCTCATATCGATGGCATTCCTCTTGAAAATCTGCAGCAATACCGCTTGGAACATTTGTCTTGGCTTTATTGATATCAATATAATCAAAAAGCTGGTTGTTCATAAAATACCGGTAGCTATTTTTATTTTCACCCGGGAGCCCTACGTATTCGTCTAAATTAAAAGTGGTTACCTTTTGATAAGTAGTCCCCTTTTTTTGATGGTCGTCGATTAAGCATTTATATGTCCCAACTGGAGTACCGCCTGTAGCCAAACCAAGTTTAATATTTGGATTCTGAATAACCTTTTTTATAATATATTCAGCTGCTTTATTACTCATTTGTTGATAATCTTTGACTTCAATAATTTTCATTTAGAATTTTCCTCCCTATTGTAAGCAAGAGCTCCCCTGCATAATGTCATATAAACTTCCATATTCTCATCTAAAATAACAATGTCCGCATCTTTTCCAACTGCAATACTGCCTTTTCGATCATAAAGGTTCAATTGTTTGGCTGGGTTCACTGATGCCATTTCAATTGCTTCCTTAAGTGAACAGTCCGCATATGATATAATATTTTTTACCGCCTGCCCCAATTTCAAAATACTTCCTGCAAGAGTTCCATCCTCAAGTTCTGCTTTTCCATCCTTTACAAAAACCTCTTGGCCGCCAAGATCATACTTCCCATTTTTCAAACATTTTGCTCGCATTGAATCAGTGATTAAAATCAATCCATCACTTCGTTTTTGCTTAAAGGCAAGTTTAACCATTTCTGGACGGCTATGCACCCCATCGACAATAATCTCAGCTTTTAATTCTTCTCTTAAAAAGGCCGCTCCCACAACTCCAGGTTCACGATGATGCAGCCCTCTCATTTGATTATAAAGATGAGTGACATGATTTGCTCCTGCTTCAATAGCTTCATTCACCTCGTCATAAGTAGCATCTGTATGACCAATCGATGCAATAATCCCCTTCTTCTTTAAATATCGGATCATCTCTAAACCATGCGGTCTTTCTGGAGCTAAAGTGACAAGTTTAATCGTCTCATTAGAGAGCTTTTGCCATTCTTCAAGTAAAGCAAGATCAGGATCAATTATATGTTGAATTGGCTGTGCCCCAGCCATTTTACTATTCACAAACGGTCCTTCTAGATGAATGCCGAGTATTTCAGATTTACCTGGATCGTGCTGTTCTTTAATGTAATTCCCGGCATTTATTAAGGCATTCTCAATTTGTTTCCCTTCCTGAGTCATTGTAGTAGCTAAAAAGCTAGTTGTACCTTCTTTAGGCAATGCTGCTGCCATTATGTCCAGTGCTTCCTTGGTTGCATCCATTGTGTCGGCACCGGCTGCACCGTGGATATGAACGTCGATAAAGCCAGGAACTGCACTAAACTGGGCAGGAAGTTCAATCACCTTATAGTTTTCCTTAGACAACAACTCAGATGATGAACCAATTTCAATGATTTTTTGATTCTTTATTTTAATATATCCATCTTCTATTATTTGTTCTTGTGAATAAACCCGTATACCCTTTAGCAAAATATGATTATCTTTTGGAATCATCTTTGATACTTCCTTTCAGGTTATATCTAAATCTTAGCATCACCATTATATAGTTGTCTATACCAATTTACTTTATAATAAAAATATGAATATAATACCATTTCAACCTAATATTGTTCTAACCCATAGGAATATGTTTGTTAATAAAATTTAGCCAATTGGTATAGACATCTATAAACGTTTAGTGTTATATTAAAAACGGAAAAGCGCTTACACCCGCAATATTATTTTTATGAATTATTTTATAGTTATTTTTTTAGATTCTATTAGGAGGTAATGTGATGAAGAAATATTTACAAAGAATTGGTCGTTCATTGATGTTACCTGTAGCTGTTTTACCGGCTGCAGCCATTTTGATGGGAATTGGTTATTGGATCGACCCTACGGGTTGGGGGGCGGATAGTCCTCTAGCGGCCTTCCTAATTAAAGCTGGTTCATCAATCATTGATAATATCCCCATCCTATTTGCTGTTGGGGTAGCACTTGGGATGGCGAAAGAGAAAGATGGTTCGTCAGCGTTAAGTGGTTTGGTTGCCTACTTAGTTGTGACAACCCTGCTTTCACCAGGCTCAGTGGCATTGCTCGAAGGGATTAAACCAGAAGAGGTAGATCCTGCATTTGTAAAGATTGGAAATGCTTTTGTTGGTATTCTTTCAGGTATTGTTGCTTCTTCGATGTACAATCGATTTAGCCATGTTAAATTACCGGATGCTTTAGCATTTTTCTCTGGTAAGCGCCTTGTTCCAATCATGACTGCTGTTTCTATGCTTGCTGTTTCTGCAGTACTATTCTTCTTATGGCCTGTTATCTTTACAGGACTTGTATCATTTGGTAAAGGCATTGCTCATTTAGGAGCTTTTGGCGCAGGTTTATATGGATTCTTTAACCGTTTATTGATCCCAACTGGTCTGCACCATGCCTTAAACTCTGTATTCTGGTTTGACGTAGCCGGAATTAATGATATCGGTAATTTCTGGGCTGGGAAGGGAACTAAAGGCGTTACTGGTATGTATCAAGCCGGATTCTTCCCTGTCATGATGTTTGGTTTACCAGCAGCAGCTTTAGCAATGTACCATACTGCGAAGGACAAGAAGAAAAAGGCAGTGGCTTCTTTAATGTTGGCAGCAGGTTTCGCTGCATTCTTTACAGGTGTAACAGAACCAATTGAGTTTGCCTTTATGTTTGTTGCTCCAATGCTATATTTCGTCCATGCAATATTAACAGGTATTTCCTTAGCCATTGCAGCTGCATTCCATTGGACGGCTGGATTTGGTTTTAGTGCTGGTCTAGTTGACTTTATTCTAAGTTCTAGATTACCTTTAGCAAACCATCCTTACATGTTAATGGTTCAAGGCTTAGTGTTTGCAGTAATCTATTATTTCTTATTCAGATTCATCATCACGAAATTCAACTTGATGACTCCTGGACGTGAAGAGGATGATGAAGAATCTTCTGAAATCAATATTTCAACAGGTGAAAGTAAATTTACTGTTATGGCCGCACAGATTTATGAAGGATTAGGTGGAGATGCCAATGTTACCTCTGTTGACAATTGTGTAACTCGTCTAAGAATGGAAGTAAAAGACATGAATGCAGTTGACCAACAAAAAATTAAATCGACTGGTGTACCAGGAATTAATATCGTTGGAAAGCAAAGCATTCAAGTAATTGTTGGAACGAATGTACAATTCGTAGCAGATGAAATTTTAAAACTTCGTAATAATCCAAATGCAATGAAAAAAATTGATACAACCAAAAATAATGCTTATACTGCAGTGGAATCTAATGAACTCACTCCACTATCAGAAAGAGATTTTGTTATGCCAATCGAAGGGGATATTATCCCGATTACCGAAGTGCCTGATCAAGTCTTCTCACAAAAAATGATGGGCGATGGGTTTGCAATCGTACCATCTAAGGGATCAGTAGTTTCCCCTGTTGACGGTGAAGTCATGAACGTATTTCCTACGAAACATGCGATTGGTATCAAATCAAAGCAAGGATATGAAATTCTCATCCATGTCGGCATGGACACTGTGAATTTAAAGGGCGAAGGTTTTACAGTGCTTATTAAAGAGGGAGAAAAGATTACAAAAGGACAGGAAATTCTAAAATTTGATTTAGATTTCATTAAAAAGTCAGCACCATCAACAATTACTCCTATTATCTTTACTAACTTAACAAAACTAAATGTAATAAAACAGGGTCACTCATCCCAAGGTCAAGACGGAATCCTATCAATTGAATAACAATAAAAACGACTGGTGCCTGACACCAGTCGTTTTTGTTAGGCAAATAATTTCGATTCCTCTGCTTGGAAAAAACTCTTCATCGCATGAAAGACATCTGCTTTTTGCTTAAGAATATAGTAGCGGAATTGATCATCTTTAATGTTCTTATAGGCGGACATTAATGTTGAGTGGCGGTTATATTGATTTACTTCACCATAGCCAAACATATTAGACACTTTCATTAATTCTTCAACTAGCTTTACGCAACGAGCATTGTCCGAAGTAAGATTATCACCGTCTGAAAAATGGAATGGATAGATGTTGAACTTACGTGGATTATATTTGGCATCAATGATTTCAAGTGCTTTCCGGTATGCGGACGAACAAATCGTTCCACCACTTTCCCCTTTTGAAAAGAAGTCTTCCTCTGAAACAACTTTAGCCTCCGTATGGTGGGCAATAAATTCAATTTCCACCGTTTCATATTTAGTTCTTAAAAATCGAGTCATCCAGAAGAAAAAGCTGCGCGCCATATACTTTTCCCAGATCCCCATCGAACCACTTGTATCCATCATGGCAATCACAACTGCTTTAGAATCTGGTTTAATTACTTCATTCCAGGTCTTAAATTTTAGATCGTCCTTGTAAATCGGGTGGAACGCTGGCTTTCCTGTCATCGCATTTCTTTTAAAAGCTGACATCATCGTCCGTTTCTTATCAATATTCCCCATCAGCCCTGTTTTGCGAATATCATTGAATTCAATGTTTTCAACTAGATGTTCTTGCTCTTCTTTTCTTTTCAAATTTGGAAGCTCCAATTGTTTAAATAATGCTTCCTCCAGCTCCATTAATGATACTTCCGCTTCAAAGTAATCTTCACCTGCTTGGTCCCCAGCTCCTTGGCCTTTTCCAGGTCCCTTCTGGCCGCTAGAACCATCACGTGCTACTACATCACCTACTTGACTGTCACCATCACCTTGGCCCACGTGTTTGTTTTTGTCATAATTATAACGGATTTTATATTCGTCCAATGAACGAATTGGAATTTTTACGACATCTCGACCGTTAGACATGATTATGCTTTCTTCAGTAATTAAGTCAGGAAGATTGTTTCGAATTGCCTCCTGCACTTTTTCCTGATGCCTTTGCTGGTCATCGTGGCCTTTACGGTGGAGGGACCAATCTTCTCTTGAAATGACAAATTGATGGTTGTTTGTTGACAATGTAAACCCCTCCTTATTAATTTAATAGGTTCCAAAATGCACACATTTTCATCCAATACATATGATAACGAGAGTGAAAAAATAAGATAAATATGGATTACTTTATCCTATGCAGAAATAAAGAATAATTTACAAATTATTTTGACAATTGTGCTTTCGCCTATGAATTTGGACAAAGTGTTAGAGTGAGAGCATTACAGATTTTATCGTGAATTTGAATAAGGAAAAAAATAGACTGACAGATTTCCTTCTGCCAGTCCCTACTATTTTAACCCCACCCTATTATCTATTTAATAGACTTCCTACATAACGAAGTAATTCATTCGCTGATTGTGAATTATAGCCATGTTCATCCACTAATCTTGCAACTACATTATTGATTTTCTTTAACTGCTGTTCATCAGGTGTTTTGGATGAAGTGGTAATTTTCACAACGTCTTTTAGATCAGCAAATAATTTCTTTTGAATGGCTTCACGGAGACGATCATGGGAATTATAATCGAATCGTTTCCCTTTTCTAGCAAAGGCTGAAATCCTAATGAGGACTTCCTCCCTAAAGGCCTTTTTCGCATTTTCAGAAATCCCAATTTGTTCTTCAATGGAGCGCATTAACTTCTCATCTGGATTGATCTCCTCGCCAGTGAGCGGATCACGCAGTTTCGATTTATTGCAATAGGCTTCCACATTATCAAGATAATTGTCCATTAAGGTTTTTGCTGATTCTTCATACGAATATACAAATGCCTTTTGGACTTCTTTCTTGGCAATATTATCATACTCTTTCCGGGCTAATGAAATATAATTCATATAACGTTCCCGTAACTCTGCGGTGATGGACGGATGCTGGTCGAGTCCATCTTTCAATGATCTTAATACATCAAGTGCGTTAATTGATGGTATTTCTTTACGAATGATTGTCGATGAAATTCTGTTAATTACGTAACGAGGGTCGATACCACTCATACCTTCATCAGGATATTCCTTCTTCAATTCATCCACATCGGCAGTATTAAAGCCTTCTACACTTTCCCCATCGTATAGGCGCATTTTCTTAAGTAAATCAATATCGCCTTTTTTCGGTTCCTTTAAACGAGTAAGAATAGTAAACATTGCAGCTACTTTTAATGTATGTGGTGCAATGTGAACATCAGAAACATCACTTTCATTGATCATTTTTTCATATATTCTTTCTTCTTGGGACACCTTTAAGTTATAAGGTATCGGCATAACAATAATCCTTGAATGTAATGCTTCATTCTTCTTATTGGAGATAAAGGATCGGTATTCCGTTTCATTCGTATGAGCAACGATCAACTCATCAGCACTAATGAGGGCAAAGCGGCCTGCTTTAAAATTCCCCTCCTGGGTGAGCGACAGTAAGTGCCACAAGAATTTTTCATCACACTTTAACATCTCCTGGAACTCCATCATTCCTCGGTTAGCCTTATTAAGTTCACCATCAAATCGATAGGCACGAGGATCTGATTCAGAACCATACTCCGCAATCGTTGAAAAATCAATACTACCTGTTAAATCGGCAATATCCTGTGATTTCGGATCGGATGGGCTGAATGTACCGATCCCTGTTCGCTTATCTTCAGAGAAGAAGATTCTTTCAACCAATACATCTTCGATCCTTCCACCATATTCCTGTTCAAGACGCATCATGTTCAGAGGTGAAAGATTACCTTCAATGCGGATGCCATACTCATCAAAAAAATCCTTCCGCAAATGATGTGGAATTAAATGAAGTGGGTCCTCATGCATCGGGCATCCTTTAATCGCAAAAACAGAGCCTCGATCCGTGAGGGAGTATGCTTCAAGTCCACGTTTTAGCATGGTAACAAGCGTGGATTTCCCGCCGCTTACAGGACCCATTAATAATAAAATACGTTTTCTTACATCTAGTCTTTTGGCTGCTGGATGGAAGTACTCTTCAACAAGCCTCTCAAGTGATTCCTCTAACCCAAATAATTGATTACTAAAGAATTCGTACTTCTTCGTCCCTTTTTCTTCAGTAATTCCTGCATCCTTAAGCATATTATAAACTCGTGAATGTGCCGACTGTGCAACCCATGGCTTCTCTCTCAACAATTGCAAATAATCTGCGAATGACCCTTCCCAACGTAACTTTTCTTCTTCCTCACGATACATCTCGATTTTTTTTAGAATATCCATAAGGCCCTCCCCCGTAGGTTTATCAGAGACGATTAATATACTCTATGCTGATAAGCTTTTGAACATGCGTAACCATTGTGGTTAGCGTCTATCTTTTTTGTAACAATAAAAAGAATCTTCCTCTTTTCATTTTTATAAGATAGGCTATAATAAAACTATATGTGAGACAAGATAGAAAAATGTATGACGAAGGAGGATTACATAATTATGAACACTTTCATCGTTTGTTTAGTAATGGTCGCATTTTTAGCGGCAATCTTCACATCAGGTTATAATGACAAACCAGGTTCAACCAAATAAAAGCTGCCAATTGGCAGCTTTTTTAGTGAAGATCCAGTTTATTTTTTTGAATAAATTCCTTCATATACATTCTACTCTTCCTATCAAGCATCCTTGCCATTTGTTCTGTCCAACGGTCTTTTCTTTTCCCGCCTGTCCGCTCTTCATAGTAATTAGAAATTAAGTTATCATAATTCTGCAGCTGGCTAATGTATGCCTCTGTATCTTGTTCATATTCGTCTTCATGATAAACATGTTCAAATGACAACCTCGGTTTTTTTTCATTTAGTTTAGTCGGAAAACCAACTGCTAGGCCAAACAAAGGAATAACCCGCACTGGTGTTTTTAAAATCTTTGCTACCTCATCTAAATTATTTCGAATTCCACCTATGTAACAAATTCCTAACCCCATCGATTCTGCGGCAATCACTGCATTTTGTGCGGCTAAAGATGCATCGATGAGGGCTACCATAAACTTTTCCGTGCTTTCAAGCGAAGGGGCTACATTTACCTGTTCATTCTCTCCAATAATGGTATGGCGGTATAAATCCGCACAAAAGACAAAAAAGTGGCCATTTTTTTCAACATATTCCTGATTACCTGCAATCTCTGCTAATTTTTTCTTTATTTCTTTGTCTTTCACACCTATTATAGAGTAAGCCTGAATAAAGCTGGACGTGGATGCAGATTGAGCACAAGTAACAATTGTTTTAATTTGTTCGTCTGTTAGTTGCTTGTCCTCAAATTGGCGAATAGAGCGGTGGTTTAATATTGTTTGGATTACTTCATTCATAACAATCTTCCTTTCCATTACACAAAAGGAGGCCCTTTAGGCCCCCTCGGATTATTGTAGATGCGCATAGTTTTGCTGTCTTAGCGCTTCATAGATAAGAATGGCGGCTGTATTGGACAGGTTTAGAGAACGAATATTTTCATTCATAGGAATCCTCAAGCTGACTTCTTTATTATTTTCAATGACATCTTTCGGTAGTCCTGTTGTTTCACGCCCAAAGATAAAATAATAATCTTTGCCTGAATGACTGTAATCAAAACTGCTAAAAGCCTTCTGCCCAAATTTTGTAATATAAAAAAATTCACCGCCTGCATTCTTCTCATAAAAATCATCAAGAGAATCATAGTAGAAGATATTAACGTGTTCCCAATAATCGAGTCCTGCTCTTTTTAACATTTTGTCATCCGTAGAAAAGCCTAACGGACGGATTAGGTGTAAATTTGTATCTGTCCCTGCACAAGTTCTTGCAATATTTCCTGTATTGGAAGGGATCTGCGGTTGAAATAAAACAACATTAATTGACATGGAAATCACCTCATGTAAAAACTCTACATGCAATTATACCATTATCATAGACCCTTTCAATAATTAAGCATCCTTAATCGATGATTGAAAAAAATCTGTACTTTATATTCGGGGTATAGGCAGATGAATCTTCATATGCCCAATACCTCATCCGACTATTATACGTATGGGCATTAACTAACGGCATACCATTTGCGTCCTTACCTGTCACAATCGTATTATGATTAAACCGTCCATCCCCTTCAAAATCGTAACAAATTATATCGCCCAATAATAATTGATCCGGACTGTTCACTTCCCTGGCCCGTAAACCTATTTTCGAATTAGCGAAGTATCCCTTTAGAGAGTGTGCCACTGCCCAACTATAGCTATAATTGCTCTTTTGGAGCCACCAGCCTGCTGCCCGATTAGGATAGCCTCTCATAGGTGCACCGCCACTATGAAGGCATTGTGATATAAAATTGGTGCAATCATTCTCAAACTTTTTATATGCAGGATTGTAGCTATTCCACCACCTTTCTGCATATTGCACAGCCTTTAATCTGTTATACTGATAGCTTAATCGTTCATCCTGATCCTTTACATCCAATTCTGTTGGAAACTGATAGGTTTCTTGCGCTCCATAAGGGCTGATTTCCTCGTCCATCACTAAAGCATTTTTATAAAACTTAGCTAATCTTTCTTCCACTTCTTCTTCCATATACAGTAATTCCTTTTGCTTGATTAAATATTGATAATGGGCTTGATATTTTACTGTTTGAAATTCATCTTCTTTATCTATTTCAATTATTTTACCGGAAGTTTTTACTTTTACAATTTCAGCGGATCTTTTTGCAAAGGTGCTTTGCTTCATATCAGCCTTTGGAAAAAATACTTTAGGAGTAGTTCCTTTATCGCTAACAAATTGATTTGCTCTTTTTTCAAATAACTCTTGTATCAAATGAAGCATATTCTTCACCCCTTTCATTCATACATATGATAGTCAGCAGAATTTAATCAAAAAAATGAGCGAACCATTTTAGTTCGCTCATTTTTACCTATAAAAATGTAGTCCTTTTTCAATTTCTGTTTGTACTTCAAGATTTGTTTCTTGTTCTTGTGCCTTTTTTAATGCAGATAATGCTGTCTCACCGCCAATTTTCCCAAGGGCCCAAGCAGCTGTTCCTCTTGAAACGGGATTACCCTCTTTCTCTAGAATGTCTACTAAATCTGGAATAGCTGATTCATCTTTAAAATGTGCCAGGGCAATAATGGCATTCCGTTGAATTGGCTTTTTCCCTCTCCAAGCACCAGAAACATTTCCGAATTTAGCTTTAAACTCTCGATTACTTAATTTTAGGATCGGCTTTAATAAAGGTTTCGCAATTTCAGGAAGTGGTTCTAGTTCCTCATGAAAATGATAGTTCTTCCCTTTGTTAACAGGACATGCAGTCTGGCATGAATCACAACCATAGATGCGATTACCAATTTTATCTCTATACTCATCTGGAATAAACGTTTTTGTTTGAGTTAAAAAAGAAATACAGCGCTGTGCATTAATCTGTCCACCTTGGACCAGGGCCCCTGTGGGACAAGCGTCCAAGCACTTTGTACAGGACCCGCATTGATCTTCTATTGGAGTATCAGGTTCAAAAGGTATACTTGTGATCATTTCGCCTAAATACACATACGACCCAAACTCCGGTGTAATAATGGCGCAGTTTTTCCCACTCCAACCAATTCCAGCACGTTCAGCTACAGCTCGATCTGAGAGCTCTCCAGTATCGACCATCGATTTTAACCTCGCATCAGGTACCTTTTTGATGATAAAATCCTCTAACTTTTTAAGACGATCATTAAGCACATGATGATAATCAAGCCCCCATGAGGCCCTGCTGAAAATCCCTCTCCGCTCACCCTTCTTACTTTCGACACGGTGATTCATCTTGGAAGGATAAGCAATCGCAATAGAAATGATCGAACGTGGTTCCTCTAGTAATAGTGAAGGATTCACTCGCTTCTCAATATCTGGTTCTTCAAATCCTGATTGGTAGTTAAGTAACTGCTGCCTTATTAGGCGATTTTTTAATTCAGAAAACATGTCCGCTGTTGTGAAACCAATTTTATCGATTCCTATTTCTTTACTATAGGCAATCAGTTCTTCTTTTAAATCCTTGACTTCCATTTGGCCCCTCCTTCCTTAGAAATGATTTATTAAAATATTGGTAGTTAAATTATTAGATGCACATCATTTTATGATAAACTATTTCCATTGATTTTTGGAGGTGGAATGGTTGGAAATTAATCTATCTGAGGAAGTAACCCAGCTAATACCTAGTTTTAAAGTGGGGGTAATTGAATATAAAAATATCAATGTCGGTGAGTCGCCGCAAATGATTAGAGGACGGCTTCAGCTCTTCCAAGAGTCTATTTTTTTTGATTTAGAAAATAAAAATGTTAGCGAACTCTCTGGCATTCAGGAATGGCGTTCGGTTTTTAAAAAGTATGGGAAAGACCCGAATCGATATCGTCCCTCAGTCGAAGCGTTATACAGAAGAGTTCAAAAACAAAATTATCTTTCATCTATTCAAAGTGCAATTGATATAAATAATTTTTTCTCCTTACAATATCAAGTACCTATTGGAATATACGATCAGGATAATTTAAATGGACCCGTGAACATTCGATTGGGAACGGAGGGAGAAGAGTATACTGGGTTGAATGGACGAAAAAACTCTTTGCATCGCCTGATTGTATCATCAGATAATCTGGGGCCCTTTGGAAGTCCCTTCGTCGATTCTGATAGAGCACCAGTAACGTTAGCGACCAAAAATGCCCTGCAGATAATCTATTTGCAGCCGTCAACCAATGTTGAAAACTCGAGGAGACTAACAGAGTCATTGATGAACATGTTTACTCAAATACATGGAGGAGAAGCAACCTTCCAATTAGTCAGGTGTCCATAGGACATCTTTTTTCTTTATATAAAAAAACGCAATTCATCGTTCTCTTATGTAACGATAAACTGCGTTAGTTAATATGTATGGAGCGGGTGATGGGAATCGAACCCACTACATCAGCTTGGAAGGCTGAGGTTTTACCAGTAAACTACACCCGCATTTTTAACAGTTGATGAATCATTTATATCAGCAACTGACCCTTATTATATTACACACTATTTTTACTATAGTCAAGGGGAAAATGCAGATTTTGTCGAAAAAGATTACAAAGGGGGGTGCGGATATTCACGTCCCTCACAATGGCCGAAGAACGGACATATCTATTCGTTACCGTTGACTGCATTTTTCTTTAATCAAGGGAACGATTAGGGTCTATAACCTTAATCAAAAAAAGTTGCCCATAATTATATGAGCAACTTTTTTTAAAACCATTTGATACCGGTGATCGGGGTCGAACCGATACTCCTCACGGAACACGATTTTGAGTCGTGCGCGTCTGCCAATTCCGCCACACCGGCGCGTAATAAAATGTTTTGATAAAGCAATGCCGAGGACCGGAATCGAACCGGTACGGTAGTCACCTACCGCAGGATTTTAAGTCCTGTGCGTCTGCCAGTTCCGCCACCCCGGCGAAATCTAATTACCTAGTCTTATATATACTTGGCAAATATTATGGAGGCGGCAACCGGATTCGAACCGGTGGTAAAGGTTTTGCAGACCTCTGCCTTACCACTTGGCTATGCCGCCATAAATATTGGAGCGGAAGACGGGATTCGAACCCGCGACCCCCACCTTGGCAAGGTGGTGTTCTACCACTGAACTACTTCCGCAAATTGGCTGGGCTAGCTGGATTTGAACCAACGCATGTCGCAGTCAAAGTGCGATGCCTTACCGCTTGGCTATAGCCCAATGTTTACTAATTTTGAATTTTAATATAATGGGGCGACTGATGGGAATCGAACCCACGAATGTCGGAACCACAATCCGATGCGTTAACCACTTCGCCACAATCGCCACAGTATAATTGGCAGGGGTAGTAGGAATCGAACCCACACCAAAGGTTTTGGAGACCTTCGTTCTACCTTTAAACTATACCCCTATAAATGGTGGAGGGGGACGGATTCGAACCGCCGAACCCGGAGGGAGCGGATTTACAGTCCGCCGCGTTTAGCCACTTCGCTACCCCTCCACATACTATTCATAACACTCGCATCTAGTGCAAGCAAAAAAACTAAAGGTGGCTCAGGACGGAATCGAACCGCCGACACAAGGATTTTCAGTCCTTTGCTCTACCGACTGAGCTACTGAGCCACAAGTGGCGGTCTGGACGGGACTCGAACCCGCGACCTCCTGCGTGACAGGCAGGCATTCTAACCAACTGAACTACCAGACCAATTGCGGGGACAGGATTTGAACCTGCGACCTTCGGGTTATGAGCCCGACGAGCTACCAGACTGCTCCACCCCGCGACAATTATAATGTAAATATGGTGGAGGATGACGGGATCGAACCGCCGACCCTCTGCTTGTAAGGCAGATGCTCTCCCAGCTGAGCTAATCCTCCAAATTAATGAAAATTATCTTCACTAGCGTAAAAAACTTTGGTGACCCCTACGGGACTCGAACCCGTGTTACCTCCGTGAAAGGGAGGTGTCTTAACCGCTTGACCAAGGGGCCATATCGTTTAAAAAGTTATGGCGGAGAGCAAGGGATTTGAACCCTTGAGACAGGGTTACCCGCCTACACGATTTCCAATCGTGCTCCTTCGGCCACTCGGACAGCTCTCCATATATGGCTCCGCAGGTAGGACTCGAACCTACGACCGATCGGTTAACAGCCGATAGCTCTACCACTGAGCTACTGCGGAATAATATAATTACAGCCTGGCAACGTCCTACTCTCACAGGGACGCGTGTCCCAACTACCATCGGCGCTGAGAAGCTTAACTTCCGTGTTCGGTATGGGAACGGGTGTGACCTTCTCGCCATAATTGCCAGACCATATATTCGACACTATTTTATTATAATGTCTTTTTCATATTTTTCAAGAGGAAAATTTAATTTTTTTCATTCCCTCAAAACTAGATAATGCAGAAGAAGTTTGTAAACTCAGAGTTCACCTTAAAATTGGTTAAGTCCTCGAACGATTAGTATCAGTCAGCTCCACATGTTACCACGCTTCCACCTCTGACCTATCAACCTGATCATCTTTCAGGGTTCTTACTAGCTTGCGCTATGGGAAATCTCATCTTGAGGGGGGCTTCATGCTTAGATGCTTTCAGCACTTATCCCGTCCGCACATAGCTACCCAGCGATGCTCTTGGCAGAACAACTGGTACACCAGCGGTGCGTCCATCCCGGTCCTCTCGTACTAAGGACAGCTCCTCTCAAATTTCCTGCGCCCACGACGGATAGGGACCGAACTGTCTCACGACGTTCTGAACCCAGCTCGCGTACCGCTTTAATGGGCGAACAGCCCAACCCTTGGGACCGACTACAGCCCCAGGATGCGATGAGCCGACATCGAGGTGCCAAACCTCCCCGTCGATGTGGACTCTTGGGGGAGATAAGCCTGTTATCCCCGGGGTAGCTTTTATCCGTTGAGCGATGGCCCTTCCATGCGGAACCACCGGATCACTAAGCCCGACTTTCGTCCCTGCTCGACTTGTAGGTCTCGCAGTCAAGCTCCCTTGTGCCTTTACACTCTGCGAATGATTTCCAACCATTCTGAGGGAACCTTTGGGCGCCTCCGTTACTTTTTAGGAGGCGACCGCCCCAGTCAAACTGCCCACCTGACACTGTCTCCCACCCCGATCAGGGGTGCGGGTTAGAATTTCAATACAGCCAGGGTAGTATCCCACCGACGCCTCCACCGAAGCTAGCGCTCCGGCTTCTCAGGCTCCTACCTATCCTGTACAAGCTGTACCAAAATTCAATATCAGGCTACAGTAAAGCTCCACGGGGTCTTTCCGTCCTGTCGCGGGTAACCTGCATCTTCACAGGTACTATAATTTCACCGAGTCTCTCGTTGAGACAGTGCCCAGATCGTTACGCCTTTCGTGCGGGTCGGAACTTACCCGACAAGGAATTTCGCTACCTTAGGACCGTTATAGTTACGGCCGCCGTTTACTGGGGCTTCGATTCAGAGCTTCGC